>JBBRMA010000025.1:0-80423 GCA_038231075.1 Myxococcales bacterium | reverse complement strand
GCGGTGGCTCGCTGCGCTCGCATTTTTGGATTTTCTGCTGCCCTAAAGCCGCGACCGACCCTCTGCCTGCCGGCGGCCTATTTGCCCATCTGCCTGACACTGAGAGTGGGGGGGAAAGAGAACCAATTGATGACGATTGAGGCTCGAGCCCAGAACTGGATCATTTGGTATCTATTTTTCCTCTTACTCAATGTCTGGCAGATAGGCAGCGGGCAGGCAGAGACCTGTCGCGCGGCTTAAGGGCTCACGACGCAAACTCCTTAAGATGCGAGCGCAGCGAGCCACCTCTGTCGGGTGGGCGCCCGTGCCGCGCGGCAGGTCTCTGCCTGCACGCGGCCGGTACCTCCGGCGCCTCTTTGACAGGCATTGCGTCTAGAGGGACCACGTCGTGCGATCGGCCGATGGGAGGCGCGGTGCGGCTTTGCTAGGCCTGCCCGCTCATGCGCCTCCGATTCATCTCTCTGCTTTCCGCCGCTTTGTCTGCCGCCGCCTGCGGCCCCGCTGCTGAAGTCGCGAGCGGAGACACCGATGGCCTCAAAGCCCCGGCCGTCGAGCACCTCGTCATCCTGCTGCAAGAGAACCATTCGTTCGACAATTACTTCGGCCTCTATTGCGCAGGGCCCGCGGGCACGCCGGCTCCCTCGCCCTGCCAGGGCCGCCTCTGCTGCGAGCGGGCGCCAGAGAGCGTGCCGGGCGTGAGTGACTTCTTCGGGTCGCCGGCCACCTGCCAGGCCTATGCGGCGCCTTCGGACTATCTGGACGACGCGTACAACAACGCGGGCGACCCCGCGCACGGCGCCAACACCGAGTACGACGAGATGCACAACAGCGGCCCGCCCGGCTCGATCGCGGGCGCCTTCCACATGGACCGGTACCGCTGCCACAACGTGAAGTACGCGCGCTTCGATAGCTCGGCGGGCAATACCGTCTATCCAAATGTCCCGGCGTCGGATGGCTCCTATCCGCTGCGGACCTATCACAGCCTGGCGCTCGGCGGCGCGCTCGCCGATCGGTACTTCCAGCCCATCGTCGGCGCCTCGTCGTCGAACGATATGTTCTTCTCGCGCGCGGGATTCGTCTTCCAGGACAATCAACGCGGCCTGCCCTTCGCTGGATATATCGACCCGACCATCGGCGATCTGCTCGACGCGCAGCGCGTCTCCTGGGCGGTCTACATGGGCGGGCTGGCGGCGGGCTGTCCGAGCGGGTCGGGGTATCCCGATTGCGTCGATTTGACCGACAATCCCTTTTCCTTCTCGTCCAAGCAGGCCAGGAACGCCGCGGCGCTGCGTGATCTGCGGCAATTCGAGGCCGACCTCGCGGGCGGCACGCTGCCGGCGGTGAGCCTCTTGCGCGCGCTCGGCAACCGCTCCGAGCACGCCGAGAGCGGCGGTGGCGGCGACCTCACCGCGGGCGAGAACGACTTCATCAAGCCGACCCTCGACGCAATCAATGCCTCGCGCTATGCGAAGAAGACGCTCATCCTCATCACCTGGGACGAGGGCGGAGGCTGGTACGACCACGTGCCGCCCCCGATGGCCCTGGCCGACGGCTGCGCGCTGCCCACCACGCCGGTCTGGTCCGGGGGAACCGCGCCGGCGGGGAAGAATCGCTGCGCGCTCATCGACTCGAGCCGCCTGCCGGACGGCACGGTGCTCCCGA
Organism: Myxococcales bacterium; assembly: GCA_038231075.1. Lineage (GTDB taxonomy): Bacteria > Myxococcota > Myxococcia > Myxococcales > 40CM-4-68-19 > JBBRMA01. The sequence continues at coordinate 78,761 of JBBRMA010000025.1, read as the reverse complement.
CCAGCACGTCGGACCCCGAATACTATTCGAATCCAAATGCATTGAATGGCCAGGAATACTACGGCACGCGGCTGCCGCTGCTGGCGCTCGGGCCCTATGCGCGCAAGGCGACCGGCGGCGCCATCTCGCACCAGGTGCTCGAGCACAGCTCGATCGTCAAGTTCATCGAGTGGAACTGGCTGGGCCGGAAGACCGGGCAGCTCGGCACGCGCGACCAGCACGTCAACAACCTCGGCAGCATGCTCGACCCCAGCCTGCACGTGCCCACCGGCGTCGCCGACAAATAGGCGTCCAGCCGCCCGGCCGCTGCATCAAGCGTGGCCGGAAGCCGGCGGAAGATGCTACATCCGCGGGCCCATGATCCGCCTCGCGAGCGTCTCCAAACAGCACGGCAAGCAGATCCTCTTCATCGAGGCCTCCGCGGTCGTCCACAAGGGCGAGCACGTCGGCCTCGTCGGCCCGAACGGCGCCGGCAAGTCCACCCTCTTCCGGCTGATCATGAAGCAGGAGGAGCCCGACGAAGGCCAGGTCGCCATCGACCGCGGCATGTCCATCGGCCACTTCAGCCAGGACGTCGGCGAGATGGCCGGCAAGTCCGCAGTGGCCGAGACCATGGACGGCGCTGGCCCCGTCAGCAGCGTGGCCGCCGAGCTGCGCGAGCTGGAGGCGGCGCTGGCCGACCCGGACCGCGCAGACGAGATGGAGAAGCTGCTCGAGCGATTCGGCGAAGTGCAGGCGCGCTTCGAGGAGCTCGGCGGCTACGGGCTCGAGGCCAAGGCGCGCGAGATCCTGGCGGGCCTCGGCTTCTCGCAGGCGATGATGGACGGCGACGTGGGCGCGCTCTCGGGCGGCTGGAAGATGCGCGTCGCGCTCGGCCGGATCCTCTTGATGGCGCCGGACGCGATGCTGCTCGACGAGCCCTCCAACCACCTGGATCTGGAGTCGATGATCTGGCTGGAGCAATTCCTCAAGGGCTACGAAGGCGCGATCTTGATGACCTCGCACGACCGCGAGTTCATGAACCGCGTCGTTCACAAAATTATCGAAATCGACGCCGGCGAGTTGACCAGCTACTCGGGCGACTACGAATTCTACGTCAAAGAGCGGGCCATCGCCGACGCGCACGCGCAGTCGCAATACGACCGCCAGCAGGCGATGCTCAAGAGGGAGCTGGCCTTCATCGAGCGCTTCAAGGCGCGCGCGAGCCACGCGGCGCAGGTGCAGTCGCGCATCAAGAAGCTCGATAAAATCGATAAGGTCGAGCCGCCCAAGACGCGCACCACCGTGCAGTTCGAGTTCCGCCCGCCGCCCCGCTCCGGCGAGGACGTCGCCCGCCTGGCGCACGTCAGCAAAGGGTACGGCGAGAAGGTCATCTACAAAGACTTCGACTTCCTCGTGCGGCGCAGCGAGCGCTGGTGTGTGATGGGCGTCAACGGCGCAGGCAAGAGCACGCTCCTGAGGCTCATCGCCGGCGCCACCCAGCCCGACGAAGGGAGCGTCGCGGTCGGCGGCAGCGTCAAGATGGGCTACTTCGCCCAGCACGCGATGGACGTGCTCGACGGCAAGCGCACCGTCTGGGAGTCGCTGGTCGATACCTTTCCCAAGGCGACCATCGGCTCACTGCGCACGCTCGGCGGCTGCTTTGGCTTCTCAGGCGACGAGATCGAAAAGCCCATCCGCGTGCTCTCGGGCGGCGAGAAGGCGCGCCTGGTGCTGGCGCAGATGCTCTTCGATCCGCCCAACTTCCTCGTGCTCGACGAGCCCACCAACCACCTCGATCTGGGCACCAAGGAGATGTTGATCCGCGCGCTCGGCAACTTCGAGGGGACGATGCTGTTCGTCTCGCACGACCGGCACTTCTTGGCGGAGCTCTCGAATCGCGTGCTCGAGCTGACGCCGGAGGGGGCGCACGCGTACGGAGGTGGGTACACTGAGTATGTGCAGCGCACGGGTCACGAGGCGCCGGGGCTGAGGACTTAGAAAAACTGGGGAAGAGGCAAAGGCAGAGGCAGAGTCAGACTTGGAGATGCTCGGACCGCCCGCACCCAACGCCGTTTGCGGACCCTGCCTTTGCCTCTGCCTCTGCCTTTTCCCCAAGCTTCTAGGCAGCGCTGGGCTCCATCACGACCAGCACCTGCCCCTCGCTCACCGACTCCGTCTCCTTGCAGCGAATCTCCGCCACGGTCCCGGGCTCCGGCGCCTCGACCGGCATCTCCATCTTCATGCTCTCGAGGATGACGAGAATGTCGCCGGCCTGGACCGCGTCGCCGACCTTCTTCTCGATCTTCCACACGGTGCCAGTGATGTGCGCGGCGACGTCGATCATTTGAGCCTCTCCAGGAAGTGCGTGTCGAGCTCGCCGCGGGCGAAAGCGTCCGAGGCGGCGATCTTCTGGTGCAGCGGCAGATTGGTCTTCACGCCCTCGACCACGAAGCGCGAGAGCGCGCCCTGCAAGAGCGAGATCGCGGCGGTGCGGGTGTCGGCGTGGACAATCAGCTTGGCGAGCAGCGAGTCGTAGTGCGGCGTGACGGTGTCGCCCGACTGCACGCCGGAGTCCACGCGGATGCCGCCGTGAAAGGTGCCGTCAGCGGGCACCGGCGTCTCGAAGCGCGTGATCTTGCCGGGCGAGGGAAAGAAGCGCACCGGGTCCTCGGCGTTGACGCGGCACTCGATGGCGTGGCCGCGCGGCTGCACGTCGTCCTGGCCGATCTGCAGATGCTCGCCGGCCGCGATGCGCAGCTGCAGCTGCACCAGATCGAGCCCCGTGGTGGCCTCGGTCACCGGGTGCTCGACTTGCAACCGCGCGTTGAGCTCGATGAAGAAGAACTCGTCGCCGACCAGGAGGAACTCGGCGGTGCCCGCGTTGGCGTAGCCGACCGCGCGGGCGGCGCGGAGGCCCGCTTGCAGCAGGCGCTCACGCAGCTCGTGGCGCGGGGAGGGCAGCTCGAAGGCGGTGGCCGGCCCCTCCTCGACCACCTTCTGGTGCCGCCGTTGGATGCTGCACTCGCGCGAGCCGACCGCGAGCATCAGATGCCCATCGCCGAAGAGCTGCACCTCGACGTGGCGCGGAAGCGGGAAGTAGCGCTCGAGGTAGAGCGCGTCCTTGCCGAACGAGACGCGCGCGCGGTCGGCGCAGGACTTGAGCGCCTTGACCAGCTCGGCCTCGTCCTTGGCGACCTGCATGCCGATGCCGCCGCCGCCCGCCGCCGCCTTGACCAGCAAGGGATACCCGACCGCCGCCGCCGCTGCCTTGGCGCCCTGCTCGTCCGCGACGTGGCCCTGCGAACCTGGCACCACCGGCACGCCGGCGTCGCGCATCACCGCCCGCGCGGCGGCCTTGTCCTTGAGCGCGCGCATCGCCGCCGGAGGAGGCCCGACGAAGGTGATATTTCTATCACTGCACGCCTGGGCGAAGTCGGCCTGCTCGCTCAAGAAGCCGTAGCCAGGGTGGATGGCGTCGGCGCCCGTGGCCTGCGCGGCGGCCAGGACCTTCTCGGCGTCGAGGTAGCTCTCGCGCGCCGGCGCAGGCCCCAGGCGCACGGCCTCGTCGCACGCCTTGACGTGCAGCGCCTCGGCGTCGGCATCCGAATAGACCGCCACCGTCGGCAGCGAGAGCGCCTTGGCGGCCCGCTGCACCCGGAGCGCGATCTCGCCGCGGTTGGCGATGAGCAGCTTCTTGAACACGCGCGCGCTCCGAGGTTGGCAAAGGAGGCGCGGACTGTACCGCCGCGGGGGCGCGCGAAAAAGAAAATCCCGCGCCGGCGCCGCTCGCGCTTCTGGGTGGACAGTCCGGTCCGCGCCAGCCGCGCCCGGGCCACGTTGATCGGCCCTTCGGCGCGATGTTACTGTTCCGTCATCCGCATGGCTCGGCAGCAGCGGTGCTGCTCTCCCCGCCGAGGTCCCCGTGGCGAAGCGCAGGTCGCAGCGAATGGCGAAGCAGGTGCAGCGCCCGCGGGCCGCCTCGCCCGTCGTCAACCTCGCCGAGGTGCGCCACGAGCGGCGCCGCGACACCGCCGAGCGCCGCGTGCGCGCCGTGCTCGACGAGAACCGCGCCGCGCTCGGCCGACTCTTCTCGAGCGGGCTCATCTTCACCCAGCAGGGCAGCCGCGCGGGCCGCGAGCTGCTCTCGACGCACCAGTCGCTCTTGCGCGTGGCCGACCTGTTCGCGCGCCTGCGCGAGGACGGCCGCGGCGGCGACGGCACGCTCAAGCTGCGCGCCGAGGAGGCCTTCGTGCAGCTCGACGACCAGCTGCGCCGCTCGAGCGAGCTGACCGCGCGCGCCGGCGACTTCCTCTCGGGCCGCGGCCGCGAGTAGAAGTCCTGGCATGGCCGACTCCCGCTGGACCCGGACCCCTCTCACCGAACGGCTCGGCGCCCGCTACCCCATCTTCCTCGCGCCCATGGCGGGAGGCCCTTCGACACCGGCGCTGGTCGCCGCCTGCAACGAAGCGGGCGCGTTCGGCACCGCGGCCGGCGCCTACCTGACTCCGGAGGCGCTGCGCGCAAAGATTCGCGCCATCCGCGCACTCACGAGGCTGCCCTTCGCCGTCAATCTCTTCGCGCCGCAGACCGACGCCGCGCCCTTCCTCGAGTCGCTCGCCGCCGCGCAGGCCGCGCTCGGCCCCTACCGCGCTGAGCTTGGCCTCCCGGACCCGCCCCTGGAGCCGCCTGCCGCCGATTCGTTCGATGCTCTTTTCAATGTACTTCTCGAGGAGCGGCCCGCGGCCTTCAGCTTCACCTTCGGCATCCCGCCTGCGTCCGCGCTTCACGCCGCGCGCGCGGCCGGCATCTTCCTCATCGGCACCGCGACCACCGTCGCCGAGGGGCGCGCGCTGGCCGCGGCCAGGGTGGACGCGATCGCCGCGCAAGGAAGCGAGGCCGGCGCCCATCGCGGAACCTTCCTGCCGGTGCAAGGCGGCCCGCCTCTGGTCGGCACGCTCGCGCTGGTGCCGCAATTGGTGGACGCGGTCGCGCAAATCCCCGTCATCGCCGCGGGCGGGATCATGGACGGACGCGGCATCGCCGCAGCGCTGGCGCTGGGCGCACAAGGGGCCATGCTCGGCACCGCCTTTTTGCGCACCAAAGAGGCGGGGACCAACGCCTTGCACCGCCAGGCGCTCGCCTCCGCGCGCGACGACAACACCGCGGTGACCAACGCCTTCACCGGCCGCTACGCCCGCGGGCTCATCACCAAAGTCGCGCTCGACCAGGCCCAGAGCGGCTTTCCGCTCGCGCCCTTCCCTGCCCAGATGGCGCTCTACAAGGATCTGAAGGCCGCCGCCCAGGCCCGGGGACGCACCGATCTGCTGCCGCTCTGGGCCGGCCAGGCCGCCGCCCTCGGCCGCGAGCTGCCTGCGGGCGAGCTGATCGCCGCGCTGGTGCGCGAGACCGATGAAGCGATCGCGCGCCTTGGTCGTTGAAGAAGGAGCGGCTGAGCACTTGCTCTTGCGAAGCGACGGGCCTGGTCGCTACGGCTTCTTCTGCGACGCCATCTGCTTGACGAACTCGTCCTCGGCCTTCTTCATCTCCTCGGGCGTCATGTCCTGCACGCGCTCGGCGAGGTTCCAGTTGTTGCCCCAGCGGTCCTTCACCATCCCCATGCGATCACCCCAGAACATGTCCATCGGCGGCATCGCCGCGGTGGCCCCGGCCGACACCGCGCGCTGGAAGGCCGCGTCCACGCCCGCCTGGTAGATCCAGAGCGAGGAGGGGTTCGGGATCGCGCCCATCTCGGGATTGGTGTCATTGACGAAGAGGGCGGAGTCGCCGATGTGCAGCTCGGCGTGCCAGACTTTCTTGCCCGACGGATCCATCGCGCGGCTCTTTTCCACCGCGCCGAAGGCCTTCTTGTAGAACTCGATCGCCTCGGCCGCACCGTCGATGTTGAGCTGGCTGGTGACGCTGCGGAGCCCTTCGGGAATCGCCGACTTTGCTTTCGCCAAGGTGTCCTCCTTCGCCGAGAACGGCGCGGGGACCAAATCACAATCCCCATCCTTCGACTACAGCGCCGGTTGGTCTGGAGCCCGACCAGGGTTGGTCGCCGCCCTCAGCGCGCCGCGGCCAAGGCCTTCTTGTGCGTCGCCTCGACCAGCGCCCGGACGCTGGCGTTGTAGGCCTCGATGATCTTGAAGTACTTCGCCCCTTCTTCAGAGAGGAAACCCTTCATCGTCTTGTCGATCAGGGGCACCAACGCCTTGCCGAGCGGCCGCGCCCGCTTGAACGCCTTGTCCACCTGCGCGTTGGCGCGGTTGAATCCGCCGTCGGCCTCGATCCGCTGCTTCAGCTCCTGCGCCGCGAACAGCAGCGCCACGTCGACCGTGGTCTTGGCGAGCTGCAGCGCCGCCGCCTTCATCACCACCAAGGCAGCGTACTTGGCGACGAACTGCGCTACCCACATGACGCTGGTGCAGGCGGCCGCGCCACCAAATGGGACCGCCGCGCACGAGCCGTCGGCCGCGGTGTGCACCGTGTCGATGGCCGCCTCGATCTGCTTCAGCAGAACGTCGACGATGCAGGCGAGGCCCGGAAGCAGGTTCTCGGCCCGGTTGACCGCGTAGTAGTTCACCATCATCACCGGCTCCTTCCAGTCGGGCGCGCTGCGGCCGTCGTCATTGCCGCCGAGGCTCGGGCACCCGCGATCGATGAACTGGTACGCCTTCACCCGAGCGAGCTCGATGGCGAAGTCGAAGGCGAAGCGGGCCTTGTCGATGCTCTTCGGCGCCAGCTCGGGCAGCGCCGCCGACCAGGCCTGGGTTTCGTTCTGCCTCGCTGCGACCGCCTTGGCGTAGGCCTTGACCCGGTCGGTGGCGCGCTCGATCCGCGGCAGGTCGAGCAGGTGCTTGGTCAGCGTTCGCTCGAGCACGTCCTTGGCATCCGGCCCCGACACGACGCCGACCGCCTGCACGATCGCGGCCTGCATCAGCTCGAGCAGCTTGGGCTCGATGGTGCTCTGCCAGAGCTCTTCCATCTTCTGCCGCGCGAGCCGCGAGGACTGGATCAGCATCGGCCGCGACGCGCGCAGCGTCGGGATCAGCACCGGCTTCAAGCAGCGCGCGGCCGGCACCTTGTCGTACTGCGACTCAAGGCGGCGGAGCCCGCTGTCGATCAGCTTCTCGACGTTGGTCGGGTCGCTCTTGACCGCCTCGTCGAAGAGAGAGGTCACCTCGCGCTGCATCGCCGCGATCATCTCGAGCGTGGTCTCCTTCACGAACCCGCCGGAGTCCTGGATGAGCCGCGTCGTCATCTCCTTGGCGTCCTTCGCCTTGGGGTTGCCGAGGTGCTGCAGGCATTGCTCGACCTTGACCATGTCCTGCGGCGAGAACGGCGGCCGCGGCGCCTTGGCCAGCAGGTCCTCCGCCATCTTGTTGCCGGCCGGCGGCGGCGGCGGCGGTGGCGGCCGTGGCGGCGGCGGCAGCGCCTGCGACGAAGAGGCAAGGAGCAAGAGCGCCAGGGCTGACGCGATCGGCAGGCGGATCATCGCGCACCTCCCTTCGCGACCGTGGCGGCAGCCGTCCCGAGCTGAACGATGCTCTGCTGGTACCCTTGGATGTCCTCGCAGAACCGCTGCGCGCTGCCGTCGATGAAGCGGAGCAGCGCGCCGTCCACCGTGCGGACCAGGAACGCGCCCGGGCCGCTCTGGGCCTGCATCGCCTTGATGGTCGCGTCGGCGCGGGCGAAGCCCCCCTGCTTCTCGATGCGGCGCCTGAGGTCCTTGCTCGCCTCGCGGACCAGCTTGTCCATCAAATGGCTCGAGATCGAGTAGCCCTGAGACTTGAGCGCGGTGACCATGCCGCCTGTGATCTTGTCGTACGCCCAGAGGAACGCGGAGCACGCGAGCGTGATCCCTGCCGTGACGCGCGCGCCGAGCGGCACCGCGCCGCCGCCGTACGCGGCGATCAGGCCGGTGAAGGCCGAGTCGGGGCCGACGTTGCAGGCCACGGCCAACGAAGCCTTGAGCGTGGTCACGAGCGTCTCGATGGGCTTGACGCTGTAGTCGATGAGACACCGGCCGCCCGGGATCAGCGCCTCCGCGCGTTGAATGACCTGCTCGTTGAGCTGCGCGCCCGGCGAGCTGAACCAGATCATCCCGTCCTTCTCGATCCAGTCGTGCTGCCGCTGGTCCTCGGTCTTGGCAGGCGCGGCCTTGGCGTCGGTCTGTGCCTTCCCGTCGTCGGCTGGCTTCTCTCGCGCGGCCACCTTCTTGCCATCTTCCTTGGCGGGCTTCTTCTCCTCCTCCTTCTTCAGCCAGGGCCCGGAGCAGCCCTTGTTCACCCATTGCATCGCCTTGAAGTGGGCGATGTCAGAGATCACGTCGAAGACGAACTCTGCTCGCTGGAGCGGCTTCTTTGTCGGTCGCGGCTTTGAGCTCCTCGACTGCCTTGGCCACGTCGCCGCCCGCGGTCACCGCAGCGGTGACTGCCGCGATCTTCGCCGTCGCCGCCTCGATCCGGGAGAGGTCGTAAAGGTGTGCCGCGACCTGCTTGGCGATGATCGTCTTCGCCGTGTCTTCGCCAACGACGACCGCGGCCGACTGGGTGATGCCGCGCTGCACCGCCTCTTGAAGCTGCTTCTCGAGGAGGTCTTTCCAGATGTGCTGCATCGCCCCCTGCGTGGCGGCCGCGAGCGCGTCGATCTGCGGCCCCATCTGCTGCAGCGCGGGCTTCACGAAGGCGGCGAGGCAGAAGAGCGCCGGGTCCTTGGTGCCCGCGCGGTCGAGCCGCCGCGCGAAGACGGCCATCGCTGACTTGCCGTCGGTGATCCGGTCCTTCGGATCGTGCCGGAACAGATCGCGCAGGTCGCCCATGGCGAGGTCGAAGAGCGCCTGCGTCCGCTGCTGCGCCATCGAGATCAGGGCTTGCGGCGACTTCACCTCGCGCGAGGCGGCCAGACCCTTTTGACTCATGCACTTCATGAGTCCGTTGACGTCGCCCTTGATGCAGCCGAGCGGCGTGTAGAACTGGCCGCGCTGGCAGGGGTCCGCGATGCAGTGCGGCGTCGGAAGGGCGAGCCAGAGCTTGCCCGCGCCGCACCCGTTCGGCAGCGGCGGCGCCTTGGAGAGATCGACCTTCGGCGCCGGCGGCGGCTTGGGGAGGTCGGCCTTCGGCGGCTTGGGCAGCTTCGAAAGATCCACCTTGGGTGGCGGAGGTGGTGCAGGCGCCGAAGAGGGCGGAGGCGGCGGCTTGGGCGGGCAGCCGGGCGCGCAGACCCGGTCGCCGCTGCAGCCGAGGCGACAACCGGCCCGGGCCTCGTTGAACCCGAGGCGCGGACCCGACGGGCCGATCGAGGGGGAGAGCAGGAACGCGGCGAGCGCGGCGAGCGAGGTCGCGCCCTGCGGCAGGAGACGAGCGAACATATCGGCCTCTCTGGCGAGAGTCGCTGTGGCCGCGGAGCGAGAGCGGGCACAGCCATCCGCACGAGCGGGCATGAGTTCACTCCTTTTTCACAAGGAGTGAAATAGCCCTCGGTCAACCCAAAGCGGCTACTCAGGTTTTCGTGGGCTGAGTCTGGCCGTTCGCGGTCCTGCCCGCTATTCGCCGTGCCGCAAGAAGGTGGGGATATCCAATTCCTCCTCGTCAATCCCCGTCATCTTCGCCAAATCCGACGGGCTCAGGTGCCGCACGGGCCGGTCGCTCGGCGTCTTCTGCTGCGGCGGCGGCGGCGTGGCCCGATTGGGCGCTGGCGTGACGGCGGCGCGCGGCGCGGGGGCCGGCGTGAAGCGCATCTGCGCGGGCTGCGCCTGGGGCTGCGCGTGGCCGGGGTCGGTGCGGATCTCGTAGCTGCCGCGCCGCTCGGTGAGGCGCAGCGCCTCGCTCCGATCGACGCGCCGCGCGAGGTCGCTGGCGAAGCCCGTGGCGATGACGGTGATCTTGAGCATGTCGCCCATGCCCTCGTCGATGACGCTGCCGAAGATGATGTTCGCGTCCTCGTGCGCGGCCTCGTGGATGAGGCTCGAGGCTTCGTTCACCTCGAAGAGCGTCATGTTGGGGCCGCCGGTGATGTTGATGAGGATGCCGGTGGCGCCGTCGATGGTGATGTCCTCGAGCAGCGGGCTCTCGACCGCCTGGCGCGCGGCCAGGACGGCGCGGCCCTCACCTGCGGCGCAGCCGGTGCCCATCAGCGCCACGCCCATGTTGCTCATGATGGTGCGCACGTCGGCAAAGTCGACGTTGATGAGCCCGGGGATGGTGATCAAATCAGAGATCCCCTGGACGGCGTTGAGCAGGACCTCGTCGGCCTTCTTGAAGGTATCGAGCAGCGTCGTCTTGTCGTTGGAGACGAGCAAGAGGCGCTGGTTCGGGATCGTAATCAAGGTATCGACGGCGTTCTTCAACTCAATCAGGCCGCTCTCGGCCTGCTTCTGCCGCCGCTTGCCCTCGAAGACGAACGGTTTCGTGACGACGCCAACCGTGAGCGCGCCCACCTGCCGCGCCAGATCGGCGATCACCGGCGCGCCGCCGGTGCCCGTGCCGCCGCCCATGCCCGCGGTGACGAAGACCATGTCGGCGCCTTCGAGCGCCGCCAGGATGCGGTCCTTGTCCTCGAGGGCGGCCTGCCGGCCGATCTCCGGATTGGCCCCGGCGCCAAGCCCCTTGGTCACCTGCGCGCCCAGCTGGATCTTGGTGGACGCGCGGTTGTTCTGCAGGGCCTGGCAGTCGGTGTTGGCGGCGATGAAGTCAACGCCGGTGAGGCCGGCGCCAATCATCGTGTTCAGCGCATTGCCGCCGCCGCCGCCAACGCCGATCACCTTGATCTTCGCGCCTAGATCGTGCTGACCCGCCATGTTCGCCTCCACTAGAAGAGCTCCTTGAACCAGCTCACTACGCGATCGCGGACCGAGCTTGAGTTCACTGCCAGTAATGATTTTCCGCCTTCGCGTCCCTGGCGGGCGCCATAGTGGAGCAGGCCCACCGCGGTCGCGTGCTGCGGACTCTTGACCACGTCGACGAGGCCGCCGATGCCGCGGGGAAAGCCGCGGCGCACGGGCAGGCCCAGCACCTCTTCGGCCAATTCGGGCATGCCGTGGAGCAGGCACGAGCCGCCGGTCAGCACCACGCCGGACGCGAGCAGATCTTCCTGCCCCGCTTTCTGAATCTCGCGCGCGACCAATTGGAACAGCTCTTCAACTCTAGGTTCCACGATCTCGCAGAGGATGCGGCGCGAGAGCACGCGGGGCGCGCGGCCGCCGACGCTCGGCACCTCGATGGTCTCGTCCTTGTCGAGCAGCTGCGCCTGGGCGCTGCCGTACTTGATCTTGATCCGCTCCGCCTCGTGCATCGGCGTGCGCAACCCCACGGCGATATCGTTGGTGAGGTGATTTCCACCCAACGGAATCACGCTCGTGTGCTGGATGGCGCCGGCGGCGAAGATGGCGACGTCCGTCGTACCGCCGCCGATGTCCACCAAAGCGACACCGAGCTCGCGCTCCTCGTCGGCCAGCACGGCCTCCGCGGAGGCGAGCGGCTCGAGGACGATGTCCATCACCGAGAGCCCGGTCTTGGCGCAGCACTTGACGATGTTCTGCGCGCTGGAGACGGCGGCGGTGACGATGTGGACCTTGGCCTCCAGGCGCACGCCGCTCATGCCAAGCGGCTCGCGAATGCCGTCCTGCTCGTCGATGATGAACTCTTGCGGCAGCACGTGGAGGATCTCGCGGTCCTGCGGGATGTTGATGGCGCGCGCCGCGTCGAGCACGCGCGCGATGTCGCCCGCCTTGACCTCCTTTTCCTTCACCGCCACCACGCCCTGCGAGTTGAAGCCGCGGATGTGGCCGCCCGCGATGCCGGCGTAGACCGAGCTGATCTCGCAGCCCGCCATCAGCTCGGCCTCTTCCACGGCGCGCCTGATCGAGCCCACCGTGGCCTCGATGTTGATGACCACGCCCTTGCGCAACCCGCGCGACGGGTGCGTGCCGATGCCGATGACGTCGATGCCGTCCGGCGTCAGCTCGCCCACGATGCAGCAGATCTTGGTGGTCCCGATGTCGAGGCCGACGATCAGGTCGCCCTTCTTTTGAGCCATTTCCCTACCTCCAAGCCCTGCTTAGTCTGCTGCGGTGACTTGCGCGACGGCCCAGCTCTTGCCGCCGGCCTTGACGAGATCGAGCTGCACCCTGGTTGCTTTTTCGTTGCGCCGCGACAGCGCAGTGCGCATCTGCGAGAGCCGCTGCAGCCGCTCGGCGAACCTCTCGCTGCCGACGCGGACCTCGAGCAGGCCATCGGCCTGGGCAAAGAGCGTCAGCCCGCCATCCTTGTCGATGCGCACTTCGCTGAGCAACGCCCTCGGCATCGCCTGCCGTTGCCACTCGGCCTGCAGCGCGAGCGCGAGCTGCAGGCCGCGCTGGGCCTCTGCGCGCTGGGTCTTCCAATCGTCGCGCTTGAGCCCGGTGAAGATGGGAAGATCGAGCGCGTCGGCGCGCGTGGTGCGCTTGAAGAGCCTGCCGTTGCCGTCGGCGGCGTAGAGCGCGCCGAGCTCGACCAGCGCCTGGGCCTCGTGCTCCTGCACGCGCACGACGATCTCGCCAGGCAGCGTGCGCGAGAGCCGCGCCGACGCCACCCACGGGTGCAGGGCGATGCCGCGCGCGGCCTTGGCGAGGTCGGCGCGGAAGAGATTGGCGCCCGTCTTCAGCCCGCTGCGCGCCAGCAAGTCGGCCTCGGTGGCGTGCGAGAGCCCCTCGAAGCGGATGGCCTTGACCGCGAAGAGTGAACCCGAAGTGAGGGCGGAGTGAAGGCGCACTGCACCCGCACTGATGCCAAGTGAAAGTGCAAGAGTGCCAGCCACGCGCAGCGCCGCGACGGACGCCACCTTGAGCCAGGAGGAGGCCACCTTCCTCCGCGCCGCGAACGAAACCACGCGCCGCGCGCCCGACGAGACTCGCCCCTTCATCGGGCACCTCCGGTCGAGTGCTCCACGGGGCCCGCCAGCTTTTCCCTCGCGCCCTTCGCGTCCTTCGCGCTTTTGGCGGCGAAAGCCTTCAGCTCGTCCGGCAGCTCGGGCGCGAAGGTCCCGACCAGCCGCACCTCGGGCTGCAGCGAGATCTGGAGCTTCTCCTCCACCGTCCGCATCGCCAGCGCGACCAGGGACACGACGTCATTGGCCGTGGCCCCGCCCAGGTTGACGATGAAGTTCGCGTGGCGCTCGCTGATCTGCGCGTTGCCGATGCGATGCCCCTTGAGTCCCGCGGCCTCGATCAGCCGGCCCGCGTGGTCGCCCGGCGGGTTGACGAACACCGAGCCAGAGTTCGGCTGGTGCAAGGGCTGCTTCAAGCGGCGGCGCTCGAGGTCGTCTGCGGCCTCGCGCGCCTCGACGCGCAGGTCGGCCTCGGTTCCGCGCCGGACGCGGCAGCGCGCGCGCACCAGCACGGCGCCCGCGGGCAGCTCACAGTGGCGGTACGCGAGCTTCAAGTCTTTGGCGTCGATCCAGCGCAGACCCGCGCTGGTGGCCACTTCCACGGCGAGCAGGTGATCGGCCATGCAGCCCGAAGGCGTCCCGGCGTTCATCGCGCAGAGCCCGCCGATGGTGCCGGGAATTCCCGCCACCCAGGCCACTCCGACCCCGCGCTCGAGCCGCGAAACTTGCAGCAGCCGCGCGGCGGGCGCACCGGCGCAGAGCGTGAGGACGACGTGGTCGCCGCCCTCCTCGATGGACTCGTCCGCGAAGTCGGGGCCCGTCTTGATCACAGCGCCTGCGAAGCCGCCGTCGCCGACGATGGTGTTGGCCCCGCCGCCCAGCGCGAAGAACGGCACGCCGGCGTCGGCGAGCAGCTTGAGCGCCGCCACCAGCCCGGCCGGATCGCGCGGGCGCAGGAAGATCTTCGCGGGCCCGCCGACGCGGACCGAGGTGCGCGGGGCGAGCGGAACGTTCTCGGCGACTTCGCCGTTGGCGACTCGCTTGAGCGCTGCGATCAGCTCGCTCATGCGCGCGCCTCGGGCGAGAGCAGCGCCAGGATCTCTTCGCCCGCGTGGGTGATGTCGCCGGCGCCGAGCGTGATCAGCACGTCGCCGGGCTGCAGCCGCGAGGTGACCCGCGCCGCAAGCTCGGAGCGGACGGGCACGAAGTTGGCGTCGCGGTGGCCGCAGCCGCGCACGGCCTCGAAGAGCTTCTCGCCGCTCACGCCCGCGATCGGCTCCTCGCCCGCCGCGTAGATGTCGGTGAGGAAGAGGACGTCGCTCTCATTGAAAGCGGTGGCGAAGTCAGAGAGCAGATCGCGCGTGCGCGAGTAGCGGTGCGGCTGGAACGCGACCACCAGCCGCCGCTGCGGGAACGAGGCGCGCGCGCCGGCGAGGGTCGCCCGCACTTCGGCCGGGTGGTGGCCGTAGTCATCGACGACCATCACGCCGCCCACCTCGCCGCGCACGGTGAAGCGCCGCTGCACGCCGGCGAACGAGGCGAGCGCCTCCGCCGTGGTCTCGAAGGGGATGCCAAGCTCGTGCGCCACCGCGATGGCCGCGAGCGCGTTGAGCACGTTGTGCGCGCCCACCATCTTGAGCGCGACCTCGCCGAGCCTCTTTCCGCGGTGCGAAACCGTGAACCGCGCCTCGAAGCCAGAGTGGCGGACGTCGTCGGCGCGCCACTCGGCCTGGGGCGAGACGCCGTACGAGACGTGCCGCTTGTTGAGCCGCGGCAGGATGCGCTGCACGTTCGGGTGATCGAAGCAGAGGACGGCGAGGCCGTAGAACGGGACCCGCTCGGCGAAGTCGATGAAGGCCTGCTGCAGCGCCTCCATGGTGCCGTAGTGGTCGAGGTGCTCGGGGTCGATGTTGGTGATGACGGCGATGTACGGGCTCAGGTGGAGGAAGCTGCCGTCGCTCTCGTCGGCCTCGACCACCATCAGGGGGCCCTTGCCGAGCTTGGCGTTGGAGCCGAGCGCGTTGAGCTTGCCGCCGACGACTGCCGTCGGGTCGAGCCCCGCGTGCGCCAGCACCGTGGCGATGAGGCTGGTCGTGGTCGTCTTGCCGTGGCTGCCGGCGATGGCGATGCCTTCCTTGACGCGCATCAGCTCGGCGAGCATCTCGGCGCGCGGGATCACCGGGATGCCGCGCAGCCGCGCGACCGCGACCTCCGGGTTGCTCTTCTTCACGGCGCTGGAGGTGACGACCACGTCCACGTCGTCGGCGACGTTCTCGGCCACATGGCCAAAGCCGATGGTCCCGCCCAGGCCCGCGAGGCGCCGGGTGATGTCGGTCTCCTTGAGATCAGAGCCGCTGACGCGGTAGCCGAGGTTCAAGAGCAGCTCCGCGATTCCCGACATGCCAATGCCGCCGATGCCGACGAAGTGCACCTTGACCTGGCGGTTGCGGAACATCGGCCCCTACCTCCCGAATGAGCGTGACTGTACGCTACTCGATCCCGACTAATCAATAGATCCGATCGAGTAGATTCGCTTCGATGGTCTACTTTCGATCGATCGTGCGTCACCGCTTGCCTCGGGAGTCCTTCTCGATGCGGCCCGGCGACGCTTTGGTGTTCTTGCCCGGGGGCAGATTGCGGCCCTCCTTGATGAGCCGGGCGCTGCAGAGGCTGACGCAGACATCGGCGATCTCGCGCGCCGCCTCGGGCCGGCCGAGCAGCGCGCTCTGGCGGCTCATCTTCTTGAGGCGCTCGCGGTCGCCCTCGAGCGCGCGGATCTCGTCGGCCAGCGTTTGCGCCGTGAGGTCCTGCTCCTTGAAGAGCACGGCGGCCCCGGCGGCGACCAGCGCGCGCGCGTTGACCGTCTGGTGGTCGTCGGCGGCGAAGGGGAATGGCACCAGGATCGCCGGCTTCTTGCACACCGTGAGCTCGGCGATGGTGGTCGCGCCGGCGCGGCAGACGAGCAGATCGGCGCCCGCGTAGGCCGCGCTCATGTCGTCGATGAACTCGGTGGCGCGTGCTTGCAAGCCGGTCGCGGCGGCGAGCTTTTCGTAGCGCGCGGCGATCTCGCCCGAGTCCTTGGTGCCGGTCTGGTGCACGACCGACAGGCGCGCGCCCATCTCGGGCGCGAGCAGCTCCAGCGCCTCGATCACGCGCAGGTTCAAGACGTGCGCGCCTTGCGATCCGCCGGTGACCAAGAGCGACAGCCGCGGCCCAGGCTGCTTGGTGACCAGATAGTTGTCGAGGAAAGCGCGCCGGATCGGGTTGCCGATCAGGTGCGTCGTCCGGGCGGGAAACTGCGGCCGCGCTTCTTCGAAGGCGATGAAGCACGCGCGCACGAACTTGCCGAGCAGCTTGTTGGTGAAGCCGGCGAGCGCGTTCTGCTCCTGGATCGCGGTCGGGATGCGGAGGAGCCAGGCGGCGAGCACCAGCGGTCCGCTCGCGTAGCCGCCGACGCCGACCACAACGTCTGGATCGAAGCTGCGCAGGATGCGCACGCTCTGACAGAGCGAGCGCGGGATCCGACCAAGCCCGCGCAGCAAGCCGAAGAACCCTTGCCGCTTGAGCGGGCCGACGTCGATGAGCTCGAGCTTGAAGCCGGCTTTGGGAACGACCTTCGATTCGAGTCCGCGCTCGGTGCCGACGAACACAACCTCGTTGCGCGGGTGGCGCGTCTTCACTTCCTCGGCCAGGGCGATGCCCGGGAAGAGGTGCCCGCCGGTGCCGCCGCCGGCGATCAGAAAGCGCATGATGCCCTCATCGCTGGCCCCCGGCGGCTCTCTTCAAGAAGCCGCCGGCGCCGCCGCTCACCGAGAGCAGGATCCCCGCTGCCAGGCAGCTCGCGATGGCGCTGGTCATTCCATAGGAGATGAAGGGCAGCGCCATTCCTTTAGTAGGGAGCAGACTCAAGGTCATGCCCGCGTTCACCAGCGCCTCGAAGGCGAGCAAGAGAGTCAGGCCGAGCGCGGCGTAGGCGCCGAAGGCCTCGGGCGCCGCGAAGGCCGCGCGGAGGCCGCGCCAGACCACCAGGGCAAAGAGGAGCAGCACGGCGGCGACACCGGCAAAGCCGAGCTCCTCGCCGACGATGGAGAGGATGAAGTCGGTGTGGGCGGCCGGGAGGAAGAACAGCTTCTGCTTGCTCTCGCCGAGGCCGACGCCAAACGAGCCGCCCGCGCCGAATCCGAGCAGCGACTCAATCGCTTGATATCCGCTTCCTTGCGGATCTTCCCAAGGGTTGAGAAACGCCTTGAGTCGACTCATTCGATACGCGGAAGTAAAGATCAAGAGCGCGCCCGCGCCCAGAGCCACCGGGAGCGCCGCCAAGAGATAGGTGAAGCGCGCGCCCGCGACGAAGAGCAAAGCAAAGGTAAGCCCTGCGAGGACCACGGTCGCGCCAAAGTCCTTCTCCAGCATCAGCAGCGCGCCGCAGAGGCCGAGCACCAATAGGTGCGGCAGCATGCCGACCGAGAAGAGGCGCATGCGCTCGGTCTTCTTCGCCAGCGAGCGCGCCAGCCAGAGGACCAGCGCGATCTTGGCCAGCTCGCTCGGCTGGAACTGGAGCGGACCGAACTTGAGCCAGCGGCGCGCGCCGCCGGCCGCGTGGCCAAGGCCTGGGATCTGCACCGCGACCAAGAGCGCCAGGGCCAGGATCAAGAGCGGAACCGCCAGCGCCTCCAGGCGGCGATACCCAAGCTTCATCGTCGCCAGCAAGACCAAGAGGCCAACGCTCGCGCCCAGGGCCTGCCGCTTGAAGAAATAGAGTGAGTCATGGAGCTTCAACTCGGCAAAGACGGCCGAGGCGCTATAGACCATCACCACGCCAAAGGCCGAGAGCGCGACGATGGCCGAGAGCAGCACGGGGTCGTAGCGCAGGCTTCCGCGCAGATTCGCTCCGTTGGCGCGCGCGGCGTTTTGCTCTCTCACGAAAGGCTCCTGACCAGCTGCTTGAAGAGCTCGCCGCGCTCTTCGAAGTTCTTGAATTGGTCGTAGCTCGCGCAGGCGGGCGAGAGGAGCACCGTGTCGCCGGGCCGGGCCTGCCCGTGGGCGCGCGCCAAGGCATTGGCCAGGTCCCCGCAACTCAAGGTCTCGGCGATGTCGCCCAGCTCCGCTTCAATCGCCTTGGCGTCCTCGCCGATGGTGAAGATGGCCTTCACGCGGCCCGCGAAGAGCTTGCGCAGCGGCGCATAGGGAGCGCCCTTGCCGCGTCCACCCATGACGATGAGCACGCCCTGCTCGAAGGCGCTGAGCGACTTCTCGACGCTGTCGACATTGGTCGCCTTGCTATCATTGATATATTCGACGCCGTTGAGCGTGCGCACGGGCTCGAGGCGGTGGGGCAGGCCCGGATAGGTATCGAGCCCGCGCTGCAACGCCTCGGCGTCGGCGCCAAAGTGTCGCGACAGCAGAAGCGCGGCCATCGCGTTCTCGGCGTTGTGGGCCCCGCGCAGCGTCTTGGCCCGCAGCAGATACTCAGCGCCATCGACTTCCACGCCGCCGGGCACCAGCAGGCTCGGATCGAACTCGGCGCGCTTGACGCCGGGCAGCGTCTTCAGCTTGCGGCAATAGGAGTCGGCGCCGTTGAGGACGGCCAGATCGCCCTGCTTCTGCCGCTCGAAGATGCGGGCCTTGGCGGCGGCATACTCATCCATCGAAGCATAGCGGTCGATGTGGTCGGGCGTAACGTTGAGCAGGGCGGCGGCGCGGCAGCGGAATTGAATCAGGTCTTCCAATTGAAAGCTGGAGAGCTCGCAGACGGTCACATCGAGGGCGCCGCCCGCCAGGACGCGCTCGCTCAGCGCCGTGCCCAGGTTTCCCCCGGCGAAGACGCGCAGGCCGGCGGTCTGCAAGAGGTGCGCGGTCAATGCGGTCGTGGTGCTCTTTCCATTGGTGCCGGTAATGCCAATCACCGGCTCCTTCAAGAAGCGATAGGCAAGCTCTGCCTCGCCGATGACCTCGGCGCCGCGCGGGACGCCTTCCATCGCCGCTCGCGGCACGCCGGGGCTCTTGACGATCAGTTCGCGGCCGGCAAAGACCTCGGCCCGCGGCGCGCCGACGAACTCTACATTGCTCCCGACCGCGGCCAGAGCGGCCCGGAGCGATTCGGCAGGCTTCCCGTCGGCCACGGCCACCTGCGCGCCTTCGCGCACGAGCAGCTTCGCGGCGGCGATGCCGCTCTTGCCGAGGCCCACGACCAGCGCTTTCTGTCCCTGCAGTTCCACGTCCCGACTACCTCAGCTTGAGTGACGCCAGCGCGAAGAGCGCCAGCATGATGGAGATGATCCAGAAGCGGACGATGATCTTGGGCTCGGCCCAGCCCTGCAATTCGAAGTGGTGGTGGATGGGCGCCATCTTGAAGATGCGCTTGCCGGTGCGCTTGAACCAGAACACCTGCACCATCACCGAGAGCGCCTCGACCACGAAGACGCCGTTGATGATGGCGCTCTCCACCTCGTTCTTGGTGAGCACGGCCAAGGCGCCGAGGCCCCCGCCCAGCGCCAGCGAGCCGACGTCGCCCATGAAGACCGAGGCAGGGTAGGTATTGAACCAAAGGAAGCTGATTCCAGCGCCGGCCATGGCGGCGCAAAAGACCGCGAGCTCGCTGCCGCCTTCGATATGTGGAATCAACAGATAGTCGGCGACATTAAAGCCTTTGATGACGAGGCCCGACAAGTACGCGAGTAAGAGGAAGGTCAAGGCCGAGACGATGGTGGGGCCGATGGCGAGGCCGTCGAGCCCGTCGGTGAGATTGACCGCGTTCGAGGTCCCGACGATGACCAGCCAGGCAAAGACCAGATAGAACCAACCCAAGCTGAGCTTGAGTGCCTTCAGCTTGACGAAGGGGATGGTGAGGCGGGTGTCGAGGAGGAGGGTTGGCCCGTGCTTCCAATCAACGAAGAAGAGGGCCACCACCGCGAGGAAGATGATGGTCTGCCAGACCATCTTCTTGCGGCCCGCGAGCCCCTTGGAGTTGCGCTTGGTGAACTTGAGCCAGTCATCGACAAAGCCGATGACACCAAAGCCCATGGTGATGATCAGCGCCGCCCAGACGCGGGGATTGGTCAGGTCGGCGAAGAGCAGCGTGCCAAAGAGCATGGCCCAGAGGATCAGGCCGCCGCCCATCGAGGGCGTCTTGCCCTTGGTCTTGGCGTGCCGCTCGGGCGTGTCCTCGCGGACGGCCGAGGCGCCCTGCTGCTTCTCGCGCAGCGCCTCGATATAGTGCGGGCCCATGAAGAGCCCGAGCAGCAGCGAGACGAGGCCGGCGGCCACCACCCGGAACGACGGATAGCGAAGGACGTTGAAGAGGCCGACCTTGTCTACATAGGGATAGAGCAGGACATAGAGCATTTAGTGCGCCCCCGAGCCGGCTTGCGCGGCGATCCCGGCGAGCGCGTCGCTGATGCGCTCCATCTTCATTCCGCGCGAACCCTTGACCAGGATGACGTCTCCCTCGCCTGAGCGCTCGTCCACGATCTGGGCGGCCTCGGCTGGATCGGTTGTGCACAATGCATCTGCCGCGGGCAGGCCGGCCGCCACCGCCGCATCGCGCAGGGCTCGCGCCCGCTCGCCGAACGCGACCAGCAAGGAGAGTCCGCCTTGGCCCGCCTTGGTGCCGACTTGCCGGTGCAATTGCAGCTCGGTGGGACCAAGCTCGAGCATGTCGCCGAGCACGGCGATGGCGCGCCCGCGGCCGCGGCCGCGCGAGAGCTCGCCCACGGTGTCGAGGGCGGCCGCGGTGCTGGCCGGGTTTGCGTTGTAGCAGTCATCGAGCAAGAGGCGGCCGCGGCTGAGTTGAACGGGCCGCATGCGCCGGCCCGGCGTGCGCGCGGCCGCGAGGCCTGCAATGATCAACTCAACCGGCAACTCAAGGGCGAGGCCTGCGGCGGCGGCGGCGGCCGCGTTGAGCGAGTTGTGCAGGCCGATGAGCGACAGCTCGATTGACCGCGCCTTGCCGTCGGGAAATTGCAGCGTCGCGCGGATCCCAGCGCCCGCGTGGGCCGCTTGCAGGAGGCGCACGCTCGCCCCTTCCGAGCGGCCAAAGGTGAGCAGCTTGCGCAGCGAGAGCCGCGCCTGGGCCAGCACCAGCGCGTCGTCGGCATTGGCCACGGCGGTGCCGGCGCTGCGGAGCGCGTGGAACAATTCGCCCTTGGCGTGCGCGACGCCCTCCAATGAACCACAACCTTCGAGGTGCACCGGCGCGGCGTTGGTCACGACGCCGACGTCTGGGTCTGCGTAGCTCGCGAGCCGGGCGATCTCGCCGAGGTGGTTCATCCCGCACTCGACCGCGGCAAAGCGGTGCTCTTGAGTCAACCCAAGCAGAGTCAGCGGAACGCCGATCTCATTGTTGAGGTTGCCCTCGGTCTTGAGCGTCGGCGCCGCGGCGGCCAGGACCGAGGCGATCAGCTCTTTGGTCGAGGTCTTCCCCGCCGAGCCGGTGATGGCCACCACGCGCAGCTCGCTCATCCGCGCGCGCCACGCCCGGGCCAGGTTCCCGAGCGCGCGGGTGGTGTCGGGAGCGGCCAGCACAGCGGCGCCGGGCGAGGCCGCGCGCAGCGCTTCCACGGTGCGGGCCCCGGTGGACGAGGGCACGAGCACCGCGGCGCAGCCCTGGCGAACGGCATCGGCGGCGAAGAGGCTGCCGTCAAACGACTCGCCGACCAGGGCAACAAAGAGCGCGGAAGGAGCGGGCTTGCGGCTGTCGGTAGAGACGCCCTTGAGTATCGAGCTCTCACTCAAGCCGCCGCGCGAGAGCACCCGCGCGCCCGCCGCCCACGCTGCCTGCTCGAGCGTGACGTGCGCGCTCATGACCGCTTCTCCAGCGCCTTGGCGGCTTCCACGCGGTCATCGAAGTCGAGCTTCTCGCGGCCGACGATCTGGTACGGCTCGTGGCCCTTGCCGGCGATCAGCACCACGTCGCCCGCGCGCGCGCAGTTGATCGCCAGGGCGATGGCCTCGCGGCGATCCGGCACCAGCACATAGCCGTCGCGGCGGGCGCGCGCGTCGCTCGTGCCCAGGCGCGCCCGGCCGCTCTTGGCGAGGCCCGGCTCGATGTCGCGCAGGATCGCCAGCGGATCCTCGGTGCGCGGGTTGTCGCTGGTGGCCACGGTCAGGTTGGCGCGGCGGGAAGCGGCCTCGCCCATCAGGGGCCGCTTGCCCTTGTCGCGATCGCCGCCGCAGCCGAAGACGCAGAGGACGCGCGGGGGGCTCGCGGCCTGCGGCCTCCGGCTTGCGGCCGCCGCCTCGAGCAGCGCGTCGAGCACGCGGGCGAGCGCGTCGTCGGTGTGCGCGTAGTCGACCAGCACGACGCGGCCCGACCCGTCCGGTACGCGCTCCAGGCGGCCCGGCGCGCCGACGGCCAGCGGCGCAGCTTTGGCCAGCTCCTCCAAGGGGTGGCCGAGCCCCAACAAGAGCCCGAGCGCGGCGAGCAGGTTCTCGGCGTTGTGGCGCCCAATCAACGGGCTCTTGAGTTCCACGCCATTCAATTGGAACGAGATGCCCTGCAAGCCGCTCTGCAGGCCTTCGGCGCGCAACTCCGCCTTCTTTGCGTTCTGGGTAGAGTATCCGATCACTCTAGCCTTGAGTCCCTTGGCGAGCGCGGCGCCCTTGGGATCATCGAAGTTGATCACGGCCGGCGCGCCCGGGGGCAGGAGCGCGCGAAAGAGGCTGGCCTTGGCCTCGAAGTAGGCCTCCATCGTGCCGTGATAGTCGAGGTGATCGCGGCTGAGGTTGGTAAAGGCCGCGCCGGCAAAGGTGCAGCCCGCCGCGCGCTCTTGCGCCAAGGCGTGGCTCGAGACCTCCATCGCCACCAGCTTCACCTTGTCCGAGACCATCCGCGCGAGCAGCGCCTGCAGCTCGTGCGACTCGGGCGTGGTGTGGGTGGACGAGAGGCGCGTCCCGGGCCAGCGCTGCTCGACGGTGCCGATGACGCCCGCGCGCAGGCCGCGCGCCTCGGCCAGCTGCTCGACCAGATAGCTCGTCGTCGTCTTGCCATTGGTGCCCGTGACGCCGAGCAGCTGCAGCTGCTTGGAGGGCTCGCCGTGGAAGCGCGAGGCGGCCTGCGAAAAGGCGCGCCGCGGATCCTTGGCGACGATGGTCGGCGCGGAGACTCCTTCGATCAGCCGGGCGGCCAGAACAGCGGCGGCACCGCGCTCCACCGCTTTTGCGGCAAAGGCGGCGCCGTCGGCCTCGACGCCAGGGAGCGCGGCAAAGAGCGCCCCGGCGGCGACCGTGCGCGAGTCCACCGAGAGCGAGCGCACCTCGAGCCGCGCCGCCTCGGCAGGGACGCGGGCCTCGATGTCCTGGAAGAGATCCGCGACTTTCACCGGCAGCCACCTCGGCCCTTCGGCCTGCTTACACCCCGCCCTGCGCTCTGTCCCTCCCACTGCAATGCAAATGCCTTGGAGATGACGCCCTAGCCCGGAGGCGCCAGCGTCACCCGCACGCGCGCCCCGCGCTGCACGATCGAGCCCGCCCGCGGGTGCTGCGCGATCGCCCGCCCGCTGCCGCGCACGTCGGGCTCGAGCTGAAATTCTCCAAGTCTACGTATCGCAGAGCGGGCGAGCAGGCCCGTCACATCGGGCACCCTGGACTTGCCCGCCGGCAGCTTCGCCTCGGCCTCCCGGGCCTCGTCATCTGGTTCGGCAGCCTCTGGTGCGAGCGGGCTCGCGACCGCCACCATCACCTCGGCGTTCTCGCGGATGCGCTGCGGGTGGACATCGAGCTGGCGCAGCGCCTCGGAGGCGATGGCGCCCCAGGCCGGCGCGGCCACCTCGCCGCCGGTGGTCTTGCCCTCGGGCTCGTCGATCGACACCAGGATCGCGAGCCGCGGCGCCTCGGCGGGAACGAAGCCGAGGAAGCTGCCCAGCCGCTTCTTGCCGTAGCCGCCGTTCTCCAGATCGACCTTCTGCGCGGTGCCCGTCTTGCCGGCGACGCGAAAGTCGGCGATGGCCGCGCGCGTGCCGGTGCCGCCCTTCCGCGTCACCTCCTCGAGCATCTCGGAGATGGTGCGCGCCGTCTCGGGCCTCAGCACCCGGCGGACCTCGGTGCGCCCGCGCTGGAGGAGCACCTTGCCGCCTTGCGCGACGACCTTCTCGACGAGATACGGCTTCAAGAGGACGCCGCCGTTGGCGATCGCGCCCATCGCCACCACGGTCTGCAGCCCCGTGGCGCTCATGCCCTGGCCGAACGCCGTGGTGTCGATCTCGATGGTCTTCATCCGCGCCGGGTTCTGCAGCTGCCCGCGCGGCTCGCCGGGCAGGCCGACGCCCGTCCGCTCGCCGAAGCCAAACGCGCGCAAGCCCGCCACCAGCGCGGTCGCGCCGAGCCTCTCGCCAATCTTGGCGGCGCAGATGTTCGAGGAGAAGCGCAGCACGTCGGTGGTGCTGGCCGCGCCGATCTTGTGGGTGTCGTGGATGGTCCGCCGTCCGCGACGCCAGGCGCCGTTCTCGCAGAAGTGCTGGGTGTCCTTGGTGAGGGTGCCCTGCTCCAGCGCCCAGGCGATGACGAAGCTCTTGATGGTCGAGCCTGGCTCGAGGGCATCGGCGACCGCGCGGTTGCGCCAGACCTCCGGGTCGCGGCCCGGCTTGTTGGCGTCGAAGGCGGGGCTGCCGGCGAGCGCGAGCAGGGCGCCAGTGTGCACGTCCATCACGGCGGCCCAGCCGGCGGCGGCCTGCGCCTGCTCGACGGCCTTGTGCAGCTCGCGCTCGGTGGCGAGCTGGATGGCCGAGTCGAGCGTCAGCGTCACGGTGGCGCCAGCGAGCAGCGCCGGGTCGGGCCCGCCCGACTCGAGCACGGTCTTGCCGCGCGCGTCGCGCAGCGCCGCCATCTTCACGCTCTGGCCGCGGAGCATCCCGTCGAGCTCGCGCTCGATGCCTTCCTGCCCCGCCTCTTCGCCGACGAAGCCAAGCACGTGGCCGGCCAGCTCGCGCTGCGGATAGAAGCGCTTGGGCTCCTGGACGATCTCGATGCCGTCCAGCTTGAGCGCGCGCACGCGGGCGGCGACGGCGGGCTCGACGCGCCGCTTGAGCCAGACGAAGTGGCCCTGCTTGCCCAGGCGCGCGGCCAGCTTCTTCTTGTCCATCTGCAAGGGCCGCGCGAGCAGCTCGGCGGCGACCTTGCGCTCGCGCTCGCCCTCGAAGGCGCTGGGGTCGGCGAAGATCGAGTCCACGTCTTGGGTGACCGCGAGCGGCTCGCCGCGGCGATCGGTGATGAGGCCGCGGCGCGGAGAGAGCTCGACCTCGCGCCGGGTCTGCAGCCGAGCCTTGCGCGAGAGGCGCGCGCGGTCGAAGAGCTGCACGTAGGCGGCGCGCGTCAGCACCACGCCGAACAGGGAGAGCACGAGCCCGCCGAGCAGCAGCGCGCGAAACCGCAGGAAGCGGGCGCCGCCTTCGCTCGAGGTCTTGCGCGCGGCGGCCACGGTGGCGGCCCGGAACGCTTTCATCGGCGCGTGTCTCGGTCTTGACCGCGCGGCTCGGGCTCGACGATGCCCGCCACCAGCTCGGGCGACTTCACTTCGCGTGAACCCACCAGCACGATCGTGCGGGAGGCCGGCGCGACGCCCATCCCCAGCCGCGCCGCCACGTCGCGCAGCCGCTGCGGGCTCTTGAGCCTGGCCACCTTGTACTGCAGCGACTCCCGCTCGCGCAGGAGCTGCTGGTGCTCGCGCGAGGCCGTGGCCAGATCGTAGCCGGCCTGCGTGACGCGCGTGCGCGCCCAGATGGCAAAGAGCAGCACGAACGACGCCAGCAGCGCCGCCGCGGTGGCCGCAGCGAAGACGGCGAGGCCGCGCCGATCGACCGCGCGGCGGATCATGCTCGGCGAGGCGCCGCGCGCCAGGAAGCTGGGCGGAGGAAGCGAAGTCATTGGAGGCGCTCCACGGCTCTGAGGCGAGCGCTGCGCGCGCGCGGGTTCTTCTGCACTTCTTCTTCGCCGGCCAGGGTGGGCTTCTTGGTCAGCACCCGCCAGCCGGCGACTCTTCCGCAGGCGCAGACGGGCAGGTCGGGCGGGCAGGTGCAGCCCGTGGCCAGCCGCGCGAAGCCTTGCTTGACGAGGCGGTCCTCGAGCGAATGGAAGCTGATGGCGGCCGCGCGCCCGCCCTTCTTGAGGATGCGCGGGAGCTGCTCGATCCAGTCGGCCAGGGCGGCGAGCTCGTCGTTGACCGCGATGCGCAGCCCTTGGAACGTGCGCGTCGCCGGATGGATGGCCTTGGGCCACGCCTTGCGCGGCATGGCAGCGCTCACCACCGCGGCCAGCTGCGCGGTGTCGTTCAGGTCGCCCGCGGCGCGCGCGCGCAGGATGCTCCGCGAGATGGGCCGGGCGAAGCGCTCTTCGCCGAACTCGAACAAGATCTGCTCCAGCTCTTTCTCGGTCCACTCGTCCAGGCGCGCCGACAGGGGCAGCCCGCGCGTCGGGTCCATGCGCATGTCGAGCGGACCTCCCTCGCGAAAGGAGAAGCCGCGCCCGGGCTCGTCGAGCTGCGGGCTGGAGACGCCGAGGTCCACCAGCGCGCCGTCGATCTCGCCAAAGCCGAGCTCGTCGAGCGCCTTGCGGGCGTCGCGGAAGTCGGCGTGGGCCAAGATGAATGAGCGTTCATCCAGGTTGACCGCGAGGCGCGCGCGCGCGGCCTCGAGCGCGAGCGGATCCTTGTCGAGCCCCACCACGCGCGCGCCCGCTTGCAAGAGCGCCTCGGCGTGGCCGCCGCCGCCGAGCGTGCCGTCGAGGATCACCTTGCCCGGCCCGGGCGCGAGCAAGGTCACGGCCTCGCGGCGGAGCACGGTGTGGTGGGTGAACGACATGGCGATCCTTGGCGAGGCTTGCCGCTAGCGGCTGCGGCGCGCGCGCGACTGCTGCGGTGCTGCGATGAGGACGCCCGACGCTTCCTCGACCGACTTGCACAAGGTCAGATCCGAGCCGCCCGCGGCGCGCAGGATATTGGCGACGTAGGGGTTCTTCACGGCGATGAGCAACTCGCCCCCGCGGCCCGCCAGCTCGCGGCGCCGCTCGACCAGGAGCGCCACGCCCGAGTAGTCGAGGTGGCTGACGTCGAGCAGGTCGAGGACGATGCGCCCCGCCTCCGCGGTCGCGCGCGAGACGGCGAAGTCGATGGCCTCGATGCCGTCGCGGTCGAGATCGCCGCGCACGGTGACGACAGCGACCGCGTCCTCCCAGCGATCGGCCGAGGCGATGGGGGCGCGCGGCACCCGCGGCTCGGCGGGCGCGGCCGGCTGGAGCGCGAGCATGGTGGCACCCGGCGTGATCTTTGCGGCACTCTTCTCGGCCATCGCGTCCTCCTCGTCCTTCCGCTTCACAAGAGCGTCGCCAGGCGCGCGGCAAGCTGCGCCTGCACTTCGGGGGCGCGCGCAGCCGACTGGACCTTGGCCCAGCGCGCAGGTGACCAGACTTCGATCTTGTCGACCGAGCCAGCCCAGACCACCTCGCCCGAGAGGCCCGCGTGCTGGCGCATGGACTCGGGGAGCAGCAGCCGGCCGACCTTGTCCACCGGGCACTCTTGCGCCGGCGCGATGAAGCTCCGCACGATGAGCCGTACGGTGGTGTCGAACTGCGAGAGCTTCGCGACCTTGTCGGTGAACGCGATCCACTGCGCCGGCGCGTAGGCCTGCAGGCAGCCATCGAGGAGGTCCGAGGTGATGAACAGCTTGTCAGCGCCTTGCAGGCTCAGCACTTCGCGAAAGCGCGAGGGGAGGCTGGTGCGCCCCTTGGCATCGATCGCGTGCTGGTGGACGCCGAAGAAAGACACCGCTGCCGCTCCCGCCTGATCCGCCTTGAGGCACTGCGATCCACTTCATCCCACTTTGATCCACTGCGAGGCGAAGAGTGAGGTGATCAGGCCGGCCTGTCAAGCACACGGTCGCTGAACGGACGGGCAGCCTACCAGCACTGGCAGGAGGGATGGGAGCACCCACCAGCGCTTGGGGATCGCGCGAGCGGAGGCAGAGCGTTGTGCGGAGAAGCAAAAGCAGGGAAGAGGCAGAGGCAGAGGCAAAGGCAGGGTCTGCTGCGGGGGGTTCGGTGGAAGCCGAAGCAGCTTTCGGTCTGCCCTCTCCAGAAACGTCTCGGAGCGCCAGTGCGGCGCAGCAGCCGCGAGCCGGACCCTGCCTCTGCCTCTGCCTCTGCCTTTTTCCCCAGCTTCTAGCTCTTGCCGAGAATCCGCTCGACGCTCTGCCGCGCGATCGGGTGATACGAGCTCTTCACCTTCTCGAACACCGCGCGCGCCAGCGAGCGGGTCTCGGCCTTCGCGGCCAGCTCGCTGTAGAGCGGGCGCAGGTACTTCATGCGGCCTGTCTGCGAGACGACGCGCGCGGCTTCGGCGGGCGCGAGCGGATCGCCGGCCCGCAGCGCCGCCGTGAGCCACGCCACCTGGATCTCGAGGCTCCTGCGATCCTGGGGCGAGAGCAGCGCGCGCAGCTGCGCGCAGGCCGCCACTTCGAGCGTGGCCGGCAGCGACTGCAAGAAGAGCTGCAGCTCGGTCGGGGTGAGCGCGCTCGCCTCGGCGGCGGAAGGCATGGCAGAGGCGGCGGCCTCGCGCGCGAGTCGCTGGATCTGCTCGAGCCGCAGCGAGCGCGCGCGCGGCGCGAACTCGGGCACGTCTGGCTGGTCGAGGAATTGAAGGACGCCCGCGCGCTCGGTCAGCCCGGGCAGCTCGCGCTCGAGCTGGTCGAGGAAGTCCTGGGTGGTCACCGACCCGAAGCGGTGGGCCGCCAGCCAGCCCCGCAAGAAGCCGTCGAAGGCCGCGCGGCCGGCGCTCTCCTCGAGGTGTCGCAAGAGGAGATAGCCCTTCTCGTACGGCACCGAGCTGAAGGCGTCGTCGGGGTCGAAGCCGCGCAGATCGTTGCGCAGCCGGGTGAGCTGCGGCCGCGTGGCGAAGCGGCCGAGCGCGACGTCGAGCTCGTGGCGGCCGATGCACGCGTGCAGCTCCTCGGCGTCGCGGCCCTGCAGCGCCTCGAGGATGCGCCGCTCGGCGTAGACGGTGAAGCCCTCGTTCAGCCAGAAGTCGTCGGCCGAGGCGTTGGTGACGAGGTTGCCGGTCCAGGCGTGCGCGAGCTCGTGCGCGATGACGTTGACGAGCGAGCGATCGCCCGCGAGCAAGGACGGCGTGACGAAGGTGAGCCGGGGGTTCTCCATGCCGCCGTAGGGGAAGCTCGGGGGCATCACCAAGAGGTCGAAGCGCTCCCAGTCGTAGGGGCCAAAGAGCGCCTCGGCGGCGGTCATCAAGCTCTCGACCTCGGCGAACTCCCAGGCGGCGCCGTCCACGACCGAGGGCTCGGCGAAGACCGAACAGCGCGGGCTCAGCGGCCGCTCGGCCAGATCGCCGACCGCGAAGGCGATCAGGTAGGGCGGGATGGGCTGGGGCATCTCGAAGCGCCAGGTGGCCTCGCCCGGGCCGGCGCGCTCGCGGCCGCGCGGGGCCGCCGCCATCAGCACGCGCAGCTCTTCGGGCACCGTGAGCGAGGCTGAGTACGGGATGCGAAAGCGCGGCGAGTCCTGCAGCGGCACCACCGAGCGCGCGTGGATGGCCTGGCACTGGCTGTACAGGTACGGCTGCACTCTTCCCGCGGTCTGCTCGGGCGAGAGCCACTGCAGCGCGGAGGCCTCGGCCGAGGTGGTGTAGCGGACGCGCACTTCGCCGGTGCCAGGCGGGAGCTGGATCCGCAGGCGCGCGCCGAGGACTGGCTCTGCCGGGTGCAGCGTGAAGGGCAAGGGCCGTCCCGACGCGTCGCAGATCTGCTCGATGGTCAGCGCGCGCGTGTCCAGGTCGAGCGGGCCCGCCGAAGGCGCGACCAGGGTCAGCCTGGCTTCGCCGCGCAGGCGCCGCTCGGCGAAGTCGACGCGCAGGGCAAGGTCGAGCCGAGCGGTCCGCGGCTGATCAGAATCGGCGTACGAGTGCGGGTCCTGGCGCATGACACTTTTGTACCAGGACGATCCGTTGTCGTCTTTTTCCGCTGGAGCGCCAGGAGCCGGTGGCGCCGGACGACCCTCTGCGGGCCGAACTGCGGCTTACCGGCGCCGCGCGTCCGCGAGCCAGTGGATCAAGCGGATCACTTCGCCCGTGTCGGCGACCAGGAAGCGCGCGGAGGTGCCTCCACGAGGACTTCCGACGTGCACGGTGATGCCGCCGCGCGCGTTGACGGCCGCGAAGGCCTCTTCATCGGCCTCGCCGGCGCCTACGTAGATCGAGAGCGCGCCGGGCAGCCCCGCGAGGAGCCCGAGCACGGCCTTGTCGAGGCCTGCCCCCTTGTCGCAGGCCTCGAGCACGCCGGGCGAGCCGCGCAGGCGCAGGTCGCAGCTGCCGGCCAGCTTGCCGAACTCGAGGGCGGCCGCATTGGCCGCGGTCGGGCTCGCCGAGCGCAAGCTGAGCGAGAGCGACCAGGTGCGATCTTCGAGCACGATGCCCTCGCCCTTGAGCGCGGCCGAGCCGTGGCAGAGCTTGCGCAGCTTCGCGACCTGGCCTTCGAGCGTCTCCAGGTCTGGCTCGGTGACGAGGCGCAGGCCGCTCGCGTGCACCTCGGCGCCGTAGACGCCGACGTAGGCCGCGCGCTGCAGGCGCAGGCGCCGCTGGACGACTCCGGCGCGCCGGCCGCTCATCACCGCGCCGCGCGTGCGCGGGGAGGTGACCAGCCGGGCAAGCGAGGCCCGGGCCGCAGGGTGCGTCCGGAGATGGCCGTGCGCGGCCTTCCGGGAGAGCGCGCCTTCGAAAGAGAAGAAAGAGTAGATGACCGCCGCGTTCGCGACCCGCTCGCGGACTGCATCTGCCTCCAGCCACAGTGGCCTCAACTCGCCGAGGCCACCCGGATTCGCTTTGCTCACGCCCGCCCCCCGCCCATGCCGCGCACACCGGCGCAGCAACGATGCACACGCCCAGGACGCGTGGCGAGGGGCTGCCTGCTCTTTTTCAGTACGACAGTGGATATCCGCCGGCCTCGAGGAGCGCGGGGACGATGGCCTCGCGCAGCTCGCCCGGGTTCTGCGGCGTGTACCGGTGCAGGCGGGCGAGCTGGCCGTGGAGCTCATCGAGGGCCTCGGCCGGCGCGACCGCGGAGAGGGCGGTGCGGGCGCGCTCGAAGGCGCGCTCGCGCGACTCCATGCAGTAGAAGCGGCAGAGGGCGTCGCGCAGGCCCGCGTGCTGGTCATCGCCCGCGGCCAGCGTGCGGCCGAGGATGGTGTCCATCGCGTAGACCTCGATGGCGACGTCGGCCAGGGCGGCCATCGCCTCCTGGCGGTTCTCCAGCTCGGGCCCGAGCATGGCGGCCGCGCGGGCGACGAAGAGGAACTGCCGCTTGGCCAGCTCGACCGAGCGCCGCTCGAGCGCGAGGCGGCCGACCGGCTCGGGGATGAGCCGCGGATCGGCGATCTCGGCGTCGATGTCCTGCGCCGCCTGCAAGAGCGGCAGCTCGCCCTTCATCACCCGCTTGAAGAGCATGCCGGGGATGAGCATCCGGTTGATCTCGTTGGTCCCCTCGTAGATGCGGTTGACGCGGTTGTCGCGGTACGCCATCTCGATCGGATAGTCGGCGACGAAGCCGTTGCCGCCGAAGATCTGCAGCATCTCGTCGACGGTCTCTGCCAGCAGCTCGGAGCCGGAGACCTTCAAGATCGACGCCTCGATGGCGTACTCCTCGATGGCGTTCATCACCCCGACCTCGTAGCGCTTGTCCGCCTTGTCGAGGCGCGCGATGGCGTCGTCGATCAGGCCCGAGGCGCGATAGGTCATCGACTCGACCGCGTAGGTGGCCGCGGCGCCGCGCGCGAGCTTCTCGCGGATGAGCCCGAACTCGGAGATGCTCTTGCCGAACTGCTTGCGCTCGAGCGCGTAGTGCGTCCCGAGGCGCAGCGTGTTCTTCAAGCCGCCGATGCTGAACGCGCCCATCTTCAGGCGCCCGACATTGAGAATATTGAAGGCGATCTTGTGGCCCTTGCCGATCTCGCCGAGGACGTTCTCGCGCGGGATCCGGCACTCCTCGAAGTTGAGCGGCGTGGTCGAGCTGCCGTGCAAGCCGAGCTTGTGCTCCTCGCGGCCGGCGGTGAAGCCCGGGGTGCCGCGCTCGACCAGGAAGGCGGTGAACTTCTCGCCGTCGATCTTCATGAAGACGGTGTAGAGGTCGGCGAATCCGCCGTTCGTGATCCACATCTTGCTGCCGTTGACGACGTAGTGCGTGCCGTCGGCCGACAGCCTGGCGGTCGTCTTTGCTCCGAGCGCGTCCGAGCCGCTCCCAGCCTCGCTCAGCGCGTACGCCGCCACCTTCTTGCCGGTGGCCAGGCCGGGCAGGTACTTCGCCTTTTGCGCCGCGGTGCCGAAGAAGACCAGCGGCAGCGTGCCGATGCCGGTGTGCGCGCCGAAGGTCGTCGCCCACGAGCCGTTCATGCCCTGCGATTCGGCCACCAGCATGGAGGTGACCTTGTCGAGCCCCAGGCCGCCGTTCTCCTCGGAGATGTCGATGGAGAGCAGCCCGAGCTCGCCCGCCTTCTCGAGCAGGGGCCGGAGCAGCGCGTGCTCCTTCTTCTCGAGCCGCGCCACCAGCGGCGCCACTTCCTTCTGCGAGAACTCGGCGGCGGTGCGGAAGAACTGGCGCTGGTCGTCGCCGAACTGCTCGGGCGAGACGAAAGGCCTTGCGCCCACCGGAGTGAAGAGGAAGGCGCCGCCCTTCAGCGAGGCGGCATCGTGCGAGGGGTCCAAGGGTGCGTTCTCAGCCATTGGCGGCTCTCCTGGCGGAAATGAATGAGGCTTCATTCATAACGCTGTGCGCCAGAAGTAGCGCCACTCGCGCCGGAGCGCAAGTGGGAACGCTGCCGATCGAAGGCCCGAGGACGGGTCGCGGACGGGGGATTGCGACCCCTTCCAACCCCGTCGCGCTACCGCAGGGAGGCCTTGGCCAGCCTGCGCAGCTTGCGGTGCAGCCGGCGATCGATCGTGGCGAGCGTGCGCATGTCCACCGAGCGGGGCGCGGCGCGCGCGGCGGGGATGGCCGGGACCGCCCGCGGAGGACGCGAGAGCACCAGCGCGCGCACCGTGAGCGATCCGAGGCAGAGCAGGATGGCGACGCAGGTGGCGACGGCGAGCTTCATGGAACCTCCTGCGCGCACCATGGCACCGCCGTCCGATCGGTCAATTTTTCGGTAATGCGAACATTTGCGATCCGCGCGGCGCGCGCTTTGCAAAATCGCTCGTTGACCGAGCGGCGCGCGCGCTGTAAGCACGAAAATCAACCGACGGGCGGGGTGCTATGGCCACGGAGGGGAAGAACATGAAGATCGGCGACGGAAGCCTGGCGATCGGCGACCGGGTCGTCTATCCGAATCAAGGGATCTGCCGCATCAAGGGCGTGGAGACCAAGGAGATCGGCGGCAGCAAGGGCGAGTTCGTCACCCTCTCGCGCGAGGAGGACGGCGCGACGGTGATGGTGCCGCTCAACAAGGTGATGGGCGTCGGGCTGCGCAAGGTCGCCTCGGTCGCCGACATCGAGAAGGTGTTCGACTATTTCGCCTCGCCCGGCGATGACCCTCAGCTCGACTGGAAGGTGCGCCACCGCGAGAACGCCGACCGCATGACCGGCGGCGGGCTCTTCGGCACGGTAGAGGTCTTGAAGGGCCTGCACGCGCTCTCGCGGGTCCGGCCGCTGCCGCAGAAGGAGCGCGAGCTCTACGACTCCGCGCGCCACCAGCTGGTCGGCGAGATCGCGGCGGCGCTGACGATTCCTCTCGCCACCGCCGAGGACAACCTCGACTTCGCGCTCTGGCCGCCGCAAGGCATGACGCACAAGGGGCGCGCGCTCGAGCCGGCCACCATCGGCATGGCGCTCAAGCCTCGCGCCGCCGCGGGCGACGATGACGACGAGCTCGGGTTTGGCGACGAGGAAAAAGAAGAGAAGGAAGAGAAAGAAGAAAAGGAAGAGACCGGGGCCGCCAACGACGAGGACGAGGAGGGGGCGCCGAAAGCTCCCAAGGCAAAGGCCGGGGCCAAGCCGCCGAAGGAGCCCAAGCCGGCCAAGGGAGCGAAGGCGCCGGCCATCCACCTCGCGCCCCCTCCGGCCGAGGCGCACGAGCCTCACGGCGACGAGCACCACCGGAGCGTGGCGGAGCTGGCCGTGAGCACCGGGCTCAAGATCAAAGAGGCCGTGCTGCAGGCGGCGCACAAGGCCAAGGAGGCAGTGGTGCACGCGGTGCCGCACGCCGCGCAGAAGCTCGCTCCGCACGCTCCGCCCGCCAAGGAAGCGCCGCGCGCTGCACCGGCCCACGCGGCGCCCGCGCCGGCCGCTGCCAAAAAGGCGCCCGCCCCGGCCGCGAAGCCTGCGCCCAAGGCGGACAAGCCCGCCGCGAAAGCGGACAAGCCTGCCGCCAAGAAGGCCGCTCCGAAAGAGGCCGCCAGGCCGGCAAAGCCTGCGCCGAAGGCCGCGCCCAAGGCGGTGAAGCCCGCGCCGAAGGCCGCCGCCGCCAAGGCCAAGGGGAAGAAATGATCCGCATCGTGACGCTCAACGAGTTCCCGCCTGAGGTCGTGGACCACGTCGCCCGGCGCATCAACGCGGCCTACGGCCTCGGGTGCGAGGTCGAGGGCGACGCCGATCTGCCCGACAACGCGCTCGACTCGACGCAGGAGGCGTACGACGGGCCCAAGCTCCTCGCGGAGGTGGACGACGACACCCAGTCGTACGCAGACGACAAGATCGTCTACCTGACCAGCGAGCCGCTCTCCGCGCCGCTCGGACCGATGGGCAAGGGTCCGATGGACGGCTACGCCCTGTACGGCGGAGCCAAGGCGGTGGTCACGAGCCACGGGCTCGGCGTCAAGGGGCAGCCCACGCTCGAAGCGGGCCTCGCCAAGCGCGCCGCGCACCACGTCGGCCACCTCTGGGATCTGCACCATTGCTTCGACCCGCGCTGCGCCATGCACCCCGGCTGGTCGCCGGGCTTCTCGCAGTATCCGGAGGTGGCGCTCTGCCTCTTCTGCCGCGAGAAGAGCGAGCGCAAGATCAAGCTGGGGCAAGGCGGCTGAGAGGGCTCGCGCCACTCTTGTCCTTGGTGGCGCTCGGCGGGCTGGCGCTGGCGTTCGACCTCTCGCTGGCCGCGCGGCTGCCCTCGGCGCAGGACTGGGCCGAGGCCGCCGGCGCGCTGCGGGCCAAGGCGCAAGCAGGCGACGCGGTGCAGGTCTGGCCGCCCTGGGCCGAGCGCGCGCGCCTGGTCGTGGACGCGCTGCCCGTCTTTACCGAAGAGGACCTCGCGCGCGCCGACTACCTGGGCGCGCAGCGGCTCTGGCTGCTCGCGATCCGCTCGGCGCCGCGCGGCCACCTGGGCGCCGCCCTGCAAGCCCTGCGATCGCGCGGGGCCGCTCCCCTGGCGGACGAGCTGCGTTTTGGCGCCTTGTCATTGCAAGCCTGGGACTTGCGCGCGCCCCCCGTCCTGGCGGAGCTGACAGCGCAGGCGAGGCCCCAATTCTACGAGGTGGACTACGTCGCGCACCGCTGCCTGCTCTTGCAGATCGGCGGCCGCCTCGAGCCTCCCGCGCAGCTCGCAGGCAGCGTCCTGCACCTGCGCGCGGGCCTGGTCGGCGACCGCGCGTACGATCTCAAGGCGCCGCCGGTGACGCTCTCCGCCAGCGCCGACGGCGTGCAGCTTGGTTCACTGACAGTGAAACCAGTGCTCGAGCCTCTGCCAGCGTGGCAAGGCGCGGACCTCGCCCTGCCCGCCGGGCCGCCCACGCGGCGGTTCTCCTTTGCAGCGAGCGCGCCGGGCGGGACCGATCGGCGCTTCTGCTTCACCGCCTGGACCACGCGATGACCGGGGCGCGTCCACCTGCGCGCGCGCTGCCCGCCGCGCTCGCCCTCGCCACCCTGGCGGCCATGGTCGCGACCCAGGCCAGCATCGGCTTCATGCGCGACGAGGGCTACTACTTCACGGCCGCGCACAGCTACCAGGAGTGGGTGCTCTTGCTCCTGCGCGCCCCGGGCGAGGCGCTCTCCGCCGCGGCCACCGAGCGCTACTGGGGCTACAACGCCGAGCATCCCGGGCTCGCCAAGCTGCTCTTTGCGCTCTCGGACCTGGTCTTCCGGCGCGCCCTTGGCTGGCTCCCAGGCGCGCTCGCGTGCCGCCTGCCGGGCATGGCCTTCGCGGGGCTCCTCACCTTTTGGCTCGCGCAGCTTGGCCTCGCCCGCTCGCGCGCCGCCGCGGTGCTCGCGCCGCTCCTGTTCTGGTGCGCCGAGCGGACCTTCTTCCACGGCCACCTCTGCGCCTTCGACGTGCCCATCTGCGCGCTGAATGCCGGCGTCGCGGTGCAGTGGGCGAAGGCCATCGGCGCCCTCGGGCCCGCGCCGCAAGATGCGCGCGAGCGGCGCCGGCGCGGCCTCTGGCTCGCGTTCGTCTACGGCTGCGCGCTGGCCACCAAGCACAACGCCTGGTTCTTCCCGCCCGTGCTGCTCGTGCACGCGCTGCTCTGCCCGCGCGAGCAGCGCAAGCTCGGCCTGCGCGCCCTGCCCTGGCTGCTCCTCTCGCCGCTGGTGCTCTTCGCCACCTGGCCGCTCCTCTGGCACGGCGCGCTCGGCCACCTGCGCTTCTGGATCGAGTTCCACCTGCGCCACGTGCACTACGCCTGGTGGTACCTGAACCACTTGCTGCGCGCGCCGCCCTTCCCCGTCGAGTATCCGCTGGCGCTCCTGGCCCTCACGCTTCCGGTCACCACGGTGGTGCTGCTCGCGGTCGCGCTCGGCAGCAAGCTGGTCGATTTCGCACGCCGGCGGATCGACGCCCTGCGGCTGCTCGAGCTTGGCTTCGCGGCGGCGGCGCTGGGGCCGTTCATGCTCACGACCACGCCCATCTTCGGCGGCATCAAGCACTGGATCGCGGGCATCGCTTTTCTCGCGCCGGAGGCGGCCTCGCTCTTGGTCGCGGCGGCGGCGCTGGCGGCTTCTTCGGCGCAGGCGATCCCGCGGCTCCGCTGGCTGACCGGATCGCG
The DNA here is from genome assembly GCA_038231075.1 of Myxococcales bacterium. GTDB lineage: Bacteria > Myxococcota > Myxococcia > Myxococcales > 40CM-4-68-19 > JBBRMA01. Next base: position 41,962 of record JBBRMA010000025.1, on the reverse strand, counting down.
CGCGCTGGCCCTGGGCGCCCTCGCGGTGCTCCTGCCGGGCTTGCACCAGATCGTCCATCTGCACCCGTACGGCACCTCGGCCTATGGGGAATTGGCGGGCAACGTCCCCGGCGCGGCGAGCCTGGGAATGCAGCGGCAGTACTGGTCGAACAACGTCACCGCGGTGCTGCCTTGGCTGAACGAGCACGTGCCGCCGGGCGGGCGCGTCTTCTTCCACGAGGTGAACTTCGAGAGCTACCGCGCGTACCAGATCGCGGGGCTGTTGCGGCAAGATATTCAATATGCGGGCGGGCCGCGCGACGCGCAGTACGCGGCGCTGCAGTGGCACCGGGAGTTTCGCGAGCGGGAGCCGGAGACGTGGACGGAGTTCGGCACCCAGCGGCCGGCCACGGGGTTCTATCTGGACGAGACGGCGCAGGTGGTGGTCTACGCGCGGCCGGGAATGCCGGGGGCTCCACCACCGGGACCGCCACCGGGACCGTGACCGGTGATTGGTAGAGCTGACTGCTAGAGTCTTCGAATGGCCCGCTGGGACTATCTCGCCGACCAGAAGCCCGTCGCGCTGCGCGACAAGGTCCTCGACCTGGTCGCAGACGAGCTCGCCCGCGAGCTGCACCAGTGGCCCCCGCCGCTCGAGTGGCTCGACGACGCCCTCTGCGCGCGTTTCGAGCCGGTCCTGCGCCGCCCGGGCCGGCCAGAGCTCGACACCACCCGCGTCGGCTGCGAGCTGGCGCGCCTGGAGCTGCTCCGCGAGTTCGAGCGGATCGACCAGTTCTGGCGCGGCCCGCAAGCGACGCAGCTGTTGCCGAGCGAGCTCGAGCGCGAGACCGCGCAGCTCCTGGTCCGCTACCTGGTCGAGGGCGCGCTCTGCCTGCAAGAGAGCCTCACCCACCGCTTCAAGCGCGCCGAGCTCGCCGGGCTCATCGAGCGGGTCGAGGATCGGCTGTTGCGCGGCTTCCGCTTGCGACTGTAGAAGCTCGTCATGCCGAAAGTGTTCTTCGAGATGGAGTCCGCCGGAGTCGAGGTACAGGCCGGGCAGACGATCTACGACGCCGCCAAGAAGCTCGGCATCGACTTGAACCGCGGGCTCTCGGGCATCGCCAGCTGCGGCGGCAAAGGCACTTGTCTCGGCGTCGGCTGCGCGGTCTTCCTGCGCGCGCCGGACCCGAAGACGGCCGTCTCGGCGCCGACCTGGAAAGAGAAGTGGCTGCACCGCTCGGCGCTCAAGAATCGAAAGCGCATGGCCTGCCAGTGCGCGCCGCTCCGCGACCTGACCGTGGTCACCATTTCCTGAGCAGTTCCGGCGCGGGTGATATTCATATCACTCGCTCCACGGAGGCAGCATGAAGCGACGGGATCTCTTTCTCGGAGCTGGCCTGACCGCGCTCGCCCAGCTCCTGCCTCGCGAGTCGGGCGCGGCGCAGAGCCTGCTCTCGCACCTCGCAAGCCCGCAAGACCTGGGGACGCCGCTCGAGGTCTTCGACGGAATCTTCACGCCGAACGAGCGCTTCTTCGTCCGCAGCCACTTCGGCGCGCCGGCGTTCAATCCGCGCCGCAAGGTGAAGATCGTCGGCTCGAAGCAGACGCTCGAGCTCTCGGCGGACGACCTGCAAGAGTTTCCGCAAGTCACGCACGTGGCAGTGCTGCAGTGCGCGGGAAACGGCCGCGCCAACCAGACCCCGCGCGTGCCCGGCCTGCAGTGGGTGCACGGCGCGATGGGCCAGGCCGAGTGGCGCGGAGTGCGGCTCTCCGACCTGCTCGAGAAGGCCGGCCTGCCCGCCGATGCGCAGCACGTGAAGACGCTCGGCGCCGACCTGCCCCAGAAGGCCACGGTGCCGGCGTTCGTCCGCTCGATTCCGCTCGCGCGCGCGCTGGACAAGACGACCATCGTCGCGACGCACATGAACGGCCTGCCCTTGCCGGCGGCGCACGGCGGTCCGTTCCGGCTGGTGGTGCCGGGCTGGTCGGGCAACCACTGGATGAAGTGGCTCAAGCTCCTCCAGCCGCAGGCGCAAGAGGCCGAGGGCTTCTACCAGCAGACCGCGTATCGCCTTCCCAAGCAGCCGGTCGCGCCGGGCACCGCCGTCAAGCCCGCCGACACCAGCCCGGCGACGACCTTTCCCATCAAGTCAGTGATCGCGCTGCCGGCCAATGGCGCCACGCTCAAGCCGGGCCGGCGTGAGATCGTCGGCATCGCCTTCTCGGGCGAGGCGCAGGTGGCCAAGGTCGAGGTGAGCCTGGACGGAGGCCGCGCCTGGCAGAGCGCGCGGCTCGAGGGTCCGGCGGGAATCGGGCGCTGGCAGATCTTCCGCCTGCCGTTCGAGGCGAAGCCCGGCAACTTCATCGCTGTCGTGCGCGCCTCGGACAAGAAGGGCAACGAGCAGCCGCCGCAGGCGCAGTGGAACCCGAGCGGCTATTTCTGGAACGGCTGGCACACGGTGGCCGTGCAGGTGGCGTCATGAGCCGCGCGCTCGTTGCGGCCGCGCTCTCGCTGGCGCTGCTGGCCTGCAAGGAGACCCCGCCGCCGCCGGAGCCCGCAAAGCCTGCGCCAGCCGCAAAGCCCGCCGGGCCGCCAGCGCCGCTCACGCCTGACCAGGTGGCAACCGCGCAGCTCGCGGTGCGGAACAACTGCCTCGCCTGCCACGGCCAGGAGATGCTCGACCAGCAGCGCCTCACGCCCGCGCAGTGGTCGGCCAACGTCAAGAAGATGCAGGGCTGGGGGGCGCCCCTCGAGCCGGGCGAGCCTGAGCTGGTGGTGAGCTACCTGGCCGAGCGCTCTGGGCCTTCCGCCGGCACCTACGGCATCCCCGAGGTGGACGCGAAGCTGGCCGCGGCGTCGCTTGCGCCCACGCCCGATGGCGACCTTGCCGGCGGGGACGCAGCGCGGGGCGAGGCCCTCTACAAGAGCTCGTGCGCGAGCTGCCACGGACCCGACGCGAAGGGCGAAAGGCTTGGCATCAACCTCGTTGATCGGCCCGTGCTCTACCGCGCCGCCGACTTCGCCGCGGTGGTGACGAAGGGCAGAAATCGGATGCCGGAGACGACGGGCATCTTGAAGACGGACATCGCCGCGCTGCTCACCTATTTGCGCTCGTTGAAGGGTTAGGTCGGTCGGCTCAGGCGATCGCCGTCTTTCAAATCGGAGGCGGCATGCTGGGCGACGGAGGCGCGCGCACCAGCAGCGTCCAGGGCGCGGCCTCGACCATCCGGTTGGGCAGGACGTGCAAGAAGCCGGCGTCGTCGCGCACGCGCACCTTGCGCAGATCGAGGGCGACGATCTCTCCCTCGACGGCGTGGGCCGGCGGGCCGGTGCGGATGCGCGCGCCGACGTTGAAGTCCGGGTCCTGCGCCAGGAGCAGCCCGGCGAGCAGGTCGGCCGCAGCGCCGCTGGCCGTCCAGGCGATGAGCAGCACCAGCAGCACGGTGCCGCCAAAGAGCGCCAGGGCCAGCTCCGACATGCCGAGCGCCTGGAACGCCGCCGAGAGGATGACGATCCAGCCCGCGGCGGTGACCGCCGTGACGACGAAGGGCGCGGCCTGGCCGATGCCCGCGCGGCGCAGCCCCTGGCGCGCGGCCGGCAGCGCGATGCGGAGCAGCACGATGCCGACCACCAGCGTCACCACCGCGCCGACGATGCGGGGCAGGAAGGCGATCAGCATGGCGGCAAAGGGGTCGAGGCTCTGAGGCATGAGGCCGCGAGGTTACAACAACAGAGCCGCTACGGATGGCCGTTCAAGCAAGCCACCTGGGCGCTCTGCGCATCGGGGATGCAGATGCGCGCGCTGCCGCCGCCGCTCGCGCCGCAGAACTGGCTCGAGTCGCGGCACTTGAAGCCCTTGTAGGCGCAGCTCGCGTCGTCGGTGCAGGGCTGCACCCAGACCATCTGCTGGCAGAGGAGCGACGGCGTGCAGACGGAGCCGGGGAAGGCGGTGCAGTCGTTGTCGCTGGTGCAGCTCTTGAAGCTGAGCGGGAAGCAGTTCTGCGCGCAGGCCGCCACCGGCGAGGGGCAGCCGGTGGCGTGCACGCAGGCCGTGCAGGGGTATTGCGTGTTCTGCGTCTTGTTGGTCGGGCACGCCTGGCTGAGGTTCGCGGCGCGGCAGCACGAGGAGGCCGCGTCGCACTTGGAGGCGATGTCGCAGACCTGCGTGTCCTGACAGGTCTGGGCGCAGCCCGTGACGGTCGAGGTGCACGCGCCGCCCGAGCAGATCTGGTTGAGCGGGCAGTCCGAGCTGGCCGAGCAGCCCTGGACGCACTTCGGGTGGTGCGCGTCGGCCGAGGAGCAGCTCTGGCCGAGCGGGCAGTCGCCGTTCTGCACGCAGCCGGCGCGGCAGCTCTTGGAGCCGTCGGGGTTCGCCTGGCAGATCTGGCCGTCGCTGCAGTCGGTGTCGGCCGCGCAGAGCGCCTGCTTGATGCACGCATTGGCCGAGCACTTGTAGCCAGGTCCGCCTTCGATCTGGATGCAGTCGGCGTCCACCGTGCACGCGTGGACGCAGATGCGCTGCTGCGGGTCGCACGCGTCGCCGGCCGGGCACGAGCGCAGCTTGACGATGCAGTACTTCAAGGTCTGGTCGCAGGCTTGCGCCGCGTCGCCGCAGTCGGTGTCGGCGCTGCAGGGCTTTCTCGAGTCGGGCGCGCAGGCGTTGGTCACTCCGCACGCGCCCTGGGCCGGGTAGCAGAGCTTCTCGGGCGTGGCGCTCTGGTCGCGGCCAAGGCAGGTGAGCCCGTTGGCGCAGCCAGCCGCGCCGCCGTCGCCCGCAGCCTGGCACTGCGGAACGCAGAACGTCCCGGCGGCCGGGTAGCTCGGATGGGCCGCGCACCTGGAGCCGGCGCCGCACTGCGCGTCGGTCTTGCAGGCGCCGCACAAGCCGGTCAGCGGCCGGCACGAGCGCAGCCCGCGGTCGCAATATTCGCTGCTCGCGCAGGCCGAGTCGGCGGTGCAGCCGGGCACCGTGGCCACGCAGGTGCCGGTGAAGGCGTTGCAGAAGCCGCCGGGGCAAGCCTGGTCGCCGGTGCAGACGCAGCGCCGCTGCTGCCGGTCGCACTGGAAGCCCGCCGAGCACTCGGCGTTCGACGAGCAGGTGCCGGGCACGCCCGCGTCCACCTGGGCCCCGCCGTTCGAGGTGCAGGAAAAGGCCGCGAGCGCGAGCGCGACGACCGCTGTGCGGGACCGCTTCTGCATCCTTCGCGATTACCGTGCGCCGCCGGGCCGGGTCAATCGGACGGAGCTACTTGCCCTTGCGCTTCTTGCACTCGGCCAGCTTCTCCTTGGCCGAGCGGGCCGCGGACGAGCTGCGGTGGCTGCCGATGACCTCCTCGAAGAAGAGCACCGCGTTCTGGCAGTCGCCCTGCGCCTGGAAGGACATGCCGATCTTGAGGAGCGCGTCGGGCGTCTTCTCGCTGCTCTTCCAATCTTTCAGGACTTTCTGAAACTCCACGATGGCGTCGTTGAAGCGGCGCTCGGCGTAGTAGCTCTCGCCCAGCCAATACTGCGCGTTGGGCGCGTACTGGTCGCTCTTCCACTTGGCGAGGAACTCGGTGAAGAGCTCGCGGGCGCGCGCGGTGTCGCCCGAGTCGAGCTTCTTGAGCGCGAGCTGGTAGATGGCGGCCTTGTCGGTCGGGTGCTCGGCCGCGTCCATCGCCTTCTGCCGCGAGGTCTTCCACTGGTAGAGTTCGTCGAGCTTGCGGTCGCGCTCGGGCTTGTCCTTGTCCTCGGCCTCGAGCTTGTGGTTGACGACCTCGAGCTGTCCCTTGAGCGCGACCACGTCCTGCTGCGCCTTCTCCAGATCGACGGCCAGGTCGGCGCCGGTCTTGCGCGCCGCGCGGTTGAGCGCGTCCATGGCCGCCTCCAGCTCCTTGACGGCCTTGGCCTGCTCCGCCCGCAGCGCCTCGCGCTCGGTGGCCGCGTCCTGCTTCTGCTGGGCGAGGTCGGCCCGCAGCTGGGTCAGATCGCGATCGTAGTCCGAGCGCCAGACGAAGCAGGCGCTGGACCCGATCGCACACAGGGCTGCGAGCAGACGGAGCAGTCTCAACTACTTCTCCGGGGTGAGCTCGGCGCGCCGGTTCTTCGCCCAGGCGCCTTCGTCGTGGCCGGGGTCGGCCGGCTTCTCCTTGCCGAACGACTCGGTCTCGACGGTGACGTCGGGGGCCGCGTGCTTCAGGTACTTCTTCACGGCCTGGGCGCGGCGGTTGCCGAGCGCGATGTTGTACTCGGTGGTCCCGCGCTCGTCGGTGTGGCCCTCGACCTTGACCTTCTTGGCGGCCTGCTTCTGCAGGCACTGCAAGTCGTCGTCGATGGCAGAGCGCTCGCCCTTCTTGATGGCGGCCTGGTCGTAGTCGAAGTGCACCGGCTTCATCTCGCACTTGACCTTGCGGGCCACGCCGGCAGCGCAGGCGCCGCTGACGCAGGCCGAGCCCTCGGGGCAGTCGTCGTCGCCGCCGCAGCTGATCTTCTTCACGCCGCACTTGCCGTCCTGGCAGGTGTTGCCGCTCCCGCAGTCGCCGTCGCCCGAGCAGTCGTCAGCTCCGCCGCAGGCGCCGCTCGCGAGGCACTTCTTGCCCGCGCCGCAGTCCTTCTCCGCCGTGGCGGCGCTGCACTCGGCCCCGCACTTGCCGTCGGCCGAGCACTTCTGGCCCGCCGGGCAGTCTTCCTTCTTGGCGCACTGGGGCTTCGGAGTGCACGCGTTGCTCTTGCAGACGAACCCCTCCTTGCACTGGGTGTCGTCGCGGCACTCCTTGCAGAAGCCGGTGACGCAGACCTGCTTCTGCTCCTTGCAGTCGTCGTCCGACTTGCACTCCGGGTAGGTCGGCTTGGACGGACAGCCGCTCAATGCGACGGCGGCGGCGGCGATGGCGGCGAGCGCGGCGAAGGATCGTTGCACGGTGGTTCCCCTCCTCAGGGCGGGGCGAGACCTACGTTCCAAAGCGCAGGGTGTCAAGAGTGGCGTTCTGTCGGACCAGCTTCTGCTTGGCCTCGCGTGGCAGCTTCTTGAGCGCGGCCTCGCGGCGCAAGGCTGCCGACCGGTCGCGCGCGGGCTCGTGGTGCACGAGCGCCAGCGGCCCGCGCCCGCGCGTGTAGCGCGCTCCCTTGCCGGCGCGATGGGCAGCCAGCCGTTTGTCGAGGTCGTTGGTGGCGCCGGTGTAGAGCGTCCCATCGCCGCAGCAGAGCAGATAGACGTGCCATCGCGCCTTCGCCACGAGTGCACGCTACACGCGCCCCGGCGCTCCCTGCCAGTTTTCGGCGCATGGACGCAAGCGGCCCCCCTGTTGCATTCTTCCGCTCCGATGGCCCCTCCGCCCAAGAAGCCCGCACCCGAGATCCCAGCCGCAGAAGAAGAGGGTCCGGCGACCTTCTACGTGCGCATGGGTCCAGACGGCGAGCCGCTCTCGCCGGACCAGCTTGAGGCGCCGCCGCCGCCGCCGACCAAGGCGCCGAAGAAGGGGCTGCAGGTCCAGATCCCCGACGACGATGGCGACGCTCCGCCTCCGCCGCCCGCGCCGAAGCGAAAGCCGCCGCCCGCGCCGACCAAGGCAAAAGTGGCAGCGCCGGCGCCCACCATCGCGGCCGCGGCGGGCAAGAAGGGCCGGCGCGGCAACTGGTGGGACGCCAAGGGCGACAAGGACGAGCAAGAGGAGGTCACAGACCCCGCCTCCTCGGCCGATGACGAAGCCGAGCACGACGGCGCGACCGCCTTCCTCAAGGTGGAGAAGGCGCCCGCGGAGCCGCCCGAGGAAAAGACGGCGATGTTCAAGCCGGGTCGCAAGGGCGTGATGAGCAAGGCCGACCTGGCCCAGGCCGACGACGGCGAGCACGACGGCGCGACCGCGATTGCAAATACCGACGACTTGCAAGAACGCAAACCGGCGGCAGACGACGCCGAGCCGCCCGTCGAGGCCCCGAAGAAGAAGAGAAAGGCCGAGCCCGAGGAGTACAAGCCCGTGGCGGCGCCCGACTACCAGGGCGACGTGGGCCGCCGCTCGCCCGTGGCGCGGTTCATCGCCCGGCTGATCGTCCTCTCGGCCGTGGCGGCCGTGCTCGGCACCATCGCGCTGGTCGGCCTCTATTTCTATCTCTCGCAGACGCTGCCGCGGCTCGAGTCGCTCGACGACTACAAGCCGCTGGTCTCGACCCACGTGGTGGCCGCCGACGGCACGGTGATCGGCGAATTCTACAAAGAGCGGCGCACGGTGGTTCCGTTATCGAAAGTGCCCCAAGCGCTCAAGGACGCGGTGCTCTCGGCCGAGGACAAGGACTTCTACAAGCACCACGGCGTCAGCGTGCTCGGCCTCGCGCGGGCGGCCATCGTCGACATCCTGAGCGGCAAGAAGAGGCAGGGGGCCTCGACGATTACCCAGCAGGTCGTGAAGACGTTCTTCCTCTCGAAAGAGAAGAAGTTCTCGCGCAAGGTGAAGGAGATCGTCCTGGCCTTCAAGGTCGAGAAGGACCTGTCGAAGGACGACATCCTCAGCCTCTACTTGAACCAGATCAATTTCGGTAAAGCGCACTATGGAGTGGAGGAGGCGTCGCTCTACTATTTCGGCAAGCACGTCGAAGATCTCGAGCTCGGCGAGGCGTCGCTCATCGCCGGTATTCCGCAAAATCCCGGCCGCTTGAATCCGCGCTTCCACCCCACGCGCGCAAAGAATCGTCAGACCTATGTGCTCGGGCGGATGCTGGCCAACAAGAAGATCACCCAGGAGCAGCACGACCGCGAGGTGGAGAAGCCGATCGCCCTGCCGCCCGCGGTGCAGGACGCGCCCGGCGCCTGGTACCTCGAGGAGGTCAAGCGGCGGCTGATCGAGCAATACGGAGAGGCGGCCATCAACAGCGCCGGAATGACCGTCGAGGTCGCGATGGTGCCGGCGATGCAGCGCGCCGCCGAGCGCGCCGTGCAGGAGGGCCTGCGCGCCGTGGACAAGCGGCAGGGCTGGCGCGGCGCCGAGTTCAAGGTGGGCGACTCGCTCGAGGAGGTGCGCACGGCGCTGCAGCGGCGCTACGCGGCCATGGCCCCAACTCCAGGCGCGGTGATGGTCTTCGATCTGGGCGGCATCCCCGAGGCCGAGCAGGGGCTGCCTTCGCGCATCGCCAACGCGGCGCGGATGAGGGTCCTCGAGCCCGGCGGCATCTATGCGGGCCTCGTCACCAAGGTGCAGCACAACGGCATCGACGTGGAGCTCGCGCCCGACGTGGTCGGCTGGGTCCCGTTCTCGAGCATGGCCTGGGCGCGCCCGTTCAAGCCGTCCTCGGCCACGCCAGCCCCAGCCACGCCCGCCGAGGTGGCCAGGAAGGGAGACGTGGTCGAGGTGTCGGTCACGAGGCTGGTGCTCAAGCGGACCTCGGCCATCCACCTGCGCGGCCGCGAGCTGGAGCTGGCGCTCGAGCAGACGCCGCTGGTGCAGGGAGCGTTCGCGGCCATCGACGTCAAGACCCGCGCCCTGGTCGCGCTGGTCGGCGGCTATGACTTCGCGCTCTCGCAGTTCAACCGGGCCACGCAGGCAAAGCGGCAGCCCGGCTCGGCGTTCAAGCCCATCCTCTACGCGGCCGCCATCGAGACCGGCAAGTACACGCCGGCGACGCGCGTGCTCGACACGCCGACGCCCATCGAGGACCCGTGGACGCACAAAGTCTGGAACCCGCAGAACTTCGAGCGCGACACGTTTGAGGGGCCCATCTCGCTGCGGCGCGCGCTGGCCACCTCGAAGAACACGGTCGCGGTCAAGCTGCTGCTCGACGTCGGGTTCGACAAGGTGCGCTCGATGGCGACGGCGGCGGGCCTGACAACGGAGGTGCCGCGGAGCTACACGGCGGCGCTGGGCACGGGCGAAGTCATCCCCATCGAGCTCATCAACTCCTACGCCACGCTGGCGTCGCTTGGCCGCAAGGGCGAGCCGATGGTGATCCGCAAAGTGCTCTCGCGGACCAACTCGGTCATGGCCAACACCGAGCTGGTCCTGGAGCCGTCGATCAAGCCCGAGGTCGCGTACATCACTTCCGAGATGATGCGCTCGGTGATCGACGACCCTGAAGGCACGGCGCGCTCGCTGATGGTCCTGCAGCGGCCCATCGCCGGCAAGACCGGCACCGCGAGCGAGCACCGCGACGGCTGGTTCGTCGGCTTCACGCCCTCGCTGGTCGCCGGCGCCTGGGTCGGGTTCGACGACCACCAGGTCCTCGGCCCGCTGGAGACGGGCGGCCACTGCGCGGGGCCCATCTGGCTGCGCTTCATGAAGAGCGCGCTGGCGGGCACCGCGGTCGAGGAGTGGCCGGCGCCGCCCCCGGGTGTCTCGGTGGCCAAGGTGAACCGCAACACCGGCGCGCTCTCGACCGACCCCAACGACCCGTATGCGCAGCGCGAGGTTTTCCTGGCGGGCACCGAGCCGACCAGCGCCGCCGCCACCGCCGACCAGACGCAGTTCCTGAAGGAGCAATGACTGGCAGAGAGGCGCCGGGTGAGGCTACCGGCCGCCGGCAGGCAGAGACCTCCGTCGCGGCGCGGGCGCCACCCGACCGCGGTGGCTCGCTGCGCTCGCGGCGATCGGATTTGTGTCGGGAGCCCTTGAGCCGCGCCGGAAGTCTCTGCCTGCCGGCTGCCTCTCTGCCAGACATCGATTGGGGCTATCGGAATGAGCGTAGATCTAGAATGGACTGACGCCCTTGACCCACTGCCTGGGTCAGCCACCTCATCAGGCGCTGAGAGCGACCGGGCTTTGGCGACCTCTACTTGATTGCGCTCGCCTTGATCGCCGCCTTGCCGTCCTTCAGGTAGACGCTGAAGCGGACGCCCTTGCAGGCGTGCCTGGCCAGCAGGTCCTCGCGGTTCTTCTTCAGCTTGGCGGCGAACTTCTCGTAGCTCAGCTTCTCGGACGGCTCGCCCGTCGAGGCGCGCGCCTGCAGGAAGCGCTGGAAGGTGTCGCGCCAGTGCGGCTCGTCGCGATCGCCGGCCAGGGACGGCGGCGGGATCATCGGCCTCAGCGCGGGGGGGAGCTGCAAGTTGGTGAGCGTGATGTCGCCGACGTGCTGGGCCTCGGGCGGCGTCGCCTTGCCCTCGGCGGGAGCGCGCGCCTCGGCCATGGCGGAGTCGAGCGAGGGCGACGAGCCGGCAGCCGCGGCGGGCGCGAACTCGGCGGCGGGCGCGTCGGGCGATGCCGCCGCTTCAGCCGCGCTGGTCTCGGCCGGCGCTGGCTCGGCGTGCGCGGCTTCCTCGTGGGTTGGCTCGGTGGAAGGAGGCGCCTCTGGGTGAGCCTCGTGATGTTCGGCCGGCTGGTGACCCTCGGGCGGAGCGGCGGCGGGCGCGGGATCGTCGTGGGGCTCGGCCTGCTCGAGGTGCTCTGGCACCGTGGCCCACGACGGCACCTCTTGCGGCGCGGTCTGCTCGGGCCAGGCCTCGGCGGCGCTGCCCACCATCGGGTCGGCAAGCTCGCCGGGCAGCGAGTGCTTGGCGAACTGGTCGGTGTCCTCGTCGCCCGGGTTCGCGTGCGCTTCGGCGGGCCCCGCAGACTCGACAGGCGCGGCGGCAGTCGCTTGTGCCGCTGCCTCTAGCAGGGCGGCCGCTTCTCGCTGTGCGGCCTCCTTGGCCTTCTCGGGCGCGTGCTCGACGGTGCGCGGGGACTGGTGTTCGTCGTCCATCTCCCGCAGCTTGTCGAGGAGCGCCGCGCTGACCGGCTCGATGCGGGTCGGCTCGTCGCCCGGAAAGTACTCGCCCGCGAACTCGTCCTTGCGCTGCGCGAACTCGCGGAACGACTCGCCGCGGGTCTGCGCGATCAGCGCCGCGCTCGGTGCGCCCGGGTTGGTGGCCTCGCGGCCGTCGTCGCCGAAGAGCGGCGCGGGTGCCGCCGGCGTGGACGGAGGAGCAAGGTGGTCCGCGTGCGCGCTTGCGGCCTCGTGGGCCTCATCGAGCAGGCCCGCGAAGCTGAACTCGGGCCCCGGCCTCTTGTCTGGCTCCGCGGCCGGCGCGAACGGCTCGCCCTTGCCGATCGCTTCGGCCAGCGCGGCGGACTCTTCGCTGCTCGGCTCGACGAGCGCGGGCGCCTCGCTGACCTGCGCGGGCTCGCCGCTCCCTTCGGCCGCGGGGCCAAACGCCGACGCCAGCGCCGCTTGATCGTGCTCTGAGGCGAGCTGCTCTGCCGGCGCGCTCGAGGAGTCCGCGGCGCCCTCTGCGTGCGCCGGTGCAAGCGCCGCGGACAGCGCGGCGCCCTCGTGCGCCTGGGCCTGCCCCGCCAGCGCTGGATCTTCGTGGTGGCGCGACTGGCCAAGGTGGTCCCAGCCCACCGGCTCCTCTTCGGCATTGGCCCACGGCAGCGAGTCGGCGGGAACCTGCCGCGAGGCGTCGGGCGTGGCCGCGAGCAGCGGCACCTCGGCGGGCTGCCGCACGGGGGCCTCGAGTGCTCGCGGCGGCTCCTCGGCGCGCGGCGCGCGGGCCGGCTCGCGCGCGGGCACGAGTCCCCAGAGGAGCGCGAAGAAGACCAGCCCGAGCAGCGCAACCAGATAGAAGGCCTGGTAGCGCCCGAGCCACGAGAGGTACATCGCCGCCGGCACCGAGACGGCCGCTTGCACTCCGCTGTCCATCGAGACCAGCGCGGCGCGATACGCCTGCCGGTCGGTCCAGAGCGGCAGCTTGCCGGCGAAGGCCTGGTCGAGGCCCGAGGGCAGGCGCACCGCGAGGGTTCCGTAGCCCTGGCTCGGATGGCGAATCCACTCTTGCAGGGCGCCGCGGCCCTCGGCCGACACCGAGCTCGCCGCGATGCGCCCGCCGTCGAAGAAGGTCACCTCCGCGTCGAGCTGGGTGCGCAGGCGCAGCGCGAGCGCGTCGTCCACCTGCGCGCCGACCACGACCGCGCCGGAGGTCTGCGGCAGCGCCGCGCCGGCGAGGCGGAAGAGCACGCCGTCCACCACCGCGAACGCAGGCTTCGGCCGCGCCCCCTCGAGCACCGCGCGCGCGAGCGGCAGCGAGCCCACCTGCGCCGCGGGCATCATCTGCGCCGGCACCTTGCCCTTGCGCTGGACGATCGCGCCCTGCGGATTGGCGACGATGAGCAGGTCGGGTTCGCTCACCGCCGCGCCCATGGCCGCCTTGAGCGCGCGCTCGTCGGGCCTGGGCATCGGCTGGGTGACGTCGGTCGGCGCCTTGAGCAGATCGACCAGCTCCGGCGCGCCCGCCAGCGCCCGCGGGGCAAGCCGCGCGTCGATCAGATCCATCTGCGCCCGCAGGCCCGTGGTGGCCACCGCGCGGCGCGCGTTCATCGCCTCGCTCGCGACGTGGGCGACGCGGGGGCTGAGCAGCGCCAGGTGCACACCGAGCGCCGCGACCACCAGGAGCGCAAAGATCCACAGGCGCGTCTTCATCAGAATTGCCTACCTCTGGCGGGGGAGGTCGTCAAACAAACGGCAGAGAGGCTCTCCGGCTTCCCGGCTCAACACCCGCACCCGGAGAGTTGCCTGGCCGGTGGCCGGACCGACGTGAACCAAACCGCTTTCGCGCTTCAGGCCAGCTCGTCCAGCTCGCCGGGCTCGACGCCGACTTTCATCACCTCGCGCAAGACGGCGAGCGCGTAGCTGCCCTTCGGCAAGGCGAAGGACAGCAAGAGGCCGGTCGCGTCGTCTACGAGCGGCCCGACCTGCAGGTCCAGGACGGCGATGCGATAGGGCCTGCGCGCGCCCTTGGCCTCGTCGCCGCCGGCTGCGAACGAGCGCGGGTCGATGCCCGCCTCGGCGACGACCTGCTCCTCGCGGACCAGGGCCTCGCCGCGGGCCGCGTAGAGCGAGTGGCCCGGCAGCGGGCCGCACGGGTCCACCTCCTGAGCCTGCACGCGCTGCCCGTCGAGGGCCGGGTCCTCGCAGACGAAGAGGCCGCCGGTCTCGCGCTTCTTGAGCACGTCGCCGGCGAGCGCTTTGTCGAAGAGGCCGTCCTGGATCCGGGCCGCGAGGCAGCGGTTGAAGAGCTCGCTCTGCAGCGCCGAGAGCGCCATCCGGCGCAGGAAGCGGTCGCGCTGGGCCCGCTTTGCCTGGGGCTCGCGGTTCAAGATGGCCGCGCCGAGCGCCGCGTTGTCGCCGCGCTGGCCGAACCGCTGCGGGCCAAAGAGGTTGGCGCAGCCCGAGCCGCGCAGCTCGGCGCAGACGCGCTCGGCCGCCTCCAGCGCGGCCGGGCGGCATCCGCGCAGGGCCAGCGTGAAGCGATTGCCGCGCAGGTGCCCGGGCCGCAGCTTGTTGCCGTGCCGCCACGCGCCGCGCGCGAAGAAGCCCGGGCCTTGCAGCGCCGCCGCCTTGCGCAGCACCTCGGCGGCCTCCGTCCGCGGCGGCAGCGGAAAGCTGAAGCGCTGCACCGTCACCGCCCGCTTGTCCTTGAGCCCCGCGTAGCCGACTTCGCGCTCGACCACGCCCAGCGCGGCCGCCAGCTCGCGCGCCACGTCAGGCGTAGCGCGTCCCTTCTTCTCGATCTCGACGTAGACGTGGTCGCCCGCGCCGGCGCACTCGTAGAGCGGCAGCTCCTCGACGCGGAAGTCCTCTTCGCTGACGCGGATGAGCCCGCCAACTCCTGGCAGCCCTGCCGTCAAGAGGGGCAGCGGGCGCGGCGCCAGATCCATCAAGCGGGCGCTGCGGTCAGGTGGCCCGAGATGAGGAAGTAGTAGCAGGCGCGGGTGGCGGCCAGGTCGTTGAGGCCCACCGCGGCGGCGAGCTCCTGCACGGTGTTCTGCCCGTCGGCCAGCTCGAGCAGCTTGAGCTCGGCCGCGGTGATCTGCTCGCCCACCGGAGGCGCCGCGCTCGGTGCGCGCTGCGGCTTGAGGCCCGGCGAGACGCGCGTGCGGTACAGCTTCATCTCGTCGAGCACGCGCAGCCCGTCGAGCAGCACCGCCTGGGTGTCGAGCGCGAAGACCGCGGGCAGCTTCACGCCGGCGGCGGCGCGCAGAAAAGTGAAGGTCCCGCTCTCGGAGCCGAGCAGGCCGAAGACGATCTCGATGGCCTTCTCGTCGAGCTGCTTCCAGGGATCCTTGCCGGTGGTCAGGTTCGCGACCACCATCCGCTCAGCGGGGCTGGTCGAGGCGGCCCACGTCACCTGCCCGTCGATCAGCACCACGCAGCGCTCCACCTGGTGGCTCGAGGCGAGGAGGATTCCGCTCCGCCGACCCTGGTGCAAGAGCGAGAGCAGGTCCGAGGGCGGCACCTCGGCCAGGTCGCCGGCGAGCGCCGGCAGAGCGCCCTCGAGCTGCGGCAGCTCGTGCAGGTGCGCGACGCTTCCGCGCCGCAGCGCCACCAGGAGCCCCGGCCCCACCGTGAGCAGCCGCCACGCGCCCGCGTGCCGGGCCAGCCGCAGCCGCAGCTCCTCTGGCGCAGAGAGCCGCCCGGTCTCGTCGATGAGGAGCTCGTCAACCATTGCGCTTTAGCCTACGGCTATTCGCCCGATTCGGACGGACGGACCTTCGCGGTCGGCTCGGGCGGGTCGAACAGATGACGATCGGCCTCTTCCTTTGCCGCCAGCGCCGACGCCTCGACCGCGCGGGCGTACAGCCGGGTCAGCGCATGCGCCCGCTCTGGCGACGGCTTGAAGACGAAGGGCTTGCGCTCGCCCGGATTGCGCGACCCCTTGCCCACCGCGGCCGCCGCGAGCTTGTGCAGATCGCCGGTGCCAGGCAGGCCCACCACCTTGACGACGGTGAACCCCGGCGAGAGGGCGAGCGCCACCGTGCCCTGCGCGCCCTCCCCGGCCGGCATGGGGCCGAACACCAGGTAGCCGAGGCGCGCCTTGGGCGAGAGGTCGTCGAGGCCGACGTGGTCGTCCGGGTGCACGAGCCTGGGGCCGAACGCGGGCCGCTGGCCGCCATAGACGCTGAACACGGTCAGCTCGCGCTCGTCGGCAGCGAGGTGCCCGGCCAGCGCCTCGGCGCGCGCCAGCTGGCTCGGCCCGATGGTGTAGCGCTTGTACGTATAGGCAGCGCTCTCCGGAAAGAGGTCGGCCATCGAGAGGAGCGGCGCGCGCAGGAAGGCGACCAGGTCGGCCGCGTCGAGCAGCGAGAGGAAGCCGCCAAATGCCGGGCTGCCCGGCCCTGGGCCGCCCTTCAAGATGGTGGCGACCAGCTGCTCGTCGGTGCGCGCGTCCAGGCGCGCGGCGTCGCGGAGCTGGGGCGCGCCGAGCGCCTTGCCGACGCTGGTCGGGCCCTGGCCATCGCCGTGGCAGCCGTGGCAGTGCACGCGCCAGAGGCCGCTTCCTGCCCCGCGGTCGCCCGCCGAGATCTGATCGCGGGCCAGCGCCGGCAGGGCGGCCAGGAGCAGAAGCGAGAGCAGCGGCGCGCGCCAGGTCACTTGCGCCACGGGGTCACCTCCGGCCACTTGGACACGTCGGAGACGACGCCGTCGCGGAACTTCACATGGCAGCGCAAGCAGGTCTCGGTCTCGGTCGCGCTCAGCTGCTGGGCGCGAGCCTCGGCCGGGCCAGCCGCATAGAGCTCGACGTCGGCCTTGAGCTTGCGCGCGATGTTGTCGAACTCGGCGCTGTCGCTCGCAAACCCGCGCGGGGCGCTGCCCGCAAGGTCGGAGACCAGGTGCATGATCGCGGCCAGCGCGGCCTTCTCGTCGGCCTCCGGCAGCCCGCGGCCAAGCTCGAGCCAGCGCGCGCCGAGCTGCTTCATCAGCGCCTCGAGCGTCGGCTTGCCCGCCTCGGAGGGCCTCGCTCCCACGCGGACCACGCGGGTCGAGCGCACCGCCTGCCCCTCGGACGAGGCCGGCATCGGCACCGCGGCGCCGAGCTGGAAGTCGAGCGTCGGCGCGTCGGCCTTGGGATCGATGGGCGCGAGGCTGACCGTCCAGAGCCCGCGCTCGGACGGGGTCCAGTGCGTGCCGTAGACGCCGGAGTCGCCCATCGGCCAGAGCCGGTGCCGCTCGGGCCGACCCGCGCCGCTCATGGTGACAAAGAGGCGCGCGCCCTGGAGCGGAATCCGATCGCCATACTGCGGGTCGGGGATGTCCGGGTGGCGGGCGACGTCGAAGAGCAGCTCGAGCTTCTGTCCGGGCTCGGGCTGGCCGGGCCGCAACGTGACCCGCACCCGCCAAGCGCCTTCCTTGACTGTCAGCGTGTACTCGGCCGGTGGCGGGCCCTTCTTGTCACCGGCGGCGGCGACCTCGGGCTTGTCCGGATCGAGCGGCGCGCGCTTGTCGTCTGCCCGGGCGGCCGTGGCGGCAAGGGCGGCAAGGGCGGCCGCGAGCAGCCACGCGCGCGTCACTCCTTCTCCCAGGCCGAGCCGCCCTTGGTCCACTCCACCTCGTCTTGGATGGAGAAGAGGATGTACTCGGCCTTGGGCGGCAAGGTGAGCTGGCGGCCGTTCAGGTAGAAGGTCGGCGTGGCGTGCAGGTTCGCCGCGGTCGCCTCGGCCACGTGCTTGTCCACGGCCGCCTGGAACTTGCCGGCGTACGCCTGCTGCAGCATCTCGGCGCCGTTGAGGCCGACCTGCTTGGCGTAGGACTTGAGCTCCTCGTCACCGAGCTCTTCCTGGTGCTCGAAGAAGAGCGCCGAGAGTGGCCAGAACTTGCCCTTGTTCCGCGCGTACTCCGCACAGGCCGCCGCGATGGCAGCGCGCGGGTGTTGTGGCAGCGGGAAGTACTTCGAGCAGAGCCTCGCCTGGCCTTCCGCGCTCTCGATCACCGAGTGCAGCCACCGGGCCGCGACGGCGCAGTGCGGGCACTGGAAGTCGCTGTACTCGATCATGGTGACCGGCGCCTTGTCCGGCCCGAGCGTCGCGCAGTCGTCGCTCTTCAAGAACGCGCGCTTGTCCTTGGGGAAGCTCGCGTAATAGCGCTCGAGGTGGTCGACGACCTGCGGTCCCGAGAGGCCGTCCTTGATGAGCAGCGCCGCGAGCCTCGCCATCCGGGGCGCGTGCTTGTCCTTGACGTCGGCGCGCAGACAGGCCGCGAGGGTCGAGTTGCAGCCCGCATAGTCGAAGGTGTCGCTGGCCACCTCGCGAAAGGTGGCGAGCTGCTCGGGCGAGAGGTCCCTGAGGTCGGCGCGCGGCATCAGCGCCCGCGCGTCGCCGCCTCCGCTCGAGGAAGGGGCAGCGGAGGCCGGCGCGGGCGAGGTCTTGGCCGGCTCCTGCGCCTGCGCGCCGGAAGGGAGGCTGGTCGCGCCGTTCTTGCACGCGCAGGCGAAAGCGAGGAAGCCCGCGGCAAGGGCTACTCCACGGCGGGAAAGCAGGACCATCTCTGCGGACTCCATCTGGCGGTTGCGCTCCAGTGACGGAAAGAGGCGGGAAGGTAGCATGGCGCAACGCCTTGTAAAGCCGACCCTGGCAGGCGGCGCAACGGTCACTTGGCGTCGTCCGCGGGCGCGTGGCGCAGAAGGCCGAGCAGACCGCGCACCTCGGCGCGCTTGCGCAGGATCTTCAAGTCTTCATCGTCGCGGCCCAAAACTTGAAGCCGCCGCGGGTCGAGCTTTGCGGCGCGGCGCAAGAGCGCGATGGCCTCGTCGTCGTGGCTGGCCAGCGCGGCCACGGTGGCAGCGTTGTAGATGCCATCGACGTACTCCGGGTCGGCGGCCATGGCGCGGCCAAACTCGCGGCCGGCCGCGTCCAGATCGCCCGCGGCGTAGTCCGACAGCCCGTGCGCATTGTGCAGCTCGGCCTCGCCGTGGGCGAGCTGGCCCAGGCGCACCGCCACTGTCCGGCGCAGGTCCTTGCCGGTGCCGCCGGTCGAGCCCGCGAGCATCCAGGCGCTGCGGCCCGCCGACCACACCTCCGCGGCGACTGCCGTGCCCCAGAGCGGCATCCGCGCGAGCTCGACCTCCTCGCCGCTCGGCACGCTGCCTGGCCGCTCGGCGAGCAAGAGGGCCGTCGACCGCGGCGAGTCCAGCTCGGCGACGCGGAGCGAGAGCGGGATGCCGGGTCCGCGCACCGACCAGCGCCGGCGGCCAGGCTCGGGGAGGAGCGGGGGGAGCGAAGGAAAGCCAGCCTCTCGGGCCTTGGCCAGCGCCTCGGGCCAGCGCGCGGCGACCACCGCGAGCAAGAGCGGCACGGCCTCGGCCCCTCGTTGCCGCAGCTCGCCTGCCACCGCGCGCGCGATCGGCTCTGGCGCGGCGAGCAGCTCCCTGGCCGGCTTTCCCGCGCGCTGCGCCGCTTGCAGCGTGAGCGCGGGCGGCTTGCCCTCGGCGTCGATGAGCTCGAGCAGCGCCGCGTCGCCAGACCCTTGCAGCCCCGCGACTGCCTGCTCCTGGATCAATGGCTGCCCGGCGGCGCGCGCGTCGAAGGTCGGCGGCCGGGACATCTCGGCGCAGGCGCAGGCGGCACACAAGCAGGCAGAGAGCAGGCGCATCGCGGGCGCCATTGTTAGCCGCTTTCGGCGCGCCGCTTTCGACTTTCCGCCGGCGCGGTGTTACCTACCGCCCCGATGCAGACGCGCTGGGCCCTCCACGAGCCGATCCGGGCCCGCCTCGAAGACGAAGTCGGGACGCTCTTCAAGGACGCGGCCCTGCGCATCGCCCTCTGCTATCCGAGCCCCTACCACGTGGGCATGAGCTCGCTCGGGTTCCAGACCATCTATCGCGAGATCTGCCTGCACGAGGGCGCCACCGCCGAGCGCGCCTTCTTGCCCGACGACGAGGCCGCCATCCTCGCCCACCGCGAGGCGCGCGCGCCCATCGTCACCTACGAATCGCAGCGGCCGATCTCCCAGTGCGACGCCCTCGCCTTCTCGGTCAGCTACGAGCTGGAGCTGACGGGCCTGTTCGAGATGCTCGAGCTCTCGGGCCTGCCGCTCCACGCCGACGAGCGCGACGCGCGCCACCCGCTGGTCATCGCCGGCGGGCCGCTGACGTTTTCCAATCCGGCCACGCTCTGCCCCTTCGTCGATCTGCTCATCCTGGGCGAGGCCGAGGAGCTGATCCACGAGCTGGTGGACGCGCTCGCGTCTCGCCTGCCCAAGCATGAGATTCTGAGTAGATTACACTCACGACCAGGCTTCTTCGCGCCCCAGCTCGCCGCCCGCGACGCCGAGCTGCCCGCGGTGGCCAAGGCCGACGACGAGCGGCTCCCCGCGCGCTCGCAGATCATCACCCCGCACACCGAGCTGCGCTCGATGTTCCTCATCGAGCCCGAGCGCGGCTGCTCGCGCGGCTGCACCTACTGCGTCATGCGCCGGACCACCAATGGCGGAATGCGCACCGTGCCGCCCGAGAAGGTGCTCGGCTTCATCCCCGAGCACGCGCGCCGCGTCGGTCTCGTCGGCGCGGCGGTCACCGACCACCCGAAGATCGTCGAGCTGGTGCGCGCCCTCTGCGAGAGCGGCCGCGAGGTGGGCATCAGCTCGCTGCGCGCCGATCGGCTCTGCGCGCGGCCCGAGCTGATTTCACTGCTGGCGAAGTCGGGCGCACGGACGTTGACCACCGCGGCCGACGGCGCCAGCGAGCGGCTGCGCACGGCCATCGACCGCAAGACCACGCAGGCGCAGCTCGTGAAAGTGGCCGAGCTGGCCGGCGCCGCTGGCTTTGCGCGGATGAAGCTCTACTTGATGGTGGGCCTGCCCGGCGAGACCGACGAGGACCTCGACGAAGCGTGCCGCCTCGCCAACGAGCTGCAGCGCATCCTGCCGCTCTCGTTCGGCGTGGCGCCCTTCGTGGCCAAGCGCAACACGCCCATGGACGGCGCTCCTTGGGCCGGCATCGCCGAGGTCGAGCGCAAGCTTCTCCTCTTGCGCAGCAAGCTCCGCGGGCGCGCCGACGTGCGGCCCACCAGCGCCCGCTGGGCCTGGGTCGAGTACATGCTGGCCCAAGGCGGCCCAGAGGCTGGCCTCGCGGCCGAGGACGCCTGGCGCGCGGGCGGGACGTTTGCCGCCTGGAAGCGCGCCTTCAAGGAGCGCGGCGTGACGCCCTTCGCGGCCCGGCGCGTGGCCGACGGACGGCGCCTGTTGCCCAACCTCGCCGAGTGGCCGCGGGTGTAAAAGGCGGCGCATGACCTCGCCCGCTTTGCAGATCTGCTTTCACGACCACTGCTTCGACGGCGTCGCCTCGGCGGCCACCTTCTTGCGCTTCCACCGCGACCGCATCGCGCCCGTCGGCGACGACCAGCTTCGCCTGCGCGGGCTGGCGCACAAGGCCGGCGCGCTCTTCGGCGACGAGATCTACCAGGGGAAGACGAACTGCATCGTCGACTTCCGCTTCGCGGCCGACCCGCGGCTCACCTGGTGGTTCGACCACCACCAGAGCGCCTTCGAGACGCCCGCCGACAGGGCCGCCTTCGAGGCCGACGCGACCGGCCGCAAGCACTGGGACCCCGCGGCCAAGAGCTGCACGAAGTTCCTCGCCCGCGTCGCCAAGGAGAAGTTCGGCTTCGACGAATCTCCACTCCGCGAGCTGATCGACTGGGCCGAGATCATCGACGGCGCCCTCTTCCCCAGCGCCAAAGTGGCCGTCGAGCTGACCGAGCCGGCGATGCAGCTGATGCTGCTCATCGAGGCCACGCGCGACGAGGCGCTCTGCCCGCGCCTCGTCCGCGCCCTCTCGACCCACACGCTCTCCGATGTCATCGCCGAGCCTTGGGTCCAAGAGCCGCTGGTCCCGCTGCTGGCGCGCCACCGGGAGCTTGTTGCAACAGTGTTGCATCGCCTGAAAGTGGACGGCGGCGTCTGCGAGTACGATCTGGCCGACACCGGCGTCGACAACATCAACAAGTTCATCGCCTACTTCGCCCACCCGGACGCGACGTACACCGTCTCGGTCACCCGCTCGGAGCGCCGCTCGAAGATCTCGCTCGGCTCCAATCCCTGGCGGCAGGATCAGCGCAAGCACAACCTGGCGAAAATGGCCGAGCGCCACGGCGGCGGCGGGCACCCGGCCGTGTCAGCGATCAGCTTCAAGCCCGAGGAATTGGAGCGCGCTCGCGAGGTCGCGCGCAGCCTGGCTGCCGAGCTGCGCAGCTAGAGCGCCGAACGGTTTGGTTCCGGTTCGGGGACCGGCCCCGCCACCGGCTCTTGCTTTTGCTGCTGCCGGGGAGTGGTACGAGGGGCGGAGCCCCTTGTACAGCGGAGGCCGAAGGCCGCAGCCCCAGAAAATCTCCCCTTACGGCTTCTTGCCCGGCTTTGCCCCGCTCGCCGCCGCCGGCGCCTTGAACTTCGACTTCCAGCCCGTCGGCGTGTCATGGCAATTCACCAGCGTCGCCGCCGGGTCGAGGACGAACACCTGCTGCGGCCCGCCCGGCAGCCACGCGCCTCCGGCCGCGAGGCCCGGGCAGCTTGCCGTCTGGCCCGGCCCGCGCACGACTTGCTTGCCAGGCGGCAGATCGCAAGTCGTCAACATGGTCATCACGTTCCACTTCGGGCACACCGCGAGCGTCTTGCGCGCCTCGGTCAACGAGCTCGCCACGCCCTCGGTCCAGTACTTGCCGAGGCGCTGCGCGCTTGGGCCATCCCAGTAGCGATAGAGCTTGACGGTGCTGGTCGCGATCACGGTCTCGTGGCACTTGAGGCCGCCCTTGCCTGCCTTGTTGTCCGTGAACGAGATGGCCGGCGTGGCCGCTTTGAACGGACCCTTGAGCGCCGAGGGGCACCTGCTCGCCCCTCCTGCGCGCGGCGCCGCGGTTCCCGCTCGGGCCTTGGTCTTGGCGAGCGCCGGCTCTGATCCCGCGAGCGCGATCGCGGTCGAGACGGCAAACAGGATCCGGCAACTCCTCGCGAACCGCATGTTCTTCTCCTCAGCCTATCCCGGGGCGCGACGCAAAAAGAGCGCCGGGTCCTTCTTCGCCTTCGCCGGCTGCTGCACATCCGAGTCCTTCCACCGCACCCGCGCCGCAGAGCGGATCTCGATGGACTCATCGCTGGCCGAGAGCCCGTCGGGCTCCCAGATTGAGATGGTGGTCTGCACCTCGCCTTTCTGATCGCCCATGCCGTCGGCGATGGCGAGATCGAGCCGGTCGCCCTCCGCGCGGGCGCCCGCGACGACGTAGACCCAGTCGTCGGAGCGCACCGGCACCAGGTGCCAGAAGTTGATGGTGCCCGCGCGAAACCCGCGCCTGTCGCGGTTCAGCTCATCGGCCATGGCCGCAGCTTGGGTCTTCTTGCTCATGGGCTAGAGCACCGATCGGGTTGGTGGACCGAGGAGAACGGTCGATTCGCAAGCAGCGCAAGGAACGAGGAGGAACCGTACTTTCTGTGCGGCGACGAGGAGAGACGCAGTGATGCGCAGCGAATCGGCCGAAGGGGTTACCCAGCAACCCCCGGTCGGCGTTCTAGGGCTTTCCACACAGGTTCTGCCCGCCGAACAGGACGACCTGGAGATCCCTGCTCACCGGATACTTCTCGTTCACGTCGGCGCAGACGTTGGTGCAGGCGAGCTTGCCGTTCTTGCCCATGGTCTGCTTGGGGCCGACGCTCTGCCCGGGGCCGACCGCGATGACGACCTCCGTGTTCGCGCCCAGCGTGCAGACCACCTCCGACGAGAAGTCGTTCCAGCTCTTGCAGATCGCCATCTTCTTTCGATAGGCGTCGCCCGGCGCGTAGTGCTCGAGCGTCCAGTAGCCGCCGTACTGCCCTGCGCCGCCGCCGTACAGCCGATAGAGCTTGGCGACCTTGCCCTTCTTCTTCTTGAAGAACTTCGCGCAGCGGATGCCGCCCGCTCCCTGGGCCTTCTGCTCGCCGAAGGCGCGGCCGCCGCTCTGCTTGACGAAGTCGGCCTTGGTGGCCGGCTCCCACTGGGGGCCGAAGGTGCGCGGCAGCACCACGGGGCAGCCGAGGGTGTTCTCGGCCGCGGTGTTCAGCTTGTTGGCGGCGGGGCAGCTGAGCTTGCCGGCAGGCGCCTTGGGCTTGACCGGCGGCTTTGCCTCGGCGGCGACCGAGCCGATGAGCGCGAGAGCGAGCACGCCGGTGCGGCAACTGTTTCCAAGCGACATTTGTTCTCCTCCAGGGACTATCGAAAATTATCGAAGCGTCAGTGCGGGCGCGGCGGGCAGGTCGCGCGGCTGGTTCTTCTGGCTGCCGCTCGAGACCTCGAGCTTCTCGCCCTTCTTGGCAGCGGCGAAATCCTTGCCCCAGGCGACCTTGCTGGCCGAGGCCACCTCGAGCTTCTTCTTGCTCGCGCGGAGCCCTTGCGGCTCGTGGATCGACAGCGTCAGGCCGGGCTCCGCGGCAGCGCCCTCGCCCTGCGTCTTGTCGTCGATGAGCAGATCGAGCCGGTCGCCTTCGGCCTTCGCGCCCACGAGCACGAACAGCCAGTCGTCTGGCCGCACCGGCTGGATGCCCCACACCTCGACGGTGCCGGCCTTGAGCCCTTTGGCCTTCTTGTTGATCTCGTCCGCCATCGTCTCTGCGTTGCTCATGTCGGCCTCGCTTGGGTTCGTTTGCGGCGGACAAAGCTTCGCACAGGAAGGGGGACATCCGCCCCAGCGGGGAATCTCGTCTCGCTGGCCTGGCCTGCGCTCTTCAGTGGGCGCGCAGCTTTAGCGAAACGCGACGACAGGGCGAGGTGTCGATTTGCAGCTTTGGGGCCAGCCGCCTCGTGTGACGCAACTCACGCGGCCTGACCGGATGAGCCGCGCAGGGCGCTGACTGCTCTTTCGGCCCCAACCCTGAATCCGCGCGACGGTGCGCGCGGGTTCAGGACAGTTCGCGTCGGCGAATCCGCCGACGACCTCTTAGGCGATCCGCCAGTGCCGATCGAGCACGGCAGGGTCGCCGTTGGCCGCTTCCCAGTCGCGCAGCACGCGCGCCGCGAGCGTCACGCCGCTCTCGGCGATCTCGGCCGCCGGATCGACGAGCGCGCTGTCATCGGCGCCAACTTCGGCGGCCCAGCGCTTGAGGCCCGCGCGCGCCAGCGACACCACCTGGCGGGCGAGATCCTGCGCACGCACGCCCTTGGGCCCGCGGGCGGCCAGCGCGTCCTTGATGACGCAAGCCTGGAAGTCGAGCCGCTCGGTGAAGGTCCACCCCTCCGTCAAGGCGATGGCTCCGCTGCGGGCCTCGTCGTCGTAGAGCAGGCCGACCCAGATGGCGGCCAGCGCGAGCAGCAGCGGCGGGGGAACGACGTCGGCCCCGCGCAGCTCCAGCACCGACTTCACGCGCACCTCGGGGAAGAGCGTGGTCAGGTGCTCGACCCAGTTCTGCAAGAGCGGCTGCGCCTTGCGCCCCGCGGCCTCGCCCTGCTCCATCCATTGTCGAAACGTGCGGCCCTTGGCGTCCAGGTAGTGCCCGTCGTGGCGGACGAAGAGCAGCGGCACGTCCAGCGCCCACTCGACGTACGAGCGATAGCCCCAGTCGGGCTGCGACATGCTCTCGAGCAGCCCGCAGCGCGCCGGGTCGGTCTCGCGCCACACCTGGTATCGATAATCGAGGTGGCCAGCGGGGCGTCCATCGACAATTGGCGAATTTGCGAAAATGGCGCTGACGATGGGCGAGGCCGAGGTGGACGCGCGCACCTTGGCGGAGAGATCGGCCTCGTCGCTCCAGTCGAGGTTGGCCTGCACGGTGGCAGTCATCAGCATCATGTCGAGCGCCAAATGCCCGCGCGGGCCCAGCGAGCGGTGCATGGCCTGGTAGCGCAGCTTCGGCATCCAGTTGGCGGTGGCCGGCGTGCCGTACGGTCGATATCCCGCCGCCAGCCACTTGATCCCGAGCGGCGCGCTCGCCGCGGCCACCTCTTGCAAGTGGCGCGCGATCTCGGCGTCGGCGTCGCCGAGCCTCCGGAAGGGTGCCCCCGACAGCTCGAGCTGGCCGCCCGGCTCGAGCGAAACCGAGGCCTGAGAGCCGAGGAGCGCGATCGGCTTGCCATCTTCTTCGTGCGGCTTCCAGGCGCCGCCGGAGGCCAGCGCGATCGACTCGAGGAGCGCCCGGATGCCTGAGGGCCCCTCGTACGGCACGGGCTGCTGGCCGGAGGCGAGGCCGATCTTCTCGTGCTCGACCCCGACCCGCCACTCGGCGCGCGGCTTCTCGGCGGCGTGCAGCAGCGCAACCAGATCCTGGGTGCCGCCGATGGGGCGCGAGAGGCGCTCGGGTCCGCCGAGGTCGAGTGACATGGGGGAGGGATGCCCGGCGGGCGCCGAGGGAGCAAAAGCCCGCTAGAACTCGGCCAGCTCGGGCTTGCCCTCGAAAGCGCGCCTGGCCACGTCGCGGATCTGCTCCTCGAGCGAGGCGACGTCCTTCTTCGGGTCCGCCCCGCCGATCTCCTTCTCCAGCTGGTCGCAGAGGAACGACAGGTGCTTCACCGTGGCCGCGTTGATGGCGTAACGGATCAAGTTCGAGGAGAAGTTCGGCGCCTCGGCGGCCACCACGCGGCCAAGCTCGAGCAGGCCGCGCGCGTCGGCCGGCATCGGCTCGCCCGACTTGAAGAAGGCCTGGAACTGGGCGTTGCCGGGGAACTCCTTGCGCATGGCGGCCTGGAACTCGCCGACCTCGTTGGTGATGTCCTTCATCAGGGTCTGCGCCGCCACGTTCGGGCCCTTGCCCTGGTTCTCCACGCCGGCGAGCGCGCTCGCGTAGCGCTCGAGGACGCTGGCCGACAGCCCTTGCGCCTGCAGCGCGTCCTGGTGCTTGCGTGCCGCGTCGAGGAGGCTCCCGCGGCTCGCGCTCTTCTTCGCTTCAGCTCTCTTTGCCATGGGCAACTCTCCTCAGACCTGCATCAGTTCTTTTTCTTTCGCTGCGATGATCTCGTCCACCTTCTTGATGCCGAGATCGACCTGCGCCTGCATCTTCTCGAGGTACTTCTCTCCGCTGTCCTTGTCGATGTCGCCGTCCTTGACGAGGCCCTCGAGCAGCTCCTTGGCGTCGCGCCGCTCGTTGCGGACGGCGATCTTGTGGTCCTCGCCCTTGGTCTTGATCAGCTTGACGAACTCGCGCCGCCGCTCCTCGGTGAGCGGCGGGATGGGCACCCGCACCACCTCGGCGTCGTGCATCGCGTTGACGCCGAGGCCCGCGGCGTTGATCGCCTTGGCGATGACGTCGAGCATCGGCTTCTCCCACGGCTTGATGACGATCAAGCGCGGGTCGCCGACGGTGACGTTGGCCACTTGCTGCAGGGGCGTGGCGGTGCCGTAGTAGTCGACGCGCACCGACTCGAGCAGCTGCGGGTTGGCGCGGCCCGTGCGCACTTTTGCCAGCGCGAAGCGCAGGTCGCTCAGCGTCCTGTTGATGCGCCCGTCTAGATCCGACAGGACTTCGTCCGCCATCCCCATTGCGTTCCTCCGGAGCAGCGCTACGGCGCCGCCGCCTTGGGCTTCAGCGTGCCGACGGTGGTGCCGATCTCCTCGCCCATCACCACGCGGTGGATGTTCCCCCGCGTGCCCAGGTCGAAGACGATGATGGGCAGGTCGTTGTCCATGCACATCGAGATGGCGGTCGAGTCCATCACTTTCAGGTTCTTCTTCAAGACGTCGATGTAGCTGACCTGGGTGAAGCGGGTCGCGGTCTTGTCCTTCATCGGATCCGCCGAGTAGATGCCGTCCACCTTGGTGGCCTTCAAGATGACGTCGGCGTGGATCTCCATCGCCCGCAAGCTGGCTGCCGTGTCGGTGGTGAAGTAGGGATTTCCCGTGCCGCCGGCGAAGATGACCACGCGCCCTTTTTCCAGATGGCGCATGGCGCGGCGGCGGATGTACGGCTCTGCCACCTGCTGCATCTCGATGGCCGAGAGCACGCGCGTGAAGGTCCCGATCTTCTCCAGCGCGTCCTGCAGCGCGAGCGCGTTGATGACCGTGGCCAGCATGCCCATGTAGTCGGCGCCGGCGCGGTCCATGCCCTCGGTCGAGGCCGACACGCCGCGGAAGATGTTGCCGCCGCCGATGACCACGGCCACTTCCACGCCGAGCTCGACGACTTCCTTCACTTCGCTGGCGACGTCCTGCAACACCTTCGGCGAGATGCCGTACTTGCCCTCGCCCATGAGCGCCTCGCCGCTCAGCTTGAGCAGGATGCGCTTGAACCTCGGGGTCTGCGCTGCGGCCGGCGTGGTCAAGGCTTGTCCTCTGCGTGCCGGGGGGTGGAACGCGGCGCGCGAAGGTACCTTTGCGACCCTCGAGGGTCAACAAGTCGCGCTCTCAGTCGCGCGGAGCGTTCGCCAGCGGATGCTCCAGGCGCCGGCCGCCCGGCTCGCGCATGCGCTCCAGCTCCTTCTTCACGCAGCGCACCAGCCGCTCCGAGGCGCCGTCGATGGACGCGTACGGATCCTGCGTGACGGCCTCGATCTGCAGCGTCCTGGAGCCGGGCATGCGGAACGTCAGGTGGCACTCGATGTGAGCGCCTCCTTTGTGCGGCAAGGCGTTGCCAAGCTCGACGCGCAGCTCGGCCGCCTCGCTGTCGTAGAACCGGGTCAGCGCTTGCACCAGGTGCTCGTCGACATAGGCCTTGAGCGAGTCGGTGACCTTCATCTGCTTGCCGGAGATGACGACGTTCATTGGTGCCTCCTGGACCAAAGGTGGAGACGCGGACGTCGGCTTTACAGCCTTGACAGAAGAACAGAGGCAACTGCCACAAGGCTTTGCGCGCTATGGCCCTGCTGGCCTTCGCTTGTGCGGGGTGTCCACCCCCGCGACGCCGGGCAAAAGAGCCTCCAGCCTCGGCCGCTCGGTCGCAAAGCGATCGGCCCAATGGCCTCGCTCAGCGGCGTCGATCTGCTCCTTCGAAAGCGAGAAGAGCTCGTACACGGCCGCGTCGATCGAGCGCTCCAGCGCCGGCGCCGGCGCGGCCTCTTCGACGCTGGCGGCCACTTCGGCGGCGCGCGCTCGCGAGAGCCCGGCGAGGAGCCGCGCGCCACCCGGCTCGAGCAGCTTGCGCGGCAGGGGAAGGCTCTTGAGCAGCGACGGCTTCACGTTGACGTCGGTCGTGCGCAGGCGGTGATAGCGGTTCATGGCCGTCGAGCAGACGAGACCAAGCAGCGCAGAGAGCCGCTCTTCGTCGCCAGGCCAGGCAAGCGTCGTGATCGAGTCGAGGCAGACGCGCTCGGGCGGGCAGAGAGCCGCCTCGAGCCAGCGCGCGAAGCTCTGGCCCGAGTTGGTGCGGATGCGCTGGATCGCCACGCGCGGACTGCCGAGCTGCCTCCCCACCAGCCTGGCCAAGAGGGCCGCCGACTCGGCGGGCAGGTGCTTTGGCTTGTAGCGGAGGCCGAAAGGAACGATGTCCTCGCCGCCGAGCAGCGGCACGCCGCCCTCTGGCAACGCTCCGCGCCGCACGTGCCGCCCGTTGTCGCCGGTGCGCAGCCCGTAGCCAACCACGCAGACAGAACCGAGCGGCACCGAAGCGGCGTCCATCGCCGCGCACAGCTCGCGCTCGCCGGCGGTGCGGTAGGGCTGCCAGCCCACCTTGACCGAGGCGCGCAGCGCCTGTGGCTCGAGCGGCGCGAGCGCCTCCACCGCGGCCCCGGAGCGACGACCGGCATTTATGGATGAGCGTTCATTTCGATTCGACCCGGCCCGGCGCACCAGGACCACTGCCTGCACGCGCGTGTCCTTGGCGGCGGCGAACGGCTTGCCCAGATCGACCACGGCGGCCAGCTCGGCGGCGTCGAGCACGGCCGCGCGCAGGCCCGCGCCGCGCGAGTTGGTCATCCAGCTGTCGGGGATGAGCAGCGCCGCGGTGCCGCCGGGCCGCACCAGCTGCAGGGCGCGGAGCAGGAAGGCCGCGTAGCGATCGAGCTCGCCGCCCCGCAGCGCTGGGTGCAGCTCGGCGATGGCGGCGCGCTCGGCCGGATCCTCGAGGTGGCCATAGGGTGGATTGGAGACCAGCAGGTCCGCGAGCACGCCCGGCCCCGACAGGAGCGAGTCGGCGACGCGGATCCCGAGGGCCGCGAGCGCCGCCGCGGAGGCCTCGGGTCCCGCCTCGAGCGCGAGCGCCGCCTTGGCCGCGGTGCACGCGAGCGCGCTCTTGTCGGCGCCGCCGCAGGCCAGCGCCGCGGCCGGGCGCCCGGCGCGAGAGCGAAGCGCGCGCGCCGCGGCCGCCACGAACGCGCCCGCGCCGATGCAGGGATCGACCACCGATGGCAGCTGGTGTGCCGCGACGTCTCCGTGCAGCAGCGCCAGCTCGACGACCAGCGCGGCCAGGTCTGGAGGCGTGTAGAAGGCCCCGAGCGCGCGGCGCGGACCTCGGGCCAGCGGCGCAGCGAAGATCAGCTCGGCAGCGCCCGAGAGCGCGAGCGGATCGGCCCCCGCGCCCTCGAAGAAGGCCAGCGAGAGCCGCTCGCCCGCGCTCGCGACCGAGGCCGGCAAGGGGTCCGCTTGCAAGGTGCCCCCCGAGCGCCGCTCGAGCTCGCGCGAGGCCGCGGCCACCTCTCGCCAGCTGGACCGGGCCAGGCGCGCGCACTCGCCGCGCGCGAGCCAGCCCGCCTCTTCGGCGAGCCGCAGCGCGACGACATTGAAGGCCTGCCTGGGCGAGCCGAGCGCCTTGCACAGCGCCGCCACTTCGGCGCGGGGCAGCTCGAGCCGCGCCGTCAAGCGCGCCGCGGGAACGCCTTTTCGTGCTGCTGCACGAGCGCCCGCTCCGCGTCCTCGGGCAGCGGACACGCCCCGCCGAGCGCGCGCGCCAGGTGGAGGATCTTCGCCACGTGCTCGACCAGCTCCATCCGCAGATAGCAGAGCGCCAGATCGGGGCCGAGCGTGAGGACGCCGTTGCCCTGCAGCAAGAACTGGTTCGCCTCCGCGGCGCAGCGGGCCACGCCGGACGCGGCCTCTGGAGACTTGGGCAGCGCGAAGGGTGCGCTCGGCACGCGTCCCAGCGAGACCACCGCCTCGGGCAGCGGCAGCGGCTCGAGCTGCACCCGCGCGGCCCCGAACGCCGTGGCATGGGGCGGATGGGCGTGGAGCACGGCCTCGACGTCAGGCCGCGCGCGATAGGCGGCGAGGTGCAGCTCGACCTCGCCCGGCGGCTTCTTCTGCCCTTCGACCACCTTGCCCGCGCCGTCGATGACGACCAGATCGGCCTCGGTGATCTCGAGCTTGCTGGTGGCGGTCGGCGTGATGAGGAAGCGGTCGCGGCCCAGCCGGATCGAGGCGTTGCCGTCGTGGTTTGCCACCCAGCCGGCCTCGTGCAGGCGGCGCGAGACGCGCGCAAGCTCGGTGCGGGCCATCGGGCGCATCAGCGCGACCCGGGCACGTCGATGGAGTCGACCACGCCGACGATCAGGCTGCGGATGGGCAGCTTCGCTTCCTTGGGCAAGCCGAACAGCTGGCGGATGCCGGTGCCTTCGCTCAGCACCAGGACCGTGTCGCCCTCGCCCGCTTGCGACACCCGATCGACCGCGAGGAAGCTCTTGCCCGCGGCCTTGCCCGCGCCGTCCACCGGCTGCACCGCGAGCAGCTTGAGCCCGCGGAAGGCAGCGTGCTTCTCAGTGGCGACGACGGGCGCCAGGACCTTGCAGAGCCTCACCGCGCGCTCCCGTGGCGGGCGAGCTTGTCGCCCACCGCGTCGACGATGCCGACGATGGCCGCGTCCACCGGCACGAAGCTCTCTTCGAGCGCCAGCGCCGCCTCGCGCGAGCCGACCAGGAAGACCAGATCGCCGGGGCCGGCGCGCGCGGTGTCCACGGCAACTTCGAGCGGTCCGGCCGGCGCCTGCTGGTCGTCAAGCGGCTGCACGAGCAGCAGCCTGGCTCCGGCCAGCCCCTCGTATTTCACCTGCGCGACGACGTTGCCGACCACCCTGCCGAGGTACATCGCCTAGTCCCCTGACGCGACTTGCAGCGGGATGACGCCGTCGGTGGTGTCGCCCGCGAACGGAGGGAAGACGAGGCGCTGCGTGGTGAGGATCAAGCACTGCCCGAGCGCGCTCTCCTGCACTTCTTTCTTGTCGATGGAGGCGTCCACCACTCTTCCGGTGGGCGCGATCTTCATCGCGATCTGCACTTTTCCGACGCGCAGCTTCGGAGTGCGGTGGAGCGCCTCGTCGATGCACTTCTTGTAGGAGCCGCGGTTGCTGGCCACGGTCCGCTGGAAGTCATCCTTGCGGAGGCCGGGCACCGCCTTCGCCGGTTGGTTGTCGCCGCTCTCTGCCTTGGGACCGCTCGCGGGTGCGGGTGCGGCCTTGGGATCGGCCTCGGGCGCGGGCTTTTGCGCGCCCTTGTCTCCAGCCGGAGCCGCCTCGGGCGCAGGCGCGGCGGGCGCGACCGGCTGGGCGGCGCCGTCGCGATGGACGGGCGCGGCGGCGGCGTCCGAACCACCCCGCGGCGCGGCCACCTCGACCTTGACCGGGGGCGCCGAGTCGCTGCCGCCGAGCGCATAGACGATGAGCAGCAAGAGGACCGCCGCGCCGCCGACGAGCGCCGCGATCCTGGTGCGCTTGCGCCGCGCGGCCGTTGCCTCGTCCACCTCGCCGTCGCCGGCGAAGCTGCCTCGGCCGACGCCCTGCGCGAACGAACTGGTGGAGTTCGCCCCGCCAAACGCGAGGGGCTCCGCGCCCGGATTGGCGCCGGGCTCGTTGAGCTGGAGTGGCTTGCCTTGCGAGACGGTCGCGCTGCTGCGCTGCTGCTCCTTCTTGGCCAGCTCCTCGCTGGCCCAGTTGGCGAGGTCGAGCGCGCTGGCGCCGCTCTGCTCACCGCTGGTGAAGAGCTCCTTGGCGACGGACTCCTGGTGCACCCGCTCGCCGAGCGGCAGCGCCTCGACGTTGGTGGACTCGCCTGTCTCATCGGCGCCAAGGGGCTTCATGCCCTCGATGCTGAGCGCGAGCGGCGCGCTCCTGGAGTCGGCGCGCGCGGACGCGCTCTGCTGCGGCGCGGACCGCTCCTCGTGCTGGTTGCCGGACGAGGAGAGCTCAAGCGAGGCCGGGTCTCCGTGGCCCTGCGCTTCGGCTTGCCCGTGGTCGGACTCGGGCTTGTGCGCCGCCGCCCCGCCGCCCGGCATCGTCGAGGAGAGCTGATCCTGGACGGGCGGCGGCGTGGACGCGCGGGGCTCTGGCGCCGCGGCGAAGAGCGAGGAGAGCTCGTCCACGTCTTTGGCGCGCAACCAGGCGCCCATGCCTTCGCGCCACAGATAGGTGCGCGGGCCGACGGCGCCCTGCGCGGTCTTGAGGCCGAGCTCGGCGCGCCCCATGGGCCCGAGCTGTTTGCCTCCGACCATCGCGAACCAGACCGGCGGGTCGCGCGGGGACAGCGACGCGGGCGGCGGCGGCGCCCGTGCAGCGGCGGCAGCGGCGTCCTCACCGGCCAGCTTGCTCGCGCGAAGCGCCTCCTCGAGGACGGAGGTCTCCATCGCGCGCGTGCTCTCGGTGTCGCTGTCGCCCCGGTCGTCCGGGTTGACCGGCTGCAGCTCGGGCGCAGGCGCAGGCTTCTGCGCCGCGACCTGCCGCTGTCCGGCGACGCCGAGCGCTGGGTCAGCGATGGTGATCTTGTTGCCGCAGCGCTTGCACCGGACGATGAGGCGCTTGCCCTTGACCTTCTCGTCGGCGATGTGGAGCGTGGCGCGGCAGCTCTCGCAGGTGAAATGCATGCGCGGGGACTCTACAACAAAACGATCGCGCGGCTACACGAGGATTTCCCAGGCAAGCGGCGCGTCCGGGGGCTCAAACGGCGCCGGTCTCGCCCTGCGGAGCGGCGTCGGCCGGGGCCTTGGCTGCCTTGCGCCCGCGCTTCTTCTTGGTGCTGCTCGCGCCCGCGTCGCCCTTGGCCGCGCGCTTGCCGCGGCTCGCGCCGCCCTTCTGCGTCTGGTAGCGGGCGCGATAGTAATGAGAGCGGCACAGCCCTTTGGCGAGGACGGGGTTGTTGCAGCCGGGCTCGCCGCAGGAGGACTTGTCGCCGCCGCCGCTGCTGCGCCGCCCGCGCTTGCCTCCGCCGCCGGTGAGCCTCTTTGCCATCGCGCCGACGTCGATCGCCGAGTCGAGGTGCCGCTGCACGTTCTCGGCGATGACGCGTCCGAGCTCGTTGCCGATCTGCTCGCCCAGGTGGCGCACCCAGTCGCCCATCCCACTCAAGTCCGCTGCTGCCCGGCGCGCCATCGCGGCTCCCTTTGCTGATTTGGTTATCGAATTTGCGAGAGCACGAAATCGCCCGTCGCTTTCGTTAACGCGAAGATATCCGGACTCTCAATGATGTCAAGCAATCGAGGCGCGCGATTTGCAAATCTCTTTGCGCAGGTCAGCCGGGCTTGACGCCGCGCTGCTCCAGCTCCGCGAGCACGACCTCGAGCTGCCGCTCTTCGCGCGCCACCTCGAACCCGAGCGCCCGCGCGCCGTCGAGCAGGGCGATCGAGAGCAAGAGCGCGCGCAGCGACTCCAGCTCGCGTCCGTCCTGCTCCAAGAGCGATCGCGCGCCGTCGGAGAGATGGCGGAAGTCGCGAAAGCAGAACACGTCGGGCAGGTCTTGCAAGGGGCCGGTGCTCTGCGTCGAAGGCGCAAAGGCGAAGCCGACGTCGGCCAGCGCCACCTGCCGGCCGTCCTGCCAGAGGAGGAGCAAGTACGGGTACGGGCGCAGCTCCGAGCTCTTCTCCACCGCGTCCGCCAGCTCGCCCCAGGCGACGGTGAGGATCTTGCCGCTGCCGCGCTCGAGGATCTGCGCCGACCGCCCATCGGCCTCTTCGATGGCCGCGAAGAGCAGCGCGCTGGCGCGCACGAAGCCGAGCACCTTTGCCTTGAGCTCCACCGCGGTCGGCATCGAGTGTGTCTCCTAGTACATCGGTTCGGAACTTCGTTCCTCATCGATATACGTCGTCCCGTTGGAGGGAACCCTGCGGGTTCCCCTCAGCCAGCAAGCTGTCTGAGCCTCCCCTCCGCAACGGCCGGACTCCCGGCCGGGCCGCGCCGTGCGCGTCCTAGACTTAGACTAGATGGTGAACGAACTTCAGGGCAGAGGTAGTAGCACGGCAAAGACCCTTGCTGAGTCTGCCCGCTCCTGCGAGGTATGGCGGATGGTGAACGACGACGAGCGCTGGCGCCGCCAACTCTACGACGCCGACTACGCGCTGATGTTTCGCGAGTCGAGCGGCGCGGCCCGCAGCGACGCCGAGGTCGACCACCTGGTGGCGCTCCTGCGGCTGCAGCCGGGCGCGCGCGTGCTCGATCTCTGCTGCGGCCAGGGTCGCCACGCCTCCAGGCTCGCCCAGCGCGGCCTCTCCACGCTGGGGCTCGACTTCAGCGACGAGCTGCTCGCGCTGGCCCGGACGCAGCCAGGCGGCTCCGGACCGCGCTGGGTGCGGGCCGACGCGCGCGCGCTGCCCCTGCGGCCAGCCTTCGACGCCGTCCTCTGCCTCTACAATTCCCTCTCGTTCGCTCGCGACGCCGACAGCGCTGCCGTGCTCCGCCAGGCGCGCGCGGCCCTGGTCTCCGGCGGCCAGCTGGTGCTCGACACCGACCACCGCGACCGGCTCGCCCGCCTCGAGCCGCGCCTGCGCGAGTGGCGCGACCTGGGCGAGGCGCGGCTCTATTCGGACCGCACTTTCGATCCGATCGACGGCATCGCGGACTCGACGCTCGTGATCGAGAGAAAGCGCCCCGATGGCACCGTGGACGCGCGCGAGCGCCGGCTGCGCTACCGCGCCTTCTCTGCCACCGAGCTCAAGCGCATGGTCGCCGAGGCGGGCTTCTCCGATATCAGCCTGTATGGCGAATACGACCGGCGCCCATTCAAGGCCGACTCCCCGTTGCTGCTCTTGCACGCGCGGGCGGGATATCAGGAGCTTTGATTGAAGGACGTCTCCCGCCTCACCGCAAACCCTATGCGGCGCGCTCATTCTCCTTGGGCGCCGGCGCGTCGGTGAGGACGCCGCGCGAGGAGCACTGGACCGAGATCCCCATCTTTCCCTTGTGCTTGTTGGCCGCCATCAAGGCGTGGGCCTCGGCGGTCTTTTCGAAAGCGAAGATTTGATCGAGCACGGGCTTGATCTTGCCCTCGTGCACCAATTGATTGGCGCGCTCGGCTTGATAGGCATTGCAGAAATGCGACCCGAGGATCTGCTTCTGCCGCATCCAAAGGTGGCGCACGTCGAACTCTAGATTGAAGCCGCTGGTCGCGCCGCAGATGACGATCTTGCCGAACCGCTTGGCGACGAAGACGCTGGTTGGGAAGGTCTGCTGGCCCACGTGCTCGAAGACCACGTCCACGTCCTTGCCGCCGGTCAATTCGCGGATGCGCTTGCCGAACTTCTTGGTGTCGTCCATCCGCAGCTTGTTGCGCTCGGGCGTCTCGGGCGGATTGTAAGCCAGGTTTGGATAGTCATTGCGGTCCATCCACATGGTGGCGCCGAGCGACTTGACCAACTCAACCTTGTCCTTGCCGCCGATGACCGCGATTGGATTGGCGCCGAGCATCTTGCAGATTTGAATGGCAAAGACGCCGAGGCCGCCGGCCGCGCCCCAGACGAGCACGTGATCGCCAGCGGTGATCTCGGCCTGGTGCACCAGCATGCGATAGGCGGTGAAGTAGGTGAGGCCATAGCTGGCCGCGCTGTGCCAATCGAGCTGCTTTGGCTTCTTGAGCAGCTGCTGGGCCTGCACCTTGGTGAACTGCGCGAACGAGCCCCAGCTGGTCTCATATCCCCAGATCTTCTGCTCGCTGCAGGCCATCGGGTCGAGGCCATTGCACTCGGGGCATTGCCCGCACGATTGATTGCAATGGACCACTACCTCGTCGCCGACCTTCCAGCGCTTGACGCCCTCGCCCACCTTCCAGACGATGCCGCTGGCGTCCGAGCCGGCGATGTGGAACGGCTCGCTGTGCATCTTGAAGACGCTGACGGGCTTGCCCCGCGCGGCCCAGACGCCGTTGAAGTTGACGCCGGCGGCCATCACCAGCACCAGCACCTCGTTGGCGCCGATGCGCGGCAGCTCGACCTCCTCCATCTGCATGGCGGTGCCGGGGTCGCCCTCGCGGCCCGGGCGGATGGTCCAGGCCAGCATCTTCTTCGGCAAGAGGCCAAGCTCGGGGACTTCGCCGAGGGGAATCAAATCAGGTTGAGTGGTCATGATTGAATTCCTATTCGTGCGCCTCGACGAGCTCGAGCAGGAGCGCGCCGTGGAAGGCTTTGGGGTGGAGGAAGGCGACCTTGTGGCCGCGCGCGCCGGGCCGCGACACCTTGTCGATGAGCGGAACGCCGCGCTGGTCGAGCTTGAGTAATAGAGTATCGAGCTCAGTCACGCGCAGGGCGAGGTGGTGCAACCCCTCGCCCTTCTTTTCGAGGAACTTCTGCACGCCGGGGTTCTCGCCGAGCGCGGCCACCGGCGCGATGATCTCCAAGGAAGCGCCGTTGGGGAAATCAAAGAACGCCGCCTCCACCTTTTGCGCCGGCACCTGCTCGCGGTGGGCCACCGGCTGCCCGAGGATCTCCGAGAGCAGCGCGAGCGTGGCGTCCATGTCCTTCACCGCGATGGCGGCGTGGTCCAGGCGGGTCGCGGGGATGCCTGGAGAGGCGGCTTCCGGCTTGCGGCTTCCGGCGTCCGGCAAAGGCCGTCCTTCGGCGATGGCGCGCACCGCCTCGACCACCGACGCGAGCGCCGACTCAGGGCCAAAGACCGCCGCCACGCCCTGCTCTTTCAATGCCGCGGTGTCGGCCTCGGGAATGATACCGCCGACCACGATGGGGATATCGATGTTGCGCGACTTCATCTCTTCGCGCAGGCGCTTGCAGATGCTCAAGTGCGCGCCGCTCAAGATCGACAAGCCGATCACGTCCACGTCTTCTTGCAACGCGGCCGCCGCGATGGCGGGCACGCTCGCGCGCAGGCCGGTATAGACGACCTCCATTCCGGCATCGCGGAGCGCCGCCGCGATCACGCGCGCACCGCGATCGTGCCCATCGAGCCCCGGCTTTGCCACTAGGACGCGGATGGTCACCTAGAACCTCGTCGGGGGTTGATAGACGCCAAAGCGCTGCTTGAGGACCGAGGCGATCTCACCGACCGTGCAATAGGCCGCGACTGCCCCGCGGATATAAGGTTGCAGGTTGTCGGGTCCAGCCGCCGCTCTCGAGAGCTCGTGCAGCGCGTCCGTCGCCTTGCCCGCGTCGCGCTCCTGGCGCACGCGGCGAACGCGCTCGGCGGCATCCAGCGCGGCCTGCGCGCTCGCGGCGGCCACTTCCACGCCGGGCTCTTTGTGCGCCTCGCCGACGGTGGCGAACTTGTTGACGCCCACCACCGGCACCTCGCCCTTCTCTACCGCGCGCTGGTGCTCATAGGCGCGCTGGGCGATGCGCTGCTGGATATATCCATCGCGCAGGCACTCGACGAATCCGCCCCGCGCCTCGATGTCATCGAGCACTGCCTGAATGGCCTTCTCCATCCCGTCGGTCAGCGCCTCGACGAAATAGCTGCCGCCGAGGGGGTCCACCGTCTGCGCCACCTCGGTCTCGTAGGCGACGACCTGCTGCACGCGGAGCGCGGTGCGGGCGCTCAGCTCGGTTGGGATCGCGAACGCCTCATCATAAGCGGCGGTAAAGACGCTCTGCAGGCCGCTGCAGGCCACCGCGAAGGTCTCTAGTGTGGTGCGGGTAATATTGTTGAGCGGCTCGGCGCGCGTCAGCGAGTGGCCGCCGCAGACGCAGGCGGCGCGCAGGCGCCAGCTCTCTGGCTCCTTGGCGCCATAGCGGTCGCGCAGCGCGTGGGCCCAGATGCGCCGCCCGGCGCGATACTTGGCCACCTCTTCGAAGAAGTTCGTATAGGTATAAAAGAAGAACGAGAGCCGGGGCGCGAACTGGTCGGCGGTCATTCCCCGCGCGAGCAGGTTCTCGACATAGGCTTTCCCCGCCGCCAGCGTATAGGCCATCTCTTCGGCCGGTGTCGCGCCGGCGTCTCGATAATGGCTGGCGATGGAGATGGGATTGAAGCGCGGCAGCCGCGTGACCGTGTCTTGAATCAGGTCGCAGGCGAGCCGCATCGAGGGCTCGATGGGAAACAGCCAGGCCCCGCGCGCGCCGAACTCCTTGAGGAGATCGTTCTGCACCGTGCCGCTGATGCGCTCGGCGGGCACGCCCTGCCGCCGCGCCGCTTCTTCATATAAAGCAAGCAGGATGGGCGCAGTGGCGTTGATGGTCATCGAGGTGGAGACCTTGCCGAGCGGAATTCCGGCGAAGAGCTCCTCCATGTCGGCGAGCGACCCGATGCTGACGCCGACCTTTCCCACCTCGCCTTCGGCCTCCGGATCGTCGGCGTCCAAACCTAATTGAGTTGGCAGATCCAATGCCAGCGACAGGCCCGTCTGCCCTTGGTCGAGCAGGTAGCGGAAGCGCTGGTTGGTCTCGCGCGGCGTGCCGAACCCGGCATATTGGCGCATGGTCCAGAGCTTGCCGAGATACATGTTGCGGTGGATCCCGCGCGTATAGGGAAACTCGCCGGGCGGCGGCGGCGGCGCGCCCACGTCCTCGGGGCCATAGAGCGGCTTGATGGGGACGCCGCTGCGAGTCGCGCGCGGCGCAGGCTCTATCTTTGCTTTCTCGCTCACGGCCGGAACTCGCGCTTGAGGATCAAGAGTTCGCGGGTGATCTCGAGGACGATCTCGCCGCGCTGGTTCTTGCCGTGCAAGAGGAACTTCACGATGCCGGCCATGCCTGGCTTGATGTTTGGAACGCCTGAGTTGCCGATGCGCGGGTCGTCCTCGGTCTTGGAGATCACCGTGCTCTCGGCAAAGAGCGTGTCGCCCGCGAAGACCGGGTTCAGGTGGCGGCCTTCGTCATAGGACAACTCAGCCACGGCGTTCTCGGCCGTCTCTTCGGAGGCCAGCCCGCTGACGAAGGCGAAGACCACGCCGCCATAGACGATGCGCTTGCCGCCATAATAGGTCTTTGGATCGGCGTCGCACATCGCTTGATTGAAATGAATCTGCGCCGTGTTGAGCACGATGTTGGTCAGCGCCATGTGCTCTTCGCCGACGGTGCGGCCGCGCGGGTGGACGATGACGTCAGAGACGTTGAAGTCCTCGAAGAGGTTGTCGCCGCGGGTCAGGTAGTGGCGCTCCGACATCATCCCTCCAAGAGCCGCTTGGCGATCACTTCGTATTGAATCTCGCTGGTGCCTTCGAAGATGCGGAAGACGCGCGCGTCGCGCCAGAAGCGCTGGGCGGGGAACTCACGCGAATATCCATATCCGCCGAACACCTGCAGCGCCTCGCTGGTCACGTGCTCGGCCATCTCGGCGCAGAAGGCCTTGGCCATCCCGGCCTCGAGATCGGCGCGCTTGCCCGTGTCCTTCATCCGGGCCGCGTGATAGGTCAATTGCCGCCCCGCTTCAATCTTGGTGGCCATCTCGGCGAGCTTGTGGCGGATGACCTGGAACTCGCTGATGGGCTTGCCAAACTGGGTGCGCTCTTTGGAATATCGCAGAGCCGCGTCAAAGGCCCCCTGGGCGACGCCGACCGCGCGGGCCGCGGTCTGGATGCGCGCCACCTCATAGGTGGACATGAGTTGATAGAAGCCCTTGCCCTCGACCCCGCCCAAGAGATTTTCGACCGGGGCGGGATAGTCGTCGAATTGGAGCGAATAGGAGTTCATCCCTTTATAGCCAATGGTCGGGATGGGCGAGCCGGCGAGCTTGGGCGGGTCGAACTCATCGCCGCGCTTCTTCGGCACCAGCAGGATACTCAACCGCTTGTGCTTGACCGCTTCCGGATTGGTGATGACGGTGGTGCAGAGGATGTCGGCCTTGTTGGCCCAGGTGCACCAGGTCTTCTCGCCACTCAAGAGATATTCATCGCCCTTCTTCACCGCGCGGCACTTGATACCAGCGCTGTCGGACCCTGCGTCCGGCTCGGTAAACGCGGCGGCGCAGAGGATCTCGCCGGAGCAGATCCCGGGCAGCCACTTCTTCTTCTGCTCCTCGGTGCCGTTGGCTTGAATCAAGGACGCGGTGATGATCATGCGGGTCATCACGCTGCCCACCGACAGCCAGGCGCGCGAGAGCTCTTCGGCGACGATGGCCATCGAGAGGTGGTCTAGACCCGCGCCGCCGTAGTCAGGTGAGAAGATGAGTCCGAAGTAACCCAACTCAGCCATCTTCTTGACGACGCCGGTCGGTATCTCGGCGTACTTGTTGTCGAGCTCGTTGGCGATGGGCACGACCTCGCGGTCGGCGAAGTCGCGCACGCTCTCACGAATGGCGACGTGCTCGTCGGTGAGCGCGCCGCCCATGTTGGCGATGGCTTCGGCCATGGCTTCTCCCTCGACTAAGGCTTGGCCGCGAAGGCGGCGCGCTTCTTGACGAGGATCTTGCGCTCGTAAACGCAGATCTCCTCGCCGCGCTGGTTACACCCAATGGTGCGAACGTGGACGATGCCGCGGTCGTTCTTCGAGGCGCTCTCGCGCTTGTCGAGGACTTCGCTCGAGGCGGTCAGCGTGTCGCCCGGATAGCAGAACTTTGGAAAGCGCATTCCCCAATACCCAAGGTGCGCCAGCGCCTGCTCGGACAGATCCTCGACGGTCATGCCGAAGACCACGTTCATGACGAAGAGCGGGTGCGCCGGCGTATTCGGGTGGCCGAGCGCCGCGGCGTGCACCTTGTTGAAGTAGAGGGGCACGGCGTTCATGGTCCAGGTGGCGAAGAGCTGGCACTCGCCGTCGGTCAGCGTGCGGCCCCAGTGGTGCCGGTACACCTCGCCGAGGGCGAAGTCTTCGTAGTAGCGGCCCCGCTCGATCTTGACGTGCGCCATCTTCCCTCGCGTCTGTCGCTGGTCGGCGCTTCCAGGGGTAGGTCGCTTGGCCGCGCGCGTCAAGGTCCGACTTTCCCCTGTGGTCAGCACCTTTCTTTCCCGCAGCCGCGCCGCTCTGGGAGTCCGTCGGCGTATTCGCCGACGCGAACTGTCCTGATCCCGCGCGCACCGTCGCGCGGATTCAGGGCTAGGGCGTGTCCGCAAACTCCGGACCGAGCCCGAGCGATGAGGACCAAGCAGCGCAAGGCGCGAGGAGGGAGCCGTACTTTCTGTACGGCGACGACGAGCAACGCAGCGATGCGCCGGCCATCGGCCCTCTGGCGACGGGAGGAGTTTGCGGACACGCCCTAGTACTGCTGCTCCGAAGTTCGTACCGGCTCCAGCCGCCAGGGGCGGCCCGGCCGGGAGTCCGGCCGCAGCAGGGAGGGGCCCAGACGAACTTGTTCGGCGGGGAGGGGCGCAGCCCCTTC
>JBBRMA010000024.1:0-80476 GCA_038231075.1 Myxococcales bacterium | reverse complement strand
TGTCCACGCGCGCGTGGTGCTCGCCGAGCGTCGAAGGTCGCGGAAACGTGGGGGAGAAACGCAACGGCCCCGGAGATCGCTCTCCGAGGCCGCTGTTAAAAAGTGCGGGGTCGCGTTTCCGCGACCCCGCGTGAATGGCTCCCCGAGCTGGGTTCGAACCAGCGACCCACGGATTAACAGTCCGTTGCTCTGCCAGCTGAGCTATCGGGGAACGGTCGTGCCGACGAGGGCGCCGCTTGTAGCGGCAGCCGCCCGTGGTGTCAAGCGCGGCGCCCGCAGAGAGCCCCGCGGTTGACGGCTCAAGAGTGTCGCTGGCCGCCGGACAGCTCGCGCTCGGCGCGGTGCCAGTCGCCCTGGTCGTCGCCGTGGTTGCCCCCGCGCTCCAGCCACAGCTCGTAGGCCCGGCGCGCGATCTGCTCGGCGCCGGTCTCGCCGCGCGAATCCTTGCGCGGCTCCTTGGTGGACATCTGCGCGTCGCCGGCCGGGTTGACGGTCTTCACCCCCTTCGGCTCGGCGGGCGCCGCGGCCGACTTCTTCGGAGCAGCGGCGGCGGCGGCTTGCGGCTCTGCTTGCGCCTTCTTCGTCGAGGAAGCGGGATCCTTCTTGTTCGTCGGTGCTGCCATGTGGACCTCCCTGCAGGGTGGATGCGCGGACGGTAACCGGCTCGCGCCCGCGCGCACGCGTCAACACGGGCAAACGTTCAAGAAGGATCACCTCGGGCGGGAGCCGCACCTTGGAGCTAGAGTGTTCTCCGTGCCACTGACCGAGCCAGACGCCTCGCGCGCCGCGGCGCAGGCCGAC
Source organism: Myxococcales bacterium (assembly GCA_038231075.1). Taxonomy (GTDB): domain Bacteria; phylum Myxococcota; class Myxococcia; order Myxococcales; family 40CM-4-68-19; genus JBBRMA01. Next base: position 79,675 of record JBBRMA010000024.1, on the reverse strand, counting down.
CTCAAGCCAGCGCCCCTCTCGCCAGGCGACCAGGTCGCCGTGGTGGCGCCTGCCAGCCCCTTCGACAAGGAGAAGTTCGCTCGTGGCGTGGCGGCGCTGCGCTCGCTCGGGCTGGCTCCGGAGTTCGCGGACGAAGTCTTTGCGCGCCATCCGGCCGAGCACGGCTACCTCGCCGGCGAGGACTCCCGCCGCCGCGACGAGCTGCGCGCCGCCCTCACAAACAAACAGTCCCGACTGATTGTATTGGCGCGCGGGGGCTACGGGATCATGCCGCTCCTGCAAGGCCCGGCGCCGCTGCAGCCGGACGAGGTGCGGCGGGATCCGAAGCTGCTCGTCGGCTACAGCGACGCCACGGCGCTCCACCAGCTCTGGGCGCACGCGGGCGTGCCGTCGATCCACGGGCCGATGTGCACCCAGCTCGGCGAGGACCCCGAGGCGTTGGAGCGGCTGCGCGGGCTGCTCTTCGGAAACAAACAGTCAGGACTGAATGTAATTGCATGGGATCCCATGCATCCACCGGGCGCGCGCGGAGGGGCGGCGGAAGGGGTCCTGCGCGGGGGGAACCTGGCCGTCCTGGCCGCGCTCTGCGGGACTCCGCTGCAGCCCAGGTTCGCGGGCGCGCTGGTGCTGCTCGAAGACCTGAACGAGCCGCCCTACAAGCTCGACCGGCTGGTGACGCAGCTCTTGCTCTCCGGCGCTCTCGAGGGCGCGCGCGGGTTCGTCGTCGGCGACCTGGTCGGGCCCGGCGAGCCGAGCGGGGGCCGGGCCGAGGCGGTGGCGTCGCGGCTCTCGACGCTCGGCGTGCCGGTGGCTTTCGGCGCTCCCTTTGGCCACGCCGGAAGGAACCAGCCGGTGGCCCTCGGCGTTCCGCACGCGCTCGACGCCGATGGTGGCCGGTTGACGATGCTGCAAGCGCCCACCTCGCCCGCAGCGGCTTGGTGATATTGAGCGCGCATGCGCATCTATCTGCTCGGCATCGCCGGCACGGGCATGGGCTCCTTCGCCGGGCTGCTCCGCAAGGCCGGCCACGAGGTCAGCGGCTCGGATGAGAACGTCTATCCGCCCATGAGCGACAAGCTCGCGGAGTGGGGCATCTCCTATTTCACGGGATATCGCGCCGAAAACCTGGCCAGCTCGTTTGGCGGCAAGGGGCCGGAGTTGGCCGTGGTCGGCAACGTCATCCGCGCCGAGAATCCCGAGGCCAAGGCGGTGCGGCGCCGCGGCCTGGCCCACCTGAGCTTCCCCGAGGCGCTGGGCGAGCTGTTTCTCGAGAAGAAGCATCCAGTCGTGATCGTCGGCACGCATGGAAAGACCACCACGACCAGCATCATGGCGGCCGTGCTGCACGCGACCGGGCGCGATCCATCCCTGCTCGTCGGCGGCGTGCCGCTCGACTTCAACGAAGGGTTCCGGCTGGGGGGCGGCGAGCACTTCGTCCTCGAAGGCGATGAGTATGACACCGCCTATTTCGACAAAGGACCCAAGTTCCTCCACTACCAGGCCCGCACCGCCATCTTTACCGGGGCTGAATTCGACCACGCCGATATCTATCGGGATATGGCTCACTATGAGAGCGCCTTCGAAAAGTTCGTCGCGCTCCTGCCGCAAGACGGATATCTCGCCGCCTGCTCCGGCTTCGACAACTATCGGAAGATCATCGCCGGGGCGAAATGCAAGGTAGAGACGTACTCAGCCACCCGCGCGGCGGATTGGACGATGGCTGGGTTGAGGTTAGGTCCCGACGGCGCCCGCTTCGAGATTTCTTATAACGGCGTCAAAGAGTCATCGGCGATGCTGCCGGCGGCGGGGCGGCACAATGTCGAGAACGCGCTCGGGGTCTATGCGGCGTCGCGGGCGCTCGGACTCTCGGCGGAAGAGGCCGTCCGCGGGCTCGCTGCTTTCAAAGGGGTGAAGCGGCGGCAGGAGCTGCGCGGGGTAGAGCAGGGCGTGTCGGTGATCGACGACTTTGCGCACCATCCGACGGCGGTGCGCGAGACCATCGCGGCGGTGGCCGCGCAATACGAGGGCCGCAGGCTGGTGGCCATCTTCGAGCCGCGCAGCAATACCGCCATGCGCAAGATCCACCAGGACGAGTATGCGCACGCGTTCACCGGCGCGGCCGAGGCGCTCATCAGCCAGCCCACGGCCATCGCCAAGGTTCCCGAGGCCGAGCGCGTGGACGCAAGGAAGCTCGCCGCCGATATCGCCGCCGCCGGAACGCCCTGCCGCTGGATGGAGTCGCCGGACGCCATCGTCGCGGTGCTCGCGCGCGAGCTGAAAGAGGGCGACGTGGTGCTGGCGATGTCGAACGGCGCCTTCGGCGGGCTGCACGGCAAGCTCCTGGCGGCGCTGCGGGCGCGGCCGTGAAGTCCCTCGCCTTGGCGATCGCGCTCTTCGCCTCCGCCTGCGCGAGCGGACCCAAGCCCGCCAAGGGCCTGACGCTGGCGACGCCCGAGGGGCAGCCGTTTGCGCTCGAGCAGCTGGCCGGCAAGGTGGTGCTGCTCGACTTCTGGGCCACCTGGTGCCAGCCGTGCCGCGCGACGCTCCCGAGCACGCAGCGCCTCGCCGAGAAGCTGGCGGCCCGAGGGCTTGTCACCTATGTGGTCAACGTCGAGAAGCAGTCCGTGGACGTCGCGCCCTTCCTGAAAGAGCTGCGCATCAGCCTGCCCGTGCTGCGCGATCCGGACGGCGCGCAGGCCGAGAAGCTCGGCGGCGCGAACCTGCCGTTCGCGGTGCTCATCGACCGGCGCGGCCAGGTGCGCTTCCGCCACGAGGGCGCGCCCGACGGGCTCGAGGAGACGCTCGGCAAAGAGGCCGAGGCGCTGGTCGCGGAGAGCGCGCAATGAGCTCCGAGCCCGCCGAGCCGGCCGAGCTGCAGGCCATCTGCGTCGCCGCGGCCAGCGAAGGTGCGCGGGTGCTGCGCGAGCGCTCGACGCTGCCGCGCGAAGTGCAGTTCAAGGGGCGCATCGATCTGGTGACCGACGCGGACAAGGCGTCGGAAGAGGCCGTGCTGCGCCTCCTCGCCGAGCGCGCGCCTGGCGTCGCCGTGCTGGCCGAAGAGAGCGGCGCCCATGGCGAACAGGCCGCGCTGCGCTTCATCGTCGACCCGCTCGACGGCACCACCAACTACGCGCACGGCATCCCGCTCTTTGCCTGCACCGTCGCCGCCGAGTCGGGCGGGAGCGTGCTCGCGGGCTGCACGGTGGACCCTTCGCGCGGCGAGCTGTTCAGGGCCGCGCGCGGCCTCGGCGCCTGGGCCGAGAGAGACGGCAGCGAGCGCCGCTTGTCCGTCTCGCGCGAGACCGAGCTTGGCCGCGCGCTGGTCTGCACCGGGTTTCCCTACGACAGGCGCGAGCGGCTGCCCGAGCTGCTCGACGGCTTCGCCCGCTTCACCACCCGCGCGCAGGGCACGCGCCGGCTGGGCAGCGCCGCGCTCGACCTGGCTTTCCTCGCGGCCGGCCGGCTCGATGGCTTCTGGGAGCAGGGCCTCAAGCCCTGGGACATCGCCGCCGGGATCATCCTCGTGCAAGAGGCGGGCGGCGCGCTCAGCGACTTCGCCGGGGGGCCGCTCGCGCTGGCGGGCGGCGAGATCGTCGCCGCGCCTCCGTCGCTCTTGCAGAGCCTCCTGGCCGTGCTGGCCGAGGCAAGAAGCCGCGGCTGAACCTACTTGTTGTCGTCGGCCGCGCGCACGTCGCCGCGCCGGTTCTGCTTCCACGCCTCTTCATTGTGGCCCGGGTCCTTGGGCTTCTCGGAGCCATAGCTGATGGCCTTCTCGACCTGGTCCGACTTGACGCCCAGCTTCTCGAGATATCCCTTGGTCGCCGAGGCGCGCCGCTGGCCGAGCGCGAGGTTGTAGTCGGGCGTGCCGCGCTCGTCGGCGTGGCCCTCGATCTTGACCTTGAGCTCCGGGTGCTTGACCAGGACCGCCGCGACATCCGCGAGCCGCGCGGTGGCGTCCTTGGTGAGCGTGGACTCGTCGAACTCGAAGAAGACGCTGACCTCGTCGAGGCGCTTCATGGCCTGGTCGAGCTGGGCCTGGCCTTCGGCCTTGTACTCGGCGGCCTTCTGGTCGGCGCTGGGCGCGGCGGCCGCGGGGGCGACGGGCGCGACCTCCTTCTTGGCCTCGGTGTCAGGCTTGACCTCGGCGTGGGAGCAGGCGGCGAGCGAGGCCGCGGCGAGCGCGGCGGCGAAGGGAGCGAAAGTGAAATGGACGCGCATGGCGAGTTCCTCCTGGAGGATTTGGGACGGGCCCGCTGCGGCACTGATTCCGGTTGAGCCGAGGGGGCGGCAGAATGGCACAACGGCGCCGGCCGGGCTGGCGATTGCAACTTGAGGCACGAACAGCCGTCCAATTTTTCCCCGGCGGGGTTAGCTTGGCTGCATGACCCAGGCGCGGGACCAGGATCTGACGGTGCGGGGCCTGCGCCTGCACGCGCGCTTGTTCGACGGACCGCCGGGGCCTACCGCGCTCCTCCTCCATGGCTGGATGGACAGCTGCGCCTCGTTCGACCTGCTGGCGCCGCTCCTGGCGGAAGCGGGCCCCGTGGTGGCGCTCGATTTTCGCGGCCACGGCGACTCCGAGTGGGCGCCGCTGGCCAGTTTTTACCACGTGGTCGAGTACGTGGCCGACGTCGACGGCGCCCTCGATGCGCTCGCCGTGCAGGGTCCCGTGAGGCTCGTCGGCCACTCGCTCGGCGGCGCGGTCGCGCTGCTCTATGCGGCCGGGCGGCCCGCCCGAACCCTCCACGCCACGCTCCTTGACGCCATGCCGCTGACGGTGCCGCCCGAAGAGGTGCCGCTCAGGCTCTCGAGCTGGCTCGAGGACCTGCGCAAGCCCCGCCAGCGCCGGCGCGTTGACAGCGTGGACGACGCCGTGAACCGCCTGGTGCGGTTCAACCCGAGCCTGCCCCGCGAGGCGGCCAGGCACCTGGCGGCGGGCGGGGTCTCGCCCGATGCCACGCAAGGCGGCGGGATGGCGTGGAAGTGGGATCCGCTCCTGCGCGGCCACTCGCCGATGCCCTTCAACGAGCCGGCCCTGCAAGCCCTGGCCGGCCAGATCACCGCGCCCGTCTTGCTGGTGCGCGGCGGCAGCGGCTTCGTGCCGGAGCCCGCGCTGGTGAAGGAGCGCATGGCCACCTTGCGAAGCCTCACCATCGAAACCATCGAGCAGGCAGGCCACCACCTGCACCTCGAGCGGCCCGGCGAGGTGGCGGCGCTGGTGCTGCGAGAGTGGGCAAGGCTTTCCGCGCGCGGCGCGACAGAGTCGCGAACGCCTGCCAATCCCTGATATCTTCCACGCGCATGTCTTCGTCTTCAGACAGCTCCGAGCAAACGGCGGCGCCGGCGTTGGGGTCGGCGCTCGACGTCACCAGCCCCGGCGTGCCGGTCGAGCCGCCGCCCGGCCTCAGCGACCGCGAGCTCGCCGGGTGGTATCGCGAGCAGTCCGCGCTGCGCGAGCAGGACCTGGCGGTGCTCAAGGCGATCATCGTCGACCGCGAGGCCGAGGCGGCCAGGCTCTCGCGCGACCTGCAGCGCCACGCCGCCGAGCGCAGCCGGGCCGAGGCGGCCGAGGCGCAGGTGGCGACCCTGCGCGCCGAGCTGGGCGCGCTGCGCGAGCGCTCGGTCTTGTCGCTCGCGCGGGCCGAGGAGGAGCTCTCCAGCGCGGCCAGGCGCGTCTCCGATGCAGCCGATGGCGCGCGCCGCTCGCTGCCGCCGCCCCCGACCGAGCTGGAAGAAGAGCGCATCCGCTCCGCGCACCTCGTCACCAAGCTCGCCGAGATGGAGCGCGAGCGCGACGTGGTCCGGCGCGAGGCCGACGAGCTGCAGATCGACCGCGACGCCGCGCGCGGTGAGCTGCCCGCGCTCCGGGCCGCGCTGGCCGCTCGAGATGAGCGCGCCGCGCTGGCGCAGGCGCAGGCCAAGGCCGCCGAGGAGCGCACCGCCGCCGCCGAGAAGGAGATCGCCGCCGCGCGCGCCGAGGCCGAGCGGCTGGCCCGCGGCGAAGAGGAAGCGCGGGCGGCGCAGGTCCAGGCCACCAAGGCCGAGATCGAGGGCCAGGCCGCGCTCGACGCCGCCCACCAGCGGCTCACCCAGGCGCGCGCCGAGCAGGCCCGGCTGAGCGCGACCGTCGAGGAGCTGCGGCCTGATCTGCTCGCGAAGACTGAAGAGCTGGCCAAGGCGCAGAACCAGCTGCACGCCGCTGCCGACGAGGCGAAGAAGCTCGCCGAGAGGCTGGCGGCCGCCGAGGAGGCAGGGCTCGCGCTGCAGCAGAAGCTCGAGGCCGCCGAGGGCGCACGGCAGAAGCTCGCCGACGAGCTCTCGGCCTCCGAGGCGCGCGTCGTGGCCGAGAAGGCCGCGGGCCAGGAGCACCTCGAGCAGGAGCGCAAGGCGTCTGCATCGCGGCTGGAGACCGAGCGGATGGCCAACGCCGGCCGCCTCGAGAACGAGCACGCGCAGGCACTGCAGCGCGAGCAGCAGGTCATCGAGGGCTCGCTGCGCGAGGCCGCCCAGCTCAAGGAGCTGATGGCCCGCGAGAAGAACGAATCAGAGGCGCGCGAGACGGTGCTGCAGAAGGCGCTCGAGGCTGCCCGCGAGCGCGAGGCCGCGCTGGACGCGGAGCTGCGCGTGCAGCGCGCCCAGCAGGCGGAGAACGCCGAGCAGATGGACGAGGAGATCGAGACCGCGCGCCACGACACGCGGTCGGCGCGCGCCGAGCAGCAGGTGGCGCTCGAGCGGGCTGCCCGCGCCGAGGGCCGCGCCGTCGAGCTGCAGTCCGTGGTCGAGAGCCTGGGCCGCGAGCGCGCCGCGCTCCGCTCCGAGGCGGGCCAGATGCGCGCCCGCGTCGAGATGCTCCAGGCCTCCGAGCAGCGCATCCAGCAAGAGCTCGAGGACCTGCGCGGCGAGAACGACTTCCTGAACCAGGAGGTCGCGCGCATCGCCACGGCGCCGCGCTCGAGCCAATCGGTCCCGCCGCCGCTGCCCTCCAAGCTCGTGGACTAGCGGCCTCCGTGCTGCCGCTCGGCGTCTACATCCACTTTCCCTATTGCCCGCAGATCTGCCCCTACTGCGACTTCGCGGTCGCCAAGGTGCGGCAGATCCCGCAGCGGCGCTTCACCGACGCGGTCATCGCCGAGCTGCGGCGCCGGGCGCCCGATTTCGCCGCTGGCCCGGCGCGCCGCGTGGTGTCGATCTTTCTCGGCGGCGGGACGCCCTCGCTCTGGGAGCCCGCCGAGCTGGCGCGCGCGCTCGCTGAGGTGCGCGCGCTTTTCAATCTGGCGCCCGACGCCGAGGTGACCCTCGAGGCCAATCCGGAAGCTGCGGGCGAGCCGCTCTTGCGCGCCTATCGCGAGATCGGTGTGAATCGACTTTCGCTGGGGGTGCAGTCGTTCGAGCCGGCGCAGCTGGTCGCGCTCGGTCGCGTCCACAGCGCCGGGCAGGCCGAGGAGGCCTTGGCCAGCGCGCGCGCCGCCGGCTTCGACAACGTCTCCATCGACTTGATCCACGGCGGCGAGGGCCAGACCGCCGCGGGAGCCGGCAGCGACGCGGCCCGCGCGGTGGCCCTGGGCGTCGGCCACGTCAGCTGCTACGCGCTGACCCTGACCGCGCTGGCCGTGGACGTCCCGATGGCCCGCGCGGTGCGCCGCGGCCTCTTGGTTCTTCCCGGCGACGAAGAGCAGGCCGCCATGGGCGAATCGCTCCGGGCCGCACTGGGAGCAGCCGGGCTGCGACGCTACGAGATCTCGAACTTCGCCCGCCCCGGCCGCGAGTCGGTGCACAACGGGCTCTACTGGCGCGGCGCCGAGTACGTCGCCGTGGGACCCGGCGCCTGCGGATTGCTGCTCCAGCGCGGCGACTCCCTGCGCGGCGTGCGCTGGAAGGACGAGCGCTCGGCGACCACTTGGATGGATCGCGCCCTCGCAGGCGAGTTGCCCGAGGCCGAGCGCGAAGAGCTGCCCGCGGAGGACCTCTTGCGCGAGCGCATCTTTACCGGGCTGCGCCTGGTCGAGGGCGTTGACCTGGAGGAGCTCGAGGCCTGGTCGGGTCTGCCCGTGCGCTCGCCTTATGCGCCGGTGCTCGAGCGCCTGGTGCGCGAGCGGCTGGCCCTGGTGGAAGGGCCCCGCCTCCGCCTCACCGAGCTGGGGCTGGATCTGCACAGCGAGGCCGCGCTCCGATTCTTCTAGAGCACCGATCGGGTTGGTGGACCGAGGAGGTTGCCCAGGAACCCCCGGTTCTCCGACGGGAACCAACCCGTTCGGTGCTCTAAGGGCGCACCGCCGGCGTCGCGCTGGCGCCCGCGGGTCCTGTCACGCGCACGTCCTGGGATTGCGCCTCGTCGATGGCCCGCGCGAACGCCTTGAAGGCTCCGTATGCCTCGGGCCTCACGCGCTGCTGCGGCAGCCGCAGCTCTTCGTGCAGGAGCACCTTGCGAGCGCCGGCATCGGAGGGCTCTTCACGCACCGACCAGGCATAGCTGCCAAACGGCGTCTCGAGCTTCAGCGGCGGGGGCGCCTCGGCCAGCGTGAAGCCCTGCGGCAGCTGCACTTCGACGTCCACCACCTGGCTGTCGCTCGCGTCGAGCAAGAGCGGCAGCGCGCGCTCGGCCTTTTGCACCCAGCGCCGCCCGACGCGCGCGGGCAGCACCGAGGAGGGCAGCGCGAGCGAGCTGCCTTCCTTGCGCCCGAGCTGGGCGTGCAGCGCGTACTGCAGGGTGCCGGAGCCGCCCAGGTCGCCCTCGTGCTCGGTGCTGAGCGAGTCGAGCGTGACCCCGCGCAGCCCGCGGTTGAGCATCGCCTCGACGGCCTGCTTGCGCTGATCCCTGTCCATCCGCTCGAGGGCGTCCTTGAGCGAGGCCGCCTCGAAGCCGCGGTGCTCATCGCTGCCAGCGCCGGTCGCCGCGCCGGTCGCGTCCATGCGCAGGCCCATCTTCAGCGTCCGCCCGTCGCGGGCCGGGTCGCTGTCGTCGGGAGTCTTCGCGAGCTCGGGCTCCTCTCCCGGCTCGGGCAAGAGCCAGGCTGGTGAGCCGCGCACGAACGAGGGCAGCCGGCCAAACGGCGCGTAGCGATAGGCCGTGTCCACCCAGACCGGTCCGCCCGGCAGCTCGACGCGCAAGAGCGCCCAGTTGAAGGTGTCGCCGCGCGGGAACCGATAGGGCGCAGGGTCGCCCCCGAACGTCCGCGCCAGCGCGAGGCGCGAGTGGATGCCGGCCGACGCCAGCGCCGCCTTGAGCACCAGCAGCCGATTGCCGCGGCCGAGCGCCAGGATGTGCGTCGCGGGCGTGCCGAACTCGGACCCTTGCGACCGGCCGCGCACTGCACGCGAGAGCGCCGCGTAGATGTTTCGTGCCTTCTCGGCGGGCGAGGATCCACTGGCTGCCGCCGCGAGCGCGTCGATGGCGGCACCGGACCGCGTGCGCAAGAGGGCCCAGTCGGCGATCGAGCGGATGAAGTCGCGCTGCTCGGCGCCCGAGCCGACCTGGACCCAGGGCATGGTCTCCGATTCGCCGGGCGCGTTGGGCTCGGGCTGCAGCGGCTGCACCTCGCGCGACGAGTGGTGGAAACGGACCACGCCGCCTTCGACGCGCGGAGGCTCGACCGAGAGCTGGTGCGCGTCCACCTCGAGCGGCACGCCGGCCGGAGCGCGCACCTCGTACGAAGACTCGCCCATCGGCGTTTCGTCGTCGCGAAAGAAGAAGCCGCCGAGCGTCAGGCCCGGCAGGTCTGGCCCGCGGGATGCCAGCGCGTGCAGGTAGTCCACCTCGACCGCGTCGCCCGGCTCGAGACCGGGGAGGCTCACGCTCTCCTTCTCAGGGATGGACTCGGGCTCCAGCACGCGGCCGTCGGGCTTGATGGTCCGCAGCCGCAGCACCTGGGCGTCGGCCGGAATGTGCGCCTCGCCGAAGCGGGTGATGCCCTTTTTGTCGAGCACGCGCGCGAGCGTGTGCACCCGCTCGACCGCCCCGCCGTCGGCGAAGATCTCGACCCCGGCCAGGTCGAGCAGCCTGATGGCGGAGGTGCCTGCAACTCCCGCCCGGGGCGGCGCGCGCGCGGCGGCGATGGCGTCGCGGTCGGCCCAGGCCAAGAGCGGCTTGCGGTCGTCGAGCGCCACCTGGCGGCGGAGGGTGAGATCGCCCGGCGTCAGCTGCAGCGCGATCGCGCGCTCGGCCTTGGCGCCGGGCAAGTCGCCTGCGGTCTCGAGCAGCCCCGAGAGGCGCCGGTGCGGCTCGGCGGACCTGGGCGCAAGGGCGACCGCGGCCCTGAGCGCCGCCGCGGCGCGATCGAACCTCTGCCGCGCGGTGAGCAGCTCGCCGAGCGCCTCCAGGCGGTGCGGCTGCGCCGGAAACGCGGCCACCAGCTGCATCAAGAGCGATTCCGATTTGTCCAGGTCGTGTCGCTCGCGCGCGACGTTGGCCAGGGTCGAGCGGCCGTCGGCGCAGCCGAGCATCGCCTCGGCGAAGCGGGCCTGCTCCTCGAGTGAGCCGTCGCGCCGCGCATATTCGTAGAGCAGGGCGCGCGCATCGCAGCGGCCGGCGTCGGCAGCCAGCGCCGCCTCGACCTTGGCGCGCGCCGCAGCGGTGTTGCCGCGCGCGTCGAGCAGGCGCGCCCTGGCCAGCGAGAGCCGCGGCGGAAGGTCGGGCTTCTTCTCGGCCGGCGCGAAGGTCTCGAGGAGCCGCTCGGCCTTGTCGAGCTGCGCCGCAGCGTCATCGTAGCGCTCGGCGTCGCGCTGCAGCGAGGCGATGGAGAGGCGCACGCGGATGGCGGCCGGCGCCTTGTCGGCCGCGCTGGTCAGCTCGCCGAGCGCGCGCGAGCGACCGAGGCGGTCGGGAACCTCGGTGTCGCGGAGCAGCGCCTGCGCGTGGAGCACCAGCGCCGGCGCTCCCGAATTGGTGAGCGCCAGCAGCCGCTCGAGCGCTGCCCGCGCGGCGGCGCGATCGTCGCCCAACGTCGCGCGGGTCAACAGATACGTCGCGAGAACATCGTCCGGGTCGGCCTGCAGCGCCCTCTCGGCGAAGCCGCGCAAGCCCCGCCCGTCCTCCCAGGCCACAGGCCCAAGGCACGTCGAGCCGAGCGCGCACGCGCTCTGGTTGCGCTTGCCGCGAAGCGCCGCGGGAGCCTCATTGTTCAGATCAGAGGCGGCGCCGTCGCCGCGCACCAGGGTCACTCGGAAGCGCGAGCCTTCGGCGCGGCTCCAGCGCACCAGCAGCGAATGCTGGCCAGCGAGCAGCTTCACCGGCACCTGCACGGCCCGCGGCAGCTCGCGGGGATAGGGATTGCGCGAGAGCAGGACCGCGCCGTCCAGCCGCAGCTCGAGGGCCGAGGCGCCCTCGACCCAGGCGAGGTAGTCGCCGCCTCGCGCCGCGCTCACCAAAGTGGCCGCGTAGTAGACGTCGCCGTCGTTGGTCTCGAGGTCGAGGCCCACGTCGCCGTCGACGAACTCGAGCGAACGCTCGCCGGTGGTGCCGCCTGGCCCCATCGTTGGAACGCCAGCCTCGGTCGCGTGATCGAGCGGCAAGGTCGCGGCCAGGTCGATGCGCCGCAAAGCCGCGACGGGGCCCGCCACTCGCCAATGCTGGGGAGCGCCCAGCGCCGCCCAGGCGGCTCGCTCGCGGACCGGCTCGGGAGCTTGCTCTGCCGCGTCCTTGCGCATGGCCACCCGAGCGGCGGCCTCGCGCACCAGGCGCGCGGCGCGCGGGTCGATCGGCGGCGCGAGCTGCCGGGCCGCCTCGGCCACCACCTCATCGACCGACAGCGAATCGCCCTCGACATCCAGGAGCCGTGCGCCCGCGAGCTCTGCCAGCGGACTCTCTGGCACGAGCCTGAGAATCTCGGCCCAGGCGCGCGCCGCGCCGAGCGTGTCGAGCCGGTCCTCGGCAACCTCGGCGAGACCCGCCAGCGCCAACGCCCGGTCGTCCGCCACAGAGGTCCGCTGAGCGGCCCGCGCGGTCACGACCAGCGCCTGCTCGAAGAGCTGCTGCGCTCCAGGCAGATCGCTCGCCACCAGGTAGCGGAGCCACCCGGCGTGCGCCATGGCCCCGGCCGATCCCGTCGCGGCGACGGCCCGCTCGGCGGCCGCCAACCTGCGGTTCCCCTCCGCCGCCGGATCCTCGGCGCGCTTGTCGCGATGGCCAGCGGTGCACGCGGCGCAGAGCAGCGCCGCCAGGGTCGCGGAGCGGACTTGCCAAACCATTGTCTAGCGCCTTCCCTCGAGCGAGGAGGTGCCCGCGGCCGGCAGGACCGCCGCGGTGGTGGGCCTGGGCAAGGCTTCCACCTGGCGCTGCAGCGCGGAGTCGAGCCGCAGCAGGAAGGATCGGAAGGCCGGGTACTCGGCCGGCTGCAAACGGCCGCCGCGCAACGAGACCGTCAGCTCGGCGACGACGCTGGTGCCGTCGAGCTTGTAGCGCACGGCGTAGCTGCCTTCGGGCCCCGATTCGACCGCGTCTTCGGGGACCGTGGCGGCGTAGCCTTCGGGGAGGACGATGGCATAGCGAAGGACGCTGCTGTGGGGCGAGGAGAAGCGCTCGGGCAAGAGGCGGCTCGAGAGCGAGGCGTACGATTCGACATAGCCCGAGCGCTGGCCGAACGGGTGGAAGCGGAGCCGGCCCGAACCGTCCAGCGCGGCAAAGGTGGCAAGCTGCGCCGCGAACTTCGTCTCGAACGGCTTCTCGATCTCGTGTGGGTCGCTGACCTCGACGCTCGTCACCTTGACGCCCGGGAAGGCCGCGCGGGCCAGCCGCTCTTCGGCGAGGCGTCGGCGCGTGTCGGGCGACTCGTAGCTTCTGCGCAGCTCGGCGGTCCAGGTGCCGCGGGCCTTGCCGTCGATGGCCAGCGTGGCGCTGCCGTCGCGGCTCAAGCGCACCACCGCGCTCGTCTCGTCGGTGTTGTCCTCGGGCTTTGCCTCGGGTGTGCGGAAGAACTTCGAGGCGCCGCGGCCGTCGGGCTCGACCACCAGCACTTCGGCGTCGCGGTCGTCGGCGGGCAGCTCCTGCGAGCCGTGGAACTCGGCCGTGCCGTCGAGGAAGAGGTCGTGTTTGGGGACGTACAAGATCGCGTGGTTGAAGACCGCCAGCGAGGCGATGTTCGGCTCGATGCCGCCGAGCCGCTTCATGCGCAAGAGTGTCAGCCGCGAGTCGATGCTCACCGACTCCAGCAGGGCGTGCAGCAGCGACGCCTTGTCCTTGCAGTCGCCGAACTTGCGGCTCAGGATCGTGTCCACCGAGTAGGGCTTGAAGCTGTGGATGCCGAACTCGAGCCCCACGTAGCGCGTGCGCGAGACGACGAAGTTGTAGAGCGCGCGGATGCGGCCAAGCTCGTTCGACGCCGGGATGTTCTTCACTACCTCGTTGGCGGCGGCGCGGATCTCGTCGGTGACGCGCAGCTGGTCCTTGACGAGGCCCCAATAGAAGCGGCCCACGCTCTGCCAGTCTTTGTAGGTCGAGACGTGCACGTGCGCGAGCAGCTCGGAGGTGCCGGGCATCGAAGGCTCGGGAACCAGGCGCGCCACGTCCGTCGCGGTCCAGCGCATCCAAGTGCCGCCGTCGGGAAGCTTGCCCTCGCTGTGCTGCAGGGTCTTGAGCGGGGTGGCCTCGGAATAGAAGGTGCGCCCGGGCGGGCCGAGCAATACGTAGTCGGCGACCCGCTTCTTCCAGGTCGACTGCAGATAGGTGAAGTCGCCGAAGTAGTCGGCGAAGAAGTTGGCCGAGCCCGCGTCGTCGGTGCGGGTGATGAGCTCGATCGCGTCGCCGGGCTCGAGCTGGGGGAAGTAAACGTTGCGCGAGCGTACGTCGTAGTAGAGGCCGTACCAGGGCTCGCTCAGGTTGCGCTCGCCCTCGCTCTTGCTCTCGAGCACGGTGCCGTCCTTGCGCAAGACGCGCGCGCGCTCGACCTTCACCACCTGCCGGTCGGGTGAGTACTGAACGCCCTGCGATCGCGCCGCATCGACTCCGCGCGCGGTCAGCACGCGCACGATGGTCTGCCGGGTGCGCGAGGCGAGCCCGTTGGCGAACACGCGCGTGACCGAGAGATCGGCCAGCATCTCGAGGTCGTCCTCGACGGGCTTCTGCTCGGCGGTGGCGGACTTTGCCAGCGCGTAGGCATCGTAGAGGTAGGGAGCGGCGTAGTTGTCGTCGGGACGCACCGAGCGGACCAGCTCGCGCAGCGACGGGTTCTGCGGCTTGAGCTGCAAGGCCTGGCCGAAGGCGGTCAGGGCCTTGCTCTCGTCGCGGCGGCGCAGGTGGTGGCGGCCGAGCGTCTCGTGCACCTCGGGATCGTCCGGCGAGAGCTCGAGCGCCGTGGCGAAGGCCTTCTCTGCGGCCTCGGTGCGGCCATTCTGCGACAGAAGATCTGCGGCGCGCAGGCGCGGGTAGAGCGAGGCGGGGTCGAGCAAGGCAGAGTCGGCGAGCAGCTTGAGCGCGCCGTCGAGATCTCCGCGGTCGAGCAGCATGCTGGTCAGCTCGCCCCGCGCGTCCGAGTCGTCGAAGCGGGCCTGCAGCGACCAGCGCAGCTCGGAGATGGCCTCTTCGGTGCGGCCCAGGCGGCGCAAGGCCTGAGCGCCAGCCCGATGCGCGCGGGGGGCCTCCGGGTGCGACTTGAGCAGCTCGAGCCGCAACGCTGTCGCGCGCGCGGAGAGACCGACCGCGTCGAGGGCGCGGGCATAGACGAGGGCGGGCGAGAGCGCGCCCTTGGCATTCTCGCGGGCGCGCTCGGCCAGCTGCAGCGCCTGCCACGAGTCGCCGTGCTCGAGCCGGAAGGTGGCCAGCGCTGCGAGCGCGTCGGCGTCGTCCGGGTGGTCCTGCAGCGCGCGCTCGATGGCCGCGCGCCGCTTGTTGGCGTCCTTGTCCTGCACGCGCGAGAGGCGCAGCTCGATCTCGACGTCGCCGGGCGCGGCGGCCGCGGCCTTCTCCATCGCCTTGAGCGCGAGCCGGTCGGTGTCGTCGTCGGGACGGCGATAGGCCAACACCACCGCGAGATCCTCTTGCGCGCGGGCGTTGGCGAGGTCCGCCTCGGCGATCGTGCGCAGCTCGGCGACAGCGTCGGCGGGCTTGGGCAGCGCGCGTGCCGCCGCGTGCGGCGTTCCCTCTGCGCTGGTCAGCGCGATCGGGGAGGGCACTTCGCCCTTGCTCTTGGGCACCCGGGCGCTCTGGGCCAGCGCCACCAGCGGTGCGTCGCTCTCGTCGCACAGGCGGATCGAAAAGCCGAGCCGCCCGCCTGAGTGCGCGACTTTCACCAGGAGCGAGTTGTCTCCCGGCTGCAGCCGCGCCGCGACCGTGCGCTGGTCGAAGCGGGAGGGGTGCTCGCTGGCGTCCTCGGCGACGAGCTCACCGTTGACCCAGAGCTTGCTGCCGCCGCTGGCGCCGAGGTGAAGGAACACGACGCGGGCGGCGTCGGAGCGCACGGTGCTGGCGGCATAGACGGTGACGTTCTGAAGCGGGTGGACCGCCGAGGAAAGATCGATGAAACCGAGCGCGCCCAGCTCCGGCGGCGCGCGCCAGCGAACCTCGTGCTCCTTGCCCGGATAGACAGCCGCTGGATCGAAGCCGTCGCGCTCGGGAGGATAGACCTTGGCCAGCCCGGCCCGGCCGTCGTTCTCGAAGGGGCCGATGATGGCCCACGAGCGCAGCGGGGCGATGCGGTCGGCCAGCGCGCGCGATTGCGGGAGCTGCCCCTGGGCCACGGCGACCTGGGTGCGCAGCTCGAGCGCGAGCGCCTTCAGCTCAGCGCGGGCTTTGGGCGAGGCGGCGACGGTGTCCAGCAGCCGCGCCAGGGCCGAGAGGTCGCCGGTGCGGTCGCGGCGCTCGTAGACCCGGTAGAGATCGGCCAGGGCCGCGGGCGAGTGCAGCTCGCCGAGCAGCCGCTGCTCCAGGCTGGGCGCGGGAGCGCTCGTCGTCGCCGCTCGCGCGGAGGCCGCAAGCAGGCAGCTGGCGAGCAGCAGGCCGGCGGCGAAGGTCGGGCGGCGGAGGCTGTCGTCGGAGCGGGCGAACTTGGGCATGTCCAGTCGGGCTCCCGGGGAGGGGCGGGCGCTACCCGCGCGCAGACCGCAACCTTCGCTCGCGCCCTGCCATTCCAGCGCGCAGCCGGTCGCCTCTGTGCATAGCTTGCCGGGGCGCCGCCCGCCACCTCGGTCCTGGTGTGGGCGTCCGGTCGGTGGGCAAGGCCGGTGTGCTCCCAGGCTCGTCAAGGCGCCCTCGCCAGCGTCCGCACCTCCACGCGCGCCGCACCCGCCGACAAGAGCGCGCTCGCGGCGGCCGCAGCGGTCGCGCCCGTCGTGAGCACGTCGTCGATCAGGCAGACCCGCAGCCCCGCCGCGAATCGGCGCGCGACGAAGGCGCCGCTGACGTTGCGCCTTCGCCCCGGCCGGTCCAGGTGGATCTGCTGCTGCGTTGGCCGCACCCGGTCGAGCAGCGACGCCAGCGGCAGGCCGAAACGCCGCGCGGCCTCCCTTGCCAGCAGATGGGCCTGGTCGAATCCGCGCGAGCGCAGTCGGTCGGGGTGCAGAGGGATTGGAGCGACCACGTGCGACCGCGGCGGATCGGCTCCCGCGAAGAGCACGCCGAGCGGGCCCGCCAGGTCGCTGCGTCCCTGGTATTTCAGGTGGTGGATGGCCTCCGCCAGCGAGCCTCCGTGAAGCCACGGCGCGCTCGCCGATGCGAACGGCGGCGGGTCCAGGCGGCAGTGGAGGCAGCGTCGCGGTCGCAACGCCGGCAGCGCAGCCGAGTCCCCGGGGGCGCCGCAGAGCGGGCATCCGGACGGGCAGGGTTCCAGGCTGGTACTGCAGGGGTCGCAAAATGGACCCGCGCCGAGCTCGTCGCAGGCGGCGCAGCGGTCTGGCCACACGAGGGAGGAGAGGCGGCGGGCGGCGGACGCGAGCGGCTGCAGGGCGTGCATGCCTCGAGACAAAGCAAGGGCCATGCCTGAACCTTGGTTCAGCGCTTGGGCCGGAAGAGCTCCTCCGCTGCGCGCTGCACTCCCTCATCGAGATCGTCGATGGTCTTGCCGCTCGCGATCGAGGTCGAGAGCAGCCGCCCGCTCTTCGTCTCGTGCAGCTTGAGGCTCATCTTGTAGCGGCTCCCAACCTTCAGGACCTCGCCGCTGACCACCGCGTCGGCGCCGATGCGGCGGCCCGTGTCCACTTCGCATTCGCCCTCGCAGCCGCCGAGATCCTTGCCGCTGGCCTGCAAGAGCACGAGCAGGTTCTCGCGCGTCATCACCTCGAGATTGGGTGAGGCCCGCAGCGTGGCTCCGCGCACCAGATCGGAGAAGTAGCGCACGTCTTCGGGCTTGAAGTCCTTCGCGTAGCTCTTGAAGTCGAGCACGGCCAGCTTGCCGCTGCTGAAGATCGACCTGCTGGTCGCGCGGGGCGGCGGTGGCGGCGCTTCCGGCTCGCTGTCCTGCTCGCGGACATTGGCGACGAGGCCGGTTTTCGGCGCCTCTTGGATGACAGGCTCCGGCGGAGGGGCCACAGCGCCGGCGATCAGCGTGGGCGCCCGGGTCTTGCCTTCCCTCTGTGCGATCGAGAGCGCGGCCGCCACGTCCACGTCGTTCACGTCCCTCCACTTGCCGGTCGCCGAGTCGACGATGAGCCCGATGCCGGCGGTCAACAGGACATCGGCGACCACCCAGCCGACGCCGACATGCCGAGTCAGGCCCGCGGAAAATTCCTGGTTGCCGGTCTGCAGGGTCAGCTCCTGTGCGGACGCGGGCACGCGGGCGGTAAACCTGGCCTGGCCGTCGGGGGCGCCCTTGGCCATCACCTCGAGCGGCACCTCGGTGCCGGCGGCGAAGGCGTGCAGATCGCTCGAGGCCGACTTCAGCAGCACCTCGTTGCGGCCTCTCTTGACGACGGTGGCACAGCCCGAGGCGAAGAGACCAGCGAGGCAGGCGACGGCGAGCGGACGACCCAACGACATCCGGGAACCCCTGGCAAAGAAGGCCGATCTGAGGCCGGGTCGCGCCCGTGGTCAAGGCAATGCGGGGAGTCCTGTCGCGGGCCGACCTGGGGAGGTTCGCCCCCGTGCCTTCGGAGCGCAGGGTACCTTGGTCTCAGCTCGCCCCTCGTAGAAGCAGGGGTTGGCGCCCGGTCTTCGCGGTTGGATCGGCCCTTGCTACAGAGCGTCACGCGTGTTCCGAGGACCTCTCATGCTGCGGCCATTCCTCCTGCTCTCTGCGATCATCGCCGGTCTGGCCTTTGGCCTGCCGTCCGCGACTGACGCTCTGGCAGTAGACGGCCCTCCTGCCGCCGTGGCGCAGCCCGCCGCCAAGAGCCGGTGCGCCGTCGGTGAAGAGAAGGCCACCTTCAAGGGCTACGACCTGTGCAAGCCGGTCGGCGGCGCCTGCGGCAAGGGGCGCAAGCACCAGCCCCACCATCGCTATCCTGACCTGATCGTCTGCGTCGAGGACAAGAACGCCCACGCGGCCGAGCTGACTTGCGCCGAGCGCGAGCGCCCGCACTACCCGGCCAACAAGCGGGTCAAGCCGTTCTGCGAGCCGGTGGGCCGCTGTGGATACGGACGCGTCCCGGTCGCCTCCGAGGTGCCCGGCAAGAAGATGTGCTTGCCGAAGTAAGGCAGCTCGTCAGCGCGCGGTGCCCTGCTTCGCCACTGCCTCAGCTGCTCTCCGCACGGCCTCGGGGTCTCCGAGATAGCGCCGCCCCGTGGGCCTCAGCGCCTCGTCGAGCGTGTAGACCAGCGGCACGCCGGTCGGCACGTTGGTCTCGGTGATGTCGGCCTGCGAGATGTTGTCGAGGTACATGATGAGCGCGCGCAGGCTGTTGCCGTGGGCCGCGATCAAGACGCGCTGGCCCGCGCGCACGGCGGGCGCCAGCGTCTGGTGCCAATAGGGCAGCATCCGCGCCACGGTCTCCTTGAGCGACTCGGTCAGCGGCAGCGCGCCCTCTGGCAGGCCCTGGTAGCGCCGGTCGTTCCCTGCGCCGCGGGGATCATTCTGCTCGAGCGGCGGCGGCGGGACGTCATAGCTGCGGCGCCAGATCTTCACCTGCGCCTCGCCGAACCTGGCCGCGGTTTCACTCTTGTTCAGCCCCTGCAATGCCCCGTAGTGGCGCTCGTTGAGCTGCCAGGCTTTGTGCACCGGGATCCACTGGAGGTCCATCTCCTCGAGCACCAGATCGAGCGTCTTGATGGCCCGCTTCAAGACCGAGGTGTACGCGACGTCGAACGTAAAGCCGCCCTCGCGCAGCAGCTTGCCGCCGGCGCGGGCCTCGCCCTTGCCCTGCTCGGTGAGGTCGACGTCGGTCCAGCCGGTGAAGCGGTTCTCGAGGTTCCAGGTGCTCTGCCCGTGCCGCACCAGCACCAGCGTGTGTTCGGTCATCGGCGTCGTCTAGCCCGCGGCGCGCCCGCCGGCAAGAGCGGCTACTTGTGGTACGGCCCGCCGCGCAAGATCTCGAACGCCCGGTAGAGCTGCTCGAGGACGACCACCCGCGCCAGGCGATGCGGCAAGGTCAGCTTCCCGAGCGACCAGCGCAGCTGCGCCGCCTCGAGCACGGCCGCCGCGTGCCCTTCGTCGCCGCCGATGCAGAGCGACAGATCGCGGGCCGAGTCGCGCAGCTTGCCGACTCGCGCCGCCAGCTCCTCGCTGCTCAACTGCACGCCCCGGCCATCGAGCGCCCAGAGCTCGCCCTTGGTCTTGCCGTGCGCGGTCAGGAGCGCCTCTCCCTCGCGCTCCTTGGCAGAGGGGCCGGACTCGGCGCGCAGCTCGAGCAGCTGCAGCTCGGCGAAGCGACCCAGGCGGGCCGCGTACTCATCGACCGCGGCGCCAAACAGCCCGCCGCGCTCCTTGCCGACGGACAGCAAGTTCAGCTTCACACCGTGGTGCTCTCGGTGCGCGCGCCGGCGGGGGCGTGCAGGCGGGTGCGCGGCGCGTCGGCCCAGAGGCCTTCCAGGTCGTAGTGGTGCCGCTCGTCCTCGTGGAAGACGTGGACGACGACGTCGCCGAAGTCGAGCAGCTGCCAGCGGCTGCTCTTGTTGCCCTCGGCGCCGACCAGCCGGTGCCCCTGCTCGCGCAGCGCTTTCTCCACCTCGTCGGCGATGGCCTCGAGCTGCCGCTCGTTGCTGCCGGAGGTGACGACGAGGAAGTCGGCGTAGCCGCTCATTCCGCGCAGGTCGAGCAGCAGCACGTCGATGGCCTTCTTCTCCAGCGCGGCGTTGCCGGCGAGCTCAGCGGTGATGCGGGAGTCATCGGCCGACTCCGGACGCACCGAGGCGCGCTCGGCGGCGCGGGTCTCGCTTTCCTTCGGGCGCAGGCCCGCTGCGAGAGCGGTCTGGCTGGGCACTTTGGGCATCAAGAGTCTCCTTATACTTCGACAGTCATGGACGGATCTGGCCAGCGCCTTTGACGACAAAGCGCGTGCAGGTCAATTCGCGCAGGCCCATTGGACCATACGCGTGAAGCTTGGATGTCGATATCCCGATTTCGGCGCCCAGGCCCAGCTCGGCGCCGTCGTTGAAGCGGGTCGAGGCGTTGTGGACGGTGCAGCTCGCGTCCACTTCGCGCAAGAAACGCCGGGCCTCCGCGTCGTTGGCCGTGACGATCGCCTCGGTGTGGCGCGAGCCGTGGCGGGCGATGTGCGCGAGCGCGCCGTCGAGCCCTTCCACCACGGCGACGGCCATGATCAGGTCGAGGAACTCGTGGCCGAAGTCGTCGGGCTGGGCGGCCAGCACCTTCTCGCCCGCGCCCAGCACCGCGAGCGCTCGCTCGTCGCAGCGCAGCTCGACCCCGGCGGCTGTCAGCGCTGCGGCCAGCCTGGGGAGCGCCTGGGGTGCGAGGTGCCAATCCACTAGCAGGCACTCGGCCGCGTTGCAGACGCCGGGGCGCTGCGTCTTCGAGTTGAGGACGATGCGCTCGGCCAGGTCGAGGTCGGCGTCGCGGGAGATGAAGACGTGGCAGACGCCCTGGTAGTGCTTGATGACCGGCACGCGCGAGCGCTCGGCGATGAAGCGGATCAGTGATGGGCCGCCCCGCGGGATGCACAGATCGATGAGCGCGTCCTGCTGCAACAGGCCGTCGAGCAGGTCGCGATCAGGGGGCACGAAGAGCACCGCATCCTCTGGCAGGCCCGAGCGGGCGAGCGAGGCGGAGATGGCCCCGCACAGCACCTCGTTCGAGCGGCGCGCCTCGGAGCCGCCGCGCAAGAGGCAAGCGTTGCCGCTCTTGAGGCACAGGGCCGCCGCGTCGATGGTCACGTTCGGTCGCGCCTCGTAGATCATGAGGATGCTGCCGAGCGGGGCCGTCACGCGCTCCACCACCAGCCCGTTTGGACGCACCTGGTGCTCGACGACGAGCCCCACGGGATCGGGCAACTTCGCCACGTCGAGGACGCCGGCCGCGGTCTTGGCCAGCCGCTCGCCGCCATAGCGCAGCCGGTCCAGGAGCGCCGGAAGCTGGCCCGCGAGCGTGGCCTCTTCCAGGTCGGCGGCGTTGGCGCGCTCGAGCTCGCCCACCAGCTGCGGCTCGCCCAGATCGGCGGCGAGCTGCTCCACCGCTTTTTGCCGCGCTTCAGCGGGCAGCGCGGCCAGCTTTCTCGACGCCTCGTGCGCGCGCTGCGCCAGTCCCCGGGCCTCTTCCAGCGCGCTCATCGGGTCACCACCAGGTCGTCGCGATGGACCACGCAGTCGAGCAGCCGATAGCCGAGCACCGGCTCGATCTGCGAGCTGCGCAGGCCGACCAGGCGGCGCACCTCGTCGGCGCCGTAGACAGCGAGGCCGCGCGCGAAGGGCAGGCCGTCGAGCCCCGCGAGCTGCACGGGGTCGCCGGACGAAAAAGCGCCGACCACCTCGCGCACGCCGCTCGGCAGGAGGCTCTTGTTGCGCTCGAGCACCGCGCTCCTGGCGCCGTCGTCCACCCGCAGCTCGCCGCGGATCTTCAAGTCGAGCATCCAGCGCTTGCGCAGCCCGTGGCGCTCGCCTTGCGGCAGCACCAAGGTGCCGACGTCTTCGCCGGCAAGCAGCCGCCGGAGCATGCCCGGCTGGCCGGGGAGGATGGCGCAGGCCACGCCCGCCTCGCTCACGCGCCGGGCCGCGCGCAGCTTGGTCAACATGCCGCCGCTGCCCATCGCGCTGCCGTTCGCGGGAGCCGCCAGCGCCTCGATCGACGCCGTCACACGCTCGATGATCGGGAGGCGCACGGCCTTCGGATCGCTTCGCGGGTCAGCGGTGTAGACGCCGCCCGCGTCGGTGAGGATGACGAGCAAATCCGCCTCGACGAGGTCTGTGACCATGCCGGCGAGCGTGTCGTTGTCGCCGAACTTGATCTCTTCCACCGAGACGACGTCGTTCTCGTTGATGACCGGCACCACGCCGCGCGAGAGCAGCTCCGCGAGCGCGTGGCGCGCGTTCAGGTAGCGGCCCCGGTGGGCGATGTCGGCGTGCGTGAGCAGCACCTGCGCGCAGACCAGGCCCCGCGCCTCCAGCTCGTCGTCGTAGAGGCGCATCAGGCGGCTCTGGCCCGCGGCGGCCGCGGCCTGCTTGAGCGCCATCTCTTTTGGTTTGCCCGGCAAGGCCAGGCGCTCGACGCCGAGCGCCACGGCGCCGCTCGTCACCACCACCAGCTGCCGCCCCTGCGCCACCGCGGCCAGATCGCCGCAGAGCGCGGCGAAGCGCTCCCGGTCCAGGCGCGGCGCGCCCGACTTGGAGTTGACCGCGCCCGCGAGGACCGCGGAGCCGATCTTGACGACCGGACGCTTGCTCCGCGCGAGCAGGCTGCGCGCTGTTTGTGTTGCCTGGCTTCCGCGGTCGGTCATTGGGGTGCGCCGGCGGCGCGGCTCTCATGGTAACAAACAGCGGCTCGTTTGTTCAGCCCTTCCTACAGAGAGAGCGCTTACGCCCGAAGAAATCCACGGCAACACGGAGGGGCTCAAGGCGAGCCACACGAGGCGCCTGCTTGCGACCTACCGCCGCCGCGTCCGCCCGCAAGAGCTGGTCTCCGCCGAGCTGGCGCGCCACCTGACCGAGGTCTCGCGTGAGATCGGCCGGCAGGTCGGCGTCTTGCTCAATCGCCGCGGCGAGGTCGAGTTCGTGGTGGTCGGCGACGCGCGGCAGCTCGAGCTCCCCGACATCGGCCGCGCGCGCGCCGGGCAGCTGCGCCTGCGCGGCCTGCGCCTCGTGCACACGCACTTGAAGAACGAGCCGCTCACGCGCGACGACCTGACGGACCTGGTTCTCCTACGCCTGGACGCGGTGGCCGCCGTGGCCGCGGGCGAAGATGGCCTGCCGGGCCGCGTCTATCTGGCGACGCTCTTGCCCTTCAATCCGGGCGGCGAGATGCACCGGCTCGAGGAGTTCGAGTCGGTCCAGGACATCTCGCACGAGGCGCTCGAATCCGCGCTGGCGCTCGAGCAGGAGATGGCCCGCGCCCAGCCCGGCCAGAAAGTCGGCTCGCAGGGCCGGGCCATCCTCGTCGGCGTCTTTGCCGGCCATGGCCGCACCGCCGCCGAGTCCTCGATGGTGGAGCTGAAGGAGCTGGCGCGCACGGCCTCGGTCGAGGTGCTCGACGTGGTCTTGCAAGGACGCCAGCAGATCGACCCGCGCACGGTGCTCGGCGAGGGCAAGCTGCAGGACGTTCTGGTGCGCTCGATGGCCCTGGGCGCGGACTTGCTCGTCTTCGACCGCAACCTGTCGCCCTCGCAGTCGCGCCACATCTCCGAAGTCACGAGCTTGAAGATCCTCGATCGGACCCAGCTGATCCTCGACATCTTCGCGAGGCGGGCGCAGAGCGCAGATGGAAAATTACAAGTCGAGCTGGCGCAGCTGAAGTATCTGCTCCCCCGGCTGGTGGGCAAGGACGACTCGCTCTCGCGCCTGGCGGGCGGCATCGGCGGCCGGGGTCCCGGCGAGACCAAGCTCGAGACCGACCGCCGCCGCGTGCGCGATCGCATCAGCCACCTCGAGGAGCGCATCAACCGGCTCTCGAGCGACCGCGCCGTGAGGCGCAAGCAGCGGGCGCGGCAGAACGTGCCCGTGGTCTCCATCGTCGGCTACACCAACGCGGGCAAGTCCACGCTGCTCAACGCCCTGACCGACTCGACCGTGCTGGCCGAGGACAAGCTCTTCGCCACGCTCGATCCGACCAGCCGCCGCCTGCGCTTCCCCCGCGAGCGCGAGGTGGTCCTGACCGACACGGTGGGCTTCATCCGCGACCTGCCCAAGGACCTGGTCAACGCCTTTCGCGCCACGCTGGAAGAGCTGGAGGACGCCGATCTCCTGCTCCACGTGGTGGACGTGAGCGATCCTCGGCACGACCAGCAGGCGCGCTCGGTCGAGCACATCCTCTCCACGCTCGACGTCAAAGACACGCCGCGGCTGATCGTGCTCAACAAGGCGGACCGCTGCCCCGAGCTGGCCGCGGACGAGGCGCACGCGACCTCGGGCTCGGTCGCAATTTCGGCGCTGAGCCGGGCCGGCCTGCCCGCGCTGCTCGAGCGCTGCGAAGAGATCCTCTGGCGCTCGGGCAAGGTGCAGGCCCCGGGCGCCGACGACGAGGGCGCGTCCTTCCTGCCTCCCACGCGTTAGTTGCCCGCTTGATCTCCGCGCGGCCCACCTCTATAGAGCGCGCCGTGCAGCGCGCCTTCCACCTCGTGCTCGGCCTCTTGCTCCTGGCGGCCCGGGCGCACGCGGCCCCGCTCGCCCGCAGCGGAAAGCCGCGCGCGCGCAAGGCCAGCCCCGCCGCCTCCGACGAAGGCTACAAGCTCTGGTACTGGATCGAGGACAACCTCGAGATCGTCTTCCCCGTGGTGGGAATGGTCGTCATCCTCCTCGTGGTCTGGGCCGTGCGCCGCGGGATGATGCAAGCCGCCGACGAGGTGGCCGTGCGCACGCGGCAGAAAGAGGAGATCGTGCGGCTGATGCGCGCCAAGCTCCTGGTCAACGCCGACACCGTCTCCCACGAGCTGTCGCTCGACCGGTTCCACGCCGCGGCGCTCCTGGAAGAGCTGGCCCGCGAAGGCATGCTGGTCCCCGCGCGCGTCGCTGGAGGGATCGCGAGCTATCGACTCAAGGGACTCTAAAGACGGCTGATGGCCGATAGCCGCACGCAGAAGGTCGCGCCTTCGGTCGTCAATTGTCCCGCGTGCTCTTCAACCAGCGCCTTGGCGAGCGAGAGGCCTTGCTGATCGGCCTCCGAGGCGCAGCCTGTGCCGCTGCCTCGGATCGAGATGACGATCTGCTGTCCGTCGGCGCGGGTGCTGACGTGGACCTGCCCGCGCTCCAGGGAGCTGGCCGCCGAGTGGGCCGCGTGCAAGAGCAGGCCGAGGAACACCTCGTGGAGCGCGCTGGCGTGGCCGAGCACGGGAGGCAGCTCGCCAAGCTCGGTGAAGAGGTCTGCAGAGAGGGAGATCTCATTTCGCGCCAGGGTCAGCGCCAGGCGCAGGGCGGCGTTGACGTCGGTCTTGCGGGGCGCGGCGTCGCCCGGCTCGGCGAAGTGCTGCACCGCGCGCAGGCTCTCGGCCATCCGCTGCACGCCGCGCAGGGCCTGGGCGAGCGCTCCCTGGGCGTCGCCGTCGAGCGGGCCCGACTTCTCCAGCTCCAGCTGCAGGAAGCGCAGGTTGCTCTCGACGAACTGGAGCGAGCCGTTGGTCTCGTTGGCCACGGTGCGAAAGATGCGGGCCACGCCTTCAGCGGTCTGCCGGTGCTGCTCTTTGAGCTGTTCGGCGTGCTGTGCTGAAGCCATCTGGCACCCTCGATCGGCGCTGCGCCGAGGGCACTTGAACAATCTTAAATTGGTTCGCCCGGCGTCAAAGAGCTGACTCGCCGCGCTCGCCGGTGCGGATGCGGACGACCTCCTCGACGGTGGTGACGAAGATCTTGCCGTCGCCGATGCGCCCGGTCTTGGCGGCGCGCTCGATGGCCTCGAGCGCCTTGGCGACCATCTCGTCGCTCACCACCACCTCGATCTTCACCTTGGGAAGGAAATCGACCACGTACTCGGCCCCCCGGTAGAGCTCGGTGTGCCCCTTCTGCCGGCCGAACCCCTTGACCTCGGTGACCGTAAGGCCGAGGACGCCGACGTCCGCGAGCGCCTCCTTCACCTCGTCGAGCTTGAAGGGCTTGATGATGGCCTCGATCTTCTTCATGGCGCTCCCTGTGCCGGCGAAGACGGCGCGCACAATACTTCTAGAGCCGGTGGGCGTCGATGGGAGCCGATCAGCGCCGGTGCGGTACAGTCGGGTCCGTGGGTTACCCCGACGAGCGGCTGGGCCTCCTGCCGCGGTTGCACAAGCTCGCGGGGGGACAGGCGCTCTCCGCGGCGCTGCGCCTGGACGGGCAGGCGCTGCGCTTCCACCTCGGCACCTCGCTCGCCGATCTGCGGATCCCGCTGGCGGTCGATGTGCAGCTCGAGGACGCGCTGGGCGCGGCCGTGCGCGATCTCCTCTTCCTCCTGGTGCTGCGCCACCGGGCTGCCCTGCGCGCGGACGAATACGATCGCTTCCTGCTCCTCGACGGCTTCGATCCGCAGCGCCACCGGCCCGCCTCGTTCGGGCCGCCTTCGACGGTCGCGCGGCAGGGCGTGGCAGTCGCCTTCAACGAGGGCCCAGAGCTCCACCCGGCGCTCGACAGCGGCACGCTCGCGGGCTGGATTGGCCAGGGGAGGCCGGGGCGGACGCTGGTGGGGCTCTTGCACTCGCTCTTGCGCCGCGCCGTTGAGGAAGAGCGCGAGACCGAAGGGCGCGAGCCCACGCCCTACCTGGCGCTGCTCGCCCTGCGCACCCGCCTTCCTGAGCGCGTGCAGACCGAGCTGAAGGCCATCCCGCTCGCGGCGCCGGCCGGCCGGGTGCTGCAGGGCGCGGTCGCGGCGGGCCTCCTGATCGCGCTGCGGCTGGCGGCGCGCGAGTCGGGCGCGCTCGACTCGCCCTCCGGCGCGCGCAGCGCAGCGGCGCTGACTCCGTTGCTCTGGCTCGCGGGCGGGAGGCTCTTCGCGGGCAGTGCGCTGCAGGCCTACGGCGTCGCCTTGAACGATTCGCTCCCGCGCATCGATGAGCTGGCCATTCGTCTCGAGCGCGCGCGCGGGCCCGATGACGCCGTGGCCGCTGCGGAGGCGTTCATCGACGAGGTGCCCGCCGCGCAGGCCCTGGCCGCCCGCGCGGTGGCGCACGCCTCGGTGCGCCGCGAGCTCCTCATGCTCTTGCGCCTGGTCGAGGCGGGCCGCGGCGCCTCGCTGCAGCTCGACGGCCTCTCGCCCGCGCAGCTCTACGGCCAGCCGCTGGCGCTCGAGCGCACCCTGGCCACGCCCGAGCGGCGCAAGGAGCTGGCGGCGCGACTCAAGGTGGTGGCGCGCGCGGTGGCCCGCAGCGCCGACCGCGCGCGCATCGAAGAGCTCGGCAAGGTGGTGGCCGACTATCGCGAAGAGGACCCCGCGCGCTGCCTCCCGCGCGGCGAGCCGGCCCGGACCTTCTCCCGCGCGCTGGCGGCGCTGGCCCTCGACACCCTCTTCGAGCGGCTCTGCGGCAAGGCGCAAGCGGCGCTCTTGCTCCGCACCGGCGAGGAGCGCGAGGGCGGCATCCACGAGGAGCACGAGCGCGGCCGCCTCTATCTGCTGTCCGCTGACGGGCCGATCTTGCTGGCCAAGGCGCGCCCGCCCTCGATGGGCCACCTCTTCTGCGACGTCAAGGACTTCACCCGGCGCACCGCCTTCCTCAAGGAGGCCGTGGTCGCTGACTTCCTCTCGCGCGAGTTCTACGGGCCCATCCTCACCGCGGCCGCGCGGCACTACCGCGGCGCGGGCCACCTCGGCGACCGCGGCGGCATCACGCTCAACAACCTGCTCGGCGACGCCATCACCTTCTCCGGCGACGTGGTCTCGCTGCTCGAGCTGGCGCAGGACATCCGAAAAGCCATCGGGAGCTACGCGCGCCGGCTCGACGCCGAGGCCTCGAGCGCGGTGGTGGCGCGCGTCTCCTCGCAGATCGAGGAGCGCTTTGCCGGGCGGCGCGCCGAGCTGGCCAGCGAATCGCAAGCCGCGCTCGAGGCCGCCGCTGCCAATCCTGCCCGCGCCGATCTGCGCCACCGCGCCGAAGAGCTGGAGCGCAATCGCGCTCGGCTCGACGAGGATCTAGAGTCCGAGCTGTCCTTGGCGAGCGGCGAGAAGCTCGAGGCCGGCATCTTCATCTCCTACGGCGCCGCTCCCGAGGTGGCGACCTTCGATGACGCGGTCTTCGGGCCCATCCGCGTCTCCATCGCCGAGAAGATCAACGAGAGCGCCCGCGGCACCGCGCGCAACGGCGCCGTGCGCGCGCGCATCGACGCGCTGGTGGCGGGCGCGCGCGCTTCCCGCGGCCGCCCGGACGTCACCTGCCCCTTCGCGGTCGCCATCGGCCAGCCGCTGGTGCTGCCGGTCACCGCCGCGGAGGAGTCCGACGTGCGCGCCTGCCTCGCCCGCGGTGAGCGCAACGTCGCCGAGGGCATCCTCCAAGAGTGCGTGCGCCGCAGCCTCGACGAGCTGGGCGCGCGCCTTGGTCCCTCCGGCGAAGCCCGCGGCGGCGACATCTACAATGGCGGTGCCGCGCTCTCCGAAGAGGCGCTGGAGGCCTACGTCGCCGCCCGCGGCAAGGAGATGCTCTTCGTGCGCCGCACGCTGCCCCTCGGCGAGCTGCACCGAGAGCTGCAGCAGCGGTTCGTCTTTCCCCAGGCGAACCTCCCGCTCATCGCCGCGGTCGCGCACACCACCGGCGGACTGCAAGAGCTCTTCGTCCACGTCGGCCGCGCGCTCTTCAAGGGCTTCGAGAAGGCCGGCGGCCTCGGCGTCTGGGAGCTGATCGCCCCCGAGTCGGAGCTCTTCTCGTTGCTCGCGCTGCACCACGTGCCCGCCTGGCTGCGCGAGGAGGAAGAGGCTGGCGACGGCGTCCGCCCGCGCGCTATGAGTGCGCCATGAGCAGCGACTTGAAAGCGGCCGACCCGGAGCCGGAGAAGGTCGTCGAGGTCTATCCCGCGCCCGATCCAGAGCTGCCCGAGCCCACGCTCAAGCAGTACTTCCTCGGCTGGGGCGCGCTCTTTCTCGGGCTGGTCCTGATCGCCGTGCTCCTCGGCCTCTTGATGCGCTGGCTGCGCTGATCAATCGGCGACGGTGAGCAGGACCTCGCTGGCGCTGACGAGCTGCCGCTGCAAGAGCGCCGCGCTGTAGGCCGCGAAGGGCATCAGCGCGCCAGTGCGCAGGGCGAGCTGCTCCAGGTCCTGCAGCGAGACGCTGGAGGTGAGCGCGGTCTTGAGGTCCTCGGTGATCTCGAGCGCCTCGCAGACGGCGAGGCGGCCGACGTAGCCGGTCTGGTTGCACGCATCGCAGCCCACCGCGCGCGGCAACCCCTCCGCCGCCTGCTCGTGCGTGATCACCTTGCGCGCGACCAGCGTCTCCACCAGCGCCGCGGGCGGGACCTCGATGCGCCTGCACGAGCTGCAGAGCCGCCGCACCAGCCGCTGCACCAGCACCAGCACCAGCGACTGCGAGATGAGCGCGCGGCTGCAGCCGAACGACTCGAGCCGCTGCAGCGCCGCCACCGCGTTGTTCGCGTGCAAGGAGGTCAACAAGAGATGGCCGGTCATGGCCGCCTCCAGCGCCAGCTGCGCGGTGGCCTCGTCGCGGGTCTCGCCGACGATGATGGTGTCCGGATCCTGCCGCAGCATCGCCCGCAGCACCTGCGCGAACCCGAGGCCCGCGCCGGGATTGACCTGGACCTGCGTCACCCCGGGCATGCGATATTCAATGGGGTCCTCGACCATCATCACGTTGTTGTCGGGCCGCACCACCATGCGCTCGCACATCAGGCCGTAGACGGACGTGCTCTTGCCCGAGCTGGTCGGCCCCGCCACCACGATGCCGCCATAGGGCCTGTGCAGCGCGCGCTGGACGGCGGCGAGCGTGTGCGGCTCGAAGAAGATGGCCTCGATGTGGCGGGTGCTGGCCGAGGCCTCGAGGATGCGGAGGACGATCTTCTCGCCGCGGTTGGCCGGCAGCGTCGAGACGCGCAGATCGACGTCGCGCTTGCCGGCGGAGAAGCCGATGCGGCCGTCTTGCGGCACGCGCCGCTCGGTGATGTCGAGGCCCGCCAGCACCTTGATGCGCGCCGAGATGGGCTTGACCGCCGCGGTCGGGATCTGCTCGTTCCACTCGGTGAGCACGCCGTGGACGCGGAAGCGCACGCGGCCGCCGCCGCCCGCCGCGGGCTCGATGTGGATGTCGGAGGCCTCGCGGTCGAGCGCGGTGATGATGATGCGGTTGACGAGGCGGATGATGTCTTCGCCGACCGTGCGCGCGGAGGCTGCGTCCCGCTCGTTGTCGGAGGAGACGATGGTCTCGAAGACCAGCGAGTCGGGCGGAATCGACAGCTGGCCCGCGCGCACCGACTTGGGATTCTGCGCGGGGTCGAGCTTGAGCTTGACCACGGCCTGGTTGAAGTCGTCCTGCGAGATGGCGACGATCTCGAGCTCGACGTTTTGCAGCGTGCGCTGCAGCTCGGCGAGCGCGTAGTGGTCGCGCGGGCGCACCATCGCCACGGTCAGCCGCGTGTCCACGAGGCGCACCGGCAGCATGCGGTGCATGCGCACCAGCTTGGACGACACCATCGAGAGCGCGGACGGCTGCAGGTCGTAGTCGGAGAGCTCGACAAAGGGGATGCGCTGGGCGTGCATCGCCTGCTCTTCGACCGGCGAGAGCTCGGGCAGCTCGGGCACCTCGCCGACCGAAGGCACCTCGGCCAGCGTCAGCTGCGTGCGCTCGATGGCGCAGAGCCGCGACACCTGCGTCGCCAGCCGCTTGCCGAGCGCTTCGGCGACACCCGGCACCTTGCCGAGCATGCTCTGCGCGACCGCGGCCTGCATCCACAGCACCCGGCAGTGCTCGTTGGCGTAGACCGTGTACGGGCTGCCCATCCCGAGCAAGAGGGCCGCCTCGCCGAAGTGGTCGCCGACCTCCAGCACCTCGATGGGCGAGCCGTCGGGCAGGTGCACCGAGACGCGGCCCGAGAAGACGATGCCGAGCCCCTCGGCCGGCCCGCCCGCGGCGATGATGGTCGAGCCCGGCGCGCACTCGAGGCCCAAGAAGTGCGGCGCGGCCTTCTGCACCACGGTGCCATCGACGCCTTGGAAGAGCCGCGACTTGGCGAGGAACGGCTCGATGCGCGCGGCCGCCACCTGCACGCGGACGAGGCCCGCGTGGAGCGTGGGCTCGCCCGAGGACGGCGGCGGCGGAGCGGAAGCGCGCGGGCTCTGGGCGGGCGTGTCGGTCGACATGAGCTGGAGTGTAGATCACTGCGCAGGCCGGATCATGTTCCCTCCTCGACAGCAGCGCCGGCGCGCGCGCTGGGCGCGGCCCGGGCAAAGCGATACAAGGGGCGGAACAACCAGGAGGGCCCGATGGCCAACGTGATGAGCTTCCCGACCCGCATCGTCCACGGCAAGGGCGCGATCAAGGAGCTGCCGAACGAACTCAAGCGAGTGAAGGCGACCAAGGTCTTGCTGGTCACCGACAAGGGCATCATGCAGTCCGGGCTGCTTCGCTTCATCGCGCCCGAGCTGGAGAAGGCCGGCATCCCCTTCGTGGCCTTCACCGACGTGGACGGAAACCCCACCGAGAAGAACGCGCTCGCCGGCATCGAGGCCTATCGGGCCGCCGGCGCGGACGCGATCGTGGGCGTGGGCGGCGGCAGCGCGCTGGACGTGGCGAAGGCCATCCGCCTGCTGGTTCACCACGAGCCGCCGCTCAAGCAGTATGACGACGCCACCGGCGGCGACGCGCTCATCACCAGCAAGCAGCCGCCGATGATCGCCGTGCCCACCACCGCTGGGACCGGCAGTGAAGTCGGCCGCTCGACGGTGCTGGTCATCGACGGCACCAAGGTCGTCATCTTCAGCCCGTACCTGCTCGCCGACGCCGCCATCCTCGACCCGGAGCTGACCGTCGGCCTGCCCGCGTTCCTCACCGCCGCCACCGGCATGGACGCGCTCACGCACAACCTGGAAGCCTACGTCGCCAAGGGCGAGCACCCGCTGGCCGACGCCATCGCCATCGAGGGCATCAAGCGGATCGGCAAGTCGCTCAAGCGCGCGGTGCAGAACGGCAAGGACCTCGAGGCGCGCGAGAACATGCTGCTCGGGTCGGCCTTCGGCGCCATCGCCTTCCAGAAAGGCCTGGGCGCGGCGCACTCGATAGCGCACGCGCTCAGCCCCATCGCCGGCACGCACCACGGATTGGCCAACTCGCTGGTGCTGCCGAACGTGATCGACTTCAACCGCATGGTGGCCGAGGAGCGGCTCGCCGAAGCCGCCGTCGCGCTCGGCGCGGATCCGAAGATGAGCGCACAGGAGCGGGCCCACAAGCTCGTCACCATGGTCGACGACCTGCGCGTCGCCTGCGGCCTGCCGCGCAAGCTCAGCCAGGCCGGGGTCAAGCGCGAGATGATCCCCGACTTGATCGAGAAGGCCGTGGCCGACGCCTGCCACAAGTCGAACCCGCGCGCCTGCACCGAGGTCGATTTCGAGCGGTTGATCAACGAGGCGTTCTAGCTGTCGGGCTTCCCTACCGGCGTTCGCCGGCCAGAGGCGCGCGGCCGCATCGGGGCCCGCCCCTGCTCGAGGATGCTGGTCGTTCCCGGATCAGGAGCACCCAAGAGACGTCCGCGCACCTCTGGCCGGCGCCCGCCTGTCGGGCGACCGCGAGAGCGCCTCGTGGGATTTGGGGAGAGCCAAAGGCCGTCACTGGTCGCGCGGGGCCGATCGGATAGAATTGCGGCATGGACCTCTCCTCGCTTGGCAAAGTCAGCCAGATTCTTGAGTCCCTGGATGGGGAGGGGCGGAAGCAGTTTCTCGCTCTGGCGCAGCGGCGGACCGTGGCGGCGGGGCAGGTCATCTTTCGCGAGGGCGAGACCGGCGATGAGTTTTTCGTGCTCGCCAAAGGGCGCGTCCGTGTCTCCGCGGACAACCTCGGGGTCGAGAAAGAGCTGGCCATCCTCGAGCAC
The DNA here is from genome assembly GCA_038231075.1 of Myxococcales bacterium. GTDB lineage: Bacteria > Myxococcota > Myxococcia > Myxococcales > 40CM-4-68-19 > JBBRMA01. The sequence goes on along the minus strand of JBBRMA010000024.1, from coordinate 46,735 downwards.
GGGTCGTTCTTCGGCGAGATGGCAATGGCCGGCGCGCACCAGCGCTCGGCGACCGTGACGGCCCTCGAGGAAGCGCAGGTGGTCGCCTTCCAAGGCGGCGCCGTGCACGCGCTGCTCAAGGGCCACCCGAAGGCGCTCGAAGTCCTCAATCGCGTCGGCCTGCAGCGCGCGGAAGCCACGATGGAAAAGCTCAGCGAATAGCGCCCCCACATCGCTCCACGTTCCTCTTTCCCCAATTCAAGGCATCGGACGGCTCAAGCAAATAGGGCGGGAGCGGGCAGAGCCTCGCGAGCGCTTTTGGGTGCCGCCGGCAATCGACACTCAGTGGAGACGCGCGCAGGGCGCGGGGCCCGGTGCGCTCGCGAGGCTCTGCCCGCTCCCGACCGATCGACACGAGTGCAGTGCATCGCGCGGGTGTTATCCTCCACCCGTGGACTCCTCTGACCTCTCTCGCAAGGCGCTCGCGAGGGTGAGCGCGACCGAGCCGCTCGACCTGATGGCCGGATCGCTGGCCATTGCGCGCGAGGAATATCCGGAGCTGGACGAGCCGCTCTACCTGCGCAAGCTCGACGAGCTGGCGGCCGCGGCGACCAAAGGCATGCCGGCCGGCGCCAGCCCCGAGCGGCGGGTGGGGCGGCTCAACACGTACCTCTTCCACGAGGCCGGCTTCGACGGCAATCGCACCGACTATTACGACCCCAAGAACAGCTTCCTCAACGAGGTCATCGACAGGCGCACGGGCATCCCGCTGACGCTCAGCATCCTCTACATGGAGGTCGGTCGCCGCTGCGGCCTGCAAGTAGACGGCGTCGGGTTCCCCGGCCACTTCCTCTGCAAGATTTCGCTCGAGGACGGCGAGCTGGTGGTGGACCCGTTCCACAAGGGGCACCTGCTCGGGCTCGACGAGATCAAGAAGCGCCTGCAGGCCGCCGTGGGCGACAACGTCGCCTTCGACGCGCGCGTGCTGCGCCCCGCGCGGCCCCGCGAGATCCTGGTGCGCATGCTGCAAAACCTTCGCACCGTCTACGAGCAGCGAAACGATCCGGTGCGCGCGCTCTCGGCGGTCGATCGGCTGCTCTTGCTCGCGCCACAGAACCTGCGCGGCCTGCGCGACCGGGCGGCGATCTGCGAGAAGCTGGGCGGGGCACAGGCGGCCGCCGACGACCTGGAGAAGGTGCTCTCGCTCGAGCCGCAGACGACCGACGCCGCCGCGCTCCGGGCCCGCGTCCGCAAGCTTCGCGGCGCGGGCCGGCTCCTTAACTAAAAGCTACTGCGCGTCGTCCGAGCCCTTTGCCCAGGTCCAGTTGTAGGGCATGCCGAGGTGCGGATCGCGCTCGGCGCCGATGGGCGCGATCTGCTTTATGCAGCGCGCGTGATCGACCGTCTGCACCGTGGGCATGTCCACCTTCTTGTCGCACGCGGGCTGGGTGGCCAGGGTCAGCCACGCGGCCGACTCGGTGTGGCCGGCCTTGTTGGGGTCGTAGCTCATCCACTTCTTGGTCATCACGTCGGCGAAGCGGTTGGCGGCCTTGAGCGTGTCGCTGTTGCCGCCGTAGCGCGCGTACATGAAGGCGACCCAGAGGTCCTCCATCGCCAGGATGGCCGCGAGAGCGTACGGCTTCACGTTCTTGTCGCTGTAGTCGTGGCCCATGCTGGCGAGATCGTGGAACCAGATGACGTCGCCGTGGTGGCCGCTGAGCGGCTTGTCGTGGGTGTGGCCGACGCTGCCGCTGGTGCAGACGTACGACTTGATGTCGGTGATGGTCTTGTAGCCGGTGGCCTCGTCGCGGTCGCCGTGCTCGGTCGAGAACGAGTCCTGGAAGAGGTGCGCCGCGCGGCCGAAGAGGAAGTACGCCTTGCGCGCCGTGTACGCCTTCACATCGGCGCCGCCGTCGCGGAAGGTGATGATCTCCTTGTCCTGCGGGTCGGCGAGCACCGCCTCGATGAAGTACTTCTTGAAGTTGCTGCGCGCCTGCTCGATGGCCGAGACCGCGCCCTTCGGCCCGATGTCAGCGCGGCGGCGCAGGAAGTGGTCGGGCTGCTGCGCGTCGCCCATCTGGGTGATGGCGTCCCAGCACTTGCTCGAGCGCACGACGTTGAAGCCGCCCAGGTCCACCCAGCGCTGGCCCATGACCGCGGACCAGACGTTGTAGTAGCGCGCCGAGTAGCCGCCGCGGCCGTCGCGGGGCCAGTTGTCGGTGGTGTGAGAGACGGTCAGCTTGTCCTTGTAGGCGGTGAGGAAGGCCTTGCGCATCGGCTCCTGCTCGAGCGCCTTGGTCTTGGACATGCGGTCCCAGACCTTGAGGTGCGCCTTCATCCAGTCGCCCATCGCGGACAGGATCGTCTTGCCCTGATCCTTGGTGAGCTGGGCGACGGTGGGCTTCGGCGCGTTGAGCAGCTCGAGCGCCGAGGCGACCGTGATCCACTCGTGGCCCAGCGGGGTGATGGGAGAGCTCTGGCTGAACGCCTGCGCCGAGCGCGGGGCAGCGAGCTGTCCAAGGACCAGCGCGCAGAGCGCCAGCAGGCCAAGCTTCGCCGTCGCCTTCTTCGTCTTCGTGCTCTTCGTCGTCATCGGCAGACCTCGCCCCTTCTAGAATGGCGCGATAGTCGCACAACCCGTGCCAGCAGAGCGAGCCGCCGATCGCCCGACCAGAGGCTTATTTTGCCGGGCCAGGGTCTAGGCGCAGGCGCTCGACCGGCCGGCCGTTTTGGAGATGCTCGGAGACCAGCTCGCCGACATCCCCTTGCTGCACGTGGCCGTACCAGACGGCCTCCGGGTAGACGACGATGGAGATGCCCTGCTCGCAGTTGTCCAGGCAGCCCGACTTGTTGACGCGCAGGTCTTCGAGGCCGGCATCCTTGCAGGCACCCTTGAGCTGCTTGAGGAGCTTCTCGCTGCCTTTCTCCAGGCACGAGCCGCGCGGGTCGCCGGCGGGGCGCTCGTGCAGGCAGACGAAGACGTGGCGCTTGTAGGGGGGCGGCATGGTCACTCCTCGAGCAGGTGGCGGAAGTCGGCGGCGGGGGTCGCGGATTCGCCCAGAGTCGGGTCGAGGAGGGCGTCGGCGCGGCCGCGCAGGTGCACGGGCTCTGGCGTCGCCGCGTCCGGTTCGCCGAGGTGCGCGGGCAGCACCAGCGCCATCACCCGGCGGGGCAGGGCGGCGAGCAGGGCCTCCGGCACGAGGCCATCGGCGCCGGCGAAGAGCGCGACCACCTCGGCGCGCAGGGCGAGCGCGCGGGCCAGCTCACCCGCGTCGGCGCAGGCCACGCAGGGCGCCATGTGCGTCGATCGAGCGGCCGTGCACAGCCTCGCCAGCCGGTCCCCGTCGAGGAGCGAGGCGTGGAGCAGCACGGCGTCGGCGCCCGCCGCGCGCGACTCGTAGAGTTGAAACTCCTCGAGGAGCAGATCGGTCCTCAAGAGTGGCACCGAGATGGCGCGGGCCGCGGCCTGCAGCAGACCCAGCTCGGCGGCGGGGTCATCGAGCCCGATCGCCAGTGCCGCCACCTCGGCGTCGTCGAGTGCGCCGCAGAGCTCGACCAGCCCCGGCCGGGCCGCGCGCAGCGCCGGGATGCGCTCGACGGACTTGCGCTGCCGATCGATGGCCTGCGCGAAGCTGCGGATGGAGGGCGTCACCGCGCTCACGGGAACGCGCCGCGCGACCAGATTTTGCTGCCGGCGCCGGTCGATGAGCGACTGCTGCACGCCGCGGAGGATGTCGCGCGCGGCCCCGGCCTTCAAGCTTTTCCGCGCCCCGCCGATGGGGGCGGTCATGGCCGGTCTCCGACATGCGGGCAGGCGCTCGCTTGATCCCAGAGCGGCAGGAGGGGATAGTGAATTCCATGGACCGTAGAAAAATGCACAAGAAGCGCGGCTTCACCCTGGTCGAGCTGATGATCGTCATCTCGATCATCGGCGTGCTCTCCACCGTCGCGGTCCCGAGCTTCCTGCGCGCCTCGGCGAAGACACAGCGGACCGAGATGATCCAGATGATGTCGATGATGCGGACGCACTTCATCAGCCTCTACCGCAACCAGGGCACCTATCCGGCCACCACCAGCGCGTTCAATCCATGCACCGGGTCGTGCAGCGGCCTGCCCGTGTCGGTGGGCACGCCGCTCGAGTGGGTGCCGTCGGCGCAGGGCTGGAGCGACTTCTCCGCGCCGCCCGACGGGCGCCTGCGCATGCGCTATCAGTACACCTCGAGCGGCCAGACCCTCGCGCTGCAAGCGGTGGGCGCGCTGCCCGGGATCGAAGGTCCGTACTCGTACACCGAGACCTATGCGGGCGAGGTGCAGGTCGGAACCGCTGAGTTCCCCGACGTCTTCTAGAGCCTAGCGCGGCTTCTGCTCAGGCGGCGGCCCCGGCGCGGGCTTCGGTGGGTCGAGCTTCATCCCCACATCGATGGCGGGCGGAGGGACCGGCAGCTCATCCTTGCGCGCGCCGCTTACCGCGACGATGCGCCCGGTGCGCACATCGAAGATGCCAGCGGCCTTGCCGTCGGGCAGCGTCAACATCGCCCTCTCGATGTTCATCGCCAGCAGGCCCTGCGCGAGCCGGCGCGAGTTCTCCAGGTAGTGCTCGAGCCAGACCTGGGTGACGGCGACCTTGGCCGTCTTGACCGAGGAGGTCACCCGCACGACCCCCGGGCCGAACCGGTCGGCGTCGGTGAGCGGCACCTCGCGAGCGCGGGGGCGCGAGAAGTAGAAGGCGTTGGCCGCCGAGATGGCGAAGGCGCAGAGCGCGAGAGAGAGCCAGAGCCCGGTCCGCTTGGGGCGGTCCGCGTGGCGAAAGTCGGCGAACTCGTCCTCGGCGCGGCGCGCCTGCTGCTCGGCCGTGGGTGCCTTGGGCTTGGGCGGTGGCCGCTTGCCGATCAAGACCTCGGGATCGAGCTCGCCCGCGCCCAGCGCCGGCGCCGCCGCGAGGCCGCGCAGGTGGTCCACCATCTTCTTGAAGTTGAGCAGCTCCTGGCTGAGCCCGCCGCGCAGGGTCGTGAGCAGGCGCAGCGACTCGGTGTCGCCCTTGGAGATGGCGGCATTCGCCTCTTGCTGCAGCCGCTCGCCTGCCGAGTCGGCGAGCGCGGTGAGGGCGGCGACCTGCTCGGCGTCCACCAGCACCGGCGACTGCGCTGCGAGCAGCTGGTCGCCGGCCGCCTCGGCGCCGGCCAGGGCGACCCGGGCCAAAAGCGCATCGGCCGCAGAGCTCGGCCCGGTCGCGCCCGGCGGATCGGCGGCGAGGCGCTGCTCGGAGCTGGTGCGATCGACGATGCGCCGGACTATTTTCTCGGCGCCTTCAGGGCCCGCCGGAGGAGGCTGGTTGCGGAGCAGCGCCAGCGCGGCCGCGCGGCACCACTCGATGGGCCAGGGGTCGGGCCAAGGCGTGCCCAGCGGCACCTCGTCGGGCGAGGCGGCGGCCGGGAGCGGGGCTGCGGGCGTGGACCCGGCGTGCGCTTCGTCGAAGAGGTTGGCCAGCGAGGCGGCGGCAGCTTCGGCTGGCGCTGGCGGCGCCGCTTTGGCCGCCCCAGGTGGCTGATCGTCGAAGAGGTGGTCGAGCATGGCCGCCGCCACGGCGGGGCTGGAGTCGGGCGTGACGATTGAGGTCGCGCTCGGCGTGGCGCCGGTCAGCCTCGGCACCGCCGTCGGCGTTGTGCGCGCGACCGGCGTCGAACTCGGAGTCGTCGCGGGCGCGGCCGGGGCGGGTGCTGCAGGCGCTGCGGCGATCTCGGCGGCGGCCGCGCCAGGCGGCGCCTTCTCCGACGCGACCGGCGTCATGGTGGGGATCGGGCCCTGCCGCGACGGCGCCACGCCCGACGGAGGCGTCGCCTGCCGCGGGGCCGCGTCCACCATCGCCGGCAGCTCCACGGTCGGGGCGGCTTTGAGCCAGCTGCGGATGCGCGAATCCTCTTCGGGCGTCAGCCCCGCGAAGCGCACCTGCGCGCCCGCCTCGGCGCCGCGGGCCACCAGGCCCCACGCCGAGAGCGCATCGGGCCCCGCCTTCCAGGAGAGGCGCACGGTGTTGCCGGGCTCAAAGGGCAGCGCCGAGGAGGCGTGCACGCCGATGGCCGTCATCACCGCCTCGGAGAGCTCGGCAGCCGTGGTGCGCGAGGCGACCTGCACCGAGACCTTGGGCCCCAGGTCCTCTCGATACGCGAGCCCGAGGGTGTCTTGCAGCCGGCCCACGAACTGGTCCTTGGGGATGGGCATGAAGAAGGCGTCGCTCGCGCCGCCGCGGAAGCAGTCGTCGCGCTGGCCCGCCTGCTGCCGCTGGAGCACGACCACCAGGGGCACGCCCTTGTCGCGCGCGGGGAGCAGGGCCTGGAGCGCGGCCGGCAGCGACCACTCGGGCGTGCCGTAGAAGATCACCGCAGCCTGGATGCCTGCCTCCATCGCCTCCCGGGCAGAGTCGAGGCTGGCGGCCGTCGCGACCTCGAAGCGGCCGCCCTCGCGCAGCCCTGTTGCCAGCGCGGGAAGCATCTTCTGGTCGGCGATCACCAGGAGCCGGACAGCCACTGTTCTCCTTTGCACTTGGTTGAAGCCGCCGCGATTGGAGCCTAGGAGCGGCCGAAACGCAATCTTGCACCCACGCCACCTCGGCGGGTCAGGCGGCAAACAACCAATCGGCACCTGGGCGGAAACCTTGCGCCGAAAGGAACGCCTCGATGGTCGGCCGCGCGCCAGGCGCCGCGACCGCCACGACCAGGAACGCCTCGCCGGGCGGCCCGAGCCGAACGGGAGGCACCACTGGGACGCCGCGCGCCAGCAGCTTGTGCGGCGCGACGTCGATGAAGCGGCGCACGCGGACGCCCCGGGCCTCGAGCGCGCGCGCCAGCCGCTTGCCCGTCGGACCCGCGCCCCAGATCTCGCAAGGCCGCGCCTGGAGCGGTCCGGCGGCGAGGTGGTGGGCCCGGAGCTCGCGCAGCGCCTCGCGGGAGTAGGCGGTGCCGGTGCGGGTGAGGCGCTGAGGCGAGTCGCGCCACCAGAGCAGCACGCGGGGCACGTTCTGCAGCGCGTAGCCGCCGGCGTGGAGGCGGAGCAGGAGGTCCCAATCCTCGGGCCAGCCCTGGTCGCGGTAGCCGCCCACGGCCTCGAGCGCGCTGCGGCGGAAGGTCGCGCTCGGGTGCACCAGCGGCGCGTCGATGAACCGGCCGAGCGCGCACTGCTCGGCCGTCACCACCGAGTCGAGCCACTCTTGCAGGCGGAAGAGGCCCGCGCTCAGCGGCCAGGGAAAGCAGCGCACCAGGCTCCCGACCGCGCCCAGCGCGGGCTTGCGCGCGAGCAGCTCGGCTTGCAGCGCCAGCCGGTCGGGGTGGACGCGGTCATCGGCGTCCATCCGGGCGATGAGCGCACCTTTGCAGTGGGCCAGACCCAGCTGCAGTGCGGGCACGAGGCCTGCCCCGGCGCCGCGGATGACCTTCACGCGCGGGTCTCTTCTCGCCGCCTCGTGCAGGAACCTGCCGGTCCCGTCGCGCGAGCCGTCGTCCACGCAGATGACCTCGAAGGGGGGCGCGCCGCGCTGGGCGAGCACGCCCGAGAGCGCCTCGGGAAGGGTGGCCTCAGCGTCGCGCGCCGGCAGCAGCACCGAGATGTGCACTAGAGCACCGAACGGTTTGGTTCCGGTCGGACAACCGCCGATTCGCTGCGCATCGCCGCGTCTCTCCTCGGTCCACCAAACCGATCGGTGCTCCAGGCTGCTTAGCAGAAGGCGCGCGGGGGGAGCGCCGAAGTGCTCTAAGGAGTGACGATGCCGAGGCCGACGCCCGCCGCTGAGCTGGGACCGCGGAGCAGAGCCGCCGAGGCCGGGCGGCTCTTGCTGGCCGCGCGGCTGTCCGACGTGCAGCGGCTCTTGCGCGCGGCGGCGGGTGGGCGGTCGGCCTCCGCGGTGCACGACCTGCGAGTCTCTTGCCGCCGTCTGCGGGTGGCGCTGGAGCTGTTCGCCCAACGGCCGGGCCGCTTGCTCGCCGATCGGGTGAAGGAGCTGCAGGACGCCCTGGGCGCGGTGCGCGACCTGCACGTGCAGTCGGCCTGGCTCGGGTCGCTCAAGCTGCCGCGCCTGCAGGCCTTCCGCGAGGTCCACCTGCCCGCCCGCGCCGCCGCGCTCGACCGCGCGCTGCGCGAGTTTCGCGCCCGGACCGCGCCGGGCATCGAGGAGGCCATCGGCGCGCTCGAGGGCAAGGGGCGCTTGCAGGGCAAGCCGCTGCGCAAGGAGCTCGCTGGCCGGCTGCGCAAGCTGCGGGCGAGGCTTCTGCGCGCGCGCTCAGTGGAGCCCGAGGCGGCGCACCGGCTGCGCATCGCGGCCAAGCGGCTCCGCTACCAGCTCGAGCTGCTCGGCCCGGCGTTTCCCCGGGCGGCCAAGGGCGGCCTTGACGAGCTGCCGCCGCTGCAAGACGCGCTCGGCGAGCTGCACGACGCCGACGCGCGCCTGGACGTCCTGCGCCCCTTTCTCGACGGCGCCAGCGAGGACGAGGTCGCGCCCGCGCTCGCCGCCCTGGCCGCGCTGCTCGCCGAGCGCGACGAGCTGGGCCGCTCGGCGGCGCGCGAGATCAAGCGCTGGCGCAAGCGAGACCTCGCCGATCAGATCGCGTCGCAGCTCTGACCCCGTTGACTCTTCAGGCTAGCGCCCGTGCTCGCCGAAGACGCTGCGCAGCCCGTCGGCAATTTCACCCAGGGTCGCTCTCGATTTCACAGCGCCGACGATCGCGGGCATGAGGTTGTCAGTCCCTTGCGCCGTGCGCTTGAGCTCGTCGAGCGCGCGCGTCACCGCGTCGGCGGAGCGCCGCTTCCTGCACTCGCGGAGCCGCGCGACCTGGCGCGCCTCGAGCTCGGGATTGACCTTCATGGTGTCGAAGGGCGGCTCGCGATCGGCGACGAACTCGTTGACGCCGACGATCACCTTCGCTTTGCTCTCGATATCCTTTTGGTACTGATAGGCCGCCTCCTCGATCTCGCGCTGCGGATATCCTTTTTGTATCGCGGCCACCATTCCGCCCTGCTCGTCGATCCGGCGGATGTAGTCGACCGCCTTGGCCTCCAATTCGTCGGTGAGCGATTCGAGCGCGTAGCTGCCGCCGAGCGGGTCGATGAGGTCGCAGACCCCGCTCTCGCTGGCGATGATCTGCTGCGTGCGCAGGGCGATCTTCGCGCTCGCCTCAGTGGGCAAGGAGAGCGCCTCGTCGCGGCCGTTGGTGTGCAGGCTCTGGCAGCCGCCGAGCACCGCCGCGAAGGCCTGCAGCGCCACCCGCACCACGTTGTTGTCGGGCTGCTGGGCGGTCAGGGTCGAGCCCGCGGTCTGGGCGTGGAAGCGCAGCATCCAGCTCTTTGGATCCTTGGCGGCGAAGCGCTCCTTCATCGTCTTCGCCCACAGCCTGCGCGCGGCGCGGAACTTGGCGACTTCCTCGATGAAGTTGTTGTGCACGTTGAAGAAGAACGAGAGTCGGCCCGCGAAGGCGTCGACGTCGAGCCCGCTCTTCACCGCCGCTTCCACGTAGGCGATGCCGTCGGCCAGCGTGAAGGCGATCTCCTGCGCCGCGGTCGAGCCGGCCTCGCGGATGTGGTAGCCGCTGATTGAAATGGGATTCCATTTCGGTAACGCTTTGGCGCAATAGGAGAAGACGTCGGTGATCAGCCGCATCGACGGCGCCGGCGGGTAGATATAAGTGCCGCGCGCCATGTATTCCTTGAGTACGTCGTTCTGGATCGTCCCGCTCAGCTCTCGAGCGGAAGTGCCCTGCGCCTCGGCCACGGCTTGATAGAGTGCCAGTAGAGTGCTGGCCGTGGCGTTGATGGTCATCGAAGTAGAGACCTTGCCGAGCGGGATGCCTTTGAAGAGCGCCTCCATATCGTCGAAGGTATCGATGGCGACGCCGACTCTACCCACCTCGCCGCGGGCCCGCGGGCTGTCGGAGTCGTGGCCCATCTGGGTCGGCAGATCGAAGGCCGTGGAGAGCCCGGTCTGCCCGCCCTTCAGGAGAAAGTGGAAGCGCTCGTTGGTCTCTTCCGCGGTGCCGAAGCCCGCGTACTGGCGCATGGTCCAGTAGCGGCCGCGATACATCGTCGGCTGCACCCCGCGCGTGAACGGATACTGGCCGGGGAATCCCTGCCGCTCCTCGTAGCTCTCGGGCGGGGCGCTGGCCGGTCCTTGCAGCGGCGGCAGCTCGATGGCGCTCGAGGTGGAAAAGCGCGGCTGGCGCAGGGCGCCCGGCTTCAGCGCCGCCTTGCCGTACACCTCTTGCGCCCACTTCTCGAGCGCGGCCTCGACCTTCTCGGTGCTCTTCGCCATGGCCGCTCGAGACTAGCAGACGCGCTCGCCCCCGCGGGCCGAGTGCGCACGCGGGGGCGAGGGAACGTTTCGCAAGACACCTATCGGTGTTGCCGGCTGCCGCGGCCGCGCGGTGCAGGCGGCGGCGGCGGGCGAGGCGCCTGCTTGCGCGGGGCCTGCGCGAGCTGCCGGTTTCGGCGCTGCGGACCCTGGTTGGCGCGGGGACCCTGGGCCGGCGGTGACTGCGGCCGGACGCTCGCGCGCGGAGTGGCCAGCGCCGATCTCTGCTGCGCCTTTGCCTGGCCCTGCCAGTGCTGCTGCAGCGCCTTTGCCACCGGCGCCGGCGCGGGCGGGGCGCGAGGAGCGGAGGCGATGGCCGCGGTGCCACGGCCCACCACCGCGTTCGCGGCCACCGGCTGGATTTGCCGGCCCACCGCGCTCGAGACCGCCTGCGGCCGCGGACCCGGATTGACGAAGACGTTGCCCGAGCTGACCGGCGCCGCCAGCGGCTGCGCGCGGGCCACGTAGACCGACCCCATGTTCACGCCCACCGCGACGCGGGCGATGGGCTGGGTGAAGTGCTGCTCCTGGACCACGACCCAGGCCGGCGAGCTGTAGCCGTAGCTGACGCGATAGCCGTACGGCGGCAGCGGCGCCCAGGCCGCGTACCCGCCACCGTAACGCCAGCTCACCCAGGCCGGCGCCCAGGTGCGGCCCGGAACCCAGACCCAGCCGACGCCGCCGGCCTGGACCCAGTTGCCGTAGTGCCAGGTGGCCCAGCCCCAAGGGTCGTCGCTGACGAAGGTCCAGCCGTACTCGGTCAGGACCCAGCGGCCGTCGGAGTAAGGGCGCCAGCCGACGGCGACGCCGCCCGGCACCCAGGCCTCGCCGTAGGAGGTGGTGACCCAGTGGCCGTACGGAGTGAGGCGCTCGCGAAAGGTGACCGTCTCGACCGGCTGGCCGACGGTGACCGAGGCGCCGACAAACACTTCTGCGCTGGCCGGACGCGCTGCCAGCAAGGCCGCCGCGCACGAAACCAAGAGGAAGAAGCGTCGCATTTTGAACCCCCGGTGCTGTGAATCCCTCGCCAACGTAGGGACCCTGGGGGAGCGAGGCAGGTTAACGCAGGCGGCCAGCCGAGCGCTCGCAGGCCGCCACCTTATATAGCGTCAACTACGTAGGTCAGGGGCGGACGCCTTCGGCCCAGCTGATGCCGTACCAGAGCACCGCGTCGGGGCGGTCCCTGAACAAGCGGAGCTCGTCGAGGCCGTCCTCGAGCTTCTCGCGATCGACGGCGCCGGTGGCCAGGATGGGCTCGCGCGCGCCGTCGAGGATGCGGACCAGGTTGTCCACCAGCAGCGGGAAGACCGGGTCGCCGGCGCAGGATCCGAAGGGGAGCCAGGTGCTGCGGCGCGGCCGGGCCCCCGCGGCGTGGAGCAGCGAGACCAGCCGGCGGCCGACGATGGGGTCGGTGCCGTTGCGATCGTAGCTGCGCTGGTAGGCGCTCCAGAGAGCAGCGAGGCCGGCTGGCTCGGGCCAGAGGCGGAGCAGATCGTGGTCATCGTCCTCGAGCACGACGCGCCCGCCGGGCCGCACCGCGCGGACCATGGCGCGCACCACCGCCTGCGGATCGGCCACGTGCTCGAGCAGGAAGCGCGCGTGGGCGACATCGAAGCTGCCCCACTCGGAAGCGGCGAGCGGAGGCCGACCGGCGTCTCCGTGCCGCAGCTCGACCAGCTCCACTTCGCCCGCCGTGGCCGCCTGGCGCTGCGCCTCGGCCAGCTGCTCGGCGCTCGACTCGATGCCCACAGCGCGCACGCCCGCCGCCTTCGCCATTCCGCGCGTGAGCTGGCCAAGGCCGCTGCCGAAGTCGATCACCCTCTCGCCCCGCTGCAGCCCGAGCGCGGCGAGCGAGTGCCCGTTGATGATCTCGTTGAGCGTCGAGAGCCGCCGCTGCTCGACCGGCTCGGTGCCGTGGATGTAGCTCGCCATCCGCCTCTCATAGACCCGGCAGCGTCCAGCGGGCCAGCAGCATGCGTGTCTCCTTGACGAAGTGGCGTTGCTCGGCGAGACCTTGGGGATGGCCGAGGCCGACGAGATCGCGAGCAGGCTGGCGGGCGTAGCAGACCCGCTGGCGATGCTGGCCGGCATCTTCGCGGCGGCGCCGATGGGCCTGCAGATCTACCGCGCCGACGGGACCTCGCTGCTCACCAACCAGGCCTTCCGCGACATCTTCAAGAGCGAGCCGCCGCCGGGCTACAACGTGCTGCACGACGAGATCGCCGAGCAGCAAGGCATGCTCGGCCTCATCCGCCGCGCCTTCTCCGGCGAGACCATCACCACGCCGACGATGTGGTACGACCCGCGCGATCTGAAGCAGGTGCAGGTGAGCGACGGGCAGCGCGTCGCCATGCAGGTGACGATGTTTCCCTTGCGCGACGCCGCCGGCGTCATCTCCCACGTCGCCGTCGTCATCAAAGACCAGACCGCAGAGATGACTGCCGCCGCCTTGGCCGACGCCCGCGCCGTCGAGGCGGAGGAGGCGACCGAGCGTGCCCGCTACCTCGCCGGCGCCAGCGAGGCCTTCACCGGCTCGCTCGACCTGCAAGAGACGCTGCAAGGCATCTGCGAGGTGTGCGTCCCGCGGCTCGCCGACTATTGCGTGATCGACGCCGAGGGCCCGGACGGCACCTGGCAGCGCATCTGCAGCGCCACCAGCGAGGAGACGCGGCAGATGCTCCTCGGCGCGAGCTCCCTTGCGCCGCCTCCACCCGGCAGCGGCGTCGAGACCCACGCGTCGTTTCCGCTGCTGGCGCGGGGGAAGCTGCGGGGCACGCTTGGCCTCGGCCGCACCGCAGAGGGCCCGCGGCCCGGGCCAGCCGAGGTGGCGCTGGCCCAGGAGTTCGCCCGCCGCGCCGCCCAGGCCATCGACAGCTCTCGCCTCTACGCGGAGGCCCAGCGGGCGGTCCGCCTGCGCGAGGACTTCCTCTCCATCGCCGGCCACGAGCTGAAGACGCCGCTCACCGCGCTCTCGCTGCAGATCCAGACGCTGCGCCGGCGCCTCGAGCGGCCCGAGCGCGACGACGAGGCGCTGGCCCACTCGGCCGAGACCGCCGACCGCCAGGTGCGGAGGCTCGGCGCGCTGGTGCAGCAGCTGCTCGACGTCTCGCGCCTCACCTCGGGCCGGCTGGACCTCGAGCCCGAAGATGTCGAGCTGGTCGCCTTGGTGCAGGAGGTGGCCAGCCGCTTCGAGGGGGCGCAGGCGCGCGGCGGGTCCGAGCTGACCATCCGCGCCAACGGGCCTTTGTGGGGCCGCTGGGACCGGCTGCGCGTCGATCAGATCGTGACGAACTTGATGACCAACGCCTTCCGCTACGGCAGGGGGCGACCGGTCGAGGTGACGCTGTCGTCGAGGGGCCCTTTGGCCCACCTCTCGGTGCGCGACGGAGGCATCGGCATCGCGCCCAAGGACCAGAAGCGCATCTTCGGCCGCTTCGAGCGCGCGGCGTCGCAGCGCAACTACGGGGGCGTCGGCCTTGGCCTCTGGATCGTCAGCGAGCTCCTGCTCGCGCTCGGCGGCTCGGTGCGCGTGGAGTCCCAGCTTGACCAGGGCGCGACCTTCTTCGTCGAGCTGCCCCTCTTCCGCGACCAAGGCTCCTAGCAGGCTGCTGAAAAACCCTCCCGTCGCCCGGCGAACGATCGCCGGCGCGCTGCCGCGTCGCTCCTCCTCAGAGACGACCGGTCTTCTTCGTCGTCGCTCCTTGCATCGCTTGGCGCTCCTTCGCCCGGCTCGGTCCGGGTTCTTCAGCAACCTGCTAGGCGACGACGACCAGCTTGGCGCCCGACTCGACCGCCGCGCCCTCGACGGCGTGGAGCTCGGTGACCTTGCCCGACTTGGGGCTCTTGAGCTCGTTCTCCATCTTCATCGCCTCGATCACGACCAGCCCCTGGCCCTCGACCACCTCATCGCCGGCCTTCACCAGCACGCGGACGACCTTGCCCGGCATGGGCGCGTCCACGCGCTGCGGACCCTCGAGCGAGAACTTGCCGGTGGCGCGTCGCAGGCGCAGGCGGCGCTCGTCGAGCAGCTCGAGCACGTGGACCTCGTCGCCCACCAGCACCGAGAGCTTGCCGTCCTTGCCGGGCTCGACGTCGCACGACCAGCTCTGGCCTCTTTCCAGCAGCGAGACGGCCAGCCCGCGCAGGTGCACCGCGTCCACCTCCAGTATGCGGGGCGGGGCGCCTTCGCTCGCTTCCGCCCCCGGATGGATGGCGATCTTGCGCAGCCCGCCCTGCACGGTCACCTCGACGAGGTGCTCCTGGCCGCGGATGATGGCGTGGTACCTCATGGCGTCCCCCGGAGCGCTGCGTAGAGTCCGGCCCGCGCCCAGCTTGACTCGGCGGGTGGTGCCGCGCCCGCCTTGCCTCCGCCGAGCGCGACTTTTTCGTCCTGCTCGAGCTGCCAGAGCGCGGCAGCCGCGAGCGCGATCTGCTCGCTCCCGGTGAGCGGCGCATCCTCTGCCGGCGGCTTGGGCAGGAGCCGGTCGGCAGCGCGCGCGAGCAGCCCGGTGTCGTAGTCGCCGCGCCGGAACTCATCGAGCCCGAGGATGCCTTTGAGGTAGCGCGTGTTGGTGGTGATGCCCTTGATCACCGTCTCGGAGAGGGCGCGCTCGAGCCGCGCGATGGCCTGGTCGCGCGTGGCGGCCCAGACGGCGAGCTTGCCGACCATCGGGTCGTAGTAGCGGGGCACCTCGCTGCCGCTCTCCACGCCGCAGTCGTTGCGGACGCCCGGGCCCGAGGCGAGCTTGAGCTCGAGGATGTGGCCGGGGCTGGGCAGAAAGCCCTTCGCGGGATCCTCGGCGTAGAGGCGCGCTTCGATGGCGTGGCCGCGCAGGTTGGCGGCGACGTCGGCCTGGGTCCAGGGCAGGGGCTTTCCGTCGGCCACCTCGATCTGCCAGCGCACGAGATCCGTCCCGGTGCAGAGCTCGGTCACCGGGTGCTCGACCTGCAAGCGCGTGTTCATCTCGAGGAAGTAGAAGTGGCGGGTGTTGCCGTCGACCAGGAACTCGACCGTGCCGGCGCCCACGTAGCCGACGGCCAGCGCCGCCTTGACCGCCACCTCGCCCATCTGGGCGCGCAGCTCGGGGGTGACGACGGGCGAAGGCGTCTCTTCGATGACCTTCTGGTGGCGCCGCTGCACGCTGCACTCGCGCTCGCCCAGGTAGATGCAGCGGCCGTGCTGGTCGGCGAAGATCTGGATCTCGACGTGGCGCGGCCGCGAGATGGCCTTCTCGATGTAGACGCGGCCGTCGCCGAAAGCCGAGAGCGCCTCGCGCTGGGCGGTGGCGAGGCCGGCGTCGAAGCCGCTCGGGTCCTCGATCAGGCGCATGCCTTTGCCGCCGCCGCCCGCCGCCGCCTTGAGCATGATCGGGTAGCCGATCTCGCCGGCGTACTTGCGACCGAAGGCCGCACCCTCCTCGCCGTCCGCGAGCGGCTCCTTGAGGCCTGGGACGATCGGCACCCCGGCCTCGCTCGCCTTGCGCCGCGCGCGGGTCTTCTCGCCCATCGCGTCCATCGCTTCCGGAGGCGGCCCGATGAAGGTGATATTTTTATCGCGACAGGCTCGCGCGAAGGTCGGGTTCTCGGAGAGGAAGCCGTAGCCGGGGTGGATGGCGTCGGCTTCCGAGCGGCGCGCCGCCTCGAGCACGGCGTCGATCAAGAGGTAGCTCTCTCGCGAGGCCGGCGGGCCCACGCGCTGCGCTTCGTCGCACGAGCGCACGTGCAGGGCGGCGCGGTCGGCGTCGCTGTAGATGGCCACGGTGCGCAGCGAGAGTTCGCGGCAGGTGCGCGCCACCCGGACGGCGATCTCACCGCGGTTGGCGATCAGGACCTTGCGAATCGGCACGTCACCCCTCCTGCCGCGACGGCGCGGCGGCGGCAAGCTAGCACCGACTGCCTCCTGCTGGTGGGCCTGCGAAACCGCTCGCCGTCGAGGGGCGGGACCCCTCTTGAAGAAGAGTTGCAAAGCGGTGTGAAGAAAGCGCCCCTGACGAGCGTCTCAGGGGTCGCCTTGATCTTGAGTTATTGACGATGCAAGGGGTACCCGGGTATCAAGGCGCATTCGAAAACACTTTGGCCCTCTTTCGGGGCCGGACAGTGTCTTAAAGCGTGGACGCCGGAGAGCTGATGACATCGCTCCACCCCGAAATCCCTGGCAGCAATTCAGCACCAACCCGAGGAGTACAGATGCTAACGAGACGCAAAGGCCTGAGCTTGACGGCGTTGCTGGTCTCCCAGCTTTGCGTTGCTGGGGCGGCCGTGGCGCAGGAAACCACAACCCCTCCCCCGGCTGCGCCCCCTGCTGCGGCAGCCACGCCCACTGAAACTGTCGGCGCCCCCCCGGCCGACGCCGCTATCGAGGACAGCAGCGGCGGCAAGAAGAAGCAGGTCGAGGAAGAAGTCGTCGTCACCGGCTCCCGCGTCCGCCGCAAGGACCTGACCACCGCCGCCCCCGTGGCAGTGATCAGCCGCGAGCAGATCGCGGCCTCGGGCATCGCCTCGATCGGCGATTTCCTCCAGCAGATCCCTGAGCAGACCGGCGCGCTCAACACCAACGTCAACAACGGCGGCGACGGCGAGACCACCATCTCCCTCCGCAACCTCGGCTCGAACCGCACCCTGGTCCTGGTGGACGGCAAGCGCTGGGTCAACGGCGGCAGCGGCGCCGGCAGCTCGGTCGACCTGAACACCATCCCCACCTCGGCCATCGAGCGCATCGAAATCCTCAAGGACGGCGCCTCGGCGGTCTACGGCTCGGACGCCATCGGCGGCGTCGTCAACATCATCACCCGCCGGCGCCCCAACGGCACCGAGCTGAGCGCCTACGTGGGCCTGACCCCGCACGGCGACTCGCAGCAGTACGACCTGGCGATGACCACCGGCATCACCGGTGAGAAGGGTGCCTTCCTCTTCAGCGCCAACTACTTCCACCAGGAGTCGCTCTTCGCCGGCACCCGCGACTGGGCCAACAAGGCGCTGGCCTACGACTACGCCTCGGGCAAGATCTCGCCCGGAGGCTCAGGCACCGTCCCCTCGGGTCGCGCCTCGCTCGACCCGTCGACCTGCACCACCAAGCTCTGCCAGGACCTGCTGGCGGCGTACGGCCCGGGCAAGAAGACCTTCATCAACGACGGCAACAGCAAGGATCCGGTCAAGGATCCGGTCGTCACCGAGGCGGGCCTCGGCAGCTGGCGCAAGTACATCTCCTCGGGCGCCACCAACGACCTGTTCAACTACCAGGCCGTCAACTACTTGATCACGCCGTCCACGCGCATCTCGCTGTTCGCCAACGGTGACTATCACCTGACGAACTTCTCCCGCGCCTACGTCCAGGGCTCGTTCACCAACCGGCAGTCGAGCTACTTGATCGCCCCGGAGCCGTTCGTCTCGGGGAGCTACGGCATCGCGTACAGCAAAGACAACCCGTTCAACCCGTTCGGCGTCGATGTGGCTGACGCCCGCCGCCGCCTGGTCGAGCTCTCGGGCCGCACCAACGGCTTCGACCTCGACACCTTCCGCGTCGTCACTGGCGTGGACGGCACGCTGCCCGCCGAGACCGGCCCGCTCCAGGGCACGTTCTTCGACGTCGGCTTCATGTACGGCCGCACCTCGGGCGTCACCACCACCGGTGGCTCGCTCAACACGCAGCAGGTCGGAAACGCCCTCGGGCCGGCCTTCGCGGACCCGACCGCCGCCTCCGGCTATAGCTGCGGTACCGCCAAGGCTCCGATCCCCAACTGCACGCCGGTCAACCTGTTCTCCGGCCAGGGCCCGATCACTCCCGACCAGGCCGCAGCGCTCGGCGCCTACAAGGGCATCAACCAGGGCTTCACCCAGATCGCCATGGTCAACGTCAACCTGAGCAAGGAGCTCTTCAGCCTCGCTTCGGTGCGCCCGGTCGCCATCGCCGCCGGCTACGAGCACCGCCGTGAGTACGGCGGCTACTTCCCGAACCCCATCGCCGTCGCCGGTAACGACACCGACTTCAACGGCAAGATCACCCAGGGTTCGTTCAACGTGAACGAAGGCTACGCGGAATTGGACATCCCGATCATCAGCGGCATCGTCGGCGCTGACGACCTCGAGCTCCAGCTTGCCGCCCGCCTCTTCAACTACTCGACCTTCGGCACCGACAACACCTACAAGATCGGTGGCCGTTGGAGGCCCATCCGTGACGTGACCGTCCGCGGCACGTACTCGACCGCCTTCCGCGCGCCGAACGTCGGCGACTTGTACGGTGGCCAGGGCCCGAGCGCCGAAGTGGCCACCGACCCCTGCGCCAACACCGTGCCGGGCTCGGCGATCTCGAACCAGTGCCTCGCCAACCAGAGGCGCCAGGGCACCACGCTGGCGGACAACAACGGCGACACCAGCACGCAGATCAACTCGACTGTCGGCGGCAACCCCGCGCTGAAGCCGGAGACTGCGAAGATCGGCACCGTCGGCATCGTCTTCGAGCCGACCTTCGCCAAGGGCTTCTCGGCCACGGTGGACTACTGGACCGTCAGCCTCTCGCAGGACATCGGCGCCATCTCGACGCCGGTCATCCTCGCGGGCTGCTACCCGGCCTCCACCGCCACCCCGAACACGCCGGTCAACACCGCCTACTGCGATCTGATCCAGCGCAGCGCGAGCACCGGCCAGCTCTTCAACGTCAACGACCTGAACCAGAACGTTGGCACGCTCACGACGTCGGGCATCGACTTCGCCGCACGCTACTTCATGAACACTGACGTGGGCCGGTTCGGGTTCCTCTTCGACCTGTCGTACCTGCTCGCCTACGATCAGACGTTCGCCGACGGCACCTTCTTCCACTCGGCAGGCAACTACGACTCCGGCTCGGGCGGCACGACCGGCGGCGTCACCCCGCGCGTGAAGTTCAACGCGGGCGTGAACTACAGCATCGGCGGCTTCAGCGCCGGTCTCCGCGGTCGCTTCATCGGCGGGTTCAGTGAGTGCGCGGGTTCGGACGGCGGCAACCTCAGCTCCGGCCGCTGCACGGACAACAACGTGGACCCGGCCACCAACCTGCCCTTCCCCAGCCACTCGGTTCCGGCGTACGTGACGTTCGACCTGAACGTCAGCTACCTGCTCCGCAACCCGCTCGGGAACACCACGCTCTCGGCCGGCGTTCGCAACCTCGCCGACGCCAGCCCGCCCCAGGTCTACAACTCGTTCCTCACGTACGCGGATCCGACCTATGACTTCGCCGGTCGCTTCGTGTACTTCCGCCTCGGACACCAGTTCTAGTCTGAGCAGGAACGCTTCATAAGAAGGGGCCGGACTCGTTCCATCGAGTCCGGCCCCTTCGCTTTTTGCGCTGTCCGGCGAGGGGCGTCGATCGCTGGAAATGAAACGGCCGGCGACCCATCGTGAGGGGCGTCGGCCGCAGATCGTCCTAGCCGCTGGAGAGTGGAAGCTACTGCTGTCGCGCGCCGCCTCCGCGACCTGCGGTAATGGCCGGGCTCAGGCTAGGCTTCGAGAAGCTGAGGCGCGGGATGCGGAGATCGTCCTGGGTCTGCTCGCGCTCCCGATCCAGCTCGTCCTTGTAGCGGCAGACCCACTTGTGGACGTGGGTGCCGGTCAGAAGCTCGCGGTCGCACAGCATCTTGCCGCTGCCGCTCTTGCGCGCTTTGAGGCCGAGATCGGTGTCCTCGACGGCGAGGCCGTTCATGGCCTGGTAGTGGTTTGCAGCCACCACCACCTCTCCGGACTGGGAGTGTCCGACAAACAGCGAGGGAGAGCTCTGGGCCGGCGTCAGACCCTGCTGCGAAACTTGGGTGTTCTTCCTGGCCCCGGCGCACGCCGTGCCGAGCAGGAAAAGCACCACCGCGGTGATCTTCGTAGACATGCCGTCCTCCGCCGTGCCCGATGAAGGTCTCTGGCGAATGCCAGCGCAGAAAAGGATGCTCCAGTAAAAAAATACCCGCAAGGTACCCGGCTGCGAATTGCCGATACCGGACTACGCCCTCAGGCCGCCCCAGCGGGCTGGCTAGCTCGCGCGCTGGCGGGACCTGAGAATAGGACGGCCTCCAGCGCCGTCAGTGCCACTCGGCAGGCTCCCTCCGCGTGACGGCTCGGGCGCCGGCCGCGGCGGCGACCAAGACCCTTCTGGTTCGCCGCGCGTTCTACAGAGACCGCGGTGCCGTAGAAGCTGTTGACTTACGTGGGGCTGACAGGCGATTTTGCCGGTTTCCCGCTCTCCTCTTGCCTGGTGGGTCGCGATGTTCGATTCAGTTTTGGAAGGAGGCCGCCTTCCCAAGGGCCGCTTCGGGGCGGGCACCATCGTCTCGACGCTGGTGCACCTGGCCCTCGCCGCCTTCCTGTTCAGGCAAGTGACCAAGCCCAAGGACGAGAACAAGGGCGAGGTCGCGGTGGTGTTCAACGCTCCCAAGCCCACCACGGCAGCGCCGCCGCCGCCGCCTCCTCCTCCCGCGCGGCGCAAGCACACGCAGAAGAAGCCCACCCAGACCAAGCCAAAGGCAGTGCTCCAACTGCAGCAGCCCAAGGTGGTGCCGGACAAGAAGCCCGATCCGCCTCCGCCCGGCCCGGTCGAGGAAGATGACGACGAGGGCGAGGATGACGGCGTCGAGGGCGGCGTGGTCGGCGGCGTCAAGGGCGGCGTCATCGGTGGCGTGCTCGGCGGCGTGGTCGGCGGCACCGGCACCGGCGCGCCTCCTCCCCCTCCCAAGCGCATGGAGTTCGACGACCGCATGACCCCGCCGAAGATGGTGTCGGGGCCCGCGCTCTCGTACACCGAGAAGGCCCTCGAGCGAGAAGTCGAAGGCTTGATGATCGTCAAGTGCGTGGTCACGACCGAAGGCAACGTTCGCGAGTGCCGCGTGCTCCAGGGCCTGCCCTTCATGAGCGAGTCCATAGTGCGCACGCTGCAGACGCGCCGGTACTCTCCCGCGCTCTTGCAAGGAAAGCCGGTCGAGGTCGACTACACCTTCAAGATCAAGATGACGCTGCCGCGGTAGGCACCTCCGCCCGGGGCGACCTCGCTCCGGGTGGATGTCCTTCTCCCGACGGCTCGGGCCCCGTTCACGAACGGACGCCCGCCCGCCTCGGCGCCTGCATCCGCGAAACAGTCATTTTCTTTGCCTCGCGGGACTAGTAAAGGAGCGCCTAGGCAGCGGCATCTACGCCGGCAGGCCCCATTGCCTGCCGCGCCTTCGAGGAGGCTTATGAAGAGCTTTTCATGTGGAGGGCGGCTCGCGGCCGCCTGCGGACTCTTTGCGGTGGTGCTCGTCTCGAGCGGCTGCGCCGGTCTGGCCGGTCGCGGAGCGCAGGGCAAGGTGGTGGACGGCCACTTCGCGCCCAGCCGCCCGCCCGCCCTCAACTACGGTCCGGACGCGACCGCGACCTGCCCGAGCGACGAGAACATGCGTCTGACGGCGGCCGAGATCGACAACGCCAAGCTCGGCAAGCCCGTGCAGACCGACGGCCGCCTCTGCGCTGCGGCCCAGGCGATGCTCGGCTGGGCCGGCGACGAGACGCCCCCGGAGAGCGTGCTGCGCTTCATCTCCTGGCACTTCGGATTGGCCTCGCCCATCGCGCAGGTGCTCATCTCGACGCTGGAGAGCGAGGACTCCGCGCAGATCTCGCAGAAGCTCGCCGAGGCGATCGTCAACTACTCGAACAACGCGACCAATCCGCGCTACGGCGTCGCCACGCTGCGCGTCTCCAAGGGGACCACCGGCGCCGAGCGCGGCAAGTACTCCTACTCGACCAAGGTGGTCGTGCTGCTGCAGGACGCCCGCGTCGAGCTGCAGCCGGTGCCGCGCAAGCTGGCCGCCGGCGGTCAGGCGACGGTGAGCGGCACGCTCGCGGCCGGCGTGCAGAACCCGCAGATCCTCATCTGCGACGCGCAGGGCAAGCTCGACGCGCCCAAGGCCACGCAGGGGACCACCTTCCAAGCAGAGGTGAAGTGCGGGGACAAGCCGGGCCACGCCATCGTCGAGGTCCGCGGCGAGGGCAAGAACGGCCTCGCCTCGCTGGCCAGCTTCCCCATCGCTTGCGGCGAAGAGCTGCCGACCACGGTGGCTCTGCCGGTGGCTGAGACCGGCGCCGCCGATCCGGCCGCGCAGGAGAAGAAGATCTTCGCCCAGGTCAACCAGGAGCGCACCGCCGCCGGCCTGCCGGCGCTCGAGTACGACGAGACCGTGGCCAAGGCAGCGCGCCTGGTCTCCGAGAGCGAGAAGCAGTCCTACCAGGGCGGCGCGGGAGCCGCGGCGGCCGATCCCACCGAGGCCCTCAAGAAGGTCAACTTCAGCTCGCCGGTGGTGCTCGACAACCCTGGCCAGGCCCGCACGGCCGACGAGGCCCAGGCGCGCTTCGCGCTCAGCGCCGTCAACCGCTGCAACATGCTCAGCAGCCTCGTGACCCACGGCGGCATCGGCGTGTCGCCGGCGCCCTCGACCAAGCCGACCGAGCCGAACTCGACCTTCGTCACCGAGCTGTTCGTGCGCAAGCTCGCGGCCATCGACCCCGAGGCGCTCAAGGCGAAGCTGCGCGCCGCCATCCCCGCCAAGCGCGTCGGCGCCGGCGTGTCCGAGGTGAAGCAGAGCGCGACGCTCGACAAGATCGCGCAGGAGTACGCCAAGGAGATCGCCGACACCTCCGGCAAGCCCGACAAGGAGCGCTCGGACACCATCGTGCGGCCGCTCTACACCGCGTTCCGCACCGTGGACATCATCGCCGGCTTCAAGAACGACCCGATGGAGTTCGTCGAGGAGCCGGGCGTGATCGGCAAGGGCAACGTCATCGGCATCGGCGTCGCGCAGGGGCGCTCGGCAGCGCTCGGCGACAACTCGGTCTACGTGGTGATCATCGTCGGCTCGACGAAGTGACCAACCGGGGCTGATGCTACCGCGCCACCGCCAACAAGGCGGCAAACCACCGGTCGTCCCGGGTGGCGCGGTACCAGGCTACTGCAGCGCCCCTTCTCGTTGCGGCGCGACGGGGCGAAAGCGTCCCACCGGCGCCGGTTTGCATGCAAGGATATGGGCTGATGAGCGAGACACTCGCGCCCCTGCTCGCCGATGGAGTCATCGACGAGGTCCTGGGGCGCCTCAAGAGCGGCAAGGAAGCGGACGTGTGGCTGGTGCGCCACGCCGGCCAGGTGCTCTGCGCCAAGGTCTACAAGGACCGGCACGTCCGCAGCTTCAAGAACAACTCGGGCTACAAAGAGGGCCGCATCGTGCGCAACACGCGCACGCAGCGGGCCATCGAGCGGGGCAGCAAGTTCGGCCGCGCCTCGGAAGAAGATGCCTGGAAGTCGGCCGAGTCCGATGCGCTCTACCGACTGCACGCCGAGGGCGTCCGCGTGCCCGCGCCGGTCCTCTTCTACGAGGGCGTCCTCCTGATGGAGCTGGTGCTGGACGCCGCCGGCGAGCCCGCGCCCCGCCTCATCGACATCTCTCTCGAGCCCGAGCACGCCGCCGCCGTCTATGCCGATCTGCGCGCGCAGGCAGTGAAGATGCTCTGCAGCGACCTCATCCACGGCGACCTGTCGGCGTACAACGTGCTGCTCGCGGCCGCGGGTCCAACCGTCATCGACTTTCCGCAAGTGATCGGTGCTTCGGCCAACAGCCAGGCCGAGTTCTTCTTCAAGCGCGACATCGACAGCGTCCGCACCCACCTCGGCTCCTTCGACCCGGTCCTGCTCGCGCGCGCCTCGGACGCCGACGAGATCTGGCGCGCCTACGTGCGGCGCGACCTGGCCGCCGACTTCGTGCCCACGGGCCGGGCGCAGGTGGCGGCTCCTCGGCCGCAAGGCGGACACGGAGCGCACGCGCACGGCGGTCACAAGCAGGGCGCCTCGCACCAGAAAGCGCCAGGACACGAGCGGCAGGAGGGCGCGGCCCGACAAGGCCGGCCACCGCAGGGCAAGTCGCAGCCGGAAAAGTCCCAGCACGGAAAGGCGCAGCACGCGCACCCGTCGCCGCAAAGCCGCGCCCAGCAAGGCCCGCCCGCGACGGCGGCTTCCGCGCCGGCGCCGCACAAGCACAGGCAGAATCGTCCGCAGCAGCACCGGCCGCAGCAGGGCGCCCCGCCGCACCAGCGCCCGCCGCGCGCTCCGCAACCTCCGGCGCCGCCGAGTACTCAGCAGCAGCAGCGGCCGGCGCACCAACCGCGGCCGCCGGGAGCGCCGGCGCAGCATCGTCCGCAACAAGGCCGGCCCCAGCAGCACCGGCCGCACCAGGGGCCCCAGCGTCCGGCGCAGGCGAGCCCGGCCCGGCACCAGGGGCCGCCGCCGCAAAAGCCGAAACCGCAGGGCCCCGTGGTGGAGCGGGTCCACCGGCCCCACCATCCGCACCCGCAATCGCCGAGTGGCCACATGCGGCAGCCGAATCACCGTGGCCCGAAGCCCTGAGAGCCCGGGCTCAGCTTTAGCACCCACGCGAAGGCATCGTTATCGAATGATCGAATCGACGCCTTCGGTCAGTTTCCAAATCAGGGCAGGGTACCCGAGAGCAGGAGCGCTCCCGGCCCGACCGAGACGTTGACCTGCGGCTTGGAGGGCTCGGGCTTGGAGAAGAACAGCACCGCGCCCACGCCCGCCGACAGCGCCGCCGCCGCGCTCAAGGCGTAGATGGCGCCGGTGCGGGCCGAGGTGCCGCTCGAGTGCGCGGGCGCGGTGAGCGCGTTGCGCCGGAAGCGGCCGTTGGCGCCGTCGCCGGGCTCGAGGGCGACGAGCGCAAGGCCGCCCACCGTGACCGCGCTGACGCCAAAGAGCACGAGGCCAAGCTGCTTCTTCCGGTCGGCCTTGGCGTCGGCGGCAGGCGGCGCATCCATCGGCTGCCGGCGGAACGCGGGCTGATCGACGGCCTGGGCCGGAGCCGCGGCGACCTGCATCTTGGCCGGGGCCGCGAGCGTCTCGCGCACTTCGCTGCGGCCGGCGAGCACGCACGAGGGGCCATCGCCCGCGGCGCACCCTTTGGCCCACAGCTCCTTGGCGCGCGTCAGGTCCTGGCCAGGCGAGTCGCCCTCGACGGCGGAGGCCAGGCGCCGGCAGCTTCGGCCATCGCCCGCCGAGCACGCCTGCTCCCGCAGCTGCACCGCGAGCGCGGCGTCAGGCCTGGCTCCGTCGGCATCTTCATAGACCCGCGCGAGCCGCGCGCACGCGGAGCCCCGTCTGGCGGCGCAAGCGCGCTCGAGCGCTCCCAGCGCGCGCGCGACGTCGCGAGTGCCGGTTTGCAGGAAGCGATCGCCGGCCTCGGCGCACGCCTCCATCGAGCCGGCAGAGCAGGCGCGGCCCAGGTACTCCGCGGCCATCGGCCTGTCCTTGGCGGCATCGGAAGCGCGGGCGAGCGCGGTGCACGGCGCCGACTCCTTGCCCTCGCAGCCGACGACCAGCCGGGCCCGCTCGCGGGCGGTCGCGGGCTTCAACAAGGGCAGGAGCGCCGCCGCCTTGGGCGCGCCATAGGTCTGCGCGTAGCGGGTGAGCAGCTCGAGCTTGACCTGGTCTGCGACCCACTTGAGCGGGAGCACCTTGCGCAGCCGCGAGCGGTCCTTGCTGTACTGCGCCTCGAAAGCGCGCTTGCCCTCGGCGTAGCTGGTCCAGCGGGCGGCGCGCGCGGCAGAGAGCTCGCGGAACGGATTCTTGCCCGGCTCCTTGGCGACCGCGTCCCAGGCGGCCGCGGCCTCGTCGGGCCTCTCGCGGCCCGCGGTCTCCACCGTGCGCGCGTGGTCGTAGGCGACGAGCACGTGGGCATCGACGTCGAGATCGACCGCGCCGCCTTCGCGCACCGCGCCCGCCGGAGCGGGAACGTCGGGCAGCGCCACCGGCCCGATGGCCACCACCGCCGCCGCGGGCGCGGACCGCAGTGGCCGGAAGAGATCAGCCGAGGCGCCCTCGCACGATTCGCCGAGCTCCTCGAGAGTGCCCCCGCGCGCCACCGAGCTGCTGATGGTGGTGCCGCCGTCGGCCTCGCGCAATTCCAGCGCCAGCAGATAGCCATCGCGGCCTTGTCGCAGCTCGCCGCTCACCACCAGATCGGCGCCGACGTCGCGCGCGGCTTGCACGGCGCAGGACCCATCGCAGGAGCTGGCCGGAAAGAGCGTGGGCAAGAGCGCGACCAGCTCGTCGCGGGGGATGACCTGCGCCTGCGGAAGCGCGCGTGACGCGGCGAAGCGCACGCGCTCGCCGAGTGACGCTGCGTCCGCCTTTTTGCCCGCCTCGCCTCGCAAGTGGGATCTGAAGTCCAGCACCGCCAGCACCTCGCCCTCGCGGGCGGAGTCGGCGGCATCCGAGGCAGAGGCGGCGGGGGAAAAGCTGGCCACGCCGGCGGCCATCAATGAAACAGCGGCGAGTCTCATGGCATCTCCAGTGCTGCGATGTTCGGGAGCGCGATTTGTGGGGATATAAAAACGGGGGCGGCGAACTCAAGTAATGATTCCCCCTGCGCCGTGCCGCGGAGCCTGCCGGGGCCGCGGCGCAAGGTCGAACTCAATGTGAGCGGCGCTGGGCGGGGGTTATTCAGTCGATTGATTGTTGAGTATCGACCCGGGACGGGAGTCTGCGGCGGCGGTGAGACGAAAGCGCGTGCCGAAAAGTTCCGCGCGACTACCAGGTGAGCGCGGTCCCGAGCGAGATCACGTGCTTGTCATCGCCGCGGTTGTCGCCGTCGAAGCGGTGGCAGGCGCCGCCGGGGCCGCACTGGCCCCCCGGCCCATCGGATGCATCGCCGGCGACGTTGGATTGATTCACCACCAGGTCGTAGCGCAGCGTCAGCGAGAGCGCGTGCGTCACGGTCAGAGAGGCGGCGGCGCCGGCGAAGTAGCGGGTGTCCTGCCGGCGGCGGCGATCGATCTCGAGGCCGCCGCCGCCGCCGGGCGGGCCCAGGAGCCGGTAGTTGTCGTCGAGGTACCCGCGCCACTCGATGCCCCCCGAGAGCTCGATCAGGCGCAGAGGGCCATCGACGCCTGCGCCAGCAAGGCTGCCGGCGACGCCTGCGCGCTGCCCGGCCACGACGACGCAGGCACCATCGCGGGCACTTGCAGCCTGGGCCCCGCGGGCGCTTTGCCTCTAGCGTGCAAACCGACCGGCCGCTCGCCCGACGCGACTGCCGCCTGCTCAGGCCTCGCCGCCGGCGCGACCTGCACCTTGCACGCGGGGCGCGACGGCGCGACCGGAACCTGCGAGACGCCGACCGGCGGAACCGCCGAGGTCTGCGTCATCCCCTGCGGCACGCTCGGCGACGGCTTCCAGTGCGGCCAGGGTGGCGACCACGGCGGCCCCGGCGGTGACCACCGAGACCCGCCCGACGGCGGCTTCCCCGAGCACGACGGTGGCGGCCCGCCGCACCACCACGGCTAGAAAAAGGCCGGCGCACTGCGCAGAGAACACAGGGAGCGGGGCAGCGCCTGAGGGCTCGGTGCTGTCCCTCTTCTTGCTCGAGAATTGAACGCGGCGTGCAATTCAGCGGGGACGGAAAAGGTCTGACAAAAGTGGAAATCAGGGCCGGTCTGCCGCACAGCGCGTGAGCCGGATCATGGACGCCGGGCCATTGCTGTTGCATCTTCCTGTCGTGCCTCCTCCGAACAAGCGCCCGCCCAAGCAGCCCCCGCCAGAAGAAGCCGCGGAAGATGGACCCGCGACTTTCTACGTGCGCATGGACCCCGAGGGGAACCCGATCGACGCGCCCCCTCCTGAGGACGCGCCGCCGACCAAGGCGCCGAAGAAGGGGCTGCAGGTTCAGATCCCCGACGACGACGACGACGCCCCGCCCGCGCCTCCGCCGAAGAAGAAGGCGGCAGCCCCACCGCCTCAGGCCGCCGCGCCGGCCAACAAGAAAGGGCGCCGCGGCAATTGGTGGGACGCCAAGAGCGACGACGACCCTCCTCCCGAGGAGCCGCCGGCCGATGACCTCCCTCCCGAGGAGCCGCCTCTCTCGCCCGACGATCAGCCCGGCGCGACCGCCATGCTCAAGGTGGACGTTCCTGCGCCCAAGCCTCGCCGCCGCGCTCCGCCCCGCGAGGAGCCCGCGCCCGAGGAGGAGTCCGAGCAGCCCACCTACAGCCCGCCCAAGAAGGCGCGCGGCCGCCGCGAGCCCGAGCCGGCCGAGGACAACAACCGCACGCAGATGCTCGACATCAGGAACGTGCCTTCGCCCGAAGAGGTGCGCCGCCAGGCCGCGCACGCCAAGGCCGCCGCTGCCGCGAAGTCGGGCGCCGCCGAGCCCGCTGCAGGGTCTGGCTGGACGGTGTCCAAGGTGGCCGCGGTGCTCTTCTTCCTCGCGCTGGTCTGCGCCCTCATCGCCGCCGCGCTCGCCATCTTCAAGTAGAACCGCGCACTCAAAAAAAAGGAGCGCGGGAGGAGGTTGCCTCCGCGCGCTCCGCGTCTGCGCATTGAAGCAAAGAGTCTACATATGCTTCAGATACTCAACCAACGCCGCCTTCTCCTCCGGCGTCAGCGTCGCATCGCCCTTGTCCGGCGCGTACCCGGTGCCGAAGTAATGGCCGCGATTGACGACGAAGTCCTTGCACTTGCTCACGCTCAGGAGCGGGCCTGAGGCCTTGGCCATGAACGCCTGGCGCGCCGCCTCGCCGGTGAGCTTGCCCTTCCTGATCTGCAGCACCGCCTCGACCAGCGCGCCCACGGCCTTGCCGAGCTTGAGGTCGTGCGCGAAGCCTTCGATCTTTCCCAGATTGGACCCAAGGTCGATGTTGGCGATGAGGTTGACGGGCACGCCCGCGGGGATTGGCCCGAGCATGAGGAAGTCGTTCCTCTCGCAATCCGAATAGCTGGCTTCATATCCATCGGCGGAGGGCGCGGCGCCCGCGGCGGGAGCGCAATTTCCGCTCTTCACCATCTCCTTGGCGCCGTGGTCGAGGAACTTCTTCAAGAGCTTGGTCGGCAGATATCCCTTGGGGATCTTCAGATAGCTGTCGTGCGTGAGCACATCCATCACCCCGGGCAATTGCGCGCCGGAGCGGCTGGTATAGGTGACCACTTGCTGGCCGGGGGGCGCGTCGTGGCCGCGCAGGCTGGGGTCGAGCAGCTTGTGGATCGAATCTTCAAACGAGCCGAGCCGGCCCCGCACGGTGCCGCTCTCGTCAAACTTGCCGAGAGAGTTGTTGCCGAGATACGGCGCGGTCGCCCAGAGGCTGATCAAGGAAGCGGGGCGCAGATACCCGCGGCCGCCGGCCGGCACGGCCTGGTCCTCGCTCAGCATCTTGGTGCCCGTGACGGGCGGATAGTTCACCTTGAACTTGCCGACGCCCGGCAACGCCTTGTAGGTCGAGGACGAGAAGTTGTCCCAGATATTGCCCTTGATGGCATTGGTCGCGATCGGGCTGCAGAGCTGCCCGTCGAGCAGCGTGACGGGGATGCGCAGCTCCGTCGAGAGGAAGTTGTCCTTGAGGAAGTCGGGCTGCAGCACCAGCGCGTCCATCTGCTGCTTGAACTCAGGTGACTTGGTATAGTCCCAGTACTTGTTCCAGCAATCGAGGTAGTTCTTCCCGTTGCAATATCCTTTGGGACCCTTGAAGAAGGTATAGGCCTTCTCCGGCAGCTTGCTCGAGTGGCACTTGGCGCAGGTCTCGGCGAAGACCTTCTGCCCGAGCTTGATCTGCGGATGAGTCATCTCCTTCAAGTAGCCGGCCGGGACGCCCGGCGCCTCCGACAGCTTGTCGGGCCGGGTGGCCGCCAGGAAGAACAAGGCCAGGTCCGGGGTCTGGTTCACGGTCGCGCGCCAATAGAGCGACTTCTTCTCCGCCACTTCGATGCGGAACGGCGTCAGGTGCGAGCCGCCCACCAGCGGAATGAAGTTCTGCACCCACTCCTCGCTGAAGAGGCCGATGTTGATATAGACGCGATTGAGCGCGCCGAGCGCCCCGACGGAATCAGAGCCGTCCTTGAGGATGCGCGGCGAGAGGATGTTGTGATTGCTCGGGTCATAGAGCCCGCGCAGGTGCGAGCTGGCCGGCACCACGCGCTGGTCGAGCGCGCTGAACTGGGCGTTGCGGGTCTCGTCGCCGCTGAGCTGCTCGCCGTGGCCCATCTTCGCGGCCAGCGTCACGCGGGCCGGCAGGTCATAGACGGCGTTCATGGTGCGCGGGTTGTTGATTTGATCGGATGAAATCAGCGAGGTGTCGAGCGAGCCCGGCCGCGAGGTGTGCAGGAGTTGGTAGACGAAGCTGTCCTGGCTGCGCTTGTGGTCCCAGACGAAGATGCGGTCGACCCAGAAGTGCTGCGCGCCGGCATTGGCGTTGAGGTTCTCCCACTTCGGGTGCTCGAAGTCGGCCGGCGGCCGCGACGGGTTTGGCCCCACGTGGCAGAAGGCGCACGACATGCCGACGCGATAGGGACGCACGAGCTTCGGGTCATTGTAATAAGCGGGGTCGGTATAGTACCGATTGGCGTCCCAGGTCGCGGCCTGCTCGGGCCCGAAGTCAGGGTTGGGAAAGAGGCGCAGGCCGATGACGCCGGTCGCATATCCATAGAACGAGCCTTCATCGAAGGTCACCGCCTTGCCTTTGACCTGGGCCGTCTTGCCGCGCCAGCCGGTCATGACGCCTTTGTATTTCGCCTTGTTCTCGAACGGGTCGGGCTGGCACCCCGCGGCGTGCTTGTCCAGCCAGAGGCCCCAGCGATCGGCGCGCGGTCCCGATTTCTCGAAGCAGGGCTCGTTGACGAGGCCCAATTGCTTCCACCGATTGTCGCGCGTGGCCGGCAGCGAATCGTGGTTGGAGATGGTCTTCAAGAAGTCGAGCGACCCGAACGTCGCCTGGGTCATGTAGTTCCAGAAGCGATCGTTGCCGCCGGTCCAGGCGATCCAGTTGTCGCGGCCGCGGGCGGTGCGGCGCACTGCCTCCGCCGCGGTGATCCCCGGGATATAGGCGTCGAGGGTCTTGCGCAGCGCCTCGGGATTCTTGGTGATGCCGTAATCCATCTCGTGGAAGAAGTCCTCGTCGGCGCCGGCCATCAGATGGGCCTGCTCCTGCGCGCTCATGTGCCCCTGCGCGGCCGCCTCGAAGGGCTCGTCGGACTCGCGAAAGGGAAAGAGCTTGTGCAAGCCGCGCTGGATTGCCGCTTTGAGGGGCTGGCTGGTCACCGCCGGCATCGAGGTGCCGGCGTGGCTGGGAAGACCGGCCGCTGCGAGCGCGAGGAGGAGCGGCAAAACCAATCGCTTGGAGGACATGCGAAGACCTTTCTTGAGTACGAACCACGGCGCGGGCTGCGAGATCACCCTAGCAGACGGCGATCCGGCGCGCACACAAGAGAGGCAGTTTTTCCGCAGCCACAAGGTAAAGTTACTGTCACCGCCAGCGAAGCGCGCTGGGGGGCTGAAAGCAACCATTGGCTGCTCCGCCCCCCGATCCGGCCCGGCGATGTCGAGCCCCCTTTACGCCGGGTGGGCGGCCTTCCACGCGTCGCGCGCGGCCTGCAGCTGCTTCTTGCCAAGCTTGGCCCGGTGCTCCTCGCAGATGAAGCCCCAGCGCGGACCGCCCGAGCGGTTCTTGCAGCCCGCCACGCGGCAGCCCATGTCGAGCTTCTTGCCCTTGAGCGCGCTCGAGCGCCGCGAGGCCGCGTTCTTCGACCCGGGCGGCCGGCCGGGTCCCCGTCGGGCAGGGGTCCCGGCGCTGGCGCCGAGGCCGGAGAGCCGCTCGGCGAGAATCTCCGCGGCACGTTGAATGAGTATGTCGAACGGATGGTCAGCGCTGCTCACGCGAGGCATGGATTCTCCCAGGTAGCGGCAGGGCCCCCGGCCGCGTCGCGATAATCACCCTAGTAACTACGGAAGACAAGAAAACTACCTGAGCTTGATTATCAGGGCTGGGGAATGGCGGCCGGCACCTTGGCCTCTTCACGGGCGCGGCCCTCGGCGAACAAGGGATAGACGACCCCGGCCGCGGCGGCGCCAAACAGCGGCGCGAGCCAGAACGCCCAGAGCTGCGAGATGGCCCAGCCGCCGGCGAAGAGCGCGGGGCCCGTGCTGCGCGCGGGATTGACCGAGACATTGGTGACCGGAATGCCGATCAGGTGAATCAGCGTCAGCCCGAGGCCGATGGCGATGGGTGCAAAGCCCGCAGGCGCGCGCTTGTCGGTGGCGCCGAGGATGATGAAGAGGAAGAAGAAGGTGAGGACGAACTCGGCGACGAGGCCGGCGCCCAGCGAGTAGCCGCCCGGCGAATGCGCTCCATATCCATTGGAGGCAAAGCCCGCGGTGACGTCGAACCCGGCCTTGCCGCTGGCGATGAGATAGAGCGTGGCGGCGCCGGCGATGGCGCCGGCCAATTGTCCGACCCAGTATCCGGGCAATTCGCGCGCCGGGAAGCGCCCCGCCGCGACCAGGCCGACGGTGACCGCCGGGTTCAAGTGGCAGCCCGAGACGTGGCCGATGGCGAAGGCCATGGTGAGGACGGTCAGGCCGAAGGCCAGCGAGACGCCGAGCAGCCCGATGCCGACGCCGGGGAAGGCCGCGGCGAGCACCGCGCTCCCACAGCCGCCGAAGACGAGCCAGAAGGTACCGAACGCTTCCGCGGCAACGCGCTTTCCCATCGGCATCGGGGCACCCAAAGCTAAGGTTGATTTGCAATGGGATGAATAGCACGGCAGCGCGCCGGGCGGGTCTCAGCGCCGGCGGGAGGCGGCCTTGCCCGGCATCGCAGCCGGCGCCGCAGCGGGGGGCGCGACCGGCGCCGGCGCCGGCGCCGCCGCCACCGCCGGCGCGTCCTTGGCCAGCACGCCCACCGCGTCGAAGCCGCGCTCGAGCGCTGCGCAGGTCTCGGCGGGCAGCATCGTCTTGCACTCGTCGGCCATCTGGTCGCGATAGTCGGCGAAGTCGGAGTCGGCGCGCAGCCGCGAGGTCAACCGTGTAGAGCAGGGCGGCCAGCGGCGCGAGCCCGACCTCTTTGGCCGCCAGCGCCACCGCGCGGTTCGGGATCGACGAGAGCACGTGCACGTCCAGCTGCTGGCGGTTGTATTGATCGTGGATGAAGTCGCCGCCCGACCAGCGGCCGGCGCGCACCTCGTCCATGGTCTCTGGCTGGGCATAGCGGCTGTGGTGCGGGTCGAGGTAGCGGCGGCCAGGTCCCCCGTCCGCCTTGTTGGTCCCGGCGCCGTGCACGAACGCGTCGGCGTCGGGCTGCGCGGCGTGCAGCACCTGCGAGCCGAACATGTCGGCGAGGTGCTCGTTCAAGCCGCCGCTCTGGCCCGAATAGGTCAGCTTTGACGTCGCGCCGACCACCCCGTGCGTGAACTCGTGGCCGACGATGTCGGTGGCCTTCTCCATCGTCGTCACGGTGGCGCTGGCGCGGCAGAAGTGCATCGAGTTGGTGTGCCAGTTCCAGAAGGCGTTGCCCTGGCAGGTGGTGTCGCGGATGCTGGCGATGATGGGCGCGCCGGCGCCGTCCCAGCTGTCGCGGCCCAGGCTGTTCAAATAGAAGTCGCGCGTCTTGCCAAAGTTGTCGAAGGCGGCCTTGGCGTCGGCCCAGTCGTCGGCGGAGGAGCCTTCCAGCCATTTGCCGCCGTCGGTCTCGGCCCCGTCGTCGAGCACGAGCTTGCCCGGGTCGGCTGCGGGCGTCGGCCCTAGCCCTGAGCCCGGGCCGATGTCGAAGATGCGGATGGGCGCCGCGCTGGCGTCGAGCGAGCGGGCGCGCAAGAGCTGCCCTTTCTTGAGGCCCGCGGCCAGCACCTGCGCTTGAAAGGTCCGGCCCGACTTGCGGTCGCGCAGCGGAAACTGCCAGACCAGCGCAAGCCCTGGCCCCGAGCGCGCGAGCAGGAGCCCGTCCTGGCCGACCTTCTTCAGCGGATCGATGTCGGGGTACAGCTTCGCCACCGCGCGCAGGGCGTCCTTTTCGTTGAGCTCGGCGCGGGTCGCGAGCGAGGGCGTCGGGACCAGGGACGAGCTCACCGCCTTCATCGCGCCGGCCTTGTCGAAGACGGCGACGACCTCGGCCTCCTCGATGTGCAGCCGCGCGAAGCGCTCGGTGAAGCGCAGGCTGAAGCCGCTCCTGGTCTGGTGCACCGAGCGCAGCTGCAGCACGTCGGAGGAGACGGCGCGCAGGCCAAAGCGCGCTTTCTCTGCCGTGAGCCAGCCGAGAAAAGCTTGCGCCGCGACGCCGCGATCCAGCCGCCCGCGCAAGGCCGCCGCCGGGAGCTGCAGGCCGCCGGGCAGCGCCACGGGCCGCTTGCCGCGCTGGAAGAGCTTGATGCCGCGCGCGGGCTTGTCGGCCGCGGCCGCGGGCGCTTTAGCCGCAGGCTTCGCCTTGCCCTTGGCCTGCGCCGCGCCGGCCGCGAGGAGCGCTGCAATCACGAGCGGAATCGACCGCCAGGCAAACCACTTCATCACAGACGCTCCCGCGCTTTCCGCTTGAGGAGAACGCCTTGCCGGCGACTTCTTCCCCCCGGGGTAGAGTTTTCCAGCTGAACGACGTGGGCATCTTGAAAGCCACACCGAGCCGTCCGAAAGAAGTAAAGCAATGCGATGAGAATGCGCACCAGAATCTCGCTGCCTTTTCTGCTGGCCGCAGTGGGCGCGGCCGCGGTGGTGTCTGCCGAGCCGCCGGCGCTGCAAGGGTTCTCGCCGGCGGGGTCGCGCGCCGAGCGGCAATGGGAGGACGCCTTTCGCGCCCTCCCCAGCGCCGCGCGGGTGAAGAAGAACGCTGAGCGGCTCTCGGCGCGGCCGCACCACGTCGGCTCTCCGTACGACAAGGACAACGCCGAGTGGATCCTGGCGCGCTTCCGGGAGGCGGGGCTGGCGGCGGAGATCGAGACCTTCGAGGTGCTCTTTCCCACCCCCAAGACCCGCGTGCTCGAGCTGCTCGAGCCGGTTCGGTTCACCGCCCGGCTCGACGAGCCGGTGGTGCCGGGCGACGCCACCTCGGCGCAAAAGAGCGAGCAGCTCCCGACCTACAACGCCTACTCCATCGACGGCGACGTCACCGGCCCGCTCGTCTATGTGAACTATGGCTTGCCCGAGGACTATGACGAGCTCGAGCGGCTCGGCGTCTCGGTCAAGGGCGCCATCGCCATCGCGCGCTATGGCCACTCGTGGCGCGGCGTGAAGCCCAAGGTGGCGGGCGAGCACGGCGCCATCGGCTGCCTGATCTATTCGGACCCGCGCGACGACGGCTACTTCGTCGACGCCGTGTACCCCGACGGGCCGATGCGCAACGCCGACGGCGTCCAGCGCGGCAGCGTGATGGATTTCGCCTCGTCGAGCCCCGGCGACCCGCTCACGCCGGGCATCGGCGCCACGCCGGGCGCGCGGCGATTGCCGCTCGCGGAGGTAAAGAGCATCACCCGGATTCCGGTGCTGCCCATCTCCTATGGCGACGCGCAGCCGCTGCTGGCGCAGCTCAGGGGGCCGATGGCGCCCGAGGGCTTTCGCGGCGCGCTCCCGATCTCGTATCGCCTGGGGCCAGGGCCTGCAAAAGTACACCTCAAGGTGGAGTCGAGCTGGGACACCAAGCCGGTCTACGACGTCATCGCGCGCATCCCGGGCAAAGAGGCCCCGGGCGAGTGGATCGTGCGCGGCAACCACCACGACGCCTGGGTCAACGGCGCCGACGACCCGGTCTCCGGCCAGGCGGCGCTGCTCGAGGAGGCGCGCGCCCTGGGCGAGCTGCTCCGGCAAGGATGGCGCCCGCGCCGGACCATCATCTATGCGGCCTGGGACGGCGAGGAGCCGATGCTGCTCGGCTCGACCGAGTGGGTCGAGGCGCACGCCGAGGAGCTGCGCGCGCACGCCGCCGTCTACATCAACACCGACGCCAACGGCCGCGGGTTCTTCAGCATGGGCGGCTCGCACGTCCTCGAGCGGCTCATCAACGGAGTGGCCAGGGACATCGTGGACCCGGAGACGAAGCTGTCGGTCTGGAAGCGACGCCAGCTCTCCGATCTGGCCGACGCCAAGAGCGCCGACGACCGCCGCGATCTGCGTGCGCGGACGGACCTGCGCCTGGAGACGCTTGGCTCGGGCACCGACTTCACCGCCTTCCTCGACCACCTCGGCATCGCCTCGCTGAACCTGGGCTACGGCGGGCTCGACGACGGCGGCGTCTATCACTCGATCTACGACAGCATTGATTGGTACCGCCGCTTCTCCGACGGCGACTTCGCCTACGGCCGCGCGCTGGCGCAGACCATCGGCACGACGGTGTTGCGCCTGGCCGACGCCGAGGTCCTCCCCCTCGAGTTCACCGCGCTCGCCGACACCGTTCAGAAGTATTTGAAAGATTTGAAAGCACAGCTCAAGAAGAAGCAGGACGAGATCGGCGAGCGGAACCGCCAGCTCGAGGAGGGCGTCTTCGCCGCCACCTTCGACTCCCGGCGCCCGACGGTCGCGCCCAAGCGCGAGCTGGTGCCGCCGCACCTCAACTTCGCGCCGCTGGAGAACGCCGCCGAGGCGCTCGCGCAAGCGGCCGATCGCTACGACAAGGCGCTCGCGGCCCTGCAGCCGGGCCTCGGGGAGCCCCGCCTGGCCGGGCTCGTCAAGGAGCTGAACCAGCGCCTCGTGCAGAGCGAGCGCAAGCTGACAAGCGAGGCGGGCCTGCCGCGGCGGCCCTGGTTCAAGCACCTGCTCTACGCGCCCGGCGTCTATTCGGGCTATGGCGCGCGGCCGGTGCCGGGCGTCAGCGAAGGCATCGAGCAGAAGCGCTACGCCGAGGCCGACGTCGAGCTCGCCCGCGCGGCCAAGGCCATCGCCGAGGAGGCCGCGCTGGTCGAGGGCGCCGCGCGGGCGCTGGAGGACGCGGGCAAGTAGTCGTGCTACCAGGGGCCGCATGAAACGCGCCCTCCGCATCGTCGTCATCCTCGTGATCGCGCTGCCCGTCCTCTACTTCTTCGGCAAGCGCTACACCAAGACGCACAGCCCGCAGACGGCGGCCACCGCCACCACGCCGGGCGGCCTGGTGGTGAAGGTCGAGTACAGCCGCCCTTTCAAGAAGGGCAGGCCCATCTTTGGCGGCCTCGTACCTTACGGCAAGGTGTGGCGCACCGGCGCCAACGAGGCCACGCTCATCAGCTTCAGCAAGGACGCGATCTTTGGCGGCAAGGCGATCAAGGCCGGCCAATACTCGCTCTTCACCATTCCCGCCGAGGGCGACTGGACCGTGATCTTGAATCGCCAGACCGGCCAGTGGGGGCTGACCTATGACCCCGCGCAGGACGCGGCGCGCGTGCCCGCCGCCGCCGAGCGCCACCAGACCCCCACCGAGCAATTGACGATCGACGCGCTCCCTGCTGCCTCGGGACTCTTGCTGCGCATTGATTGGGACCAGACCGCGGTCACCATTCCAATCATTGGTTGATACCGCGCTGCCGCTCTCCCTCGATGAGAGCGCGCTGTAATATTGAATACGGACCAGCGTCTCAATTGACAGGACGCGCGGTTGAAGGCAGCTTGCGCCCGCTCGACCAACCACCCCAGGAGGTTTCAGATGAATCGCTTTGTCACCAGCGCGCTTTGCGCGCTCTCGCTTTCCGCAGTCTCTTTCGCCGCCCGCGCCGATGAGGCCCACGCAGCCGCGCCGGCCGCTGCTCCTGCCGCCGCCCCCGCCGCCGCCCCCGCGGCCGCTCCGGCCGCCGACGCCGCGGCCCCCGCCGCCGGCGCGCACAAGTGGGCGCACCTGTCTGCCGCTCACGATGACCTGATGCAGGCCAAGGACTCGCTCACCAAGGCCGAGGAGAACCACAAGAACACGGGCACCCTCGGTGGCCACGCCGCCAAGGCCGTCGAGCACGTCGAGGCCGCGATCAAGCACGTCGGCGAGGCCGCCGCGTTTGCCGACTCGCACCCGGGCAAGGCCGGCAAGCACCCCGGCAAGGTCACCGCCAAGGAGAAGCACCACAAGCTCAAGGACGACGCCAAGTACCCGAACCTCGGCGCCGCCCGCGCCGCGCTCGAGAGCGCCGAGTTCCAGGTCGCCGAAGGCCGCCAGTACCACAATCCGATCGGCGGCCTCGGCGGCCACGCCGAGAAGGCCGATGGCGAGATCAAGAAGGCCATCCACGAGCTGAACGAGGCCGAGAAGTTCGCCGACAAGCACCACGCGAAGGCCAAGTAACTCCGCTCTTCCGCGGCCGCGAAGCGCAGCCAATCAGGCGCGCTTCGCGGCCGTTTCTATTTCTAGAGTTGGCAGATGAGTCAACTCATTCCGCGCGAAAGGCAATCTCAGTTACTCAAATTTGCGGCTGGGTCGGGGCGCAGGAGGCGGGCGCCGGCCAGGGCCATGAGCACCAGCGCGCCGCCGCAGCAGAGAAAGAGCGGGCGGATGCCCAGGCGCGACGCGAGCGTGCCGGACACCAAGAGGCCCAGCACCTGCGCGAGCGAGAAGAGCGACAAGAAGGTGCTGCTCACGCGGCCCATCATCGAAGGCGGGGTCTCCTTCTGCGAGAGCGTCTGCGCGGGCACCACCACCAGCGCGATGCCAAAGCCGATGGCGAAGGTGCTGAGCGCCGCGGTGGGCACGGTGCGGAAGGCGCCCAAGAGCGCCGCGCCGGCGCCGAGCACGAAGAGGCCGCTCGCGACCACGGTGGCGATGGGCCGATCGCGCGCCACCTTCTGCACCAGCTGCGTGCCGACGATGAGGCCGACGCCGACCATCGAGCTGATCATCCCGTAGAGCAGCGTCTCGGCGTGCAGCGTGTCACGGACGTAGATGGAGATGAGCGGGCTGAACGAGCTGAGCATGAACATCGCCGCCGCCGAGGAGAGGAAGGCGAACGAGAGCGCGCGGTGGGTGAAGATGAAGCGGTTGCCCTCGGCGAAGTCGCGGGCCAGCGCCCGGAGCGAGCCGTCGCGCGGGCCTTGCACCGGCCGCGCGATGGCCAGCCGCGAGATCATCGCCGCCGAGAAGAGGAAGCTGCCGGCGTCGATCCAGAAGCAGGCCGCCTCGGTCAGCCAGGCGACGAGCAGGCCGGCCAGCGCGGGCGAGGCGATGCGCACCAGATAGAAGGCCTGCGAGAGGAGCGCGTTGGCTGCGAGCAGGTCCTGCGGCGCGACCAGCGTGCGCAGCGCCACGCTCTGCGCCGGGGCGAAGAAGCTGGAGACGAGGCCAAGCCCTGCCATCACGAGCGCGATCTGCGGCACCTCGTGCACCAGGAGGAGCGAGGCGGCGATCAAGGCGCGAAGCAGGTCGCTCGCGATCATGACCTTCTTCACCGGCCAGCGGTCGACCAGGACGCCGGCGACCGGCGCGACGAAGGTCATCGGCAGCATGTACGAGGCCGTCACGAAGGCCACGTCCACCGGGCTGCCGCGGAGGCGGAAGGTGATCAGGCTGATGACGCCGAAGAGGGCGAGGAAGTCGCCGAACACGCTGACGAACTGGGCCAGCCAAAGGGTCCGAAAGGAGGTCTGGCGGAGGAGGTCGCTCTTCACGGGCGAGCTCACTCCATCTGGAAGAAGAGGTAGTGGAAGAGCCCTCCGCGCTCGATCTGCAGCACCACGGCGTCGCCGGACTTGGCCTTGCCGATGGCCTCGCGCAGCGCCTCGGTCGACTCGATGGGCGCGCGATTGACGGCGTGGATGACGTCGCCGGGCAACAGGCCGCTGTCGATGCTGGTGGCGTCCAGCGTGCGACCGGCGACGATGACGCCGGTGCCTTTGCGCAGCTGCACGAGGCCCCTGAGCTTGTCGTCCACGTTGATGGCCAGCACCCCGAGCCTTGGCACGAGGTCCTTGGTGGGGCTGGCCAGATCGATGAGCTGATCGGCCGAGGTCTTGGCCAGCACCGGCTTCACCTGAAACGTGAGCCGCTCGGCGCCGCGCAGGACGCGGATGCTCATGGGCACGCCTTCGCGGTGCAGATAGAAGGTGCTGGTCAGCGTCGCGAGCGTGTCGATGAGGTGCCCGTCGATGGTGTCGATGACGTCGCCTTCTTGCACCCCCGCCGCCCGCGCCGGCCCGCCCAGGGTCGCGTCCGAGACGAGGACGCCCCAGTCGCGCGGAAGCTGCAGGCCCGCGGCCAGCGTCGGCACGATGGTCTGCGCCGAGAGCCCCACCTCGATGCGGTGGACGTGGCCCTCCTTGCGCAGGCCGTCGTAGACGAAGCGCGCGACCGCGGCCGGGATGGCAAACCCGAGCCCCTGGCTGCCGCCCGACTGGCTGAGGATGAAGGTATTGATGCCGACCAGCTCGCCGTCGGCGTTGACGAGCGGGCCGCCGCTGTTGCCCGGGTTGATGGGCGCGTCGGTCTGGATGAAGACCATCGGGCGGTCGAGGTCCGCCTGGCGGCGCGCGGAGCTGACCACGCCCATCGTCACCGTGCTCTCGAGGCCCTGGGGGCTGCCGATGGCGAACACCAGCTCGCCCTGCAGGACTTGCAGATCGTCGCGCAGGGGCAGGGTGGGAAGGCCCGCGGCGTCGATCTTGAGCAGCGCGAGATCGATCTCGCGATAGGTGCCGACGATGGTGGCCTCGTACGAGCGCCGCTTGCCCGCCTCTTTCACCGACGGCGACTCGGAGCCGGCCGTGGGCAGCATGACGGTGATGCGCTGCGCGCCGTGCACGACGTGGCTGTTGGTGAGGATGTAGCCGCTCTGGTCCACGATCACGCCCGAGCCGAGCGAGCTCTGCCGGGCGATGAGCGCGCCCGTCTCGGGCCGACCTTCGGCGACCGGTCCATAGCCGGTCACGAGCACCTGCACCACGGCCGGCGAGACCCGGGCGATGAGCGAGGAGATGGCCCCGTTGAGCTCGTGCAGCACGCCCTTGGTCGCGGCGCGCTGCGGCTTTTGACCTGCCACGGGCGCTCCGGCCGCCAAGGCGAGCAGGGCGAGGATCGCGCCTGCGATCATGTCGCCGCCACCAGGACCAGCGCCGCCGCCTTCTCCCAGGCAGGCCGCGCCAGGAGCCGCTTGAGCCAGGCCGCCGTGAGCGGGTAGGGCGCAAAGTCGAAGCCCCCTTCGGCGATGAGCGCAAAGTGCGGCGCGTAGGCCACGTCGGCCAGCGTGAAGTCGGTCTCCAGCCAGTCGCGACCTTCGAGCTGCTGCTCGAGCACCGGCAGGTAGCGCGCCAGCTCCTTGCGCCCCGCCTCGGCTCCGGCCTGACCGCCCTTGAACTGCCAGAACTGCTGCACGCGCGCGTTGGTGAAGCGAAAGAGGCTCACCGCCGCGAGCGAGACGTGCGCCGATTGGAAGAGGAGCCAGCGCAGCATCGAGGCCCGCCCCTCGAGCGAGGCGGGCAAGAGCTTCGCCTGGGGAAATTTCTCAGCCAGATACCAATTGATGGCGTTCGACTCCCAGAGCCTGACGCTGCCGTCCACCAGCGAGGGGATCTTGCCCATCGGATTCACCGCCCGATAGGCGGCCGAGGCCTGCTCGCCGGCCTTGGTGTCCACGAGGCGCGGCTGGTACTGGACCCCTGCCTCCGCCAGCGCGAACGCCGAGCGCAGCGAGTTGCCCGACATGCGTCCATAGAAGAAGTCCATGCGGCGGACAGTAACCCGGATTGGCGGCAGTTGCGGGCGAGCCGCTTGCGGCCCATGCTGGGCGGACTCGTCACCGAGAGGTCTCCATGCACCGCTGGCGCCCGCTGGCATTGATCGCCTTCTTCGCCTCCGCTTCGGCTCTCGCGACCCCGCCGCTCTCGGCAGACGTCTCGCGGTACATCACCTCCTCGAGCGCGCGGCCAACGGCGAGGCCCGCCTGGCACGCGCCCTTGGCTGAGTTGACGGCGTCGCCCATCTATTCCTTCGCCAACGCGGCGTGCGGCGTGGACAACAAGCGCGCCATCGACGGGCTGATCGCCTTCTTGCGCGGCAAGCCGCCCAATGAGTATGCGGTCGCGCTGGTGCCCGGCTCGTCGGAGGCGCAGTGCCACCACTGCGCCTGGACCCGCGCCAGCGATCCGCACTGGGTCGAGCCGAACTTCCGCTCGCGCCTGCGCCACGCGTTCCTGCTCTTGCAAGAGGGTGTCGTGCACACCGTGATCCTCAGCGGCGGCTCGATCGACCCTGCGCACCCTGAGTACAACGAGGCCATCTTTGGCTTCCGCGAGATGGTCGCCGAATATTCCGGGCGCTTTCAACCAGCCGACAAGAGCGGAGGCACGCTCGCCGAGCGGATCATCGTCGACCCGTGGGCCATCCATAGTGAGGTCAACGTGCGCAACGCCGACCGGCTGACGCGCCTGCTCGGGCTGGAGCGCAACCTGGTCGTCACCGAGGTGGGCAGCATCAAGCGGCAGGGCTGGTACTTCGTCCACCACGGCGCGCCGCTGGCGTTCGACCACCGCTGCACCGGACAGTTCGGCTTCCACCTGGGCCAGTTCGAGGAGCTCGGCGACGCGCCGGTGTTCAAGCGCTATGCGCCGAAATCAATCAAGGACCGGCTGGGCGTGCGGCCCGCGCAATATCTCAACTCAGCCGGAAGTCACCCGGAGATTGAGTACATTCCCAAGGGCGTCGATACGGCAGCCATTGCGCACTGGGACTTGCAGGGCGCGCAGGCGCTGCTCGACCACGGCGGCAAGCGCTGGGACCTCGGCGCGAACGACCTCGCCAGCCTCTCGAAGGATCCAAAGTGGCGACCGATCGTGCCGGACGGGAGCGCGGTCGGAAAGTCCTGCGCCAGCTTGCAGCGGAAGTGAGCGCGAGGGCGGCGCTCAGCTCTTCGCCTTGACGGTGTGCTCGAACAGGTTGGCCAGCAAGAGCAGGCAGGCGCCGAGCACCGAAAAGGCGAGCAGGATGGACTGCCGCCGGCGCAGCTCGGACTCGAGCTGCGTCGTCTGCTGCTGCAAGGGGACGAGCGAGAGCTGCAAGGCAGAGACGCGCTGCTGCGCCTTCTGCACCACTTCGCGCTCGAAGTTCTTGACCGCCACGAACGGCGGATACTCCTGCGATTGCCGCGCGAGGTCGCTCAGCCGCTCATACTCACCATAGGTCTTCCGGTAGTCGAGCAGGCCGGCGATGGCGAGCGCGCCGATCAGGTTTCTCACCGGCTCGGCGCGATCGAGCACGTTGCCTTGATAGATGAGCTTGACGAGATCCTTGCGCGCGGTCTCCTGCAGGCCGAGCACATAGATCAAATCGCCTTGTTGATTGGCGATGAAGTATCCGTTCGCGAGCGCGCCCAGCTTGTCGATCTCGTGCACGGCGCCGTTCTTCTGGTCGGCGAGCCCCTTGGCCTGGCCGCTCATCCGCTCGAGCAAGAGGAACGAGCCGAGCGACCCGGCCACGCTGGAGAGGAACCCGAGGATGATGATGGCGGCCCTGATGTTGCGGGCAATGAATCCCATTGTTCTCTCTATCGAAGCGTGCGCGCGAACAGGTCGAGCGCCAGCGGATGCGCGACCCGCGCGAGATTGGCGTCATAGCGTGGGCCCTCGTCGCGCAAGAAGGCGTGGGCGCCGTTGAGCTCATGCCAGGTATAGTTGACCTTGGCCGCATTGAGCGCCGCCTGCAGCAGGGCGCGGCCCTCCGCGGGGATGTGCGGGTCCTGCCGGCCCCAGATCAGGCAGACCTCGCCCTTGATTTCATTGAAGCGCGCCAAGGTATCGTCGCCGCCCTTGCCGAGCGTGCCTTTGTGGATATCGGTGGCATAGAAGCAGGCCGCGGCCTGGATGCTCGGATGGAGCGCCGCGCGCAGCGCCAGCCCGCCGCCGATGCACCAGCCGATGGCGCCGATTGGCCCCGTACAAGCCGCGTGCGATTTCAAATGGGTGATACAAGCCGCGGCATCGTCGTCATAGGCGCCGATGGATTTGCCGATCTTGTCGGCATTGCCTTTGTCGGCGCCCGCCGCGTCATACGCGAGCACCGTGCCTGCCGGCTCGAGCTCGTGGAAGATCTCCGGCACGGCGACGACATATCCATTGCCGGCATAGTACGCGGCCAATCTTCGGATCGGCCCGGTGAGCTGGAAGATCTCGGAGTAGAGGAGGAGGCCTGGCCAAAGGCCCTGCGCGGGGCGCACGACGGTGCAGCGCATGGGGCCAGAAGGCGTGGCCAGCTGGGCTGCCTCTTCGAGGACGATCATGCACCGAGCTTACCCGTTCGGGCTCGCGAGGTGCGGATGCTCCCTCGGCTGCGGCGCAATCGGCTGGCCGCGTGCTTTCCGTCACAGCATCCGTCGAACGGTGGATGCAAAGCTGAAGCAGGCCCTGGAGCAACCTGGGCGAGGGGGGCCGCGATGGCCATGACCGAGCTGCCGACAGTGCTCTCGAGCGTAGTGGTGGTCCAGCAAGACGAGAGCGATTACTTCCTCATCAACCTCGACAAGGGCGATTCGGTCGCCGTCGATCGGGCCGAGGCCCGCATCTTCGAGAGCTGCAAGAAGGGCAAGGGCACCTCGCTGGAGGCGGCCGCGCACGCCTTGGCCGCGGAGCTCTCCGCCAAGGAAGAGGACGTGCTCGCGCGGGTGCGCCTCGCCATCGCGCACTTCCAGGAGCTGGG
The DNA here is from genome assembly GCA_038231075.1 of Myxococcales bacterium. GTDB lineage: Bacteria > Myxococcota > Myxococcia > Myxococcales > 40CM-4-68-19 > JBBRMA01. The sequence goes on along the minus strand of JBBRMA010000024.1, from coordinate 2,076 downwards.
GCTCTGCGCCACCTGAGTTGCAGCCGCGCGCGCGCATTCGTGCCATCGTGCGGGCGTGCGCATCGTCGTTGCTCCCGCGGGCTCGCGCGGCGACTTCCAGCCGCTGCTCGCGCTCGCCGTGGGCCTGCGCGCGGCGGGGCACGACGTGTTGTTCGTGAGCAGCCCGAACTATGCAGCCGAGGTCGCGGCCTTCGGACTTCCCTTCGCGGCCATCGGCTTCGACGTCGAGCAATACATCCGCCAGACGAGGCTCGACTCGCCGCTGCGCGCCACGTACGAGCTCTTCAAGGTAGGCCGCGAAAAGATCGTCTCGCTCATCGACGAAGCGATCCCCCTGGTGCGGGGCGCGGACGCGCTCATCGGCGGCGGGGCGCAGATCGCCGGACCCACCGTGGCAGAGGCGGCGGGCGTTCCCTATCTCTATGCGGCCTATACACCCCAAGCGCTCTGGTCGAGCCACCACGCGCCGTTCACCATGCCGCTCACCGGCCTGCCTCGCCTCGTCAATCGACTGCTGTGGAGGTTGTCGCTCGGTCTCGTCCGCGCTGCCTTTGCCGGGCCGCTCAACCGGCGCAGGCGCGCCCTCGGGCTCGCGCCGGTCGATGATTGGTACGACCACCTCTTTCCGCGGCGCCGCTCGATCCTGGCCGCCGATCCCGAGCTTGCCCCCGCGGCCCCCGACTCGCCCCTCGCCCATCCGGCGACCGGAGCGTGGAACCTGCCTGACCGGCGCCCTCTCGGCGAGCCCCTCGAGCGCTTTCTCACGGCGGGTCCAAAGCCCCTCTACATCGGCTTTGGGAGCATGCCCGACAGGTGCCCGGCCGAGACGACGAAGATCCTGGTCGCCTCCGCGCGCGCCGCCGGCTTGCGGCTCTTGCTCTCGCGCGGGTGGGCTGGGTTTGGGGCTGAGCTGAGCGGCGATGACGTGTTCCTCGTCGGCCCGACCTCGCACGGCCTGCTCTTTCCCCGCGTCGCGGCGGTGGTCCACCACGGCGGCGCCGGAACCACCGCGGCCGCCACCCGCGCGGGCCGGCCGCAGATCGTCGTGCCGCACGTCTTCGATCAATTCCAATGGGCGCGCTGGGTGCATGCGGCGGGGCTCGCGCCAAGGCCCTTCTCCAGGCGGCAACTCAACGTCTCCAGATTGACGGGCGCATTGAACGAGATCGCCCGCGATGATCGATATCGGGAGCGCGCCGCCGAGGTTTCGGCCCAGGTGCAAGCGCGCGACCCGGTCGCGGCCGGAATCGAGGCGATGAAGGCCTTGCTCGCATGAATTGAGCGGTGGAAAAATTGCGCGGTCCGTCGCCTCCGGTAGGAATCATGCCGGAGGTTCAAGATGCTTCTCTGCGCCCTTCTCGCCGCCGCTGCGGCCGCCGGCTCCCCTGCGAAGGCAGATCCGCCCGAGCTGCCCTCGATTGCTCCGGCCACTGCGGCCGAGGGCTTCACCTTCGACGCGAAACGCAACCTGGGAGTTGAGTTTGCCCTGCCTGGCGGAGGCGCGCCCACCGTCGGACTCACCTATTTCGTCGCCGACGCGGTGGCTCTGCGCCTTGACTTCGGGCTCAATGCCACGCTCTCTCCGAGCGGCACGCCCGCCACCTTCAGCTTTCTGCTCGGCCTGCGCTTCTATCAACTCAAGCGCGATCGCGTGGCGGTCTTTCTCGAGCCTTCGCTCTTGTTTGGCCGGAATCTCATCGGCGCGGAAGGAGCCGAATACATCGGCTTCGGAGGCGCGGTGGGCGTCGAGTATTTCTTCGCCGACCACCTCTCGGCCGGCGCCCAGCTCGGGCTCTTGCTCTCGCTCAGCAACCTGGGCAGCAACGCGGCCAACGCCTCGGTCATTACCCAGCTCTCCACCGGAACGTCGGGATTGTTCGCGCGCGTCTATTTCTAGTCGTACCGGCCGCGGGCAGGCAGAGACCTGCCGCGCGGCACGGGCACCCACCCGACAGAGGTGGCTCGCTGCGCTCGCATCTTAAGAGTTTGCGTCGGGAGCCCTTAAGCCGCGCGACAGGTCTCTGCCTGCCCGCTGCCTATCTGCCAGACATTGAGTAAGAGGGGAAAATTAGCTAC
>JBBRMA010000023.1:0-83245 GCA_038231075.1 Myxococcales bacterium | reverse complement strand
CGGTTTGCTCGGGTCGCTGCGACCTGCTTCCCGAAGGACTTTCACCTCCTGACGACGTTCATGCTGGGCACACTGAGGTGGCTCGCTGCGCTCGCAGCGATCGGATTTCTTGCCGCGGGAGCCCTTGATCCTCGCGACGGGTTCCCGCCTGCCCGCGGCCTATCTGCCAGACTTTGGGAGAATTGAAGAAAGAAATCCAGTGAGTCAGCTTGAGTCTTCAAACGCGACCACCTTGCGTCTCTTTCCCCCCTCTCAATGTCAGTCAGATCGGCCGTGAATCTGGCGCCGGTCGACGTCAAGCACGGCGACACGCTGACGTTCAAGCCCAACTGGGCCTATCTCAAGGGCGCCGACCGAGGCACCTTGCAAGTCAGGGAGGCAGCGGGGCTCACGCACAGCCACAAGCTTCAGTGAGCTCGCGCGAACGGCCGCTGTCCGCGAGGGGACCGCGGTGGCCAGCCGCTCGAGAGCTGCGAAGTGCGGCGCAGAGCAGTTGCACGGCGCGGCTCTTGCGGCCATCCCGGCGCTCGTGTTGTGTGCGGAGGCTGCTGTAGCGGGAGGCCAGACCCTGACGTGATACCTGCCATCCTCATCGTCGACGACCGCCCGGCCAACCTGCTCGCGCTCGAGGCCGCCCTCGAGCCATTGAAGGTGCGCCCAGTCAAGGCCAGCTCGGGCCGAGAAGCGCTGGGATTGCTCCTGCGCGAGGACTTCGCCCTCATCCTCCTCGACGTGCAGATGCCGGACCTCGACGGCTTCGAGACCGCGGCGATGATCCGCTCGCGCGAGCGCACGCGCTACACGCCCATCATCTTCGTCACCGCCATCCACCGCGAGGAAGCCCACATCCTCAAGGGCTACGCCTACGGCGCCATCGACTACCTGATCAAGCCGCTCGACGTGAAGGCGCTGACCAGCAAGGTCCGCATCTTCCTCGACCAGTATTCGCGCGAGCAGAGCCTGCGGGAAGAGGCCTTGCTGCGCGCGCGAGAGCGCGACGAGGCACAGCACCGTGAGCGCGCTGCGCTCTTGCACGCCGAGCAGCAGCGGGCGCGCCTCCACGCCCTCTTCATGCACGCGCCGGCGGCCATCGCCATCGTGCAGGGGCCAGACCACGTCTTCGAGCTCGCCAACGAGAAGTTCGAGGCGCTGATCGGAAAGCGCTCGCTCCTCGGCCGGGCAGGGCGCGACGTCATCGCCTCGGACACCTGGGACCTGTTCGACGCCGTCTATCGCGGAGACGAGCCCTTCATCGGCGCCGCCTGGCCCGACCTCTTCGGCCTCAAAGGCCGGCTCTTCAACTTCGTGGCGCAGCCGTCGCACGACCCGGGGATGGTGCGCGGCGTGATGATCCACGCGGTGGACGTGACCGAAGAGGCGCTCTCGCGGCGCAAGATCGAAGAGCTGGCGCAGAAGCTCCGCGACGCTTCCCGGAGCAAGGATGAGTTCATCGCCACGCTCGGCCACGAGCTGAGGAACCCGCTCGCGCCCATCCTCAGCGCGCTGCACTTGATGAAGGCGAGGTCGAACGCCCAAGGCAGCGAGCACGAGCGCGCCATCATCGAGCGGCAGACACGGCATCTGTCGCGGCTGGTCGATGACCTGCTCGACGTCTCGCGCGCCACCATGGGAAAGGTCGATCTGCGCCGCGAGCCGCTCGAGGTCGCGGCCGCCGTCGCGCGCGCGGTGGAGGTGGCCGCGCCGATGATCTCGACCAGGAAACAGGAGCTGACGGTCAACGTCCCTGGTGCCGGATTGGTCGTCGCCGGCGATCCCGTGCGCCTCGCGCAGGTGATCTCGAACCTGCTCATCAACGCGGCCAAGTACACCGCGGCCGGTGGGCACATCGAGCTGGACGCGGGCCGAGAGGGCGCCGAGATCGCCATCCACATTCGCGACGACGGGATGGGCATCGCCGCCGATCGGATCCCCACCATCTTCGAGCCCTTCGCCCAAGGCGACCTCGCCGCGGGCCAATCGCAAGGGGGCCTCGGCCTTGGCCTCGCGGTGGTGCGGAGCCTGGTTCTGCTCCACGGCGGTCGGGTCGAGGCGCGCAGCGCCGGTCCGGGGAGGGGCAGCGAGTTCGTCATCTGGCTCCCGGCCCTCGACGAGGGGCAGGGCCTCGCGGCGCAACCTCGCCCGCTCCGCGAGCGGAGAGGCCCGCAGCGGTCTCACCGGGTGCTGGTCGTGGACGACAACGTCGACACCGCGGACCTCTTGGTGATGGCGCTCCAGCAGGAGGGGCACGAAGTGGAGAGCGAGCACGACGGCCTGGGAGCGCTGGTGACCGCGGCGCGCTTCCGGCCGGATCTCGTGCTGCTCGACATCGGGCTGCCGGGGATGGATGGATTCGAGGTGGCGCGGCGGCTTCGCGCGGATCCGCAGTTTGCAAAGGTGTGCATCGTCGCTTTGACCGGATATGGACGGGAATCCGACCGGCTCAAGACGGCCTCGATCGGGATCGATCGACACCTGGTCAAGCCGGTCGAGATGGAGACGGTGCTGGGCGCCATCAACGCATTGCTGGCGCCGTCGTCTGACGCTCCGGCGCGAGTTGAGCCCAATCGTTCAAGCGCCGGGCAAGCGCGTGCGTCGTCGCGGCCTCAACGGTGAAGGACGATGGTTTGGCCGACGGCCAATCGGCCGCAGCGTGTGACCGTGCCGTAGATCCCGGCGCAGTTCTGATTGGCGCGGACCACCGCTTTGAGCACCTCCGGCGCGCTGGGCCCTCCGTCGGGATCGAAGTTCACCATCGAGCAGCGCACGTCGCGCAGCGTGACGGCGACGGCGGGTGCCTCGGCGCCTTCGCCAAACGTGAGGACGCCGCCGACCCATTGATCCTCCTCGAAGGGAACGGGGCGCGCGGATCGGACGACGACGTTGGGACGAAATCGCCGCACGTCTGCGCCCCTCCCCGCGAGCTGGCAGATCTCGCGCGCAGTCTCCGAGGTGATCACCGAGATGGTCCCGTCGTCGAAGATCCCGTGCTTCAACTGCATCATCTCGACGGGGGCACGGTGGCGGCGCGAGACCTCGGCGGCGAGGGCTGCGTCAAACACGGGCAGCTCTTCCCCTTCCGGCGTGCGGACATGGGTCGGCAGCGCTTCGCCATCGCCGTCGCCATCGCCGCGCCGCAGCGGAGTGAAGTTGATGAGGTCCGGGAGCGCGCTCGCGCTGAGCCAGGGGAACGCGCCGCCGTCGTTGAGCCGACGAAACGCGAAGCGCCTGTCGCCCTGCAGCCCGTGCCAGCCCAAGGTGGCAGCGTCGAGCGGCTCGCCGCGCATGGACTTCACCGGATAGCGGAATATCGCCTCAATCTTCCCGATCTCGATCGGCATTCCATCCTTTTGGTGCAGCGGTCGCGAGACTGCAAACAGTCGAGCGGCCGATGGCCGGCGCGCTGCTGTTTCGCTCCTCGGTTGATTACAACACCCGATTCGCGCACCTCTGGATCACTTCCACCAATCAACGCTCGGCGCCACCCGTCTCGTGCCAGGATGGATCTCTCAGATAGGCTCTCTGGGGGATTGCATGCACCGCGCTCGCCTTGCTTCGGCCTGGGGCCGGCCGCTCTTTGGCGCTCTCTGCGCGGGGGGCGCGGGGCTCGCCTTGGCGCTCGCGCTCGGCGCGCCGGTGCCGCTCTGGACGCTCTTGGCCGCGCTGGGCCTGGTCGCGCTCGCGATCGGCGTCGGCGTCGCTTTTCACCAGAGCGGCATCTTCGGGCGCCCGCTCACCTCGGTGGCGACGGAGCGTGGCCAGCTCGCGCTGACCTTCGATGACGGCCCCGACGAGGTGGCGACGAGGCGGCTGCTCGATCTGCTCGACGCCGGTGGCCACCGGGCGACCTTCTTCGTCATCGGCGAGCGGGCGGCGACGCAGGCAGCGCTGCTCTCGGAGATGGCGCGCCGCGGCCACCAGGTCGAGAACCACTCCTGGTCGCATAGCTGGTTGACCCCGTTCGCCCATCCACGCCGCCTCGCTGCAGAGCTCGAGCGCGCGAGCGCGGCCATCGCCGCCGCTTGCGGGCGCAGGCCGCGCTGGTTCAGGCCGCCGGTGGGCCTCTTGTCGCCGCGCGTGACCGAGGCGGCGCGGCTCGCCGGCCTGCAGCTCGTCGGCTGGACCGCCACGGCGCGCGATGGCGTGGCGCGCGCTTCGGTCGCGAGCGCGCTGGCGCGCCTGTCGGGCGAGCTTCGCCCAGGCGCGCTGCTGGTGCTGCACGACGGCGCGGTGCGCGGCGCGCGGACACCGATCGCTCCCGAGGTCTTGCCCCGCCTGCTCGAGCTGCTCGAGGAGCGGCAGCTCAGATCGGTGACGCTGGACGAGCTGATCGCCGGCGCCGCCTGATCCACGCTGTCGTCGCGGCGCCGAGCGCGGCTCCGAGGATGACGCCGAGCGTGAGGCCGCCGACGGTGAGATCGATGAGGAACTTCTCCAGCAGCTCGCGGCCTGGCATGGCGCGGATATGAGCGAGCCCGAGCGGCAGGAGCTTTCGGTGCAGCAGCACCTCGGCCAGCTCGATCTCGGCGAGGATGACCAGCGGCGTGAAGGGGGGCATCGAGATCTGCAGCCCGATCAGCACCGCGATTTTGTTGAGCCGCAGCGCCCAGGCGAGCACGAGCGCCAGCACCGTCTGCAAGCCGAGCAGCGGGCTGCAGCCGCAGAACACGCCGACCGCGACCGCGACGCCGAGCCGCTCGGGCGTGGCCTGCTCTGCCTTGAGCGCCTCGAACCGCGCGCGCACGTGCCGCCGCACGCGTGCAGGGAGCGGCTCAGTACTCACCGCGCACTCCAAGAAATGGCCGGATGGGCAGGTGATTGAACGCGCCCTGCTGAGGCTCCGTCCCGGCCGCGGAGTCGCCTTGATCATAGGTCAATGCAAAGACGTTGGTTGAGTTGGTGGCGTTGAGCACCTCGGCATACCAGGCCATTTGAAGCGGCCCCCAACCAAAGCGCTTCTCCACTCTCAATGATAAGTCAAAGTAATCGGAATAGCGCGCGCTGTTGGTCTGGCCAAAGAGAGGCAGGAAGCGTTGATTGGCTGAGTCGTTTTGAAAGCCGACCACCGGAGTATAGGGGCGTCCGGTATGAAACGTCGTACGCGCCGAGATCAGCCAGCCGGTGCCGGGCGTGATCGCGGCGTTGGCCGAGATGGTCAGCCGCTGGTCCCAGGGCGCGGCATACGACTGGACCCCGGCCGCGAGCGGGTTGTGGCGATCGGCAAAGACCAGCCCGCCCGACAGCCCGTAAGACAGGTTCTCGGCGCGCCCGAGCAGGAGCACGTCCACCCCGCGCGAGGTGCCGCTGCCGCTGCTTTGGAACACTGGCTGGCCGGCCGCGACCAGCGCGCGCACGCCGTCGTCGCTGTCGGGATTGACGGCCAGGTGATCGAGCCACTTGTAGAAGCCCTCGACGCGCGCGAGGAGCCGGATGGGCAGGAGCTGCTCGACGCCTGCCACCAGCTGGCGCGAGCGCTCGGGGCGGAGCGCCGGATTTCCATACGTGGGATCGAGCAGCAGCGGATTCTGCGGCTGCTGGGTGGCGACGCCGGCCTCGAGCTTGAGCAGCGTGCCGGTGGGAAGCTTTGCAGCGCCCGCCGCGCGCGCGGAGTAGACGAGCGGGCCGCCCTGGAACAGGGCCTGCAGCCGCGCGCCGGTCTCGACGCTCAGCCAGGACAGGGGCCGCGCTTGCAGCTCGCCGTGCACGGCGGCGTGGTCCTGGCGCAGGTCCGGGTTGAGCTCGATCGGCGCGGCATAGGTCTCGACCAGCGGGCGCGAGGCCCAGGGCGCGACGCCGCGCTCGTCGCGCAGCTCGCCGTGCAGGAGGTACCGCCGCCGGGCGAGCTGGACGCCGAGCACCAGCTTGTGCCGCTCGGCAAAGGGCAAGACGAGGTCGGCGCGGGCCAGCGCCTGCAGCCGGCGCACATCCCGCGCGAACACCGTCTCGCTGGTGACGCTGGACTGGCTGCGGTCGTCGGTGAGCGCGGCGGTCAGCACCAGCTCGCGCGAGTCGCCGAGCGCGATGCGATCCTGCAGCGACCCGAGCTGGAGCAGGTTCGACAGGTAGAGGCCGCTGGTCGAGCCGAAGAGGGGCTTCTCGCCGGGCTGGAGCAGGAACGAGAAGCCGTCGGTCGCGCGCATGTAGCTGAGCGTCAGGTGGTGGCTGCCGCGGTGGTAGGCGAGCCGGAAGAACGCCTCGGACAGATCGGGCGCCACGTAGTCGCCGGTGAGCACGTGCGCGGCCCGGAGGCCGGCGAAGTAGAGCTCGAAGAAGCTGCGGCGAAAGGCGCCGAGCGCGCTCAGGCCCTCGATACCCGTGGGGGTATCCACGCGGACCTTGGCGGTCTGCATCGAGACGTCGGCCTCGGCGCGCAGGCGATCGGTCGCGCCGCTGACGTAGTGGACATCGAGGGCGCCCGAGAGCGAGGGCTCATAGCGCGGAGGCGTGACGCCCGCGGAGAACTCGACCTTGTCGATGAGCATCGGGTTGAAGACGCTGGCGAAGCCGCCGAGGTGGAAGGGGTTCTGCAGGGGCACCTCGTCGAGGTAGGTCCCCACCTCCTCGGGCCCGCCGCCGCGGACGAAGAAGGTGGCGAGCAGGTCGGGGTCGGCCACCACGCCCGGCAGGGTGGCGATGACCCGGGTGATGTCCTCCATCGCCCCCGGGCCGCGGTCGAGATCGGCGCGATTGAAGAGGTAGCGGCTGACCTCAAGGTCTGGGGCCGGGAGCTGCGGCAAGAGGCGCGCGCCGACCACGGTGGCCCCGAGCGCGCCGTGCGCGAGCCGGTAGTGGACGGTCCGATTCTCGCCTGCCGCCAAGGTCTCCTCGTAGAGCGCGGCGTCAAAGCCGCTCTTGGAGAGGGTGACGAACGCGGTCCCCGCCGGCAGCGCCAGCGTGAAGGCGCCGCGTGCGTCCGTGGTGGCGGTGACCGGCGCTGGCTCTGCGCTGGCCGAGACGTTGGCGCCGGCGACCGGCTCGCCGCGCTCGTCCACCACGACGCCGGCCAGCCGCGCCGGATCGGCCGGGGTCGCCGTCGCGACCGAGGAGACCAGCAGGAGGGCGGCGCAGCCTCTGCCCACGGGCTTTAGCCGACGATGCGCGCGAGCTGCGCGATCTTGCGCTGGTGCTGGGCGACGAAGGGGTTGGTCTCGTCCCAGACGTAGCCGGCGAGCACCGAGCAGATCATCTTCTTCACCGGCTCGGCGATCACCTCGTTGAAAAAGACGCGCTGCAGCGTGCCGTCGTACCAGTTGGTCACGTAGGTGCGAAAGACGTCGATGCCGTGGCGCATGTACTGCGCGTAGTCGGCTTCCCAATCGACGGGCTCGCCGCGCAGTTGCCGCACCAGTGTCTTGCAGGCGCGGTTGGCCGACTCGAGCGCCAGCGTGACGCCGGAGGAGAAGACCGGGTCCAGGAACTCGGTCGCGTTGCCCACCAGCGCGAAGCCCTGGCCGTGCAGCCGCTGGGACGACGCGGCGTAGCCGGAGATGACCTTGGGCTCCCATTCCATCCCGGCGTCGCGCAAGCGCTCGAGGTTCGCGTCGCTGTCGATCACCGCGCGCAGGCAGGCGGCGGGCTCGGCTGGGTAGTCCGCGAAGACCGACTCAGCGCCGACGACGCCGAACGAGGTCAGGCCGTTGGAAAAGGGGATGATCCAGATCCAGGCGCCGCTCGCCACGCAGACGACCCAGATGCGATCGCGGTGCGGGCCCTCGGGTCGCTGGTCGCCGTGGAAGTGGGCCAGCACCGCCTTGCGCGCGGGGAACGTCGACGGCTCCTCCAGGCGCAAGAGGCGCGGGAGCACCCGGCCGTAGCCGCTCGCGTCGATGACGAAGCGGCTGCGCACGGCAGACTTGCGGCCGCTGGCGTCGGCGTAGGTGACGACCTGCTCGTCGCCGAAGGAGACGTCCTGCACCTCGTGCTCGTAGGCAAAGGGCACGCCGCGCGCGGCCACCGCGTCTGCCAGCGTCTGGTCGAAGTCGGCGCGCGGGACCTGCCAGGTGTGGTCCCAGCCCTTGGTATATTGATTGGAGAAGCGGAAGTCGCACTGCTCGGTGCCGCGCAGGAAGAGCGCCCCGAACTTCTTCAGGTAGCCGCGGGCGGCGGCGGCCTCCATCAAGCCGGCCTCCGTCAGCAGATCCATCACCCGCGGGAGCAGGCTCTCGCCGATGACGAAGCGGGGGAACCTCTGCTTCTCCAGCACCACGGTGGAGAAGCCGGCCTGGTGGAGCAACGCCGCCGACGAGGAGCCCGCGGGCCCGGCGCCGATGATGGTGACGTCGCAGCGCGAGGGGAGCGCCACTCAGAGGGCCCGCAAGAGCAGCGAGGTGTTGATGCCGCCGAAGGCGAAGTTGTTGGTCATGATGGTCCTCGGCCTGGCCTCGCGGCACGCGCCGCGCACGTAGTCGAGCGGCGCGCAGCGCGGGTCCACCTCGTCGAGGTTGCGGGTCGGCGGCAGGAAGCCGTCGCGCATCATCGCGAGGCAGAGCGCGACCTCGATGGAGCCGCAGGCGCCCAAGGTGTGGCCGGTCGCCCCTTTGGTCGAGCTGAACGGCACCTTGCCGCCGAGCAATTGGTGGGTCGCGGTGGTCTCGGCGATGTCGCCGAGCTCGGTCCCGGTGCCGTGCGCGTTGACGTAGTCGATGGTGTCGATGGCGGTGCCGGCGTCCTTCAAGCAGAGCTTCATCGCGCCCGCCATTCCCTCGGCGGAAGGGTTGGTCATGTGGCGCCCGTCGCAGTTGGTGCCGTAGCCGATCACCTCGGCGTAGATCTTCGCGCCGCGCGCGCGCGCCCGCTCGAGCCGCTCGAGCACCACGGTGCCGGCGCCTTCGCCGATCACCAGCCCGTCGCGGCGGGTGTCGAACGGGCGCGGGCTCAGGTCCGGCCGGTCGTTGAACTTGCTCGAGGTGGCGTACATGATGTCGAAGACGCCCGCGTGCGTGAAGTGCAGCTCCTCCGCGCCGCCGCAGATCATCGCCTCTTGAATCCCGAACTTGATCGCCTCGTAGCCGTAGCCGATGGCCTGGCTCGAGCTGACGCAGGCTGCGCAGGTGGTGATGATGCGGCCGGTGATGCCGTAATACATGGCCAGGTTCGCGGCGCAGGTGTGGCTCATGAACTTTAGATAGGAGGTCGAGGGCAGCCCCTTGAGGCTGTTCTCGCGGAAGAGCGAGCGGGTGAACTCCTCCAGCTCCGACGACGAGCCGTGCGTCGAGCCGTAGGCGAGGCCGACGGTGCCCGAGCCGAGCTCGTCGTGCGAAAGGCCCGCGTCGGCGACGGCCTGGTCGGAGGCGTACGCCGAGAGCAGCGCCACCCGGCCCATGGTGCGGATCTTCTTGCGCGGGTAGCCGGTGAAGTCGATGGGCGAGGCCGGCGCCGCCAGCCGCGTGGCGAGGTTGCCGATCGCGTTCCACTTCTCTTGCGCCGTGATGCCGTGCCGCCCTTCGCGCAGCGAGGCCGACGCGGCGGCAAGGGAGTTGCCGATGGGGCTCGCGAGGCCGACGCCCGTGATGACGACGCGATGCGCGCTCAAATCAAACCTCTCAAAGCAAACCTCTCACAGCAAACCGCCATTGATGCCGATCACCTGGCCGGTAATGTACGCGGCGCGGTCGCTGGCGAGAAACGCCACCAGCTCGGCGACCTCCTTGGCCTGGCCGAGCCGCCGCATCGGGATCATCGGCAGGAGCAGATCCAGCGGCGCGTCCTTGATCATCTCGGTCTCGATCAGGCCCGGCGCGATGGCGTTGACCGTGATCTGCCGCTTGGCCAGCTCTTGCGAGAGCGCCTTGGTGGCGCCGATCAGGCCCGCCTTGGCCGCCGAGTAGTTGACCTGCCCGCGCATCCCCGCGACGCCCGAGATCGAGCTGATGTTGATGATCCGCCCGCGGCGCCTGCGCACCATCGGCATCACCAGCGGGCGGGTCACGTTGTAGAAGCCGTCGAGCGTGGTGCGGGTGACCAGCTCCCAGTCTCTCTGCTCGAGCGTGGGGAAGGGGCCGTCGCGGACCACGCCCGCGTTGTTGACCACGACGCCGATGGGCCGCTCGTCGGCGAGCAGCTTGTCGAGCGCGGCCGTGACAGCCGCCGCGTCGGCGACGTCGAACTTCGCCAGCTCGACCTGGCCGCCCGCCGCCTCGACGCGCGCTTTCACCGCCTGCGCGGCGGCGTCGTTCTCGCGATAGTTGAGGATGATCGGGTGGCCGGCCTGGGCCAGCGCCTCGACGATGGCGGCGCCGATGCCGCGGCTGCCGCCGGTGACCAGCGCGCGGTCGCTCATGGCGCCCCCGCGGCGGGCAGCTCGCCCTGGTAGACGCTGAGCGCCGCCTGCGCGATCCGCGCGCCGCCGCGGGCCACCGAGCAGTCGAAGCTGCCGAGCTGCTCGTCGCTCCACACGCGCTCGATGGTGACCAGCAGCTCGTCGCCCACCGACAGCTCGTCCACCTCCAGCGTCATCTCGCGGCACGAGAGGAGGAAGCCGAGCCTCGGCGGCTCGTTCTTGTCGCGGCGCGCGGCTCCGGCCCAGGCGGCGATGGCCTGGGCCATATACTCAATGGCGACGAGCGCCGGGGCCCGCCCGTGCTCGACGAACATCGACGCCTCGGTGAGCGTGACCCGCGCGGTGAGCGAGGTGTCGCCCACCGCCACCACCTCGTCGAGCAGCAGCATGGGCGGCTTGTGGGGCACGAGCTCCGCGAGCGGGGGGAACGGCGAGGTCATGGCGCGGCCTCGAGGTCGATGAGCCAGCCGGGCGCGAGAGCACAAGCGCCGGCGCGCTGTTCGTGCAGGGCGCGGAGCAGCGCGAGCGAGTGGCCCGCCGGATTGGTCGCGAACGCCGCCGGCAAGGCAGGCGCGCTCTCCACCTCGGCCGGGCGGAGCCGCGCGAGCAGCCCGAGCGGGCGCTGCGGGCGCTCGGCGCAGAGGAGCAGCGCGGTCGCGAGCGAGGCGAACCCCGCGCGCGCAAACGGCTCTGGCGGGGCCTCGTCGGCGAAGATCACCGCCACCTCGCCGCCGCGTTGCTCGAGCAGCGCCAGCGCTTCCAGCAGGCCCATGGCCACGCCGTCCGCGCCCGCCGCGAGCGTGGTGGAGAAGCCGCGGTTCTTGGCGGCGATGGTGAAGAGTCCCGAGGCCGAGTTGTGCACGCTCGCGGAGAAGCGCGCGGGCGAGTAGACGCCGTCGGTGCAGAGCTGCTCGAGCAGGGCGCAGAGGGTCTGCGACTCGCCGTAGGCCGTGACGAAGACGGTGGCGAGGTCGGCCAGCGCCGCGCCGGCCGCGGCCTGCTCCAAGGCCTCGATGGCGCTGCGCGCGAGCAGGCTCGAGCGGCGCGCCAGCCGCGAGGGCAGGAGGGCAGCCTTGGGCTCGAGCGCGGCCTCGTTCCGCGCACCGGCGGCAAAGGCGGCGACGCTGTCGAAGCCCGGCGTCCAGAGGCCGGCGCCGGCGATGAAGGCCGGCTTCACGAGGCGGCTCCAAAGGCGACGCAGACGTTGCTGCCGCCAAAGGCGAGCGAGTTGCTCAGCACCGCGCGGCACCGTCGATCCAGGCGCTCGCGGGCGACGAAGACGGGCAGCGCGGGATCGAGCGGCTCGGCGCCCAGGCTCGCCGGGACCACGCCGCGCTCGATGGCGACGATGCTGAAGATGGCCTCGGTGGCGCCGGCCGCGCCAAGCAGGTGCCCGGTGTAGCCCTTGGTGGACGCGACCGGCACGCGGTCAGGGAAGAGCTGCGCGATGGCGTTGGCCTCGGCGGCGTCGTTCAGCCTGGTGCCCGTCCCGTGCGCGTTCAGGTGATCGACGTCGCTCGCGGCGAGCCCCGCGCGCCGCAGCGCCTCTTCCATGGCCGCGCGGGCGCCGCTGCCGTCTGGGAGCGGCGCGGTGATGTGGTGGGCATCGGAGGTCTCGCCGACGCCGAGCAGCGCCGCCACGCCGTCGCCTGCGCGCTCGAGCAGGACCAGCGCAGCTCCCTCGCCGATGCTGATGCCGTCGCGAGAGGCGCCGAACGGGCGGCAAGCCGTGCGCGAGAGCACTTCCAAGCTGTGGAAGCCGCGCAGCGTGGTCTGGCAGAGGCTGTCCACGCCGCCGACCAGGACCGCGTCGCAGGCCTTGGCCAGAAGCAGGCGGTGCGCGGCGCCGAAGGCCTTGCCGCTCGACGAGCACGCGGTGGAGATCACGTAGCCAGGCCCGGCGGCGCCAGTCACCGCGCGCACCACCTCGAGCAGCGCGTGGGCAGCGTGCTGGCGGTCCCAGTCGAAGTGAGGCGGCAGCGACGCGGTCTGGCGCCACTCTCGGTAGGCGCGTTCGGTCTGGTCGATCCCGGCGGTGCTGGTGCCAAGGACGAGCGCCACGCGGCCCTTGCCCCAGCGCTTGCAGGCGGCGCGGACCAGAGGCGCGAGCTCTTCCAGCGCCCGCAGCGCGAGGCGGATCTGCCGCGTGTCGAAGGGCGCGAGCGAGGCGGGGGGCGCGTCGAGCGGACCTGGCACCACGCCGCACGCGGTCTCGAACGGGACATCCAGAGGGCAGGGCCCGAGGCCGCTCTGGCCCGCCAGCAGCGCGGCCACCACCTCGCGCGTGGTCGCGCCGAGCGCGTTGCAGAGCGAGTAGCCCGTGATGGGAGTGGGCGCCGCCGCGGTCATATGTGATTCTACCACGCAGCCAGCAGGCCCGGACTCAGAGCTTCTGCTCGGAGACCGTCTCGATGGTCAGCTGCGAGCCGAGCCAGCCGTTGTCGATCTCGATCAGGCGCGGCGAGGTCCCAGGCACCATCCCTCCCAGGTAGCGGATGGCGAGGACGCCAGGCGGGTCAGCGGCCAGCCGCTCGAAGCGACGCTCGAGGAGCCGCCCGCCCCGCCAGGTCTCCAGCACGCGCTCGCCGTCGCGCTCTCCCTGGTGGTCGCCGTCGGGCAGGGGAGCCTCCGAGAGGCCGCCGAAGTAGACCCGCTCCACGTCCTGGAGGATGTAGCGCGGAGGAAACGGCAACTCGCGCGCCACGTACGAGGTGAACTTCACCTCCAGGCCGTCCTGCTCGAGCAAGAACGCCTTGGTACCAAAGGGCGTCAGGCCGATGAGCCTGAGCTGGTCACCCTGCTTCTGCAGCACGGCCTCGAAGGCCTGGGTGCTCTCGCCGAAGCGCGCCACCAACTTCTGCCGGCGCAAGAAATCTCCCGGGTGCAGCGAGGGACGGCTGAGCGCGCCCGGATAGGGCCGCGCCGGCGGGCGCGGTGGCACGGCCGCGCAAGCAGAAAGCGTGAGCAGCGACAGCAGGGCGAGGCGGATCATTGGACACCTCTCGAGGTCCGCGGCAACAGCGCCAGCGCGGTCGGCGCGAGCACCAGGCTGAGCAGCACGCCAAGGCCGGTGGTCAAGCCGATGGCGCGCAGCGCTGGGATCTCGGAGAGCGCGAGCAGCCCGAAGCTGAGCACGCCCGACAGGCAGCAGAGCGCCACGCTCACGGCGCTGGCCTCGAGCTCGGCGCGGCTCTCCACGCTCGCGACCAGGAAGATGGCGTAGTCCTCGCCGATGCTGAGCACGAGCAGGAGCGAGACCAGGTGCAAGAGGTTGGTCTCGACGCCAAAGAGCGCGAGGACAGCCAGCGTGGTGGCCGCCGCGAGCACCGCGGGCACGCCGGCCGCCAGCGCCTTGCGCGGGTCGCGGTAGCTCGCGAGCATGAGCGCGAAGACGAAGACGACCCCGGCGATGCTGAGCTGGAGCGCGCGCGCGCGATAGCGGCCGTAGGCGTCGGAGAGGAAGGCGCCCTGGTCGAAGGAGCGGACGCCGTCCAGGTCTTGCAGGCTGCGCGCGAAGGCCGCGGGGTCCTTCACGCCGCGCACGAAGCTGAGCAGGCCGACCTCGCCGTCGAGCTGGACGCGGAAGGGGCGGAGCAGGTCGCCGAGCGGAGAGGCGAGCACCTCGGCGAGCGCGAGCGGCGGCGGCGAGGCGTGCAGCGCCTGGGCGAACTCGCCGAAGGCTGCGCCGCGAAAGCCCTCGGCCTCGAGTGCGCCGATGGTGCGCGCGGCGAGGCCCGGCAGAAGCTGGCGCGCGTTGCGATCTTGCAGCTCCGCCGAGAAGAGCAGGTCGTGCAGCGAGCGGAAGTCCTCGAGCGTCCCCGCGCGCCGGGCGGACCAGAGCCGCTCCCAGACGCGGTCGTTCAGCGCCAGGGCCTGCGCGTCGTCCTTGGCGAGCGCGATGACGAAGCGGCCCGAGTCCATGCGCGAGACCTGGGCGCGCACGCGCTCGTCCTCGGCCAGCAAGCGCGGATTGGGGCGCTGCAGCGCGGAGAGATCGTCTGCCCAGCGCAGCCGCGGCAGGCCGATCGCGCAGGCCAAAAGCGCCGCCAGCGGGAGCAGCCAGAGCGCCGCGCGCCGTCGCCGCATCGCCTCCAGCAGATCGCCGAGGTGGCTCGCGAGTCGAAGGTGGAGGCCCACCGCGGCCGGCGCGCGCTGCATCGCCGCCGGCAGAAGCCAGCAGCTGGAGGCGAGCGCCCCGAGGATGCCGGTGGTCGCAAAGAGCGCGATCTCGCGCATGCCCGGAAAGGTCGTCCAGGCGAGCCCCGCGAAGCCAGCGACCGTGGTGAAGGCGCCGAGGAGCAGCGCGGGCGCGATGCGGCGCAGCGTCTTCCAAGGCCCGCCGGGCGCAGGCAAGAGGACGTGGTGGTTGAGGTAGAGGATCGGGTAGTCGACGCAGACGCCGAGCAGCGTGGAGCCGAAGGCCAGCGTCAGCCCGTGCAGCTTGCCGTAGGCGAAGAGGCCCGCGGTGGTGGCCGCGAGCATCCCGAAGGCGATGGGGACGAACGACAAGAGGAGGATCCGCGGCGAGCGGAAGAGCAGCAAGAAGAGCGCGATCAGCGCCAGCGTCGAGGCGATCGAGACCCGGTTGATGTCGGCGCGGACGATGCGCTCGGTGTCCACGGCGAAGCGGTTGACGCCGCTCGACTCGAGCCGGAGCGCGCCAGCCTGGTTCACCGCGGCGAAGGCGCGCTGCAGGCGCTGCAGGAAAGGGCCCTGGGCGGCGCCGTCGAAGGGCGAGCTGCGGGTGCCGAGAAAGACGATGGCGTGGCGCCCGTCGTGGGTGACGTAGACGGAGTCCTTGACCTCCAGCGGTCCGGCGCGCGCGGCCTCGAGCCGCTTGAGCTCGTCGAAGAACGCCAGCAGCGGGTCGGCGCCGGCGAGCCGCTTGACGAGCGCGCCGAGCGGCGACGCGAGCTTCTGCTTGAGCGCGCGCGCGCTGGCGGCGAGGCCCTGGTCGGAGAAGCGCGCGGGCAGCTCGCGCTCCGGGTCGCTCGAGAGCAGCTGGTAGCGGTGGGGAAAGAAGAGCCGATAGAACGACTCGGCGAGCGCGGCGTCGGGGCCGGCGCTGATCCACTGCACCTCGGGGTCAGCGCGCAGGCTGGCCGTCAGCGCCCGGGCCGCGGCGATGGCCGACGGCTGGTCTGGCCCCTCGATGCTCAGGATCATGGTCCGCGTCAGCGTCGAGTCCACCAGCTGGCGGGCGATGGCCGAGAGCCGGCGATCCTCGGCGCCGGGCAAGAAGTGCGTGATCTCGGTGGACACCTCGAGCTTCAGCGCGCAGTACGCGCCCATCGCCGCCATCGCCAGCGCGACCACCGCGATCTTGAGCGAGTCGCGCATCGGCTCCTACTGGACGGCAAAGATCGCGGCCAGCTCGGCGGGGGTGTACTTGCGCGCCGGATCGACGGCGGTGAACGTGGTGACGGTCTGGTCGCCGCCGGGCTCGCGCAGCGTCATCTGCGAGAGCACGACACCCTCGCCCCGCAGCACGATCTGCTCGATCACCGAGGTCATCGGCGCAAGCCTTGGCTTGAGGACCAGCTCCCAGCAGTTGCCGCGCGGCTTCAGATCCATCGCGAAGATCTTCTGCAGCGCCGGCCTGTCTCCCTCGAGGATCTTGAGGAAGCTGTCGACGAAGAGCCGCACCACGGGGTTGCCGTCGAGCGGGATCGACTCGCTGCCCTGGGCGTCGCCAAAGCGCAGCGCGCCCTTCTCGATCAGGAGCGTCGAGGGCGACGGCGAGAGCGTGCGGCGCACCAGCCGATCGGGCGGCGCGAAGTGCAGCGTCCCTTCGCTGACCAGCGGCGCGGCCAGGAGCGCCATGCGCTTCTCCTCGTGGAACCTGGCCTCCAGCCCGGGCAGCGCGGCAAACTGGGCGAGCAGCGCGTCGAGCGAGACGGGCTTCTGCGCCGCGCCCGCCGCGACGGCCAAGAGAAGGCTAACGAAGGAGCTGGAGCAGGGCATCGGGGGTCTCGAGGAGCATGCGGCCATCGGGGTCAGTGGTGACGAGGATGGTGTGGCCGCGGAGGCAGCGCCTCCCGTGGGTGAGGTTTGTGATCTCGAAGCCGATGTTGACCCGGTTGTCCACGTCCTTGAACCACGCCTCGACGCGGAAGCGGTCGCCGTAGCGCAGCGGGAACGCATAGCGGCAGCGGGTCTCGATGACCATCTGGCGGTAGCCCGCCTGGGCGATCTGCGCGACGTCGAGGTTGCGCGAGCGCATCAGCGCGGTGCGGGCCAGCTCGAGGTACTTGAGGTAGTGGCCGTGCCAGACGATCTGCAGCGCGTCCACGTCGTGGAACGGCACCTCCAGCTCGATTCTGATGGGCTCGCCGACGCGGGTCATGGCAGGTCGATCCTCCCCAGCGGGAGCCGGTCTTCGCGCAGCGCCGAGAGCACCCACTGGATGTCATTGTCCATGCGCCGGTCCTGGTCGTTGACCGGGATGCGCTCGCGCACCGCCGCGTGCAGCGCGAGGCTGCGCGGGCCGCACTCCTTGCCCTCTTGCGCGTCGACCGCCTGGCAGAGCGCGAGCAGGTGGATGGCCGCGACCGTCTCGGTCAGCTCGACGGCGCGCTGGCAGTCGCGGGCGGCGATGGTGCCCATGCTCACCTTGTCCTGGTTGTGACACTCGGTGCTGCGCGAGAAGGCGCTCGCGGGCATGGTCAGCTTCAGCGCCTCGGCGGCCAGCGCGGAGGCCGAGATCTGCATCGCCTTGAAGCCATGGTGCGCGCCCGCATCGGCCCCCTTGCGGAGCACGAGGTTCGCGGGCAGCCCGCCCTCGTTCATCGCTGGATTGCAGATGAGCGCGAGCTGCCGGTCGAGCAGGTCGGCGAGGTTCGCCACCTGCGTCTTCAGCAGGTCCATCGCCATGCAGACGTGGCCGCCGTAGAAATTTCCACCGTGCAGCACCTCCCCGCTCTCTGGATCGACCAGCGGGTTGTCGTTGGCGCCGTTGAGCTCGACCTCCAGCGTCTGGCGCAGGAAGGGCAGGGCGTCGAGGAGAACGCCGATGACGTGGGGCGCGCAGCGGATGGAATATCGGTCTTGCACCCTGCCCACGGCGCGGCTCGAGCCCGGCGCCGACTGGATGTCTAGAGCGATCCAGCGCGCGCACGCCCGCTGGCCCGGGTGCGGCTTGGCCGCGAAGAGGCGGTCGTCGAAGTGGCCCTGGTTGCCGCGGGTCACATCCGAGGCCATGGCCGTGAGCGCCGCCGACAGCCGGCAGAGGCGGACCGATTGCGCGAAGGCGATGCAGGCGAGGCCCGTCATCACGCTCGTGCCATTCATCAGCGCCAGCGCCTCCTTGGCCTCGAGCTGCAGCGGCACGAGGCCCTCTTCTTTGAGCGCCTGCGCTGCGGGCACCACCTGGCCCCGGTGATACACCTCGCGCTCGTCCATCAAGACGGCCGCGACATAAGACAGCGGGGTCAGATCGCCGCTCGCGCCCACCGATCCCTCGGCAGGGATGACGGGCAGCACCCGCCGGTTGAGCAGATCGCAGAGGCGCTGGAGCACCTCGAGCCGCACAGCCGACCAGCCGCTTGCGAGCGAGGTCAGCCGGCAGGCCACCACCGCGGCCGACTCCAGCTCGGTGAGCATCCGGCCCGTGCCGCAGCCGTGGAAGCGGACCAGGTTGCGCTGCAGCTCCCTGGCCAGCTCGGCCGGGATGGCGGTCTCGCAAGAGTCGCCGACGCCGGTGTTGACGCCGTAGATGGTCCGGCCTTCGCGCAGGTGCGCGGCCACGGCCTCGACGCCCCGGGCGATGCGCCGCTGAAAGCCCGCGTCAGTGGACAGCGCGACCGTCGCGCTCCCCCGCGCCACCAGCAGCACCTGCTCGATCGAGAACGGGCTCTGGCCCAGCTGCAGAGCCTTCATCGTCTCTCCAGAACTCATAGAAGTTGAACCAGTTCTCCGGCGCCTGCCGGCAATAATGCTCCACCCGGCGCGCATAGCGCTGCGCGATCTGCTGCAGCGCGGCCGGCCTGTCGCCCCGCGGCAGCTCGAGCCGGTCGAGGAACGGCTCGGTGTGGCAATCATACCGATTGGGGCCGCGGTAGAGATTGAAGGTGAGGTAGATGGGGCATTGCAAGACGGCCGCGAGCGCGTAGGGGCCGGTGGGGAAGCGCGCGCTGCCGCCGAGGAACTCGACGGTGGCTGACTTGCCGTCGAGCTCGGCGCGATCGCCCAGGATCGCGACCATCTCGCCGGCGTCAACGAGCTCTTTGACTCTCAAGATCGAGTCGATGCTGCCGGGCGCGATCTCGATGAAGCGACCCTCGGCGCCCGGGTTGATGCTTTGCAAGACTGAGTTCAGCTTCCGGGCGTTGCCGCGATAGGTGAGGATATTGACCGGCACGCTCTTGACCTCGGCGAAGGCGCGCATCGCCTCGAAGCTGCCGAGGTGCGCCCCGAGCAGGATGGCGCCCTTCTTCTGCTCGCGCAGGCGCCGCAGGTGCTCAAAGCCGTTCGAGCCCATCTGGAAGTGGCCGAACTCGCCGCGGAGGAAATAGAGGCGGTCGAGCGCCACCTCGGCGAAGGCGAGCAGGTGGCGATAGATCATCGCGAAGCGCGCGCGCCCGTGCACGCGCCGCAGATAGTCGCGCGACGCTCGCCGCGCGCTGCCGTGGAAGAGCACGTAATAGAGAATCAACGGCTTCAAGAGCGCCCGCCCGAAGCCGCGGCCGAAGGCGGTGCAGGCAAAGACGAGAAAGCGGATGCCGAGGACCGAGCCCCTCTCGGCCACGCCAAGCCAGGTGCGGCTCATCGGCGAAACAGCTTGCGCAGGGGCCAGCTCAGCAGGCGCAGGATGGCGAGCGTGACCAGCCTCGTGTGGCACCAGCTGATGCGGACGTTGTCGCCGAAGAGATGGAAGTGCGAGACGCCGCCTTCGTCCTTGCCGAAGTAGCGGACCTTGGTGGGCAGGTTGACGATCGGGGCGCCGCCCCAGAGCATGCGGACGGCGATCTCGATGTCGAACTCCATGCGGTCGCCGGTCCAGCGCGAGGCCCGCACCGCCGCGTCGAGCGGATAGACGCGAAAGCCGCACATGGGGTCGACGATCGATCGGCCCCAGGTCTCGAGCCGGGTCCAGAAGATGGTGATCTGCCGGCCAATGAGGCGGCCGCGCGGGACGCTCTGGTCGAAGATCGGGTAGCCGAGCACCAGCGCGGCAGGGTTGTCGCGGGCGGCGCCGAGGAAGCGCTCGAGATCGCCCAGGTCATGCTGGCCGTCGGCGTCGATCTGCAGCGCGTGCGTGAAGCCGAGCGCGCGCGCGGCCTCAAGGCCCGTCTTCACCGCCGCGCCCTTGCCGCCGTTGACCGGGCGGCGCACCACGTGCGCGAGCCCTTCGCGGCCCAGCGCCTCGACGCGCCCTCTGCCGAGGTCCGCGCTGCCGTCGTCGACGAGGACGATGTCGAGCAGCTTCGCGCGCACCCCCTCGACCACGCGGCGGATGGTGTTCGGGTTGTCGTAGGTGGGGATGAGCGCGCAGGGCCGGAAGCTCATGACGAGAACTCCAGCGTGCCGGAGCTGCAGGCGGCCCGGTCGTGCTCGAGCGAGAAAGTGACCACGGCCTCTTGCCGGGCGAGGCGCAGCAGCAGCGTCTCGCCGGGCTGCACGGGCCGGCGGAACTTCACCCGCGACAGCCGCCGCACGAAGCGCAGGTCGGGCCAGAGGCGCCGGCTCTCGCCCACCACCAAGACGTTGAGCTGCACCACTCCCGCGAGGAGGGGAAAGTCGTCGAAGTGGCCCCGCAGCCAGAGCAGATCGGGCGGGACCAGGACCTCGAGCTCGATCACCTCGCCCGCGGCGGACCGGGCGCGCGACAGCTCGCGGATGGGAAAGTGCCGTCTGTCCTCGAACAGCGCGAGCAGGGCCGCGCGCGAGAGCTTGCCGTTGGCCGCGCGCGGCAAGGCGGGAAGCACGCGCAGCCGCCGCGGGAGGACGGTCGGATCGAAGTGCTGCAGGAGCGCCTGGCGCACGCCGGCCGGAGTGACGACCGCGCTGGCCACCGCGGCGTAGATCTCCGTCCCGCGCGCGGAATCGGCGGCCACCGCGACGGCCGCCGCGTCGTTGACGCCCGGCACCTCGCGCAGCCGCCGCTCGAGCTCGGCCAGCGCCACTCTCTTGCCCGCGACCTTGACCACGCCGTCGGTGCGGCCGAGGTGCTGGAACGATCCATCGGCGAACAGCTCGATCCGGTCGGCGCAGGGGTGCGGCCGCGGCAGGTCCGCGTCCAGCAGGGGCGAGTCGAGCAGGAGCTGGCCGAGCTGGCCCTCCGTCACCACCATTCCCTCGAGCGGCCGGTAGCGCCTGGCGCCGCACCTGCGCGCGGCGATGCCTCCGGTCTCGGTCGAGCCGAGGATCTCCCACGCGCCCGGGCAGCTCTCGCCCAGGCGGCGCGCGGTCTCCCCGTCGAGCGGCGCGCTCGAGGAGAAGAGCAGCCGCACCGAGGGCGGCACCAAGGCGCGCAGGTGAGCCGGGACGCTGACGAGCACGGTCGCTCCGGTCGCGCGCGCTTCGGCGGCGACCGCCTCTCCGTGCAGCGGCGTCGAGCGGGCAAAGGCCGCGCCGCTGCAGAGGGGCACCAGGACGCCGAAGAGGAGCCCATAGATGTGGTGCGCCGGCACGGTGGCGAGCACGCGATCTTGCGGGCCGATGGAGAAGGTCTTGCGCAAGAGCTCCGCCTCGCCGAGCAGCTGCTGGGCCGTCTTTCCGCAGGCCCTTGCGAGCCCGCTGCTGCCCGAGGTGTAGAGGGTGAGCAGCTTGCGTCCGGCCTCGTAGGGGCAGAGCGCCGCGGGCGAGGCAGCCGGCGCAATCGCGCGCACGTCGAGGCCGGCGGCGAGTCCGCCATCGTGCAGGCAGGCTGCCACCTGCGCGCTCTGCGACAGCTGCCGCAGCGTCTCGGGCTGGGCGTTCTGCGGCAGCGCCGCGGCGTGCCCGCGCTGCCAGGCCGCGAGCAGTCCGGCGGCGAAGTGATAGCGATCTTCGCAGACGATCAGCACCTCGCTGCCGGGCGTTGGCGCGGGCAGCGCGGCCTCCAGCGAGGCGACGTCGCGCAGCAGGTCTGCGGCCCCGCGCCCCGTGCCCGCGCCCACTGCCACCGGAGCCCCTTGCGCGTGCTCGACCAGGAGCTGGAACGGCGGTGGGCTCATCGCGATGGACCGCGTCTCGAACGCCGATCGGCGTTCTAGGCAGCCACGACCTGCTTCGAATACTGCTCCATGATGTCCACCACGTCGCTCACCGTGCGGACGCGGCGCAGGTCCTTCTCCTCGACGCGGCGGCCGGTCAGCTCCTGCACCTTCACCACCAGATCGACCGCGTCGATGCTGTCGAGCCCCAGCTCCTCGAACAGCCGGGCCTCTAGCTTCACCTGCTCGCGCGGCAGCTCGAACATCTGGCTCATCATGTCGCAGACCTTCTGCTCCAGCTCGGGGCGTCCCATGGTCATGACGCGGCCGCCTGCAGCGCGGAGAGCCGCATGCTTGCGACGTAGGCGGCGAGGTTCCGCACGCACGAGAAGGTCTCGTGGTTGGCCTTGTCGTCGGAGCTGAACTTGACCCCGTAGCGCTTGCCGATGGTCATCGCCAGCTCGAGCGCGTCGATGGAGTCGAGGCCCAGCCCGCCGACGAACAGCGGCGCCGCGCTGTCGATCTGCGCGGGCGTGACGTCCTTGAGCAGCAGCGCCTCGACGATCAGGTGCTTCATCTCGAGCTCGAACTCATCGGTGGTTGGATTCGGCGGCATGGTCATTGGCCGGTCAGGTGGAGGAGGTGCTGGCGCCTGGCAGCGGCGCGGGAAATTGTCCGGCAATCATCGCACGGACTGCCTTGGCCATGGCTGGCGTATCGCCAGCCCACGAGTCGGGCGAGCAGGACGGCAGCACCTGGAACTTGTAGCGCATGGTGTCGTCGGGCACCGTGTACCACTTCATGCCCCGCATCAGCCCCGGGGGCGCCACGGCGATGTGGACCGGCACCACCGGCACCTGGGCGAGCCGGGCGATGGCGAAGGCGCCGTTGCGGAACTCGCCCAGCTCGTTTCTCGGCGAGCGCGTGCCCTCGGGGAAGATGAGCACCGGATCGCCGCCCCGGAGCCGCTCGACCGCGCCCTGCAGGACGGCCAGACCCGATGCCGCGTCGCCGTCGCCCGCGTCGATGTGGTCGGCGTAGCGGAGCATGCGCCCGACGAACGGGCTGCGCATGACCTTGCCTTTGACCACGCAAAAGAGCGTCGGGTAGGTCGACAAGAGCAGCACCACGTCGATGAGCGAGGGGTGGTTCGCGACCAGCACGAAGGCGCCCGCGGGCAGCTTGCGCTCCATCGCCCGTGAGTCGAAGTCGATGAGCCGGAAGAAGCGCATGTAGTCGGCGTGCAGCCGCAGGCTCCGGTTGAGGAGCGCGCGGCAGCGGCGGCTGCCCAGGGCCTTGTCCGCACGGTAGCGAAAGCGGATCGCCGGGAGGACCGTCCAACTCAAGAAGAGCCCGCCCCACCAGAAGACGAAGAAGGCAGATCCGGTAAAGACGATCCGGAAGAACTTTGCGGCTAGCTTCAACATCTCTGCGAAGGACTCCAGAATTTCCACGCGCTCAGAGGCGGAAAGATGCGCGCTCCCTCCGTGGAGTGTCAAGCAGCCAGTGCAGGCCGGGCCCCATTTCGCGCGCCCGATTGTTCCACGTCATGTCTCTGCTCCGCATGGCCGCCGAACCAACCGAGCTCCCGCCCGCCACCGCGCTCGCCACGCCCGCGCCGGCCGAGGTCCTGGACCCGTGAGGAGCAAGCGCCCAGCCGCCGCAGGGCCTGGTCGCGCTCGGCCGCAAGGAGCCCGCGGTCGTGGCGGGGGGCCTGGGCGCAATCGCCTCGACGATGAAGCACGCCTTGGGCGAGGCTGGCCTCGTGCGCGGCGCGCGCCTCTTGCTGGCGCTCAACCAGGTGGACGGCTTCGACTTCCCGGGCTGCGCCTGGCCGGACCCCGACACGCATCGCAGCGCCTTTGAGTTTTGCGAGAACGGCGCCAAGGCCGTGGCCGAGGAGGGCACGAGGCGGCGCGTCGGCCCCGACTTCTTCGCCCGCCACTCGGTCGCCGAGCTCTCGCTCCAGAGCGATCATTGGCTGGGCAAGCAGGGCCGCCTGACGCAGCCGATGATCCTGCGGCCGGGCGCGACTCACTATGAGCCCTTGAGTTGGGACGAGGTCTTCAAGACTCTCGCGGTTGAGTTGAACGCCCTCGGCTCGCCCGACGAGGCGCTCTTCTACACCTCGGGCCGCACCAGCAACGAGGCGGCCTTTCTCTATCAATTGTTCGTGCGCGAATATGGCACCAACAACCTGCCCGACTGCTCGAACATGTGCCACGAGTCGAGCGGCTCGGCACCAACCACCCGCGCATGCAAGGCGATAGGACGATGGGTATCTGGGAACGTCCTAAAGACTCATTCCTCGACGCGCTCGACCTGGCCACCGGAATCAATTCGCCGCGCAAGCATGGGCTCGACGCCGTGGAGTCCATCCACGCCATGCACGCAGGTAAAGCCAAGGTGTTCTTCGCCCTGGGCGGGAACTTCCTCTCGGCCACGCCCGACACCGAATATACCGCGACCGCGCTGCGCCGGACGAGCTTGAGTGCGCACGTCTCGACCAAGCTCAACCGGTCCCACCTGGTCGCCGGCAGGACCGCGCTCATCTTGCCCTGCCTGGGCCGCACCGAGCGCGACGTGCAGCCTGGCGGCGAGCAGTTCGTCTCTACCGAGAACTCAATGGGCGTGGTGCAGCGCTCGCAAGGGCGCTTGAAGCCCGCCGGCGCGGGGCTGCTCTCCGAGCCGCAGATCGTCGCGCGGCTGGCGCGGGCCACGCTCGGCGCGAAGAGCCATCTATGGGCTCGATGATCGCTATCGCGGCCTCTCCGGCGATCGGCGCGTCATCCTACTCAACCGCGATGATCTCGCCGCCCTTGAGTTGAAAGAAGGCGACCAGGTTGACTTGACCAGCCACTTCCGCGGGCAGACCCGCACCGCGCGCCGCTTCCGCGCGGTCGCCTATGACATCCCGCGCGGGTGCGCCTGCACCTATTTCCCCGAGGCAAACGCGCTCGTTCCCGCGGGGCAGGTGGCGCGCATCAGCAACACGCCGGCCTCGAAGTCGGTGGTCATCACCCTCGCAAAGGCGAGTTGACCCAGAGCGTCTTCAGCCTCTTGAAGCAACAGGGCGCTGAACTCTACCGCGCGGTCCGGAGTAGTCTGGCGGCTTCACCGACGGAGCAGGAGCGAATCGATGCAAGCCGGCCGTGCCGCTTTAGTCCTCACCGCAGCGCTGATCGCAGGCTGCCCCACCTCGTCGCAGACCTGCCCGTTCGGGACGGCGCCGGTGGGAATGGAGTCCTTGACCTTCTCTCCCAAGGCCTCGAGCGACGCCTGCGTGGTCACGGCGGCCGACGGCGGCACCTCGACCGGCGGCGTCACCGCCACGCCCGCCTCGCAGTCGGTCACGCTCTGCGCCGGCCTCGTGGACGCGGGCTACCAGCTCTACCTGGGGGCCGGGGGCGGCGCCTTGGCGCAGGCCGTGGACGGCGGACCCTTCACCGCCAGCACGCCCATCAGCGCCATCTCGGGCAGCCTCTGCTCCTGCGCCATCGACGTGCTCGAGTTCGTCTCGGTGCAGGTGGCCACCGCGGACGGCGGGCCTTTCGGCAAGCAAACAGACGGCGGCTTCACACCGCTCTCCTCGATCAGCGGCGCGATCGACTACACGTTCAATCGCTCGGCCTCCAGCAATGGCCTCGCCTGCACCTGCGGCTTCCCTTGCGGCGCCCATTACCTGTTCGGCGGCCTCTGAACTCAAAGACCGGTTAATCGCTACTTAACTGACGACTTTGGCGCCTTGAGTTTGCAAAGTTGCCTCTCTTGGGAGGTAAGCTGCAGCCGGGGGCGCGCTGGACTCTGCAGGCAAAGAGTCTGTCAAAGGGTTGATCGACATGCCCCTTGCAACTGATTTGCTCGCCCTCGCCGGAGCGAGCCCGGAGGCCGCGTGGCCAGGACCATCCTCCTCGTGGAAGACAACGCCAGCGACGAAAAGCTGACGCTGCTCGCGTTCAAGAAGTGCGGCGTGGCCAACGAGGTGGTGGCGGTGCGCGATGGCGCCGAGGCGCTCGACTATCTATTCGCGACCGGCAAGTTCGCCGCCCGCGACCCGGCGGTGCAGCCCGGCGTCTGCCTCCTCGATCTCAAGTTGCCGCGCATCGACGGGCTGGAGGTGCTGCGCCGGCTGCGCGCCGACGAGCGCACCAAGCTCCTGCCGGTGGTCGTCCTCACCTCGTCGAAGGAGGAGGAGGACGTCGTCAAGAGCTACACGCTCGGGGCCAACGCCTACGTGCGCAAGCCGGTGGACTTCACCGCTTTCGCCGAGGTGGCGCGCACCCTCGGCATCTTCTGGCTGATGCTGAACGAACCTCCGCCCCCGGGTAAGCCAGCGTGAACCCTCCGCTCAAGGTCCTGCTGGTCGAGGACTCGGAGACCGACGCCAGGCTCCTCGTGCGCGAGCTGCGCCAGGGCGGGCGGGCCGTCGAGGCCGAGCGCGTGCAGGATCCGGAGTCGATGCGGGCGGCGCTGTCGCAAGCCCGGTTCGAGATCGTAATCTGCGACTGGTCGATGCCGCGGTTCAGCGCCCGCGAGGCGCTCCGGGTGCTGCGCGAGGTGGGCGAGGATCTGCCGCTCATCATCGTCTCCGGCACCATCGGCGAGGAGTCGGCCGCCGACGCCATGCGCGAGGGCGCGCGCGACTACGTGCTCAAGGACAACCTGAGAAGGCTCGTGCCGGCCATCGAGCGAGAGCTGCGCGAGCACGAAGAGCGCAAGGCGCGCCGGCGGGCCGACGAGGCGCTGCGGCTGCAGGAGTCGCGCTTCCGCGCGCTGATCGAGAAGAGCGAGGACGCGATCTCGCTCACCTCGCGCGAGGGCAAGACGCTCTACATGAGCCCCGCGGCCATGCGCATCTTCGGCCTGGAGGGGGACGAGCAGCTCGGCAAGCCCGCGCTCGACCTCGTCCACTCAGAGGACCAGGCCAGGGTCGAGGAGCTCCTGGGCGATCTCATGGGCTCGCCGGGCAAGAGCGTGCAGGGCCAGTACCGCATCGTCGGTCGAGGCGGCGCCGTGCGCTGGGTCGAGTCGAGCACCACCAGCCTCCTCGAGGAGCCCGCGGTCGCCGCCATCCTCAGCAACTTTCGCGACATCACCGAGCGCAAGAAGGCCGACGCGGCGCTGCGCGTGAGCGAGAAGCGGCTGCGGCGGCTCTCCGAGTCGGGCTTCATGGTCATCTCGCACACCAAGCTGAGCGGCGAGATCCTCGAGGTCAACGACGCCGCCACCAGCCTGCTCGGCTACACGCGCGAGGAGCTGATCGCCGGAGGGATCCGCTGGGACGACCTGACCCCGCCGGAGTGGAAGCCGGCCGAGGAGCGGGCGCGGCAGCAGCTGCGGGCCTCAGGCGTCGCCGCCTGGGAGAAGGAGCTCTACAGAAAGGACGGCAGCCGCGTGCCGGTGCTGGCGGGCGCGGCGCTGGTCGAGGCCGACGGGGGCCTTGGGCTGGCGGTGGACCTCACCGCGCTCAAGCGGGCCGAGGGCGAGCTGCGCGAGCGCGTCCAGGTGGCGGCGCTCGCCACCGACGTCGGCCTCGCCATCACCCAGGGCGGCTCCGTGCACGAGGTCCTGCAACGCTGCGCCGAGGCGCTGGTCCGCCACTTCGGCGCCGCTTTCGCGCGCATCTGGACCCACGACCCGGCGCACAAGATGCTCGAGCTGCAAGCCAGCGCCGGCATGTACACGCACCTCGACGGCGCGCACTCGCGCATCCCGGTCGGCAAGCTGATGGTGGGCGCGATCGCCGAGCGGCGGCTGCCGGCGCTGAACAACCAGGTGGCGACCGACCCCAGCATCGATGATCCCGCGTGGGCCGTGCGCGAGGCGATGGTCGCCTTCGCCGGTCACCCGCTGCTGGTGGGCGGCGACCTGGTGGGCGTGATGGCAATCTTCTCGCGCGAGCCGCTGGGTGAGCTGCAGCAGAAAGCGCTCGCCGCCATCGCCGACGCCGTGGCGGTGGGCATCCGGCGCCTGACCGCCGAGAGCGGCCGGCTCGCCGCCGAGGCGCAGCTTCGCCAGGCGCAGAAGATCGAGGCCATCGGCAGGCTCACCGGCGGCATCGCCCACGACTTCAACAACGTCCTCTCGGTGATCCTGGCGCGCTCTTTCTTCCTGCTCGAGGAGCTTGGCCCCGACGACCTGCGCCGGATCGACGCCGAGGAGATCAAGCTTGCCGCCGAGCGCGCCGCCTCGCTCACGCGCCAGCTCCTCGCCTTCAGCAGAAAGCAGGTGCTCGAGCCGAACGTGCTCGATCTCAACGCGGTGCTGGCGGGGATCGAGAAGATGCTGGCGCGCCTGATCGGCGAAGACATCACCCTCAAGCTCGAGCCCGGAAGAGATCTGGGAGCCGTCAGGGCGGACCCCGGGCAGATCGAGCAGGTGATCATGAACCTGGTCCTCAACGCCCGCGACGCGATGCCGGGCGGCGGCTCGGTCAGGCTCTCGACCTCGAACG
The DNA here is from genome assembly GCA_038231075.1 of Myxococcales bacterium. Lineage (GTDB taxonomy): Bacteria > Myxococcota > Myxococcia > Myxococcales > 40CM-4-68-19 > JBBRMA01. The sequence continues at coordinate 55,380 of JBBRMA010000023.1, read as the reverse complement.
TCGAGCTCGGCGAGGAGAACGCCGGCATGTTCGGGCAGGTGGCGCCCGGCCACTACGTGATGCTCTCGGTGAGCGACACCGGCACGGGCATGTCCCTCGAGGTGCAGCAGCACCTCTTCGAGCCCTTCTACACGACCAAGGAGAAGGGCAAAGGCACCGGCCTCGGGCTCTCCACCTCCTACGGCATCGTCCAGCAGAGCGGCGGCTACATCCGGGCGTTCAGCGAGCCTGGCCACGGCACCCTCTTCGAGATCTTCCTGCCGCGGGTGGACGAGCGGCCGCGCGCGATCAAGCCGCGCAAGCCGGCAGGCGAGCTGCACGGCACCGAGCGGATCCTCCTGGTTGACGACGACGACCAGGTGCGCGCCGCGGTCGAGCGCATCCTGCGATCGTACGGCTACGCGGTGGTGCCGGCGAGCAACGGCCGCGAGGCGCTCGAGAGCGCCGCCGGCGAGGGCCGCATCGATCTCGTGCTCAGCGACATCGTCATGCCGGGCGTGAGCGGCCCCGAGTTCGTCGACCAGCTGCGCGCGCTGCGCCCGCACCAGCTGGTGCTCTTCATGTCCGGCTTTACCGAGCACGCGGTGGTCGAGAAGGTCTACTCGGAAGGGGCCAACTATCTCCAGAAGCCCTTCACTCCGGCGGCGCTGGCGTCCCGCGTGCGCGACCTGCTCGACCAGCGCAAAGCTCTAGCTGGAAGCGCTCAGTGAACGGCAACGGCGCCAGCTACGCGTTGGCCGCTTTCTTCCGGCAGGCCGCCTTCACCTGGCCGAGCAGCTCCTCGAGGTCGACGGGCGCCTGCAGGATGGCCTCGACGTGCTCGAGCGACTGTGGCGGAGGGGTCGCCGAGGTCAACACCAGGAGCGGAATCGACGCCCAGGCCGCGTGCCGCTTGAGCTCGCGCACCAGCTGGTAGCCGTCCATCTCGGGCATCATGAGATCGGTGATGACGACGTCGGGCTGGTAGCCCGCCTGTACGCGCCGCATCGCCGCGAGCCCGTTCGGCTCCGACTCGACCGGGAAGCTCTCGGCGCTCAGCAGATCGACGAGGATCTCGCGGACATCGGAGTCGTCGTGGACCACGAGGACCTTGCAGTTCTTCACGGGAGGCTCCTGCGCCCGCCCGAGGTTGGCGGCGACGTCCGAAACCTTGCTCGCCCGGCGCAGCTCGCGTCAACAAGCGGGCACCGCGCCGCCCGGGCAGCTTGCGCTCGAGCAGCCGCCCGGCGCCGCTCTTCCGTGTTGAGTTGACTCATTGAGTTGGCCGCGGACGCAGCACCAGCTGGGCGCGGCGTGTGAACAGGAGCCGGCGCGCGAAGGCCGCGGCGCAGATGCCCGCCACCGCCGCCACCGCGACCAGCTGGTAGAGGATGACGATCTGGTAGCGCACCGCCTGCTCGGGCGCGGTGCCGCTGACGATCTGGCCGGTCATCATCCCCGGCAAGGCGACGAGTCCTACGGTGAGCAGTCCATTGATCGTGGGCAGGAGCGCGGCCCGCAGCGTGGTCCGCTCCTGCCGCTGCAAGGCTTGCCTCGGGGTGGCCCCGAGCGAGAGCAAGGCCTCGATCTGATCGGACTCGGTCGCCGCCGAGGCAAAGATGCGTTCGAAGACCAGCGCCACGCAGTTCATCGCGTTCGACAACATCATGCCGCCGATTGGGACCAGATAGCGCGCGTCGTACCAGGGCTTGGGCGGAACGACCAAGGCAAAGACGGGAACCAGAGCGACCAGGGCGCCGGCGCCGATGGACGCGAGCGCGCGCGGGAAGAGGACGCGCCAGGGCGGGCCGTGCTCGACGCGGCGGGCGCTGGTGGCGGCCGCGACCACCAGCATCACCAGCAAGAGGAGGAAGACAAAGGCCGGGTGCTGGTGCTGGAAGAGCAGGAGCAGCACGTAGCCGATGGCGATGAGCTGGGCGGCGCCGCGGAGCGAGCCGATGAAGATCTCGCGCTCGAGGCCGAGCTTGCTGCGCCGCGAGAGGACGATGGCGAGCGCGATCAGGCCGAGCGCGATCGACAGCCGCCAGAGCGGAATCTCGAGGTAGCTCACGCGAGCTCCGCGAGGATCTTGCCGGCCTCGCAGCGATAGCGGCTGCCGCCGAGCAGGCGCGCGTGCTCGGCCACGTGGGTCACCATCAAGACGCTGTGGCCGCGCGCGGCGAGCGCCCGGACGAGCTGCACGATCAACTCGCCCGCCGCGGGGTCGAGCGCCGCCGTGGGCTCATCGAGCAAGAGGATGCCGGGCTCGTTGGCCAGCGCGCGCGCCAGGGCCAGGCGCTGCTTCTCGCCGCCCGACAGCGTTCGCCCCTCGCGGAGCAAGAACGCCTCGGGCAGGCCCACCGCGGCCAGCAAGGACAGAGCGCGCTCCGCCGGAAGCGAAGCTCCGCGCAGCGCCGGACCCGCCGCCAGGTTCTCTGCGACCGTGCCGGGAAAGATCGCGGGCTGCTGCGCGAGGAACGCCACGCGGGTGCGGTAGGCGCCGGGCGCGAGCGTCCTGGCATCGCGCCCGCCGAGGAGCACCTCGCCGAGGTCGGGCTCGACCAGCGTCGCGAGCGCGCGCACGAAGGTGCTCTTGCCGCTGCCCGAGGCGCCCGAGATCGCCACCGCCTCGCCCGGCCGCACCGAGATCGACGCGCCATCGAGGATGCGCCGCCCCTCGCGGACCAGGACCAGTGAGCGCGCCTCGAGCAGCTCCGGCGATGGCGTCGAGGGGGCGGGCACGCCTCAAGCTTGCACGGCCGGTTCAAAAGATGAACCGAAGAGTCCCGGCTCTAGCCCGCTGCGCGCGCGCGGGCCTTCTGGTCGAGGGCCGCGCGCACGCTCGCGAGCAGCTCGTCGCGGCTGAAGGGCTTGGGCAGAAAGCTCGCGCCCTCGTCGAGCACGAACGAGGCGTCGTCGAAGTAGCCCGACATGAAGAGCACGCGGGTGTCGGCGTCGCGCTCCGACAGCTTCTGCGCCAGCTGCTTGCCGCTCAGGCCGGGCATCACCAGGTCGGTCAGCAAAAGATCGATCTTGCCCTCCCGATGGCTCTCCGCCTGCTCGAGCGCGAGCTCGCCGCTCCGCGCCCCGAGCACGCGGTAGCCCGCGCCGCCCAGGATCCGGCGGGTCAGGTCGAGCACCGCCTGCTCGTCCTCGGCCACCAGGATGGTCTCGGTGCCGCCGCTCGGCGCCCGCTTGCCCTCGCCCTCCTCCTCGAGCGGCTCATCGCTGGCGGGCAAGAGGATGTAGAAGGTCGTGCCCTGCCCGGGCCTGGAGCGCACCGAGATGGCGCCGCCGGCCTGCTGGATGAGGCCGTACACCGTCGCGAGGCCAAGACCTGTGCCCTTGCCGCGCTCCTTGGTGGTGAAGAAGGGCTCGAAGATCCGGGCGGCCACCTCGGGCGGCATCCCGACGCCGGTGTCCTGCACCGTCAGCCAGGCGTAGCGGCCGGGCGGCAGGTGCTCCATTTCGGCGGCGCGCGCGTTGAGCTCGACCTTGCCCGTCTCGAGCACGAGCTTGCCGCCCTCGGGCATCGCGTCGCGGGCGTTGACGGCCAGGTTCAAGAGCACCTGGTCGAAGCGGCGCGGGTCGATCTTGACGCGGAATGGGGTCAGGTCGAAGCGCGTCAGCACCTCGACGCGCTCGCCCAGCGAGCGGCGCAGGAGCTTCTCGATGCCGGCGATGACGCGCTCGAGCAGCACCACCTTGGGCCGGAGGATCTCGCGGCGGCCGAAGGCGAGCAGCTGTCCGGTGAGATCGGCGGCGCGTCTCGCGGCGCGCTCGATCTCGCGCACGTCGTCGGCGATGGGCAGATCCTTGACCTCGTCCTTGACGAAGGCCGCGTAGTTCAAGATCACGGCGAGCAGGTTGTTGAAGTCGTGCGCGACGCCGCCCGCCAACTGGCCGATGAGCGCGAGGCGCGTCTCCTGCGCCGAGCGGGTCTCCCGCTCGCGCACCGACGTCACCTCGCGGAGCAGCACGACCACCTCGGTCCCTTCGGCGCAGGGCGACTCCGAGGCGATGAGCGAGAGCACACGCCGCTCCGGGCCAGGCACCTCGACGTCCACGGGGCGGTGCTGGGCGAGCAGATCGTCGATGGAGAGCGCGCCCAGCCGCTCGACCACCTCGCCCGCCTGCGCGGCGGTCAAGAGGGGCAAGAGCTGCTCGCCGCGCGCGTTCAGCAGCGAGAGGCGGCGGCTGGCGTCGAGCAGCATCATGCCCTCGGGCATCTCGCGCACCAGGCGGGCGAGGCGCTTTCTCTCGTCGGCCACGACGCCTTGCAGGCGCTCGGACAGGTCGGCGTTCTGGATGGCCGCGCCCGCTTGCAGGCCGATGGACGAGAGCAGCTCGAGGTCGCCGCTGGTGAAGGCGCGGCCCGAGGAGGTCGAGTCCACGTGGAGGACGCCGATGAGCTCGCCGCGGTGGCACATGGGCACGCACATCACCGAGCGGACCGAGGGGCCAAGCAGGCTGCCCGCCGAGGAGAGCTGCTCGTCGAGCCCGACGTCATGGGAGATGACGGCGGCCCGGCTCTGGATCACCCGGCTGAGCAGGCTGCTCGAGAGCGAGAACTCGAGGCCGCCCTTGCGGGTGCGCGACAGGCGCGCCGTGGGCTTCTGCGTCGCCGGGTGGAGCACCAGCACGGCCGCGCGGTCGGCGGCCAGCAGACGGAAGAGGGTGTCGAGCACCGCCGCCAGCACCGCTGGAAGGCCGTGCGCCTCGAAGAGCGACTCTGACAGGACGAAGGCCGCGCGCAGCTTCTCGTACTCGGCGCGCAGGCGCTGCGGGTCGTCGATCTCCGCCGCCGATTGATAGGCCGCGCTCCCCGCTCGGTGGTCCACGGCTTCAGTCGTAGTGCAAAAGTAAAGGACGCCGCAAGTGCGGCTCCCTCGGTGGACGTGCTCGGCTGTCCCTGCGGGTGGGCCAGGACCTGCAGCTCGGAGCCCTGCCGTCGCCGCGTGCAGCGCCGAGGGCCGGCTGGTTGCAACGAATGGCCCGTGCCGGCATCTCCCTCGCGGGTGCGTTGTTATAGGGTGCGCCTCGACTGAAGAGGAGTCGCTGGCATGTGGTTGGTCCGCCTCGCGCTGCGCAGGCCCTACACCTTCGTCGTCATGGCGATGCTCATCATCCTGATGGGCGGCGTGACCATTGCCCGCATGCCGACCGACATCTTTCCCGAGATCGACATCCCGGTGATCTCGGTGATCTGGAACTACGCGGGGCTGCCGCCGGCCGAGATGGAGAAGCGCATCGTCTCGAACTTCGAGCGCGCGCTGACCACCACGGTCAACGACATCGAGCACATCGAGAGCCAGTCCCTGACCGGCGTCGGCGTCGTCAAGGTCTTCTTCCACCACGGCGCCAACATCGACGCGGCCACCGCGCAGGTGACGGCCATCGCCCAGCCGATGGTGCGGCAGATGCCGCCCGGCGCCACGCCGCCGCTCATCATCAGATACAGCGCCTCCAACGCGCCAGTTTTACAAATGGCGCTCGAGAGCGACAAGCTGCCCGAGCAGCAGCTCTTCGACATCGGCGCCAACTTCCTGCGCACGGGCCTCGCTCCCGTCCAAGGCGCGCAGATCCCGTGGCCCTATGGAGGAAAGCAGCGCCAGGTCATGGTCGATCTCGATCTGGAGAAGCTCTACGCCTGGGGACTATCGCCGACCGATATTACCAACGCGGTCAATGCGCAGAACCTGATCCTGCCCACGGGAACGGCGAAGATGGGCGCGCGCGAATATCCCATCAGGGTCAACTCAAGCCCCGAAGTATTGGCCGAGCTGGCCGACCTGCCGATCCGGACGGTCAAGGGAACGACGATCTACCTGCGCGACGTGGCCAATGTCCGCGACGGGTATTCGCCGCAGACCTCGCTCGTGCACGCGAACGGCAAGAAGGCCTCGCTGATGATGATCTTCAAGAGCGGCGCCGCGAGCACGCTGCAGGTGGTGCAGCAGGTCAAGGACGTCCTGCCGAGCGTGCTGGCAACTCTACCAAAGGAGCTGAAGCTCACTCTCTTGTTCGATCAATCCATCTTCGTCCGCGCCGCGATCGAAGGCGTGGTGAAAGAGGCGTTGATTGCCGCCGCGCTGACCGCCTTGATGATGCTGCTCTTCCTCGGCAGCTGGCGCAGCACCTTGATTGTCGTCGTCTCGATTCCGCTCTCCATCCTGGTCGCCATCATCATCTTGGGAGCGTTGGGACAGACACTCAACGTCATGACTCTAGGAGGCCTCGCGCTGGCGGTCGGCATCCTCGTCGATGACGCCACGGTAGAGATCGAAAACATTCATCGGCGCATTGAAAAGAAGCGGCCGATACTCACCGCCATATTAGAGGGCGCCAAGGAGATCGCCGTCCCGGCCTTCGTCTCTACCTTGTGCATCTGCATCGTCTTCGTGCCGGTGGCGTTCATCTCCGGCGCGGCGCGCTCGCTCTTCGTGCCGCTGGCGATGAGCGTGGTCTTCTCCATGCTGACCTCCTATTTCCTCTCGCGCACCCTCGTGCCGACGATGGTCAAGTTCCTCTTGCAGGCCGAGGTGGACGAGCACGCAAAGCCCGCCTCGGAGCAGAAGGCGCCTGGCTTCTTCGGCCGCTTCCACCTCGGCTTCGAGCGCAGGTTCACGGCGCTGCGCGACTCCTATGGCAGCGCGCTGGCGTTCTCGCTGGCCAATCGGCCGCTGGTGGCGTTCTCGTTCGCCGGGCTCGCGCTGCTCTCGACGGCTCTGATGCCGCTGGTCGGCCGCGACTTCTTCCCGGCGGTGGACGCGGGCCTCATCCGCATGCACGTTCGCGGCCCGGCCGGCATGCGCATCGAGGAGACCGAGCGCCTCTTCGCGCGCGCCGAGGAGAGCATCAGAAAGCTCGTGCCCCCCTCCGAGATCAAGACCATGCTCGACAACATCGGGGTGCCGTACAGCAGCATCAACCTCTCGCTCGGCGACCCGTCGATGATCTCGACGGCCGACGGCGAGATCCTGATCTCGCTGAATGAAGAGCACGCGCCGACCGCCGGCTATGTGCGGAAGATCCGCGCCATGCTCGCGCGCGACTATCCCGAGGGGATATTTTTCTTCCTCGCGCCCGATATCTCGACCCAGGTGCTGAACTTCGGCCTCTCGGCGCCCATCGACGTGCAGCTGATCGGGCCCGCCTTCGACCGCAACACCGAGCTCGCGCGCGAGCTGCAGCAGACCCTCTCGCGCATCCCCGGCGCGGTGGACGTGCACCTGCATCAAGTCATCGACGCGCCCGAGCTGCGGCTGGAGGTGGACCGCACCATGGCGAGCCAGATGGGCCTGACCCAGGGCGACGCCGCGCGCAGCCTGCTGGTGTCGCTCTCGTCGAGCGGCCAGACGGCGCCGAACTATTGGCTCGATAGTAAAAAAGGCGTCCAATATCTCGTCGCGGTGCAGACCCCGCAGCGCAACATGGACTCGATCGAGGCGCTGGGCTCGACGCCGCTCGGCCTCACCGATGGCCACCCGCAGCTGCTCGCCAACGTCGCGCACGTCACGCGCGGCTCGGGGCCGACCAACGTCACCCACCACAACGTCGCGCGCACGCTCGATGTGCTGGCCAGCGTCGATGGGCGCGACCTCGGCGGAGTGGCCGACGACGTCGCCAAGGCCGTCAGCGACCTGGGCCCGAAGCTCCCGCGCGGCACCACCGTCAGGATTCGCGGACAGGTGGAGAGCATGAAGGCCTCGTTCAGCGGCCTCGCCTTCGGCCTGGTCTTCGCGGTGGTGCTCGTCTATCTGCTCATGGCGGTGAACTTCCAGTCGTGGCTCGACCCGCTCATCATCCTCATGGCGCTCCCGGGCGCGATCGCGGGCATCGCCTGGACGCTGTTCTTGACCCAGACCACCCTCTCGGTGCCCGCGCTGATGGGCGCGATCATGTGCATCGGCGTGGCCACCGCGAACAGCATTCTCATGGTCACCTTCGCCAATCAGCGGCGCGCCTTTGGCGACGATTCGCTCCGGGCCGCGCTGGCCGCGGGCATGACGCGCTTGCGGCCGGTCTTGATGACGGCGCTGGCGATGATCATCGGCATGCTGCCCATGTCGCTCGGCCTCGGCGAAGGCGGCGAGCAGAACGCGCCGCTCGGCAGGGCCGTCATCGGCGGCCTGCTCCTCGCGACCGTGACCACGCTCTTCTTCGTCCCCGTGATGTACAGCCTGATGCGCCGCAAGGCCCCCGCGGCGCCGATCGTCCTGGAGGCCAGCGATGACTGATCCCAACGCGCACCCGACCGAGCCGCTCCGGTCCGCCCTCGAGGAAGACCGCGATCTGGGCTTCCAGCTGCCGGCGGCGCCTGAGGTGTCCAAGCGCAAGCTCGCGCTGGTGGCGGTCGGCCTCGCGGCGGCGATCGGCGTCCTCTTCGTCCTCGGGCTGTTGCCCAAGCTGCAGCGGCAGGCGCTGGCGCGCGAGGAGGCCACGGCCCGCCAGGCGCCGCCGCGCGTGCAGATCATGAAAGCGCGGCGAGCCAAGGAGACCCACTCGCTGACGCTGCCCGCCTCCGTGCAGGCGCTGCAGGCCACCGACATCTATCCGCGCGCGAGCGGCTACGTGCGCCGCTGGGTGGTGGACATGGGCGACCGCGTGAAAGCGGGGCAGCTGCTCGCCGAGATCGACACGCCCGAGCTCGACCAGCAGCTCGAGCAGTCGCGCGCCACCCTCGGCCAGCGCGACGCGGCGGTGACGCAGGCCAAGGCCAACGTCGATCTCGCCAAGGCCATGCTCGCCCGCTACCAGGCGCTGGCGCCGGGCGGGTTCGCCTCGCAGCAGGAGCTCGAGCAGCGCCAGGCGGAGTCGCAGGTGGCCGCGGCGAATCTGCAAGCAGCGGCTGCCGCGGTGGCGGCGCAGAGGGCCGACGTGCGGCGCCTGCAGCAGCTCAAGGCGTTTGCGCGCCTGACCGCGCCGTTCGCGGGCGCGGTGGTGATGCGCTCGGTGGAGCAGGGCATGCTGGTGACGGGCGGCTCGCGCCTCTTCACCATCGCCCAGACCGATCCGGTGCGCGTCTTCGTCCAGATCCCGCAGAGCCTGGCCGCGGGCGTCGAGCCTGGCCTGCCCGCCGAGGTCTCGGTGCGCGAGTTTCCCGGCCGCACCTTTCCCGGCCGCGTGACCCGCACCGCCGGCGCGCTCGACCCGACCTCGCGCACGCTCAACACCGAAGTACAGGTGCCAAACCCCAAGGGCGAGCTGCTCGCGGGCATGTATGCGCAGGCGACGCTGACGCTCCACTCGTCGGCCGGCGCGCTGCTGGTGCCGGCGGGCGCGGTGCTGGCGCGCTCCGAGGGCCTGCGCGTGGCCGTGGTCGGCAAGGATTCAAAAGTACATATGGTGCCGATCACCATCGGGCGCGACGACGGCGCCGAGGTGGAAATTTCCAGCGGGTTGAGTGGCGATGAGGACATCGTCTCGAACCCCGGCGCGCGCATCGAAGAGGGGCTGCAGGTCGAAGTCGGGCGCAGCTAAGGCCAGGCAAATCAGCACCGGCGGCCTATCTATCTGCCTGATATTGGGAGGGGGGTGAAGGAGACGTCAGGTGGTCGCGCTTGAGGACTCAAGCTGACTCACTGGATTTCTTGTTCCAATTCTCCCAATGCCTGGCAGATAGGCCGCGGGCAGGCGGGTTCCCGCCTGCCCGCGGCCGGTACTGGACAGGCGCCGAAATGCCTATCCTTTGCCGATGGAGAGGACGAGACCGAACGAGCAGACGCTCGGGCCCGACGAGAGCCAGCAGATCTTGCGGCGCGCCGCCGAGCTCGACCGCAAGCACGCTGCGCCCGCTGGCCTCATCGACAAGGACGAGCCTCGGCACGACGCGGCCGAGCTGCAGCGCATCGCCGCCGAGTCCGGGCTGAGCAAGGAGTCGCTCCGCCGCGCTCTCGACGAGCTGAACGGGGGAGCGCTCGCCCGATCGGTGTCGCGCAAGGCCGAGCCCGGCGTGGCGACGGGCGTGTTCAGCGAACCTCCCGAGCTGGTGGAGAAGCGCCTGGCCGCTGCCCTGGTTCGCGAAGGGCTCGCCCGGGCCAACCGCACGGCGCACGCCACTCAGTGGAGGCCGGCCGCTGGAATCGGCAACGCCGTCGCGCGCGCCTTTGATCTCGGTGGGCGCGGCGCCTGGCTTGGAGCCACGGTGGAGAGCAGCGTCTACGCGGTGCCCGGCGAGCGCTCGTCGGCGGAGCTGCGCGGCCAGGTGAAGGACATCCGCGCGCCGGTCGCCACGGTCGCGGGGCTGCTGCTCGGGTTCCCCGCGGTGATCGCGCTGCTGGTGTTTCTCGCGGTGGGCCTGAGCGAAGGCAACGCGGGCGCGCACGGCGCCGGGATGCTGGTGGTCACGGCGCTGTGGGCCGTCTTGACGGCCCTGATCTCGCGCGGCGTCTCACGGGGCCGCGTGCGCAAGCTGCAGCGCGCGCTGGAGCGGACGCTGAGCCAGATCGCGGGACCGAGCGCTCGCCCGTCTTGAGTTCACGGCGAAGGGCCTGAAGGACCGCCGCTGACGGCCTTTACGATCTGCTCGTAGGCAGCGTCGGCATAGGCGCGCAGCTCGTCGTCGGTGCGATCCTGGATTGGATGCGGCACGAACACGCGCGCCGCCGGGAAGCCGAGCGCGCGCGACTGCGCCTCGGCCGCCTGGACGAACTCGCTCGAGGCGATGAAGACCGCCGGGATGCCCCGCGCTTCGAGATCGCTGATGTCGTGCACACTGCACGACGTGCAGCTGCCTCAATCAGCCAGCGCTTCGATCACCACCGCGCAGCGCGACGCGAGCTCGTGGCGCAGATCGACGGGCGCGGGCTTGGAGAAGGTTGGCTTGGCGAACCGCTCCACCGTGGCGCCGTCTTTGGCCAGCCGCTCTTCGAGCCGGTCGAGAAAGACGCTGCCCCGCGGCTTCGAGATGTCGAGCAGCCCGACGAGCTTGCCCGCGAGCGACGCGGGCCGTGGAACGCGGGTGCGATTGGCCACCGCGCGCTCGCTGGTGGGGTCGATCAAAATCGTCATGACGCGATCTCCTTTGCGATCTCTTTCGTTACGGGTGTGCTGCCGGCGGCGCCGCTGACCCAGCCGCCGATGATCTCGGAGAAGAGCCCGGCGCTGCCGCCGGCGTGGACGATCAAGAGGCCGCCGGGGCGGAACTTGGGCAGGGTGAGCTCGCGGAAGTGCTCCGGCATTCCTTCGGCGATGCCGCCGGCGCCGCGCACCAGCTCTTCGCCGGAGAGCTGCAGCCGCGCGTCGAGCTCCTCGAGCAGCCGCGCCTTGCTCCAGCCGGCCTCGCGGAAGACGCGCGCGTGCTCGGGCCCGACGACCAGCATGGCGTCGAAGTGCATCGCCAGCTTCGGGTGGTGCAGCGCGCGCAGGTTGACCGCAAGCGTCGCCGCGAGCGACTCGGGCGTGCGGCTCAGCTGATCGACGATGCAGCGCGTGCCTTCGCCCGCGAAGAGCGTCACCGCGCTCAGGCCTGGCGCCACGCCGCGCTGGACCGAGAGCGGCTCCCAGGGCGAGCCCTCTTCGTCCTCGGCGAAGCAGAACGACAGCTTGCCGGGGCTGCCGTGCGTGGCCCGGTCCACCTCGCCGGGCCGCCCGCCGCCGACGTTGCGGATCACCAGCTGCAGCGCGCGGCCGATGGTCAGCCCCGCGCGGCTGCCCTGGCCGAGCGCATTCACGCCCGAGTTCATCCCGATGCTGCGCCGAACGGGCCCGTTGACGACGATGACCGGCCCGACCGGCATGGTGGTCGCGAGCAGGCCGTGCATGTTGAAGTCATCGCTGCAGGCCGCCTCCAGCGCGGCCAGGAGCGTCGGCAGGTACTCCGGCTTGCAGCCCGCCAGCACCGCGTTGATGGCGACTTTCTCCACCGTCAGCGGCACCAGATCGGGCGGCGCGATGGCGACGATCTCGTCGGCCGCACGGGTCGTGCCCCGGAGCATGCGCACCACCCGCGCCTCGGTCGGAGGCACCACCGGCAGCCCGTCGGTCCAGCCGCGCTCGAAGAGGGCCTCCAGCTCGTCCTCGAGGGCGGCCAGCTCGACGCGCCGGCTGCGCAGCTGGCTCCCCCCGTGGCGCACGGCGAGCGCCACCTCGCGGTCCGGATCCACCGAGAGCGACCCGCAGCCCGGCCGATGGGGCGGCAGCGCGGCGCCGAGCACGGCGACTCCCGTGAACGCCTGCCATTGATCGCGGCTCCAGCCCACGGTGCGCGCCACCTCGGCGCCGCCCTGCACGCGCAGGAGCGTCGGCACCGTCTCGATGGCGTGGTGCCAGCTCACCGCCAGCTCCGTGTCGTCGATGGGCGAGAGCCCCGCCGGAAAGCTCGCATCGTCCTGGGTATAGATGGTGAGCGGCTGCCCGCTCTGGCGCAGCTCGGCGAGCACCGGCGCGATCAGCACGCAGGTGGCGCAGTCGCGCTTGACCACGGCCACAAGGCCCTCCGGCAGCGCCGGCTTTCCCGCGCCGGCCGTCATGGCGCGCCGAGGCAAGTTGCGAAGCCAACCCCGAGCAGTCGACGATTGCAGCGCATGGCATCTCCGGAGCGGCGAGGTCTTTCAGATATACAGGGGTCATGGCCGCCGTGGCAGAGCACCCCACTCGAGGCAACCGCGGCCGGTGGCTCTTGCCTCTGGGCGCGGCGCTCGCGCTGGTGCCTGGCGTGCCCGCGGCGGCAGCGCTGGCGGCGGGCGTGGTGCTGGCCGTCGCCTTCGGCAACCCGTACCTCGCGCACACGCGCAAGTGGACCAAGACGCTGCTCGCGCTCTCGGTGATGGGCCTCGGCGCCGGCATGGACCTGCGGGCCGTGGCCCGCGCGGGCGCGCACGGCGTGCTCTTCACCGTCGCGGGGATCGCCTTCTGCGGGCTCGTGGGCCTCCTGCTCGGCCGCGCACTCGGGGTCGCGCGCGACGCGGGCCTGCTCATCACCGTCGGCACCGCCATCTGCGGCGGCAGCGCCATCGCCGCGGTGGTGCCCATTCTCGAGGCCGAGGAGCACGACGTCTCGGTCGCGCTCGGCGTCGTCTTCCTGCTCAACGCGGCAGCGCTGGTGCTCTTTCCTGCGCTCGGCCACCTGCTCGCGCTCGGGCAGGACCAGTTCGGCCTCTGGGCCGCGCTCGCCATCCACGACACGAGCTCGGTGGTCGGCGCGGGGCTCTCGTTCGGCGCTCGCGCGCTGGAAGTGGCCACCACCGTCAAGCTCACCCGCGCCCTCTGGATCGTGCCGGTGGCGCTCGCCGTCGGCGCCTGGAAGCGCCGCTCGGACGCCGCCGCCGCCGCAGGCCACGCCAAGGTGCAGCCGCCCTGGTTCATCGCCGGCTTTCTCGCCGCCGCGGCCCTGGTCACCTTCGTGCCCGCGCTGCGGCCCGCCGGACACGTGCTCTCGCTGGTGGCGAGGCAGGGCCTCGTGCTGACCCTCTTCCTCATCGGCGCCGGCCTGACGCGGACCGCGCTGCGCCAGGTGGGCTACAAGCCGCTGGCGTTTGGCGTGCTGCTCTGGGCGGCGGTGGCCTCGGCCAGCCTGGCCGCGGTGGTGAAGGGCCTGGCGCTGGTCTGAAAATCAAACGGCTATAACCAACCCGATGAGACACATCCGCCGCGCGCTGGTCATCGGGTCGATGGTGCTGGCCGTGGCCTTCGTGGCGCTGCTCGCCTTCCTGGATGGGGCTCGCGAGTCGCAGGCCGCGCTCGACGACTTCGCCGAGGAGCAGGCCACTGTGGCCGCCAGCGTCGCGGTCGATCTGACGGCGCGGCTCGAGGCGCTGGCCCGCGCGGCCCGCCTGATCGCGCAGCTCGCCGACACGCAAGGCGCGCCGGGTACGTTCGGCGACTTGTACGCGGTGCGGCTCACGACCGGCCGCGAGCCCGCCACCGGTGCGCCGGCCGAGGGCGATGGCCTCGTCTTGCAGGTCCCGCTCGCCGAGGGCCGCGTGGTCGAGTTCATCGCCCCAGCGCGCAAGATCCTCTCGGGCCTGCAGCGCATCGAGCGGCCCGGCGCGCTGGTGGTCCTGGTCCGGCCGCCCTCTCTGCGCCAGCTCCACCGGCCTGACGGGACCGCGCTGGTGGACGAGCTGATCCTCTCTGCGCTGGAGCGGGGAGACCACCTCGTGCGCGTGCCCGCGGAGCGCGCGGCCGCGCTGGGCCTGCCTGTGCGCACGGCGCTGGCCGGGCTCGCCCGGGTCGACGCTGGGGTGCTGGGACGCTGGGGGGTTGCGGTCGTCGCCACCGCCGGGCGGGAGCGCGACCGCGAGCGGCGCGCGAGCTATCGCCTGGTCCTGGCCTTGCTGGTGGCGGGCGGGCTGGTGCTGCTCTTCGGCGGTCTCGCGCTCCGCGAGCAGAGCAAGGAGCTGCGCCTGGCGCGGCAGCTCGCCGAGCGCGAGCGCGAGGAGCGCCTCGAGCGGGAGGCGAAGGCGGCCACCATGGTGACGCTGGCGTCGGGCGTGGCGCACGAGATCTCGACGCCGCTCGGCGTCATCGTCGGCCGTGCCGAGCAGCTCGTCGAGCGCGCCGGCGCCGACGAGCGGTTCTCCAAGGGCGCGGCCATCATCCTCGAGCAGGCGGAGAGCATCCGCCAGGTGATCCGGGGCTTCCTCGGGATGGCGCGCGGGGCCAACCCGCAGCTCGGCCGGGTCGAGCCGGCGCAGGTGGTCGAGGCCGCGCGGGCGCTGGTCGCGCACCGCTTCGAGAAGGCCGGCGTCGCCCTCGCGGTCTCGGTGGAGCCCGCGCTGCCCGCCGTGCGCTGCGATCTGCGGCTGCTCGAGCACGCCGTCGTAAACCTCTTGCTCAACGCCTGCGACGCCTCGGCGGCGGGCAAGACGGTGCTGCTCTCGGCCCGCGCGAACGAGAGCTTCGTCGCCTTCGTGGTGGACGACGAGGGCACCGGCATCGACCCCGGCGTGGCCGCGCGCGCGAGCGAGCCGTTCTTCACCACCAAGCAGGCCGATCAGGGCACGGGGCTCGGACTCGCCATCGCCAGCGAGATCGCCAAGAGCCACCGCGGCTCCTTGACCATCCAGCCGCGCCAGGGCAAGCGCGGCACCACCGCCCAGGTGGCCATCCCATTCGCGCCGGAGGCCGCCCATGGCTGAGAAGCGAGCACGCGTCCTGATCGTGGATGACCGCAAGGAGATGGCCGAGACGCTCGCCGACGGCCTGCGCGATCGGGGCTACGACGCAGTCTCGGTTGGCTCGGGGACCGAGGCGCTCGAGCGGCTGGCGCGCGAACGGGTGGACGCGCTGGTCACCGATCTGCGCATGCCGGGGCTCGACGGGCTGCAGCTCCTGGCGGCCTCGCGCGCGCAGGACCAGAGCCGGCCGGTGATCATCATGACCGCGTTCGGGGCCATCGACAGCGCCGTGGAGTCGATCCGGCAGGGCGCGGCGCACTACCTGACCAAGCCGTTCAAGCTCGATGAGCTGGTGCTGTTCCTCGGCCGCGCGCTCGACGAGGTCAAGGTGCGGCGCGAGGCCTCGGCGCTCAAGACCACGCTGCGCGAGCGCTTCGCGTCGGGGAAGGTCCTGGGGAAGAGCTCCGCCATGCTGGAGGCGCTCGAGATCGTCGAGCGGGTGGCGCCGAGCGACGCCGCGGTGCTGCTGCTCGGCGAGACCGGCACCGGCAAGGGGCTCTTCGCGCGCACGCTGCACGCGGCCAGCGCGCGCGCCGCGGCGCCGTTCATCGCGGTGAACTGCGCGGCGCTTCCCGAGTCGCTGCTCGAGTCCGAGCTCTTCGGCCACGTCAAAGGGGCGTTCACCAGCGCTGCCCACGACCGCCACGGCTTGTTCGCGCAGGCCCACGGCGGGACGCTCTTTCTCGACGAGGTAGGCGAGATCGCGCCCCAGCTCCAGGCCAAGCTGCTGCACGCGGTGGAGAGCCGCTCGGTGCGTCCCATCGGCGGCCAGCGCGAGGTGCCGGCCGACGTGCGGCTGATCTCGGCCACCCACCGCGACCTGCGCGCGTGCGTCGCCGCCGGGACGTTTCGCGAGGACCTGCTCTATCGGCTGGAGGTGGTCTCGGTGATGCTGCCGCCGCTGCGCCACCGGCGCGAGGATCTGCCCGAGCTGATCGACACGCTGCTCCGCGAGACGCGCGCGCGCCACCCCGGGTCGCCCGTGCAGCGGCTCTCGGCCGAGGCGCTGCAGCGGCTGCTCGACCACTCGTGGCCGGGCAACGTGCGCGAGCTGCAGCACGCGCTCGAGCGGCTGGTCCTGCTCGCCAAGGGGGCCGAGGCGCAGCTCACCGATCTGCCGCCGTCGCTGCTCGAGCCCGCGGCGCCGCGGCCCTCGTGGATGGGCGATCAGGTGGTGCCGATCCGCGAGCTGCAGCGGCGGTACGCGGCGTGGGCGCTGGAGCGGATGGCTGGCCACCGCGGCCACACGGCGGAGGCCCTCGGCGTCGATGGGAAGACGTTGGCCAAGTGGCTGGAGGTCGACTGAGTCACCGGCCGCTGCCTGGCGTTCCAGGTCGCGCGCTCAGTCCCCAGCCGCAAACACCCGCGCGAGGCTCGCATCGAGCCGGCTCTGCACCAGCTTGATCAAGCTGTCGCACTCGTCATTGGTGAGCTTGAGCCGCTCGCGAAGCAGCGCGCGGGACTTGTGCAGGATGGACGCGCGCGCGGCCGCCAGCCAGCGGACCATGGTGGCGCGGTGGACCCGGTGGACGGCGGCGAGCTTCTCGAGGGGCACGCCCTCCATGAAGCGCATGCGGAGCAGGCCCAGGTCCTTCGGGTCGAGCGCGGCGATGGCCTCGAGCACGGCCGTGCGCACGGCGCCTCGGTCGCGCAGCTTGATGAAGTCGAGCTCCGGATCTGGGCCCGGCATCAGCAGGTCCAGCACCTCGTTGGGGTCGGGTGGCTTCTCGAGCCGCTGCTGGTTGATGGCCGCCCGCACCGCCGAGACCCGCACCCAGCGCGCCAGCGGACCGTGGCCGGAGTAGTCGAGCAGGCGCGGGCCGCCCGAGCCGCGGCCGATCAGCAAGATCTGCCGCAGCTCCTGCCGGACCTCGTCGGCGAAGTCGGGCGAGCGGCCAAAGCGCAGGAGCCACGCCGGCACCTGCGAGAGGACCGAGCGGTCCAGCTCGGTGAGCGCGGCGGCATCTCCAGCCGCGGCGGCGCAGGCAAGGTAGAGATCCTCGACGTGCAGGGCCGCGAGCGCATCGCCCTCGGGGGGAAGATGGCGCTCCAGGTGCGTTCTGAAGGCCGGGGCCGGCAAGCCAAACTGCGGGTGGGCCGCCCGTGCCCTCGCCTCGGCGGCCTCGAGCAGCGCTGGGTCGAGGATGGCAGCCATTGAATCCTTGAATCATACTAGAGCCACCGCTCATGGAATGCCCCAAAGAAGACGTACTGCTCGCGTACCTCGACGGCGAGCTTGCGCCCCTGCGCAAAGGCGAGGTGGACGCGCACCTCGGCGGCTGCGCCGACTGCTCGGCGCTCTTTGCCGCCGCCATCGACGAGAGCTTTCCGGCCGCGCCCCCGCCCGCTGCGCCGCTGCCGGCGGACGAGGAGGTGACCGACCCGGGCAGCCTCACCACCGGCGGGCGCGTCGATCGCTACGTCGTGCTTGCCCCCATCGGCGCCGGCGCGATGGGCGTGGTCTACAAGGCCTACGACCCCGAGCTCGGCAGGCAGGTGGCGCTCAAGCTCCTGCGCCCCGAGCAGGACGAGCAGGGCGACGCGCGCGCGAGGCTGCTCCGCGAGGCGCAGGCCATGGCCCGCCTCTCGCACCAGAACGTGGTCGCCGTCTACGACGCCGGCACCTGGCACGCCCAGGTCTTCATCGCCATGGAGCTGGTCGAGGGCAAGACGCTCTCGGCGTGGCTCCAGGAGCGCCGGCGCGGCTGGCGCGAGGTGGCCTCGGTCTTCCTGCGCGCCGGACATGGCCTCGCGGAGGCGCACGCCGCGGGCCTGGTGCACCGCGACTTCAAGCCCGACAACGTCCTCATCGGCGACGACGGCCGCGTGCGCGTCACCGACTTCGGGCTGGCCCGCGTGGCCGGCGACGCCGGAGCGCGCGCGCAGGAGGTGCCGACGCCGCTGCGCCAGGAGAAGCTGCCCGAATCGGCGCTCCACTCGCCGCTGACGCGCACGGGCTCGCTGGTCGGAAGCCCCGCTTATATGGCGCCCGAGCAGATGGCCGGCGGCATGGCCGACGCGCGCTCCGACATCTTCAGCTTCTGCATCGCGCTCTACGAGGGGCTGTGCGGCGAGCGGCCCTTCGCGGCCGCCACTTTTCGCGAGCTGCGCGAGGCGGTCGAGCAGGGCACGCTCGCCGAGCCCCCGCGGTTCCGCCGCCTGCCCTCGTTCCTGCGGAGCCTGCTCTCGCGCGGCCTGCGCGCCAGGCCCGACGAGCGCTTTCCCACCATGGCGGCGCTGCTCGAGGATCTCGAGCGCGGGCCCGCGCGGCGCTCGCTGCGCAACTGGGCCGTGGTCGTGCTCTTGATCATCGGCGGCAGCGCAGCGGCCCTCACCGTGCAGGCGCGCAGGCGCGATCCGAGCCGGCTCTGCCCGAGCGGCCAGCCGCAGGTCTCGCGCATCTGGAACGAGGAGCGCAGGCAGGCCATCGAGCAGGTCTTCCTGGCGACGCCGGTCTGGTACGCACAGGAGCAGGTGCGCACCGCGAGCCGCGGGCTCGACGCCTACGGCGACGCGTGGACTTCGATGCAGCAAGAGTTCTGCCTCGCGACCCGCGTCCGCCATGAGCAGGGCGAGGAGGTCCTGGCGCGCCGCGGCCGCTGCCTCGCCCAGCGGCTGCAAGAGATGTCGGCGCTGGTCGATCTGCTCTCGACGGCGGACGAGAAGATGGTGCCGCGGGCGCGCTCGGCGGTGGCGAGCCTGACGCCGCTGGCGCGCTGCGCGAGCGCGGGGCTCTTGACGGCGATGGAGCCGCCCAAGGCCGCCGGCGCGGAGCAGCGGCTGCTCGGCGCCAACCGCGCGCTGGCGGAGGCCCGCGCGCTCCACGCGCTTGGCCAGTACAAGAAGTCGTTGGCGCTGCTCGGTCCGGTGGTCGAGCTGGCGCGCGAGCTGCGCTACGGCGCGCTGGAGGCCGAGACGCTGCTCTTGCAAGGCCTCGACGAAGACCACCTTGGCCAATACGACAAGGCCGAGCAGCACCTGCGCGAGGCTGGCATCGGCGCCGAGCTGGCCCGCCGCGACGACGTGGCCGCCAAGGCCTTCAGCCAGCTGATCTACGTCGCGGGCAACGACCTGCACCACGTCGACGAGGCGCTGCGCTGGGCCGGGTTCGCCGCGGTGGCGATCGAGCGGCTGGGCGGAGCCATCGACCTCGAGCAGGGGCGGCAGCAGCACCTCGGGTCGGTGCTGGCGCAGCATGGGCGCGCCGCCGAGGCGCTGCCGCACTTGAAGCGCGCCCTGCGGCTGGCCGAGGAGAACATGGGGCCCAATGCGCCGCAGAACGGCACCGTCGTCGAGGCGCTCGCGGTCGGCCTGGTCCTCAACCACCAATACGAGGAGGCGCTGCCGCTCTTCCGCCGGGCGCTGGAGCTGAACGAGAAGCTGGTGCGGCCCGACCACCCGCGCATCGCGCAGACGCTCTCGAATCTTGGCGAGACGATGCTCAACGCGGGGCGCATCGATGAGGCCGAGGCGCCGCTGCGCAAGGCTTACTCGATCTTCGTCGCTTCCCTCGGCGAGGACCACATCGAGACGACCAACTCGCGCTCCTGCCTCGCCCGATACTTGCGCGAGAAGGGCGAGCTCGAGGAGGCGCTGCTGCTGGCAGAGCGGTCGGTACAGTTCTGCGAGAAGCCGGGCAACTGCGACCTCAAGTACGTCGCCTCGGCCGCGCACGAGGCGGGCGCGGTGCTGCTGGCGCAAGGCCGCTACCAGGAGGCCCGCGGCCCGCTCGCCCTCGCGCTGCACGGCCGCGAGCAGATCGCCGACGAGGAGCTTGCCCTCACCCAGTTCGCGCTCGCGCAGGCGCTCTGGCCGGTCCCGTCCGAGCGGCCGCGTGCGCTGCAGCTCGCGGCCAAAGCGCGCGCGAGCTATGCCACGAACGAGCCGCGGCTCTTGAAGCAGCTCGACGCCTGGCTGGCCACGCGGGGCGGGCAGGCGCAGAAATAAGCCCGCCATCTACCGAGCACAGGTCCGAAATCCGGCGAGCACGTCGCGCCGATCGGGCGGATAGAAGTTGCGCCAGGTGTTTCGCAAGAGGCGCGCGCGGGTCGCCCAGCCGCCGCCGCGCAGCACCTTGTGGGGGCTCGCGAACCAGGGCTCCGAATATTCGCGATACGGATCGGCGACGAAGCCGGGATAGGGCGCGAAGTCGCTCGCGGTCCACTCCCAGACGTTGCCGATCATCTGCCGGCAGCCGTGCGCGCTGTCGCCGAGCGGGTGGCAGGCGACGTCCACCGGCCCGCCCGCGCGCGCGTCGAGGTTCCCGTGCGCCGCCGTCGGCTCTGCGTCGCCCCAGGGGAACCGGCGCTTGCCCGGCGTGGCAGCGGCCAGCTCCCACTCGGCCTCGGTCGGCAGCCGGCGACCTGCAAAATTGCAGTAGGCCTCGGCCTCGTACCAGCTGACGTTGACCGCCGGCTCGTGCTCGGGCAGCGGCACGAGCTGGTCGAAGCGGCGCACCAGCCACCCGCCGCCCGGCGCGCGCTGCCAGTAGGCCGGGTGGCGCGCCGCGGCCTGATCGCGCCAGAGCAGGCCAGGCGCGGTCCAGAGGCGATCGTCGCGATAGCCGCCGGCCTCCACGAACTCTGCCAGCTCTCCGCTCGTGACCGGCGCGCGCGCGATTCGGAACGTCTCCACCTGCACCGGGTGCGCCCACTTCTCGTTGTCGAAGACGAAGCCGCGCTCGCCCGCGGGCGCGCCAAGCTGGAAGAGCGCGCCGGGCACCTCGACGTCGCCCGGCAAGGGGCCTGCGCCGAGCGGTCTCACCGGCGCGCCGGAGAGCGCGGGCGCCGGATAGCCGAGCGTCTGCCGCGTGTAGACGAAGGCCTCGCCGTGCATGTCCTCGTGAAAGAGCGCCAGCTGGTGGAAGTAGCGCTGCGCCTCCGTCGCGCTGGCCAGCGCCGCCAGCGCGCGCGCCTGCACCTCGGCCAGATAGGCGAGGACCTGGGCGCGCTGCAGCAGCGGCAGGTCCCAGCGCAGCTCGTGCGCCACCCTGGCCGAGTCGTAGAGCGCGTCGCCCTGGGGCAAGAGCGGCGCGGCTCCGAGCGCGTGGCGCAGCGTCCAGTGCTCCTGGAACCAGCCGAGGTGGCCGAGCTCCCAGAGGAGCGGATTGACGATCGGCAGCCGCGGCCCCAGCCACTGCGGGTCGGTCAGGTCGCGCGCCAGCTCGAGCGTGCGTGCCCGCGCCTCGCGGAGCGCTTCACCGAGTGCATCAACGAGTGCATCCATCAGGCGCACAACATAGTCTCGCCCTGCATGCGCGTCGCCCTTGTCTGTCCAGCGCCCCCTGGCTCGCGGCTCGGCAACCGCGTCACCGCGCTGCGCTGGAGGCAGATGCTGCGCGCGCTCGGCCACACGGCGGTCATCGTCGCGCCAGGCCTTGCGCCCCGCTGCGACCTGCTCATCGCCTTGCACGCGCTCCGCTCGGCCGCGTCGGTCGAGCGCGCGCGCGAGCTGCGGCCGAGGCCTGCCATCGCGGTGGCGCTGACCGGCACCGATCTGTACCGCGACATCCACGACCAGCCCGCGGCGCAGCGCTCGCTCGAGCTGGCGGACCTGCTGATCACGCTGCACCCGGGCGCAGCCGGCGAGCTGCCAAAGAGGCTGCGGGCGAAGGTCCGCCTCGTTCCCCAATCGGCGCCGCGGCCCTCTCGCCCCCTCGCGCCGCTGCGCCGCTGGTTCGAGGTGGCCGTGGTCGGCCACCTGCGCGCCGAGAAGGATCCGCTCCGCACCGCGCTGGCCGCGCGCCAGGTCGGGCCGGGCTCGCGCGTCAAGGTCGTCCACGCGGGCGCCGCGCTCTCTCTGGACCAGGGCGCCGCGGCGCTGGCCGAGATGCGCCAGAACCCGCGCTACCGCTGGCTGGGCGAGCTGACGCGCGCGCGCTCCCGGGCTCTGATCGCGCGCGCGCGCATCCTCTGCATCACCTCGGTGATGGAAGGCGGCGCCAACGTGCTGTCCGAGGCGGTGGCCGCGGGCACGCCGGTGCTCGCCTCGCGCATCCCCGCCATGGTCGCGCTGCTCGGCAGCGGCTACCCGGGCCTCTTTGCGCTCGGCGACACCTCCGCGCTCGCGGCGCTCTTGCGGCGGGCCGAGAGCGAGCCGGGCTTCTTGGCCGATCTGCGCCGACGCTGCCTGCGCCTGCGCGCCTCGCTCTCGCCCGCGCGCGAAACGTCCGCCCTCCGCGCGCTGGTCCGAGAGGTTGCGGCGCGCCGCTGATAGAGTCGGCGCACATGGCCCGCCGCCAGGCGCTCGCGCTCACGCTCGTGTCGTTCTTCGCCTGGAGCACCTGGGAGCTGGTGCGCCCCGCGCGAAACCCGTTCATGGACCTGTCGGGCGTCTTCACCGACCAGTTCAGCCACATGAACGCGGCGCGCGTCTTCATGCGCCACGGCAGCGACGTCTGGCGCGTCCCGCTGCAGCGCCTCGAGAGCCGCCCCTCCCGCGAGCAGTTCGACGCCCTCCCAGACGAGCTGAAGCGGCGCCCCGAGACCCTCTTCGTGGTGCCGGGCTGGCACAAGCCCATCTCGCAGTCGTGGGCGAGCGTGGTGCGCTTCTACCCGCCCGGCGACATGCTCCTGACCGCGCCGGTGGCTGCGCTCTACCACTTCACCTCGCTCTCTTTTGCCGACGCCAATCGGCTGCTGCTCGTCCTCTTCCTCTGCGCCGCGCATGCCGGCCTCTTCGTCTTGCTCGAGGGTTTGCTTGGCCAGCCAGAGCCGGCCCGCTTCAGCGGCGCGCTGGCCGGCTACCTGGCGGTGAACTGCACGCTGCGCTGGACGCTGGAAGGCTTCTACGACGCCTGCATCTTCCTGCCGCTCTTGCTCTCTTGGCGCTATCTGGGCCAGCGCCGCGGCCTCGCCGCCGTGGTCGCTTTTTGCGCCGCGGCCTTCCTCCATTTTCGCGCGTTCTACTATGGCCCCTGGGCGCTCGCGGGCGCCTGGCTCTTCGTGCGCGACCGCCAGTGGCGCGGCTTTGCGCGCAAGGACTTCCTCGCGCTCGCGGCCGCGGCGGTGATGGGCGCGGCCTCGCTCTATTCGTTCGCGCTCTCACTGCCGGGCCTGCTCCAGTTCGAGCAGCAAAGCGCGCTCGTGATCACCGCGAACCACTTCGACAAGCCCGCGCTCCTGCTCGCGGCCGGCGTCGCCGCGCTGGCAATGGCGGCGTTTGCCTCTGCGCGCTCCTGGTTCGACGTCGCGCAGGTCTGCTGGTTCGCCCTCGTGTTGACGAACGTGCGCCAGTCCTACGCCTGGTACTCGCTCGCGCTCATTCCCTGGCTCGTTGCGCCGCCCCGGCTGGCCGAGCCGCGCAAGGCGGGCCTCGTGTTCGACGCGCGCATCGCGGTCTTCCTCTTCCTCGCGCTCTACGTGCACGCCGACGGGTCGCATGCGGTCGAGGCCGCCGTCCCCACCTGGATCCCGCGCTTGTTGCGGTAGCCTGCCTGACCCATGACCGCTCGCGACCAAGGCCTCGCCGCGCGCCTCTCGCTCTTCGACGCCACTCTGGTGGTGATGGGCGGCATCGTCGGATCGGGCATCTTCATCAACCCGGCGGTGGTCGCGCAGCGCGTGCACGGGCCCCGGCTCATCCTGCTCGCCTGGACCTTCGGCGGCGTGGTGGCGCTGCTCGGCGCCTTCATCTACGCCGAGCTGGCGGCGCGGCTGCCGCGGGCCGGCGGCCAGTACGCCTACCTGCGCGAGGCGCTGCACCCGATCTTCGGCTTCCTCTACGGCTGGGTCCTCTTGCTCGTCATCAACGCCGGCGGCACCGCGGCGGTGGCCATCACCTTCGCGCGCTACTTCCGCGAGCTGACGGGGACCACCCTCCACGAAGGCGTCATCGCCACCGGCTCGCTCGTTCTCTTGACCGCGGTCAATTGCCTCGGCGTCAAGAGCGGGAGCGCGGCGCAGGGCGCGCTGATGCTGCTCAAGATCGCCGCCATCGCCGCGCTCATCGCCTGCGGCGCCGTCGCCATCGCGCACCCGCACCCGGTGCTCGCCGCGGCCCCTCTCGCAGGGCCCACCACGCTGACGGCGTTCGGCGCCGCGCTCGTGCCGGTGCTCTTCGCCTACGGAGGCTGGCAGACCGCGAGCTTCCTCGCCGCCGAGGTGAAGGAGCCGCGCAAGAACCTGCCCCGCGCGCTCTTGATCGGCGTCATCGGCGTCATCGCCCTGTACCTCGGCGCCAACCTCGTCTACGTGCGCGCGCTCGGCGCCGAGGGGCTGGCGCAGTCGCCAACGCCCGCGTCCGCGGTGATGGAGCTCGCGCTCGGCCAGACTGGCCGCACGCTGATCGCGCTCGGCATCGCCGTCTCTACCCTGGGGTTCCTCGGCCAGTCGATCCTGACCACGCCGCGCGTCTACTTCGCGATGGCAAAGGACGGCCTCTTCTTCAAGAGCGTCGCGAGCGTGCACCCGCGCACGCGCGCGCCCATCGTCGCCATCGTGCTGCAGGGCGCGGTGTCGGTCGCCGTGGCGCTCTCGGGCAAGTACGAGCAGATCCTCGGCTACGTGGTCTCGATGGACTTCCTCTTCTTCGCCCTCACCGCCGGCTGCATCTTCGTCCTCCGCCGCCGCGACGCGAATACAAATGGATATGGCGTTCCGGGCCATCCCTACTCGACGGGAGCATTCATTGCGATCTCGCTCCTGGTCGTTTTGAATACCTTCTATAAATACCCCTGGAACAGCTTCGCCGGGCTCGCGATCCTCGCGTCCGGCGTGCCGGCCTACCTGCTCTGGCGTCGAGCCTCGAAGCCAGGCAGATAGGCGCGCTTACGCGCAGGCCTCGCGCGGGGTCGCCGTGCTCACCTCGGCGGCAAAGGCAACGAACCCCTGGGCGCGGATGGCGGCGAGCACGGGCGCGGGGTCGTCCACCAGCGCGACCGCCGAGCCGCCGCAGGTGCCGGTCGGCTTGGCGCCGAGCGCACCGCCGCGGCGCGCGGCCAGGATGATGGCGTCGAGCTCGGGGCAGGAGAGGCCGTTGTGGAAGAGCAGCGCGTGGGTCTCGTCCATGCGGCGGCCCAGGCTCTTGAGATCTCCCTTGGCTATGTCGTCGGCGCCTTCGCGCGCGTGATCGCCGAGCTGCTTGAGGAGAGGAGCGTGCGCCTGGGCCTCGGTGCGCATCCGGTCGCCCGCGGAGCTGAGCCGCGCGCGGGCGTCGCCGCCGAGGCCGCTCAGGGCGATGACGAGCGACAAGGGCCGCGCAGTGGCGATGGAGAAGTGGCGCGCGGGCGGGCCGCGATGGAAGCGCAGGACACCGCCGCGGGCGCAGGTCAGAGAGTCGATGCCCGTCGAGGCTCGCCGCAGGACCCGCTCGCCGGCCAGCGCGTGCTCGCACAGCTCGGCGTCCGAGAGTGGCCTGCCGCGCAGCTGCGCCAGCGCGCGGCAGGTGGCGACGCACAGCGCCGCCGCGCTCCCCAGGCCGCAGCCGAGGGGCAGCGCGAAGTCGGCCTCGAGCCTGGCGCTGATGACGCCCAGGCGCACCGCGAGCAGCTGCACCGCGTGCTCGGCGAGCCCGCTGATGCCGCTGACCTCGATGCGCGCCTCCGCGTGGCGCTCGGCCCGCACCGTCACGCCGAGCGGCAGCGCCGCGGCCAGGGCTGCATGGCCGGCCCCCAGCGCGTGCTCGCCAAGCAGCAGGACCTTGCCCGGCGCGCTGCCCAAGGCGCTCACGGCCCGCGCCCCGCGCGCGCTTGCTGCCGGAAGCTGTCGATCCTGGGCCTCATCCTGCACGGAACGTAGAGCGCCGGGCAGCGGGCGTCGTGAGTAGAAGTACCTCGGCACCGCGAGAAAGTTTGCCCGGGCCGCCGCGGAAGAGCGCTTCGCCGCGCCCGGGCCGAGCGCTCTACGCGGCTGCGCTGGCAGAGTGCGCGCGCGGGGCCGCGACCAGGGGCTGCGCGGTGTCCCCGACGACGATCGAGACCATCTTCCGCGCGCGGTCGAGCACCGGCCCCTGCACGTAGGGCACGCCGTGCTTGCCGCAGACGGCCGCCACCAGAGGCTGCGCGAGGCGGTACCCGAGCATGGTGAGGTCGGGCCAGAGGTGGTGCTCGATCTGGTAGTTGAGCCACGCCTGGGAGAAGTCGACGAGGTCGGTGCCGCAGCGATAGTTCGCCGAGCCGAGCACCTGGCGCACGCGGAAGTCGGCCTTGCCGGAGGGCGCGCCCTCGAAGCGGTAGAGATCCGCGCCCGTGTGGTTCGGGGCGATGACGGCGAAGGAGTGGACGTTCGTCATCGCCTCGGCGAGGAGCGAGTTGACCAGCACGCAGAGCCAGGCGTGCGTCCCGAGCGGCAGGAAGAGCGCGGGCAAGAGCCCGAAGCGGAAGGCGGCGTAGGGCAACAGGCAGCGCAGCCAGGTCTGCCGGCCGAGGGCGTTGCGCGGATCGAGACCGGCGGGAACCGCGCTGACGGCGGCTGCGCAGTCGTAGGCAAGCGGGTCGCGGCGGCGGCGCCCACCGCCCGTGCGGCGCGCGCGCGAGTTCTCGAGCGAGGCCAGCGTCGAGGGCGCGTAGTAGGTCGCCTTCCAGGTGAGCGCGATGAACGCCAGCACCGCGTAGCGCACCAGCCGCGGCACGCCGGGCGCGCGCAAGAAGCGGGTGTTGCGCTCGATGACGTCGGGGTCCGAGCTCTCCTCGCCCAGGCGATAATGGTGGAGCAGATCGTGCTCGTGGTGCCAGGCGGCGGGGATGATCCAGTCGGGCCAGTCGAGGAAGCGGCGGCCCCGCTGCGCGAAGTGCTTGCTCGTGTAGCGGGCCGGGATGCCCGGCACGCCGTCGTAGCCGCCGTGCGAGATCTCGTGCTGCAAGAGCCAGCGGCAGATGGACCCGAGCGCGATCAGGAGCGGCGAGAGCGGGTTGATGATCACCCACGAGGTCGCGTAGCCGAGCGCGCTGCAGGCGCGTCCCCAGCGCTCGATCTTCTTCAGATGCGCCAGGTGGTGCGGGCCCATGTCGGCGTCGACCGCGACCCGGACGGCGTCGAGGTCGGTCGAGAAGGCGGCCGGGTCGAACGATGCGGGCAGTGGATGCACCGGGTTGTCCGATCTTCAGGCGGCGAAGCGCGCCGCGTCGAGAGAGAGGGAAAAAGCGGCCACCCCGCGGTCGTGCAGCGCGGAGAGCGCAGGGGCGGCGTCGTCCACCAGCGCGACCACGGCGCCGGCGCTGCCGGCGAGCTTGGCTCCGCGCACGCCCGAGGCGCGGAGGATGGCCACGGCCCGGTCCACCGTGGGCGAGGAGAGCCCCGAGGAGGCGAGCAGGGCGTGCACCTCGTCGAGGCGGGCCCCAAGGCCCGCGAAGTCGCCGCGCGCGAGCTCGGCGGTGCCGCGCTGGGCGTGCTCGCCGAGCCGCGTGAGCAGCCAGCCCGACGGGCCGGGCGTGAGGCGCAGGCGATCGGCAGCGGCGCGGGCGCGGGCGCGGCCTCCCTGGTCAGGCTCGGTGAGGGCGACCACCAGGAGTGCGGGGCGGGCCAGCGCGACCGCCTCGACCACGGGCGGCGGGCCGCGCCGCAGCGAGAGCACGCCGCCGAGCGCGGCCGCGGTGGTGTCCACGCTGCTCGCGCGGCCCTCGAAGACGCTCTGCGCCTCGAGCGCCAGCGAGCAGAGCTCCGCGAGGGGCACCGTGCGGCCCGAGAGCGCGGCCAGCGCGCGGCAGAGCGCCACCGAGAACGCCGCCGAGGCGCCGAGGCCCTGCCCGATGGGCAGATCGCTCTCGATGCGCACCCGCGCGCTGACGATGCCAAAGTGCGCTCCGACCAGCTGCGCCGCCGCGGCCAGCTGCGCGCGGACGCCGTTTGCGCTCTCGACGAGAAAGCCGCACTCGCCGGCGCGCTCGGCCCACACCGAGGTGCCGCGGGGCAGCGTCGCCACCAGGGCCGGGTGGCCCGCCGCCAATGCGTGCTCGCCGAGGAGAAAAATCTTTCCGGGAGCAAAGCCGTGAGCCATCACGCGCCGCAGACTAGCGGCGGGGAGGGGCCCGATCATGGGCAATATTACGCTCTCACCACCTGGAACAGTGCGCCCGCGCCGGGCCTATTCGTCCATGTTGGTGATGTGGTGCTTGAGCGCGTACTTGACGAGGCCCGGCACGGTGCGGATCTGCAGCTTCTCCATGATGGTGGCGCGGCGCCCGTCGACGGTGCGCACGCTCAGGTCCAGCCGCGAGGCGATCTCCTTGCTCGAGAGCCCCTGGGCGAGCAGGCGCAGCACCTCGCGCTCGCGCGGCGTGAGGGTTGGCTCGGTGAGCTTGGGGCTCTCGCGGAGCAGATCGATCGGGTCGAGGCCCAGCCGCGCGCTGACGAAGAGCTGGCCCGCGAGCACCGCCCGCGCCGCGTCGAGCAGCTCGGCCGGCGCCGCCTCCTTGATGACGTAGCCGCGCGCGCCCGCCTCCAGCGCTGCCCGGACGTAGCCGCGGTCGTGGTGCATCGAGAGCAGCACCGCCGAGACCTTGAGCTTCAGCTCGCGCGCCCGGCGCAGCACCTCGATGCCGCTCATGCGCGGCATCTGCACATCGAGGATGGCCAGGTCCGGCTTCTCGCGCTGCAGGACCTCGAGCGCCTCCTCGCCGTCGCCCACCTCGGCGATCACCTCCAGGTGCGGATCCCGGTGGAGGATGGCGGCGAGCCCTTCGCGGACGATCCAGTGGTCATCGGCCAGCACCACGCGGTGTTTCATGGTCAGGCTCCAGTCAGGTGGACAGCGATGCGCGTTCCCTTGCCCGGCTCGGTCTCGAGCTCGAAGGTACCGCCAAGCCACGCCGCCCGCTCACGCATCCCGAGCAGGCCGAGGCCTGGGTCCTTCATTCGCTTGGCGTCGAAGCCCTGGCCGTCGTCCTCGATCTCGAGCGACAGGCCGTGCTCATCGCGCGAGAGGCGCACCTGCGCAATGGTGGCGTGGGCGTGCCTCGCGACGTTGGCAAGCGCGGCCTGGGCGACGCGATAGAGCTGCACGGCGATGGCGGGCGCGGGCGAGGGGGCGCCGCGCGGATCCTCGACGAACTGCACCTCGAGCTTGCCCGCGGTCATCTTCAAGGACAGGTCCCGGAGCGCCTCGGAGAGTCCGAGGTCGAGCGTCGCCGGCCGCAGATCGTGCGAAAGGCGCCGGAGATCTTGCAGCAGGGACTCGACCATCCCGCGCAGCCGCGCCAGCCGCTCGCGCAAGGTGGCGTCCTTCTCCTCGCGCTCGACGTCGGCCATCTGCAGCGCCAGGCCGAGCAGCGCCTGGCCCGCGCCGTCGTGGAGCGCGTGGGCCAGCCGGCGCCGCTCCTCTTCCTGCACGCGGATCTCGTTGCTGCGCAGGATGCGGATCTCTTCCTCGGCCCGGCGCCGCTCGCTGACGTCGCGGACGAACCAGGCGCGGCCGAAGCTGGTCCCGTCGGTCCCGGTGACGGGCGCGGCGTAGCACTCGAAGGTGCGCCCGTCGCGCAGCGCCAGCTCCTCGATGGCGCGCGCGGGCGAGGAGATCAGCGCCCGCACCCGGGCCAGGGTCGCGTCCGGGTCCTCGAGCTGCCCAAGCACATCCAGCGCGCGCTGTTCGTCCACCCGCTCGGGCAGCCCGATGGGCAGGCTCCAGAGCTCGGAGAAGCGGCGGTTTGCGAAGAGCACGCGCCCGTCGTCGGCGGTGACGAGCACGCCCTCGATCGAGGCCGCGTTCTGCGCGTCGTGCAGCGCCTTTTGATAGAGCAGCTCGTAGTTGGCCGACTGCAGCTCGCCGAGCGTGCGCTGCAGCTCTTCGGCGCGCTCGTGGAGCGAGGCCGAGAGCGCCTCGCTGCGGGCAAACCCCTCGGCGCTCTCGAGCGCGGCCCCGGCCACCGAGGCGAGGAAGAGCGCCAGCCGCTCCTCCTCGGGGCCAAAGAGCCCCTCCACCTCGGCGCGCACGCAGAACACCTGCGCCGCCTGGCCGCGCAGGAAGATGGGCGCGCAGAGCAGCGAGCCGACGTCGCCGCGCGGGGCTCCAGGCCGCGCGGGGCCTGCTTGCGGCACCCCGCGGGCGATGGCCTGCCGCGCCAGCTGCGCCGCGGTCTGGTCCAGCTCGCTCGAGGGGAGCACGGGCGCGCCCTGCTTGACCGGCAAGAGCCAGTAGCGATCGCAGCGCAGGAGCGCCTGGGCGCCGGTGCGCAGGGCGGCGAAGATGGCGTCGCGCTCGAGGCTGCCGGCCAGGCGGCGCCCGGCGGCGATCAGCGCCTCGAAGCGGTCGAGCAGCGAGAGCGTCACGCGCGGGCGCGCCGGCGCGGGCAGCGCATGCTCCTCGGGGCCCGAGACGCCAAGGCGCGCGAGCGCGAGCGCCGCCTCGGCCGCCTCGACTTGGGCTCCGGGCCACCCGAGCACGACGCCCAGGCGCCCGCGCTGCAGCCGCGCCAGCTCGAGCTCGTGGCCGGCTCCCTGGGTGGCGGCGGCGGCGGCGGCGCGATCGAGCCGCTCGCGCGCCTTCTCGATCTTGCCTGCCGCGCAGGCGGTCAGCGCCGCCTCGCGCAGCGCCTGGGGCAGGGCATGGGGCGCGCTGCTCAGCGCCAGCGCCACCGCGCGCTGCGCCGCGGACTCGGCCTTGCGGAGCAGCGCGCGCCGCCTGGGCAGCCGCGGGGCAAGCAGCTCTGCTTGCTCGCGCAGCCCGCGCACCCGCAAGGAGGGCAAAGACGCGGTCCAGAGCATGGGGCCGGTGCGCGCGACCAGCGCCTCGGCCTCGCGCACCAGCCGGAGGGCCTGGGCCGGCGCTCCCGCGCGGAAGAGCCGCAGCGCCTCGCCCTGGAGCACCGCCAGCAGCACCACCGGCGTCTGCCGCGAGCGCTCGAGCGCTCCGGCGGTGGCGCTCGCTGGCAGGTCGCCCTGGGTCGCGCGCGACCGGAGCCAGAGATAGGCGTCCACCACCGCGAAGCCCGGCGCCTGCTCCTGGGCCCGGCGACACTCTTCGCGCACCTGTCCGAGGTCGCCTTTGTGCAAGAGCGCCTCGAGCCTCGCGAGGTTTGCGATGGCGGCCTCGCAGCGCCGGCCCGCGCGCGAAAAGAGCTCCTCGGCCTTTCCCAGCTCGTCCACCGCGTCCTCCAGGCGGCAGAGGCCAAGGAGCGCCAGGCCCCGCGCGGCGTGGAGCGGCGCGCGGGCCTCGAGCGGCGCGCGCATCAAGGCCTCCTCGGCCTCGCGCGCCCGGGCCTCGGCGCCCTGCAGCCAGGCTGGCTGGAAGAGCAGGGCGGCGTGAAAGCTGTCGAGCGGGGTCACTCCTTCTTGCACTGCTTTCAGGTGAAGCTTTGCAGCGGCCGCGGCGCCGAGCGACAGCCAGGCCGCGATCACCGCGCGCCGGCAGAGCGCGGGCTCGCCGGGCAGGCCTTGGGCGGCCTCGAGCGCGCGCCGGGTCGCAGCGGCCGCTGCCGCGCCCTCGCCCATCTCGAGCAGGAGCTCCGCCAGATCGAGCAGCGTGCCGGCGCGATCGCCCTCGTTGCTGACCAGGGCGAGCGCGCCCTCGAGCTGCTCGCGAGCCTCCGCCGGCCGCCCGCGCGCCGCCAGCACCTGGCCCAGGCTCAACGCCACCTCGCGCCGGCGCGCCTGGTCGGTCGGCTTCACGCTGCGCAGGGCGATGCGGTACTGCTCCTCGGCGTCGTCGAGCGCGGAGGCGGCCCGTGCGCGCGCGGCCGCCACCAGCGCGTGCGGGAGCGCGCGCTCGGGCATTCCAGCGGCGTCGAAATGGAAGGCCAGGGCAAAGGCGCTGCCGTCGCGCCGCTCGAGCCTCTCGGCCAGCGCGCGGTGCAGCTCGCGCCGATCTTCAGGCGAGAGCCGCGCCAGGATCGCGTCGCGCAGCCCCTCGTGCACGAAGGCCCAGCCGCCGCCGGGGCCCCGGCTCCACAAGATGTGCCGCCGCGTCGCCTGGTCGAGCACCGCGGCGGCCCGGTGCGGCGTCTGCCCGGCCAGCTCAACCGCGGCCTCCAGGTCGAACGCGGGTCCTTGCACGGCGGCCGCCGCCAGGAGCGCGAGCGCGTCGTCAGGCAGGAGGTCCAGGCGCATCGCCAAGAGGTCCGCCGCCTGGCCCGAGGCCTGCACCCGCGCCATGATCTCGGGAACGACGCGAAAGCCGTCGGCCACCTCGACCAGCGCGCCCGCTTCCACCATGCCCTGCACCGCTGCGGTGGCGAGAAAGGCGTTGCCGGCGGAGAGCCGCTCGGCGACGGCGATGGCCTCTTCCGGCAGCGCGCCCGCCATCGACTGGAGCAGGCCGCGCAGCTCCGGAGGCCGCAGCGGCCGCAGCGACACCAGCGCGCGGGGCGAGAGCTTGCGCAGGGCGTGCGCCTCGGGAGTGTCGTCGCCGCAGTACGAGGCCACGAGCAGCGTGTGCCGGGCGCCCGCGCCCTTCTCTTCCTGCCAGCGATCGAGCAGCCGCAGCGTCTGGTCATCGGCGGCGTGGGCGTCGTCGATGAGCAGGACGGCGGGCCGCTCGGCGGTGCCGAGCGCGTCGAGCAGCGCACAGAGCGCCGCCAGCGGGTCGAGCGCCACCTGATCGATCGCGCTCTTGGAAAAGAGCGGCCCGAGCTGGGGGAAGAGCTCGGCGACGCCGCGCGCGTGGGGGCCGAGCCGCAGGCGCAGCGCCTCGGTGGCCTTGCCGTCGATGCCGGCCTTCTGCAGCGCGGAGGCGATCTCGTCGAGCGGCCCGAGCGGCTCCTGGCCGTTGACCGCCGCGGAGGCGCGCAAGACCAGCGCCGAGCGGCGCGCGCACTCCTGCGCCAGCTCGTCGAGCAGGCGCGACTTGCCCATGCCGTTTTCGCCCTCGACCAGCACGAGCCCGCCATCGCCGGTGAAGGCCCGGTCGAGCTCACGGCCGAGCGCCGCCAGCTCGCTCTTGCGGCCGATGAAGGCGGGGTTGGTCAGCGAGCTGCGCCGGTCGAAGAGGCCGACGACGATGCGCGGGTCCCGCTCGCCCTGCTCGAGCGCGCGGGCGATGCCTTCGAGATCGGCCGCCGCCGCCGCCGCCGACTGGTAGCGGTGGCTCGGGTCCTTGCGCAAGAGGCGCTGCAGGACGTCGTCGAGCGCGGCCGGCGCGCCGACCCCAAGCCCGAGCAGGCTGGCCGGCCGCGCGTTCAGGTGCTGCAGCAAGAGGTCTGAGAGCACCGGCGCGCGGAACGGCGTCCGCCCGGCGACGCACTGGTAGAGGATGATGCCGGCCGAGTAGAGGTCCGAGCGGTGGTCGACGTCGCGCCGCAAGAGGCCCGCCTGCTCGGGCGAGCGATACGCCGCGTCGTGCAGCTCGTGCTGGATGCCCTCCTCGGCGTCCTGGCCGCCCTCGAGCCGGAAGCCAAAGAGGATGGCGCGCGCCACCGGCGACCCCGGCGGCACGAAGACGTTGCTCGGCTTGACGTCGCGGTGGAGCAGCCCGCGCTCGTGCGAGGCGTGGAGCGCGAGCAGGATCGAGCGGCCGACCGCGAGCGCGTCCGGGAGCGGCAGTGGCCCATGGCGAAGCCGCGCCTCGAGCGTGATCCCCGCCGGCCAGGACATGACGAGGAAGGGCGCGCCGTCCTCCTGCGCGAAGTGGAGCACGTCGGGCACGTAGGGGCAGGCCAGCTCGCGCAGGAGCTTGGCCTCGTGCTCGAGCCGCAGCCGGGCCGAGAACGACATCCCGTGCGGGGGCGCGGCGCAGATGAGCACCGGCTGCTGCTTCTCCTGATCGACGCCGATGAGCAGCTCGAAGCCGGCCTCGCGGCGAAAGACGCCGGTGGCCCGGAAGCGCCCGGCGAACACGCGCACGTGCTCGGGTTGCCCCTCTCGCTGCTCGCGCTCTCGGGTGGTTCGCTGCAACTGCTTCCCCGGACCTGGTTCAGCGGCGCTGCACACCATCGCCGACGATGGCCTGTACCTGGGCGATCAAGTCCTGCAGAACGAAGGGCTTGGCCACGTAGCCGCTGGCGTGCAGCTCGCGGGTGTGGCGCTCGATGCCCGGGTCGGCGCTCAGCAGCAGCACCGGCGGCATCTCCAGCTTGCGCGCGCGGACCTCGGCCATGAAGTGCCAGCCGTCCATCACCGGCATCGAGAGGTCGAGGAGGATGGCCGCGGGCCCCTCGTTGTTGGCCAGCGCCTGCTCGAGCATGGAGAGCGCCTCGACGCCGTCGCGCGCGAGCAGGACGCGATAGTTCTCCGAGCTCAGGCAGAGGCCCAGCGTGCCGAGGATGTCCGGATCGTCATCGACGACGAGGAGGAGATCTTGCCGTGCGCTGGAGGTGAACGACATCGGCGTCACTACAAACCCCGTCCGCCCCCGGTCAAGGCATCCTGTCGCAGACCGAAGCACCTTGACATCGGTCGTCGGCCCGTTGCGTCATTTCGCCAACATCACCCTCCCACAGCTTCGCTCGTCACACCGGACAGTGCGGCCAACGCAGATTCGACACCCGCGGGATCTTCCACCGAGATCGCTTTGACTCCGGGTGAAATCTTCCCAATCAGTCCGCTCAGCACCTGGCCTGGCCCGAGCTCGAGAAAGAGGGTCACGCCGGCCGCGGTCATGGCAGCGACGGTCTCGGTCCAGCGCACCGGAGCGCTCACCTGGTCGATGAGCAGGTCCACCACGCGCGCGGGGTCCGAGTTGGGCTGCGCGGTGGTGTTGGCGATCACCGGCGCGGCCAGCTTGCCGATCGGGAGCGGCGCCAGCACCTGCCGCAAGCGCGGCATCACCGGCGACATCAGCGAAGAGTGAAAAGGGGCGCTCACCGGCAGCTTGAGCGCGCGCCGCGCGCCGGCGGCCTTGCAGAGCGCGCTCGCGCGATCGACCGCGTCGGCGTGGCCCGAGATCACGGTCTGGTCGGGCGAGTTGAAGTTGGCGGCCTCGACCACGCGGCCGGGCAGTTCGCTCCGGGCCTGCGCGCATGCTTGCATCACCTTGGCGGCGTCGAGCACGAGCACGGCGGCCATGGCGCCCTCGCCCTCGGCCACGGCCTCCTGCATGAAGGTCCCGCGCGCGCGCACGGCGCGGAGCGCATCGCCGAGGGTGAAGGCCCCGGCCGCCACCAGCGCCGAATATTCGCCGAGCGAATGGCCGGCGAAGAACGAGGGCACAAGCCTCGCGCCGGCCCGCGCCGCGAGCGCCCGATGCGCGGCCACGCTCACCGCGAGGATGGCGGGCTGGGTGTTGGCGGTCTTCTTCAGCTCGTCGGCCGGCCCCTCGGCGAGCAGCTTCGTGAGCGAAAACCCGAGCGCGTCGTCGGCCTCTTGCAGCACCGCCCGCGCCTCAGGAAATGCCGCCGCGAGGGCGCCCCCCATGCCGACCGATTGCGAGCCTTGCCCCGGAAAGACGAGCGCGATGGCCATCGGTGAATCCTATCCCACGCTTTGCAGGCGGCTCGGGCCGGCCTCGATCATCCTCGGCTCCTTGCAGCGCGCGCCGCCGAAGCGGACGAGGAAGGACTGGATTCGCAGCGACTCCTGCATGAAGCGCCGCTGGCAGATGGCGAGCGTCTCCTCGGTGGCGTCGGCGAACTGCATGCCCCCCTCGCGCAGGCGCTCGAGGTGGCCGCGCTCGAAGTGGAAGTGGCGCGAGGCGATCTCGAGGTTGACGGCGCTGAACGAGGCCAGGAGCGACTGCCGCCGATCGACGCCGGTCTTGGGGAACTCGTCGGCCGAGGCGTAGCAGTGCACCTCGCGCGGCCCGGTCCAATCGCGCGCGAACATCTCCCAGTAGGAGCGCAGCGTCGGCAGGGCCGACTGGTCCGAGACCAGGTTGACGTAGCTGCCGTCGGGCAGGCCCGCGAGCGCGGCGACGAGGCCCGCCATGAACGCGTCCTGGTGGAGCACGTGGACGGCGGTGCGCGGCGCGATGGCGTGGAAGACCTCGGTGTAGCGGTCGCTGAAGAGCCGCTCGCACGAGGCCCAGAGCTGGTAGATGCCGTAGGTCTTGCCCGCGTACCGCCCATCCTTGCTGTCGCCGATCAAGATCGACGGCCGGAGGACGAGGAAGGGCAGGCCGCTCGCCGCCACCAGCGCCTCGCAGGCGCGCTTGCTCTTGGTATACTCGGTCGGGTCCTCGAGCGGCTCGGGGTGCACCGCCTCGCCCGCGACCGGGTCGCCGAAGCCGCAGCTGAACGCGGTGGAGAGAAAGACGAAGCGGCGCAGCTTCAAGGTCCGCCCGAGCGCCAGCAGCGCGGCGGTCAGCGCCTCGTTGCCCTCGTGGAGCGCGGCTGAGTCGAAGTAGTCGACGCAGCCGGCGGCGTGGACGATCTCGCTCACCTCGGCCTCGCGCAGGAGCGGCGCCAGGTCCGCGACGGCGGTGTTGGCGGGCAGCTCCAGGCAGGAGGTCCGCCGTTCGTCCTCGTCGGTGAAGGGCGTCTTCTGCGCCAGGAGCTCGGCGCGGATGGGCGCGAGGATGCTCTCGCGGCTGTGCTGGGCGCGGTGGAGCAGCACCAGGGGCCGGTCGGTGGCGCGGAGCAGCGCCGCGGCGCAGAGGCCGCCGACCAGGCCCGACGCGCCGGTGATGCAGATAGCGCCTTCTTTGGGCATGGCGTTCTCCAAGCTCAAGCCGCGCTCATCAGCGCGGAGGTCAAGTGGCAGACCACCTTGCGGCGGTTCATTCCCAGCCCGGCGCACGCTGGCAACAGCTCGCCGGCCACCTCGCCGAGCAGGTCGGCAAAGCGCAGCTGCAGCCGGTCGCCGAAATGGGCGTCGAGGAGCTCGCCCATGACGTCGAGCTGGGAGAGGATTGGCCGCGTCGAGCCGGCAAAGGAGGCGAAGAGCTTCTCGCCCGTGCCGAGGCTGGCCTCGATGAGCAGAGGAACGGCCTGGCACACCTCGTCGCTCGCCGCTGCCCCCAGGCTCGCGAGCGCGGCGCCCTCGGCGGACAGGTCCTTCGCCCCGCCCGCGGCGCGGTAGATGGCGCGACCAAGCGGCTCGAGCAGGAGCCCCTGGACCAGCAGCGTGTCGGCCTCGCTCTTGCCGTGCGCGGCCTCCATCAGCGACTTCACGGGCTGCGCGAGGTTGGTGGACGCGAGCGCCGATTCGTCCGCCGCGACCAGCCGCAAGGCCGCGAGCAGCTCGTGCTTCTTTGCCGACGCAAGCTGCGGCGCGGTGTCCCGGTAGCGCTCGACGGCGAGGCTCTCGAATTGCTTCATCACCGTCCAGAGCAGGAGCTCGGTCGCGTCCATGGCGGCGCTCACTTGCCCTTCTCGCCGCGCCGGTACTTGCGCAGGAGCGGCATGAAGAGCGAGACCACGTTCTTGGCGGCCTTGGCGGGCTGGACGCCGACGCGCTCGAGGAGGCTGGTGTAGCCGTCCATCATCGAGCCGGCGCAGTCGGCCCCGCTCATGCCGATGGTGTCGAGCGCCGCGGCGATGTTCATCATCGTCCCGCCCATGCAATCGATGCCCTGGACGTTGGCGCGCGCGGCCAGCGCCATGAAGTCGTCCTCGCGGTCGAAGAAGCGCAGCCGCAAGAACCGGATGACCCAATCGACGTGGTAGTGCTCCTCGGCCAGCGCCTGGGCGAAGACCGCCTTGGTGCCGGGATACTGATCGGCGATCTGCAAGAAGGGCTCGTAGGTGGCGATCGCCAGGCTCTCGACGATGAAGCCCTGCACCACGGCGAGCGCGTAGAGGTCGCCCGCCTGGAAGTGCTCCTCGACCTGCGAGAGCAGATAGCCGAGCTCGCCGTCGGCGAAGGCGCGATCGGGGACGATGCCGTTGTCCTTGCTGGTCTGCGCGAACCACGCGCCGTGCTGCCCCTCCATTGAGGCGAATTTGCGAAGCAGGTCCCGGTGCTCGGGCGAGAGCTCGGCCATCAGCAAGTAGATGCGGGCGGCGACCTTCTCGCCGAAGACGGCAAGGCCCATCAGCTTGTCGATGGCCTCTTGCTCGGGAAATGGGCGGGGCGGCAGTGCGGTGGGCAGGTCGGTTGCGGTCAGCATCATTTTTGGTTCAATTCCTCAATCCCCCACGGATTGGCGTGCGAAAGATCAGCTCTCGACTCGCTCGACGATCATCGAGCCATTGGTGTTGCCAAACCCGAAGTTGTTGCTCATGGCGAAGCGCAGAGGACGCTCGACCGCGGTCATGGCGATGTGGCGCCGGTGCTCCTCGAGCTTGGGGTCGAGCTCGTCGATGTTGATCGACGGCGCGACGAAGCCGCGCTCGAGCATCAAGAGGGTGAAGACCAGCTCGATGGCCCCGGCGCCACCGAGCGCGTGGCCGATCTGCGACTTCGATGACGAGCAGAGGAAGTCGCCGCCTTCGAGCGCCTGGGCCAGCGAGAGCAGCTCGAGGGCGTCGCCGGTCGGCGTCGAGGTGCCGTGCAGGTTGACGTAGTCGATCTCCTTGGGGGAGAGGCGGGCGTCGCGCAGGACGTTCGCGATCAAGCGGAGCTGGCCGTCGCGCGAGGGAGCGGTCATGTCGCCGCTGCCGTCGCTCGAGCTCCAGTAGCCGGCCACGCGCGCCAGCGGGCGTGCGCCGCGCGCGCGCGCATGGGCCCACGACTCGAGCACGACCGCGCCGGCCCCGCCCGAGGGGACGAAGCCAGACCGGCTCCGATCGAACGGCCGCGAGGCGCGCTGCGGCCGGTCGTTCGAATCGGCGCAGAGCACGCGCATCGAGTCGAAGCCGAAGGCGGTGGACCAGCCGTCGCCGTCGGCTCCTCCGCAGAGCATGGTGTCCTGATAGCCGTGCTTGATGAGCCGGTAGGCGTAGCCGATGTTGTGCAGGCCGGTGGCGCAGGCAGACGAGAGGGACTCGCCGACGCCCCGGGTCTTGAAGAGCACGGTGGCATTGGCCGAGCAGGTGGACGCCATGGTGCGGTCCACGCCATGGGCGCCCACCTTGCGCGGCGACTTCTCCTTGGTCAGCTTCTCGACGGACGAGGCGTAGACCTCGCCGCCGCCCAAGCCGCAGCCGATGGCCACGCCGGTCTCTTCGCGCTCCAGGTCCTGGGGCTTGAGCCCGGCCTCGTTGATGGCCTGCTGCCCGGCGATGCTCGAGTAGAGCGAGCTGTTCGACATCGAGAGCCGCTGCTCCTCGGTGAAGTAGAGCTCGGGCTTCAGGTTCTTGATCCGGCCCGAGACCTGGCAGCGAAAGCCCATCGCAGCGAACTCGGGATCGGCGGCGAGGCCGCTCTTGCCTTCGCGCAGCCCCGAGAGCGCTTCCTCGAGCGAGTTGCCGATCGGCGACACGACGCCGCGTCCGGTGACGACGACGTCGGTGGGGAACAGATCGCTGCGCTTCATCGATTCGACTCCTTGGCAACGCAGGTTTCGAGCAGGGCCCCACCCCAGCTGAGTCCGCTTCCGACCGTGGCCAGGGCGACGCGCTCGCCCGGCGCAAAGCGCGCCATGCTCTGCGCCAGCACGGTGGGCGCGCCGGCGGCGCCGCAGTTGCCGTACTTCTGGATGTTGACGAGGTTCCTCTCGGGCGCGATGCCGGTCCGGGCGGCGACCCGCTCGAGGATGCCGAGGTTTGCCTGGTGGCCGATCAGCCACTCGGGCTTGCCGCCGCGCGCCGCCAGCTCGTTCACCACCTCGGCCATCTTCTTGATGGCGAAGCGCTGCACCGCGGGTCCGTCCTGCGTGAAGAAGCCGCCCACCTTGGCGTGGATGATCCGGGCGCCGCTCGAGGCCGAGCCGACCTGCGTGTGCAGGACGTGCAAGCTCCTGCCGGCCGGCGGATCGCTGGTGACGAGGCAGGCGAAGGCCGCATCTCCCCAGAGGACGCAGCTGTTGCGGTCTCGATAATCGGTAATTTTGGTATACGCTTCTGGGACGACCAAGAGCACATTTCGATAAAGTCCGGCCGCGAGCATCCCCCGCAGGGCATGGAGCGCGAAGAGGAACGAGCTGCAGGCGGCGCGCACGTCGAAGGCCGCGGCGTCCGGGCAGCCGGCCTCGGCGGCGACCAGGTTCGCCGTCGCCGGGATGTGGAAGTCCGCCACCGAGAGCGCGCACACCACCAGCTCCACCGGCTCGAGCGCCCCTGCCAGCGTCTCCCTGGCCGCGCGCGCGCCGAGCTCGTGCACCGTGTCGCCTGCCGCCATGCGCCGCCGCTCGCGGATGCCGACGTGCTCGACGATCCAGTCGCCGCTGGTGTCGACCATCCGCGCCAGGTCCTCGTTGGTGAGGACACCGGGCGGGTGCACTGCGCTCAGGCTCGAGAGGTACATCGCTGCCTAGGCTGCCTTCGCCTTGGCGTCGATCAGCTTGACCGCGTCTCCGAGCGTGGCGATGCGGCCGATCTCGTCGTCGGAGATGGTCATGTTGAAGGCCTCCTCCAGCTCGAGCACCACGTCCACGAGGTTGGCGCTGGAGACGCCCAGGTCGGCGCGGATCTTCGCGTCGTCCCCGGCGGTCTCGAGGGCCGCCTTGTTCTTGGCGAACTTTCCAATGATCTGCTTCACCTTTGGCATCGTGTCGCTCATTTCGTCTTGCCTCCTGAAAGGAAAAGGTTGTCCACCTTGGCGCCGCGCAGCGTCGCCTCCGCGGCCAGCTCGCCATCGCGCTTCACGCGGCAGCGGGCCTGCAACACTCCGCCGCGGAGAAACATGCGCTCGGCTTCCACCGTGATCTGGTCGCCCGGCCGGAGCGCGAGGTGGAACTGGCACTCGCTGATGAGCACGAAGGCAAATGCCACCGCGTTCATTCCCAGGATCTTGGCGGTGTGCAGGCCCATGGCCGAGAGGAGCTGGCCCATCGCCTCGACCTGGATGACGCCCGGCACGATGGGCGCGCCGGGGAAGTGGCCGGCGAAGAAGCCCTCGTCCTGCTTGAAGCGGTAGGTGCCGCGCGCGCGCTCCTGCGTCAGCTCCTCGATGGTGTCGAGAAAGAGGAACGGGTCGCGATGGGGCAGGATCTCGCGCGGGTCCATCAGCTCGCGTCCGGAGGCGGCGGATAAGGCAGATGGAAGGCGCCGACCTTCATGCCCTTGACCGTGTAGATGGGCTCGCCGTCGATCAGCACGCGGCCGTCGGCGATGAGCATGGGTGGCT
This sequence comes from Myxococcales bacterium, assembly GCA_038231075.1. Taxonomy (GTDB): domain Bacteria; phylum Myxococcota; class Myxococcia; order Myxococcales; family 40CM-4-68-19; genus JBBRMA01. The sequence continues at coordinate 14,372 of JBBRMA010000023.1, read as the reverse complement.
CCTTGAGCAGCAGCCGGCGCGCAGACAGCTCGTAGCGGACCAGCTTCTGGTGCGGCCGGATCATGCCGGTGAACTGCGTCTCGCCGATGGCCAGGGCGCGACATTGTCCGCTCGCGCCGCTCCAGGCCAGGTAGAAGCCGCAGAGCTGCAAGAGCGCCTCGAGCCCGAGGGTGCCCGGCATGACCGGATCGCCGATGAAGTGCGCGGCGAAGAACCACTCCGAGGCGCGCACGTCCTTCTCGGCGACGACCTGGCCGCGATCGTAGTCGCCGCCGTTGGCGGTCACCGAGGTGATGCGGTCGATCATCATGAACGGCGGCGCGGGCAGGCGGCACTCGCCCTGCAGCCCGTGGGTCGCGAGGCGCTGCACCTCCGCCTGGTCGTAGCTGGCCTTCTTCCACGAGGGCGCCGGCTCCTGCGGAAGGCTCACGCGGTCACCGTCTCGCCGCCGTCGCAAGGCAGGACGCCGCCGGTGACCCAGCCGGCCCGGTCGTCGCAGAGCAGCGAGATCAGGTCGGCCACGTCGTCTGGCTGGGTGAGCCGCTCGTAGGGATTGCGGCGGCGCGCGGCGTCCAGCATGCCCTCGCTGCCCGGGATGCGGCGGAGCGCGGGCGTGTCGGTGACGCCGGCGAGGATGCAGTTGGCGGTCACCTTCATCGGCGCCAGCTCGACGGCGAGCTGCCGGATGTTCGACTCCAGCGCGCACTTGGCCGCCGAGACGGGCCCGTAGCCCTTCCAGACGCGCCGGTCGCCTTCGCTGGTCATGGCGAAGATCCGCCCGGGCGAGCCGAGCAGGCCCGCCGCCACCAGATCCTGGACCCAGTAGACGACGTCGTTGCCCATCACTTCGGCGGTGAGGCGCAGGTCGTCGGGCGTGGCCGCGTTCTCTCCCAGGAACGGCTTGACGATGCCGAAGGCGATCGAGTGCATCAGCACGTGCACGCGCCCGTCCGCGCCCATGGCGGTCCGGAGCGCTTCGACCACTTCCTTGCGGTTGGCGGGGTCGGCGCAGTTCTTGTTGAAGAAGACCGCCGTGCGGCCGGCCTCCAGCACCGAGGCGCGCACGGCGTCGGCGAGCGGCATGGTCGCGCGCCGGTCGAGGTGCACGCCGGCGATGTTGTAGCCCTCGCGCGCCAGCCGGGTGGCGGTGGCGCCGCCAAAGCCCGAGGACGCGCCGAGGATCAGGGCCCAGCGCGAGGTCACCGCTGCTCCGGCAAGGCGATGACGACGAAGGCGGCCGCGAACTCGCCCTCGTCGGTCAGGGAGAGGCTGATGTGCGCGGGACGCGCGTGGCCAAGCTCGGCGAGGAGCGCCGCGGGGCCGCCGTGCAGCACCAGCGCGGGCGCGGTCGATTCGCCCTGGCGCACGACCTCGTAGTGTCGGAAGGTCGCGAGGCCCGAGAAGTCGCGGCCCGCCGCGAGCGCGATCTGGCAGACCGCTTTGTACCCCGCTTCCTTGGCGGCCCAGCGCGCGCCGAAGAACCGCGCCGAATCAGCTCGGCCCTGGCCCGCGGCGATCTCACTGGCGGTGAAAGCCCTCTCGAGGAAGCGCGGGTGCAGCCGCGCCGCGAGCTCGCCGACGTGGACCAGATCGCAGCCTACGCCGACCGCTCCCGAGGCGATCCGCGCAGCCGACTGCGCCGCGCCCTGCAGCGCGGTGGCGAGGTCCTGCGAGGCAAGGTTGGCAGACGGAGCGGAGCGCATGGCTTGAGTTCGCGGACCGTAACAGCCGCCCTCGCCAATGCACACTGACGCCGCAAAGAAACAGGCTCTCCATGAGTAATGTCTGCAAGGCCAACGGCCCAGCGCGGGAATTTCAGGTTCCGCGACGCACAGTGGAGCTTTTCGCTCACCTGGACGGGGCCAGCCGCGACTGCGCGACGGCGGCAAAGGCGGCGATGGCCTTCTCTCGCGGGCGGCGGGTCTTGGCGGGGTCGCCCTTGTCCACCGCGTAGAGTCCGAACTTGTAGGACATGCCGTGGTTCCACTCGTAGTTGTCCATCAGCGTCCAGAAGAACCAGCCTTCGACGGGCACGCCTTGGGAGATGGCGGCGCGCGTGCGCGAGAGGGTCTCGCCGATCCACGCAGCAGCGGCGCCCGTGTCGCTCTCGTCGCCGATGCCGGTCTCGGTGATGAAGATGGGCAGCCCGTAGCCGCGCGCGATCTGCAGCGCGTCGGTGAGGCCGGCGGCGTCGCCGATCAACTCCAGCGTGCTCGGGTCGAAGGTCAGCTTGGGCGCGTCGTTGGGAAAGAGCGGCTCGCTCGCCGCTGCGGCCTTGGCGCGCACGTAATAGTTGAGTCCGAAGAAATCGGTGCGATGGGCCAGGTCGTCCCGGTGCACCGTGTGGCCGTCGAGCGCCGCGTCGACGTCGCCGCGCAGGGCGCCGTTCAAGAACACCTCGTTCATCAGATACCCGAGGTCCTTGGCCGATTGGACGTCGCGCGGGTTTCCCGGGTCGCGCGGCTCGGGCGGCTGCACGTTGTAGACGAGGCCGACGCGCGCCGGCCGGCCGGTGCCATCGGCGTCGATGAGATCGTTTGCGTGCACGGCGTCGGCCATGCGGTTGTGCGCTTCCATCATCGCCAGGATCGCGATCTTCGCTTCATTGAAGCGCAGCGTGACCCCGGGCGGATTGGTGCGCTGGTCGTTCGGGAGGATATATCCGGCGAGCGCGATGCCGGTGAACGGCTCGTTGAGCGTGGCCCAGAGATCGACCTCGCCGCCGAACTCGCGCGCGGCAAAGCCGGCATACTTGGCGATCTCGTTTACCGTGGTCTCGCGGTCCACCCAGCCGCGCCGCTTGCAGCTCGAGAGATCGGCGTGGCAGCCAGCGGCGTCGTGAATCCAGCCCGGCAGCGTGTAGTGATTGAGCGTCACCAGCGGCCGCATTCCCCGCGCGCGAATCGCTCTCAGGACCGAATGATAGTACGCGACCGCCTGCGGATTGGCCGCCGCCGAGAGCGCCTCGAACCCTTCGATCCCCACGGTCGAGCTGGGAAAGATCCGGCTCCATTCGAACGAGAGCCTGAGCGCGTTCGAGTGGAGCTGATTGGCCGCGAGGTCCAGGTCCTGCGCATAGAGCTGGTAGAAACCCGGCCCCGAGGATGGCGCGTCGCCGTTCAGGTGCAAGGATTGATCGGCGAGCAGCGCCGGGTCGGTAATGAATTGATACCAATCAGAGGCCGGATCCTCGCACTGCGCGCGCGGCGTGCTCGGGCAGCCCATCTCCACCTGGAAGCCGGCGACCGCGGTGCCGAAGAGGAAGCCGCGGGGAAAGCGCGCATCGGCCGCGGAGCAGGCGACCAGGGCGAGCACCGCGCTGCAGATCAGGGAGGGGCGCATGGGGCGACGCTATCAAATGCGCAACCGGCGCGGAGCCGCATTACAATGGCCGGATGAGCGTCGACCCCCTCGGGCAGCCACCGCAGCCGCAAGACAAGCCGCCCGGACCGAACCAGCCCTGCTGGTGCGGCAGCGGCCAGAAGTACAAGAAGTGCCATCGCGCCGGCGACGAGCAGGCAGCCAGCGCGCGGCCCGGTGGCCCCGTCCGGCCAGGCGTGCTCTCGCCCCTGCGCCTGGTCCCGCCCCACATCGGCCGGCCTGACTATGCCGAGACGGGCCGCCCGAGCCGCGCGCTGCCGATCGATCCGGACCCCGCCCGCCGCCTCGCCCGCATGCGCCGGGCCTGCCGTGCCGCCGCCGAGGTGCTGCAAGAGACCGCGCGGCACCTGAGGCCCGGAGTGACGACCGACGAGCTCGACGCCATCTGCCACGCGGCCTACCTCGCGCGCGGCGGATATCCGAGCACGCTCAACTATCACGGCTATCCCAAATCACTTTGCACGTCGGTTAATGAGGTCATCTGCCACGGGATCCCCGACAGCCGGCAATTGCTGCCTGGCGATATCGTCAACCTCGATATCTCCATCTATCTGGATGGAATGCACGGCGACTGCTCGGCGACGTACGCGGTGGGCGAGATCGACGACGAATCAAAGCGGCTGGTCCGCGTCGCCGAGGAGTGCCTGAACGCGGGCATCGCGGCGGTCAAGCCCGGCTGGCCCATCAGCGTCATCGGCCGCGCCATCGAAGCGCACGCGCGGCGCAGCGGCTATGGCGTCGTCCGCTCCTATTGCGGCCACGGCATCGGCGAGGTCTTCCACACCGACTTGCAGATTCCGCACTATCACGACCCCTCGGCGACCACGGTGATGGAAGAGGGGCTGATCTTCACCGTCGAGCCGATGATCACCGCCGGCACCTGGAAGCACATCGATTGGGACGACGGCTGGACCGTGGCCACGGCCGATGGCAAGCGCTCGGCCCAGTTCGAGCACACCATCCTCGTCGGCAAAGAGGGTGCCGAGATCCTCACGGTCGCCGGATAGCAGCGTCACGGTCGAGACCCGATCGCCGCGTTCTCCGACTCACGCCCTTGAGTTTGACCCGCGCGGCCGCTTGCGCAAGATGCGTTTCATGCCTGCGCTCTTGATCTCTCCTTCGGCCGCCGATCGGCGCGCCCGCGCCCTCGAATGGCTCGGCGCGCGCAGAGCGGGCAGCTCCGCGCTCATCGTCGGCGCGAGCATGGAGGCAGCGGCCGACCTGGTGCGCGAGGCCGCCCGCGAGCGCCCGGCGGGCTTCGGGTGGCAGCGGCTCACCACCGGACGTCTGGCGGCGACCCTGGCGGCTCCGCTCCTGGCCGAGCGCGGGCTGGCGCAGGTGACGGCGCTGTCGTTCGAGGCGCTCTGCGCGCGCGCCGTCGATGCGCTGCACAAGCGGGGCGCGCTCGGGCGGCTCGCGACGGTGGCCGACCGGCCGGGGCTGCCGCGCGCGCTGGCCCGCACCGTGAGTGAGCTGCGGCTGGCGGGCGCCTCGGCGGCAGCGCTGCCCGAGGGCCTTGGAGCCGCGCTGCAAGAGGTGGAAGCCGAGCTCGCGCGGGCGCGGCTGGCGGACCGCGCGCTCGTCTTGCGGCTGGCGGCGGCCGCGCTCGGCGACGGTGCCGACCGGCCGGCGCTGGCGAGCTTTCCGGCGCTGCTCCTCGATGTTCCCATCACCTGCGCGCTCGAGCGCGACCTGTTCCTGGCCCTGGCGCGGCACGGCGCCGATCTGCTCGCGACGCTCCCGGCGGGCGATGAGCGGAGCCGCCGGCACCTCGAGCGGGCGCTCGGCGTCAAGGCCGAGGTGCAGCGCGCCTCCAGCGCGCGCGGGTCGCTCGGCCGCGTGCAGGAGCAGCTCTTCTCGACGGCGGACGCCGAGCAGCAGCCCCTCGGCGCCGAGGTCGTCATCCTCTCGGCGCCGGGCGAGGGCCGCGAGTGCGTCGAGCTGGCGCGGCTCATCCTCCGCGAGGCCGCCAAGGGCACGCCCTTCGATCGCATGGCGGTGCTCTTGCGGTCGCCCACGCAGCACCGCGCGCTGCTCGAAGAGGCGCTCGGGCGAGCGGGCATCCCGGCGCACTTCGCCCGCGGCACCTCACGGCCAGACCCCACGGGGCGAGCGTTCCTGGCGCTGCTCGCCTGCCGCGCGCAAGGCCTCTCCGCCGTGCGCTTTGGCGAGTATCTGTCGCTCGGCGAGGTGCCCGACGCGGACGCCCAAGGCGCGCCTCCCCCTGCGCCGCCGGCGGGCGACCGCTTCGCGCCGGCAGAGGCTGGCGGAGAGGGCGACGCGAATCTGGGTGAACGGTCATCCCTGCATGAGCCGGAGCCCGAGGCTGCGCAGGAGCCGGCCGCCGATCCCGACGTGGCGCCCGTGCGATCGGGGTCGCTGCGCGCGCCGGCCCACTGGGAGAAGCTCTTGGTCGAGGCGGCCGTCATCGGCAGCCGCGAGCGCTGGCGCAAGCGGCTCGCGGGCCTCGAGCACGACAAGGACCTGCGCCTCGCCGAGTACGAGCGCGAGGACGACCCCAAGGCGGGCTTCGTCAAGCGCGAGCTCTGCGACCTGGCGGCCCTGCGCGACTTCGCCCTGCCGCTCATCGACGAGCTGGCGGCGCTGCCCGAGAGCGCCCTCTGGGCCGACTGGCTGGAGGCGCTGACCGCGCTCGCCACGCGCTCGCTGAAGGACCCCGTGCGCGTGCTCTCGCTCTTGACCAGCCTCGCGCCGCTCGGGCCGGTGGGCCCCGTGCGCCTGTCGGAGGTGCGCCAGGTGCTGGAGAAGCGCCTCTGCGACCTGGCGGTGCCGCCCGCTGCAAATCGCTACGGCAAGCTCTTCGTCGCGCCCATCGAGGCTGCGCGCGGCCTGTCATTCGAGGTGGTCTTCGCGCCGGGCCTCGCGGAGAAGCTCTTTCCGCCGCGGCTCGCCCAGGACCCGCTGCTGCGCGATCGCGAGCGCGAGGCGCTCGGCGGCGAGCTCCAGACCAACAAGGACCGCCTCGAGCACGAGCGGCTGCTCTTGCGCCTTGTGGCGGGCGCGGCCAGCAAGAGGCTGGTCCTCTCCTACCCGCGCCTCGACGCCCAGCAAGGCCGGCCGCGCGTTCCGTCGTTCTACGGGCTCGAGGTGATGCGCGCCGCCACCGGCGTCCTGCCCGGCTATGGCGAGCTGGCGCGCCAGGCGGAGCAAGCGGCCGCCGCGCGCGCGGGCTGGCCTGCGCCCAAGGAGCCGCGCGACGCCATCGACGAGGCCGAGCACGATCTCTCGCTCCTCCACCTGGTCGTGCGCCTGCCCGACGCCGAGGCCAAGGGCACCGCGCGCTACCTGCTCGGCGTCAATCCCCACCTCAGCCGGGCCTTGAAGGCGCGCGGGCGGCGGCAGCGCAAGCGGTGGCTGCCGACCGACGGGCTGGTCGACCCCAAGCCGCCGGCGCTGGTGCAGCTTGGCAAGCACGCGCTCTCCGCGCGGCTCTACTCGGCGACGGCGCTGCAGAACTATGCAGCCTGTCCCTATCGATTCCTGCTTCAAGTGATCCACAAGCTATCGCCCCGCGAGGAGCCCGAGCGCATCGACCAGATCGATCCGCTGCAGCGGGGCTCCTTGATGCACGACACCCAGTTCGAGCTCCTGTCGGCGCTGGCGGCCGAGGGAGGGCTGCCCCTGGACGCGGGCACGCTGCCGGCCGCGCAGCAGCGGCTCGAGGCGGTGCTCGGCGAGGTGAGCAAGCGGTTCGAGGAGAAGCTGTACCCGGCCATCCCCCGCGTCTGGGAGGACGGCGTCGCCTCGGTGCGCGCGGACCTGCGCGGTTGGCTCGCGCGGCTGGCGGCCGACACGCGCGCCTTCGCGCCCCTGCACTTCGAGCTCTCGTTCGGCATGCCCGAGCGGCTCCACCGCGATCCCGCCAGCCGCACCGAGCCGGTCGTGCTCGACAATGGCATCCGCTTGAAAGGGTCCATCGATCTGGTCGAGCGGCGCCAGGATGGCCACCTCCGCGCCACCGACTACAAGAGCGGCAAGAAGCGCGCGGCCAAGGGCACCGTCATCGGCGGCGGCGCGACGCTGCAGCCGGTGCTCTACGCGCTCGCCCTGGAGAAGCTCTTCCCCGGCCAGCCGGTAGACGAGGGGCGCCTCTGGTACTGCACCTATACGGGCGAGTTCGAGGAGGTGCCGGTGCCGCTCGACACCCAGGCGCGCGAGTCGCTGGCGCTCCTGGCCTCGGCGGTCGGCGAGGCGCTGGACACGGGCTTTCTCCCGGTGGCCCCGCGCGCGCGCGAGTGCGAGTGGTGCGACTACCAGAGCGTCTGCGGCCCTCATGAAGAGCAGCGCGCGAGCAGAAAGCCGCAAGACAGGCTGCAGCGGCTGAACGCCCTCCGGGAGCTGCCGTGACGCCGCTCGCCGACAGCGAGGCGCGCCGGCGCATCGCGGAGGACCTCGACGCGACACTGCTGGTCGAGGCCGCCGCCGGCACCGGCAAGACGACCGAGCTGGTGGCGCGGATCGTCGCGCTGGTGCGGGAGGGGCGCGCGGGAATCGATGGAATCCTGGCGGTGACGTACACCGACAAGGCCGCCGGCGAGATGAAGCTGCGCCTGCGGGGCGAGCTGGAGAAAGCGCTCCAGGCCGCGCCCACGGCGGCCGCGCGCGAACGGCTCGGCGCCGCGCTGGCGCAGCTCGAAGAGGCGCAGATCGGCACCATCCACTCGGTCTGCGCCGATCTGCTCCGCGAGTGGCCCATCGAGGCGGGCGTCGATCCGCTCTTCGAGGTCGCGCCGGGCGAGGTGGCCGAGCGGCTCTACCAGCAGGCCTTTGACGAGTGGTTCGCGCGGTCGCTCGCCGATCCGCCCGAGGGCGTGCGCCGGCTGCTGCGACGGCGTCCGCGCGGCCGCGACGCCGAGGGGCCGCGCGAGCTGCTCCGCTCCGCCGGCTGGGACCTCTGCGACCACCGGGACTTCGACGGCGCGTACCGGCGCGACGCGTTCGACCGCGCCCAGGGCCTGCGGGAGGTGCTCTCCGCGCTCGGCGAGCTGTCGGCCTTCGCTCCCCGGGCGCAGCGGCCCGACGACTGGTTGGCCAAGGCGCTGGCCGAGCTCTACCGCTTCACCGAGGACGTCGCTCGGCGGCAGGCGCTGCGCGGGACCGACGACGACGGCCTCGAGGCCGAGCTGCGCGAGCTGTCCCACGCGCGCCACTGGAATTGGCGCGGCAAGGGGCGCTTCTTCTGCGAGGGCGTCGAGCGCGAGACCGTCTCCGCGCAGCGCGAGGGCGTGCAGAAGAAGCTCCAGGCCTTCCTCCGCGACGCCGACGCCGATCTGGCCGCGTGCCTGCGCGAGGAGCTGCGCCCGCTGGTGGCCGGCTACGAAGAGCGCAAGGCGCGCGCGGGCTGCCTCGACTTCCTCGACCTGCTCTTTTGCGCCAGCCGCCTCGTGCGCACCAGCGCGCCGGTGCTGGCCGAGCTGCGCGCGCGCGTGCGCCACGTGCTCGTCGATGAGTTCCAGGACACAGACCCTCTCCAGGCCGAGCTGCTCTTCGCCATCGCCGGCGACCGGCCGGGCGGGCTCTTCGCGGTCGGCGACCCCAAGCAGTCCATCTACCGCTTTCGCCGCGCCGACCTCGCGCTCTACGAAGACGTCAAGAAGACGCTGCTCGCCCGCGGCGCAGAGCTGCTCTACCTGACCACCAGCTTCCGCGCGGCGCCCGCCATCCAGGAGGCGATCAACGGCGCCTTCGCGCTGCAGATGAAGGGCCAGCCCGGGCAGGCGCAATACGTCCCGCTGACGCCCTTTCGCGCCGCCGAGCCCGGCCAGCCCGCGGTGGTCGCGCTGCCCGCGCCGCGCACCCACGGCGACCGCGGCTACTTTGCAAAGTTTCGCGTCGAGGAGAGCTACCCGGACGCGGTCGGCGCCTTCGTCGATTGGCTCCTCACCAAGAGCGGCTGGCAGGTGACCGAAGAGGGCGAGCGCGTGCCGGTCGAGGCGCGCCACGTCTGCCTGCTCTTCAAGCGGATGCAGTCTTTCGGGAACGACTTATCGAAAAAATATATCGAAGCGCTCGAGGCCCGCGAGGTGCGCCACGTGCTCGTCGGCGGCCGCAGCTACCACGCGCGCGAGGAGGTGCTGGCGCTGCGCAACGCGGCCTCGGCCATCGAGCGGCCCGACGACGAGCTGGCGGTCTTTGCCACGCTGCGCGGGCCGCTCTTCGCGCTCTCCGACGACTCGCTGCTGACCTTTCGCGGCGAGCAGGGCAGCTTCCACCCGCTCCGACCGCTCGACGCGGGCCAGCTCTCCGAGACCAGCGCCGAGGTCGCCGAGGCCCTGCTCGTGCTGCGCCGCTTGCACCACGGGCGCAACCGGCGGCCCATTGCCGACACCCTCCTGCGGCTCTTGCGCGAGACGCGCGCGCACGCGGGGCTGGCCATCTGGCCGAGCGGCGAGCAGGCGCTGGCCAACGCGCTGCGCGTGCTCGATCTCGCGCGCCGCTTCGAGTCCGCCGGCGCCACCTCGTTCCGCGCCTTCGTCGATCGGCTCGACGCCGAGGAGGCGCGCGGCGACGCGGGCGAGGCCCCGGCGGTCGAGGAGGGCGCCGAGGGCGTGCGGATCATGAGCGTGCACCGGGCCAAGGGGCTCGAGTTTCCCGTGGTCATCCTCTGCGACCCGACCGCGCCGCCGGCGCCGAGGAACCCCTCGCGCCACCTCGAGACCGAGCGGCGCCTCTGGGCGATGCCGCTCGCGGGCTGCGCGCCCAAGGAGCTCGAGGAGCACCGGGCCGAGGCGCTGGAGCGCGATCGCGCCGAGACGGTGCGCCTCGCCTACGTGGCCGCGACCCGCGCGCGCGATCTGCTCGTCGTCCCGTTCGTGATGGCGGACAGCGACAACCCCTCGTGGCTCGAGTCGCTCAGGCCCGCCATCGAGCCAAAGCCCGAGCTGCGGCAGGGGCCCGAGGCGGCGCCCGGCTGCCCTCCGTTCGGCAGGGAAGGGGTCGTTCTCGACGAGTCCGACGATCCGCGCTTCGGCTCGCAGAGCGGCTCGACGCGGCCGGGCCTGCACGTGCCGCAAGCGGGGGAGCATCGGGTCGTGATCTGGGACCCGCGGGCGCTCGAGCTGGGCAAGGAGCTGGCCTCTGGCCGGCGGCGCGAGACGTTGCTCGAGGACGACCAGGCCGGCGTCGCCACCGCGGGAACGCTCGCGCACCAGGAGTGGGCCAATCACCGCGCGGCCGCGCTGGGAGCGGGCGCGCGGCCGGCCGAGCGACTGACCACGGCGACCGCGCTCGCTGCCTCGGCACAGAGCGCGGGCGCCTCGGCGCCACCGGTGCGGCTCGAATCGGTGGGCGCGCGCGACCCGCGGAGGCCCTCCGGCAAGCGCTTTGGAACGCTCTTGCACGCGGTGCTGGCCGAGGCTGATCTGCGCGCCCCGCAGGCGGCGCTCGACCGGGTCGCGGCGGCGCAGGGTCGGCTGATCGGCGCCAGCGACGCCGAGGTGGCGGCCGCTGCCCGCGCGGCCGGGAGCGCCTTGGCCCACCCCCTGCTTCAGCGCGCGGCCAGGAGCCTTGATTGCCGCCGCGAGGCCCCGCTCTGGCTGCGCGGCGAGGACGGCGCTCTGATCGAGGGCGTGGCCGACCTGGCTTTTCGTGAGAAGGGCCGCTGGGTCGTCGTGGACTTCAAGTCCGACGCCCGCCCGGAAACGCAAGGCGCGTATGCAGTGCAACTTTCACTCTACGTGAAGGCAATTTCACAAGCCACGGGCGAGGCCGCAGAGGGTGTCTTGTTCGCCGTCTAGGCCAGTGAGCGGCACGCCAGGCGCGCTCTTCAGCTCTTTTTCGCGAGCAGGCGCTGCACCAGCTCGAGCAGCTCGTCGAGCGAGAACGGCTTGCGCAGCGTGCCGTCCACTTGCAGCTCCCGGGCTTTGACCCGGACGTCGCGGTCGGCGGAGAAGACGACGAGGGGAACGCCTTGCACGAGGCGCTCCGCGCGCAGCCGGGCGATGAGCTCCCAGCCATCGATGACCGGCATCATGAGATCGACCAGCACCAAGTCCGGGGAGGGCGAACGGCGGAGCGCCGCCAGCGCCTTCATCCCGTCCTGCGCGCGCTCGACCTGGTAGCCCTCTTCTTGGAGGAACCCCGCGGTGGCCTCGAGGATGTCGGTGTCGTCGTCCACCAGCAGGATTCGCCCGGCGGGCCTTTTGGCTTTGGCGAGCGGCAAGAAGAAGCGAAAGGTCGTGCCCGCGCCGAGCTCGCTGTCCACCTCGAAGTGGCCGCCGTGCCGCGCGACGATCTCGTGGCTCACGTAGAGCCCGATGCCGAGGCCTCCGTAGTTCGAGGTGGCGGCGTTGCGCGCGCGGAAGAAGCGGCGAAAGAGGCTGCTCTTCTCCTCGGCCGGCACGCCGATGCCCTGGTCGCTGATCGAGACCAGGGCCTCGTCTCCCTTGGCGGCGACGGCGATGCGCACCTTGCCGCCCTGCGGGCTGTACTTGATGGCGTTGGCGATGAGGTTGACCAGCACCTGCTCGAGCCGTTCGGGGTCCGCCTCGACGCGCACTGGCTCCGCGGGCCGCTCGACGGCGATCTCGTGCAGCCGCGCCGAGGGGCGGAAGTCGCCCGCGACCTCTTCCACCAGCTCGGCCAGGTCCACATCCTCCCGCCGCAGCTGCACCTGGCCCGCGTCGATGCGCGAGACGTCGAGCAGGTCCTGCACCAGCTTCTCCAGCCGGTTCACCTGCCGCCGCGCGCGCCCCAGCACATCGACGTCCACGGGCTGCCCGCGCGCGATCTTGCGCTCGATGGTCTGCAGGTACATCGAGAGCGGCGTCAGCGGCGTGCGCAGCTCGTGCGCGGCGACGGTGAGGAACTCGGCCCGCTTTTGGTCGAGCTGGCGCTCCTGGGTCACGTCCACGTTGACGAAGAGGCGGCCGAGGTAGGCGCCGCCAGGTCCCGTCACCGGCGTGCTGCTCTGCATCACGTAGCGGCGCGGCGTGTCCTCGAGGACCAGCTCGTGCATGCTCGATCTGGTGCGGTCCTCGAAGATCGCCCGCAGCTCGGCCGCGCGCGCGGCCCGCTGCCCGGGGTCGCTCTGCGAGCCATCCTTGACGCCGAGCTGGTCGAAGCGCTTGCCGATCTCCTGCGAGAAGGCGTGGCCGAAGAGCGCGTCGAGCGAGGGGCTGGCGAAGCGCAGCTCGCCCTCGGTCCCGAAGATGGCGATGCCGTTCGGGTCGGCGCGCAGCACCGCCAGGAGCTCAGCGGCGCGCAGCTCGGCCTCGTTGCGCTCGTGGTTGAGCGCTCGCAGCAGGCGCGCGTTTCTGACAGCGAGGGCCGCGCGCCCGGCCAGCGAGAAGACGAAGTCGATGTCGTTCTCGGTGTAGCGCCGCCCGCCGGGCCCGCTGGAGGCCAGCACCAGCGTGCCGAGCGGCTCGTCCGCCATGAACATGGGCGCGGTGATGACCGAGGTGAGCCCGATCTCGCGGATCAGCTCGTAGGCCTGCACCGAGGGCAGGCCGGCGCGCAGCAGCTCGTCGGGGATGTGCTCGAAGACGATGGGCCGCTTCTGCAAGAGTGCGTTGTGCTCGGCGGGCTCCTGGTCCCAGCGCGAGGGCGGCATCAGCTGCTGGAACCGCTCGGCCAGCTCGCGCTGGTGCGGGTCGGGGTGAAAGGTCACCACGTTCTTCAAGGTGCCGCCCGGCTGGATGAGCGAAAAGGCGCACCAGTCGCCCATCGCCTCGACCACTTTCGCCACCACGCGGCGCAGGGGCTCGAGCTCGTCCTCGCCCACGTAGTCGAGGAGGATCCGCGAGACCTCGGAGAGGATCCGCTGGCGCCTCACCGACTCGCGCAGCAAGGCGCGCTCGGCCTCGAGGTCTCCGGTGGCGGCGGGTCCGTCATTCAAATGCGGCTCCGGTGTGCTCCCTGAATGGGATGAATCTCCCACGTTGGGCACTCGCGCGGGGATGGCAATCGCCGGCCCGGGGCCGAGCGGAAGGGCGCTTGCCGATCGGGCTGCGAGCGCTACGTACAAGCGGGCAGGCGCCCGCCGACAAATGTCACGAACGCGACATTTACAGGCCGGGTGCGCCCCAAGATTCGTCACGGACTCTCCAATTTTTCACCCGCCGCTCGGAGGGGCCCGGGCCTGGTGATAGGCATCGTTCCATGCCATCGACGACCAGCGGCAACGGGAACGGCCACCCCAAGATGACGCGCGCGGCGGAGCTCGACGCAGCCGCGGCGGCGCTCGACGTCAAGAACCTCCTTCGCGTGCTCACCGCCGTGAAGAAGGGCGACTTCACCGTGCGCATGCCCGAGGACAGCACCGGCACCGCGGGCAAGGTCGCCGACGCGCTCAACGACATCATCGAGCTCAACGAGCGCATGGCGAACGAGTTCGCCCGCATCGGCCTCGCGGTCGGCAAAGAGGGCCGCATCAACCAGCGTGGCGCGGTCAGCGGCGCCGTCGGCTCCTGGGCCGCCTGCGTGGACTCGGTCAACACGCTCATCGCAGACCTCGTGCAGCCGACCACGGAAATGGCCCGCGTCATCGGCGCCGTCGCCAAGGGCGACCTCTCGCAGACCATGGCCCTCGAGATGGACGGCCGGTCGCTGAAGGGCGAGTTCCTTCGGACGGCCAAGCTCGTGAACGGCATGGTCGAGCAGCTTGGCTCGTTCGCCTCGGAAGTGACCCGCGTCGCGCGCGAAGTCGGCACCGAGGGAAAGCTCGGCGGCCAGGCGGTCGTGAAGGGCGTCGCCGGCACCTGGAAGGACCTGACCGACAACGTCAACTCGATGGCGTCGAACCTGACGTCGCAAGTCCGCAACATCGCCGAAGTGACGACCGCCGTCGCCAAGGGAGATCTCTCGAAGAAGATCACCGTGGACGTGCGCGGCGAAATTCTTGAGTTGAAGAACACCATCAACACGATGGTTGACCAGCTCTCGTCGTTTGCCTCGGAAGTGACCCGCGTCGCGCGCGAACTCTACACCGTCGTAAAGGTCAGCGGCCTTGCGGTAGTAGTAGATCTCGG
>JBBRMA010000022.1:0-84406 GCA_038231075.1 Myxococcales bacterium | reverse complement strand
CCGTCGCCAGAGGGCCGACGACCGGCGCATCGCTGCGTTGCTCGTCGTCGCCGTACAGAAAGTACGGCTCCCTCCTCGTGCCTTGCGCTGCTTGGTCCTCATCCCTCGGGCTCGGTCCGGAGTTTGCGGACACGCCCTAGCACCGCCTCGCACGCCTTCGTCTTCGACTTGCCGGCGGGGCCCATGCGCGATGTCGCGCCCGCCGAGCGGTGCGGCTTCACGGCGGTGAACAACGCGGGAGACGCAGTGGGCTCGTGCGCGCTCGGCGACCCGGCCGCCCGCACCGTCCACGCCGCGCTCTGGGCCGCGGAAGTCATGCACGATCTGAACGAGGCGATCTCGGACCCCTCGTGGGTGCTGCTCGACTGCAGCGCCATCAACGACGCCGGACAGATCACCGGCACCGGCACGCACGACGGCCAACCCCGCGCCTTCGTCCTGACGCCGCGCTGAGCGCGCTCTCTCCAGCTCGTCGAGCGGAAAGATGGCGGTTACTGCACCGACACGCCGTTGTTGCCGCCGCCCCGAGGAAGTCGTCGCGGGCTCGGGCGGTTCGATTCCGCTGCGCCACCGCCACCGAAATCGTCAGGGCGGGTAGTCGCGCGAGAGCAGCGGATTCGCCTCCCGCGCGCGGCGGAGCTCTGCCTGCCCCTCGGCATCCAGCGCGGCGCGGAGCTGCGAGTCCGGCTCGACCCGCGCCTTCTGCCGCAACAAGGCGCCGCGCACAGCGATGGCCTCCCCTAGCTTGGGGTCGAGCTCGAGCGCCCGCGCCGCCGCGGACAGGCCTCGCTGGATCTCGCCGCCCGCGCCCTCGTGTCTCGCCAGCAGCCACTCGGCGTGCAAGCTGTGGATCTCCGCCTCTAGCTGCGGGCCATCGGCGTCTTTCGGATTGAGCTCGAGCGCCGTGGCCACCGCCGCCAGCGCAGCCGCGAGCGGCGCCCGCGCTGCCGGTCCGGGCCAGGCGTGTCGGGCGGTCAAGAGCTCGATGCGCCCGCGCGAGAGGAAATTGAGGTGGTCCTTGCCGTTGTGCTTCAGTCCGGCGTCCAGCGCGGCGCGCGCGTCCCCCAGGGCGGCCGATGGATCGAGCCCGCGATCGAGCTGCTGCTGCGCCAGGAGTCGATAGCTCATCGAGACGTTGACGTAGCCGTTGGCGTAGGTCGGCATCAGCGCCAGCGCTTCCCGATAGCTGCGCACCGACTCCAGGGCGGCAGCGCTGCAGTCGATTCCTTGCGCGCGCTCCCAGGCGGCGCGCATCCACATCGACACGCCCACGTTGTTGTGCGCGGCGGCGAAGCCTGGCTGCAGCTCGATGGCCTTCCGCAGCGCCTCGACCGCGCTGGCCACCGAGGCCCTCGGATCGATGCCCCGGGCCAGCTCCCGCTCGGCGCGGTTCTCCAAGACCAGGCCGAGCGCGTTGCGCGCGTCGGCGAAGCGCGGGTCGAGCGCGCTGGCCCTGCGGCAGCTCTCCTCCGCGCGGGCCCAGTGCTGCTGCGGCTCGCCGCCGTGCTTGGCCTCGTAGAGCCCGAAAGTCGAGTGCGAGTTGCAGAGGCTCACCAGCGTCCTGCTGGTCGGGCGGATGGCGATGGCGCGCACGTAGCTCTCGATCGCCAGCGCCAGCGAGGGCCGAGGGTCGATGCCGTGGCGCCACTCCCAGACGCGTCCCTGCTTGTTCCAGGCGCTGCCGATGTTGTAGTGCGCGAGGAAGCTGGCTGGATCGCGCCGCAGCGCCTCGCTCGCCATCTTGATCGAGAGCTGCAGCAAAGGGCGCGGATCGATCCCCTGCAGGCCCTGCTGCTGGGCCCGGAGCCCATGAATGGCGGCCTTCTGGTTGAAGGCGCGCGCGCTGTCGGGGTTGACGGCGAGTGCCTGATCGCAGGCCGCCAGCCCCGCGGCAGCCTCCTCCTCGACCGGCTGGCCTCGGTCTGCGTGCAGCGTCATGATCTGCAGCTCCAGCTCGCACTGGCCGAGATAGCCCGCCTCGTCGCTGCGGGCGATGGCGACGGCCCGGGCATAGGCACCCCTGGCGCGCGCGGCGATGAGGTGCGCCCCCTCTGCGTCGCCTCGCTGGCGCCGCTCGATCGACATCCGCGTGCAGGTGTCGCCGGCCAGCCGGGCCGCCTCGTAGAGCGAGGGCTCTCTGCGCTCCTCCGCCTCGGCGCCCGCCAGCGCGTCCTCGTGCCGGCCCTCGTAAAGCGCGATCAGCGCCTCGGTCAAGAGCGGCCTTCCGGTGGTCGCAGCGCGGCCCTCGCGCAAGTGCTGCAGCGCGGGGTCTCTCAGCTCCCGCTCGGCGGTCTTGCGCCGATCCTGGCGCGCGGTCTCGCTCTCGGTGCCCTCGGCCTCCTCGAGCGCCGCGCGATATTGCTCGCCCAGCGCCTGCCCCAGCGCCTGGGCCACCTCGGGCGAGCGATCGCCGGCCGCCAGCGCCTTCTCCAGCTGAGCGCGGGCAGCGCCCGGATCGTGCAGCGCCAGCGCCGCCCTGCCGAGCGCGTAGCGGCCGGGCCCCTCGGCGAAGGCGCCCAATTGGCCGAGCTTTGCTTCCACGCTCGTCATCCGCGCGCGCACGCCGGCCCGCTCACCGCGGAGGTCGTGCAGCGGCAAGAGCTCGGCGATGCGCAGCGTGCTCTCGATGGCCTCCGCCTGCTGGGCGAACTGCTGGGCCAGCCGCGCCTCTTCGCGCGCGCCGAGCGCCGAGCGCAGCCACAGGCCCAGCGCCGCGCCGACGGCCAGCGCGCTGGCGACAATCCTCCGGTGCCGCCGGACCCAGTTCGAGACCAGCTCGGAGGAGCGGTAGCGGTGGGCAGAGACCAGCTCGCCGGTGGCGAACTTCTTGAGATCGGCGGCCAGCTCCTTGGCCGTCGCGTAGCGCCCCTGGGGAGCGCGCGCCATCGCCCGGCGCACGATGGCCGCGAGGTCTTGCGGCACGCCGGGCTGCCGCTTCTCCACCGAGACCGCGTCTTCGGAGCCGATCTTTTGCAGCACCTCGGCCGAGGTGACGCCGGCGTAGGGCGGCTCTCCGGTCAGCACCTGGTAGAGGATGGCGCCGAGGGCGTAGACGTCGGAGCGCTCGTCGGCAGCCTGTCCGGCGGCCTGCTCTGGCGGCATGTAGCTCGGCGTGCCGAGGACGGTGCCGGCAGAGGTGGCGCCGGGCGAGGGATCCTCGCTGCCCGGCTCGTCGTCGGGCTCGCTGGCCGACAGGTCCTTGGCCAGCCCCCAGTCGAGGATGACGGTCTCGCCGAACGAGCCGACGATGACGTTGGCCGGCTTCAGGTCGCGGTGGATGATGCGCCGATCGTGCGCGTAAGCCAGCGCCTCGGCGATGGCGATGGCGTGGGGCAAGAGCGCGAGCCGCGCGCGCAGATCCCTGGCCTGCCCGATCCGCTCGAGCAGGGTCGGGCCCGAGACCAGCTCCATTGTGTAGAACTGCTCGCCCGCGCCGGAGACGCCGGCCTCGTGCAGCGTGACGATCGAGGGGTGCTGCAGCCGCGCGGTGATGCGCATCTCGCGAGCGAAGCGCGCCGAGGCTCGCGGGTCACCGAGGCGCGCCTGCTTGAGCGCCACCAGCCGATCCAGGCGCAGGTCGCGGGCGCGCCAGACGATGCCGTGGCCGCCCTGCGAGATGACGCCTTCCAGCCGGTAGTGGACCAATTCGCCGATGGGCGGCGCCGCGGCCTGGCCGAGCGAATCGGTGCTGCCCGGCGACCGCGGGCCGTCCTGCCTGGCAGCGCAGGCGACCAGCTCGCGGCAGCCGCCGCAGCAGTCCAGGTGCTCCTCGAAGCGGGCGGCGGCCTGGCCGATCAGGCCGCCGTCCACGAACTCGAGCAGCGTCTCCGGATCGGGACAGCTCATCGGGGCCCCTCGCAGACCGTACGCGCCGCCTCGCCGCGGGTGCAACCGGACACATCCCTGTCAGCGGAAGAGGTCGATCGCCCGGGTCGCGGAGGTCTATTCGAAGGCGAGCAGCGAGTTGGTCTGCCCGCCGAGGCCCGACAAGGCCAAGAAGGGCGTCTGCGCGCCGACCGTGAACGAGCCGGAGAGCGTGCCGCTCGCGAAGAACGGGCTGAGGTTCTGGACGAAGTTGTAGCCGAGGAAGTCGAAGTGGCCGACGAGGACCGACGAGGTGCCGGTGGACAAGGAGTTGGTCCAGGACACGTAAGGCACCACCCCGTCGTGGCCGATGCCGATCACTCCGGTCGCCGGGGTTCCCGGCGCGAGCTTCGAGTACCAGCCGCCGTAGTCGTTGGTCCAGACGCGCAGCTCTCCGGCGCTCCCCGCGGCGGTGAGGAAAGCGAGGTAGACGGCGAAGGGGCTCGCGGTGATCACGGGATCGGTGAACGCGCCGGCAATCCCGCCGGTGATGTCGTCAACCCAGGCGGTGCCCGACCAGTGCTTGACGAAGATGCGGTTCTTGGCGGCGTCGCGGAAGGCGACGTAGGGCACGTTGCCCGGGCCGGCGACGATGGCGGCGCGCCCGGGCGAGGCGGAGTAGGTCGAGGACGACCCGCCGAGGTCGCCCCCGTCGAGGATCCAGGTGCCCTCCTTGCCGAGGTGGGCGACGTAGAGCTTGGAGGATCCCTCGACCCAGGCGGCGTAGATGGTGGAGCCGATCACCGCGATGGACTGCTGGTACTGGAGCAAGTTCGGGTCGACCAGGGGGCTGCCGTCCTGCACCCAGGCGCCGTTGGCGAGGTGCTGGACGAACACGCGCGCGAAGTAGCCGCCCTGCGTGGTCTCGGACCAGGCCAGATAAGGCGTGCTCGCGAGCATGGCCAGCGAGACGGGCGAGCCGCTGAATGGGTTGCCCATGGAGGGCGCGGCCGAGGTCTGCGTGCCCGCCGCCGAGCGGCAGACGAGCGGGAGCGTGCCCGCGCTGTAGAAGTACCAGGCCGAGCAGGCGGTGCCGGCGCCGTACGCCACCGCGGGCTTCGGGTCGGTCGCCGGGTACTGCGCGACGGTGTCCCAGACGCGCGGCACCACGTCGATCCACTGTGAGCCGGTGACGTTGCCGACGGTGGCGGTCAGCTGCGTCGAGCTGGTGTAGTCGAGCGTGTAGACCCAGCCGAGCCCCTGGTAGACGGGGACGTTCTGCGCCGCCCAGGTCGGATCGACGAGGATGGCGTTGCCGAAGGCGTCGCGGCCGAGCGCGTCGTGCTGGATGATCTGGCCCTCCTTCACCACCTCGGTGCCGGTGATGGCGTGGCCGTTGGCATCGAGGATGTCGATGCGCGCGAGGTCCCCGTTGAGCACGGTGACGACCGAGGTGGCCTGCGGGCCGCTCGGGCCGCCGATGCCCACGCGGAGCACGCCCTGGCCGACGTTCTCGCCGCGCACGTTGACGCCGGCCGCGGTGACCCCGGTGACGGTGCCGAAGCCGAAGACCGTGGCGATCGCCGTCTCGGGCGCCAGCGCGAAGGAGGCGCCGGTCTCGTCCTGCGCGGTGACCGCGAAGGTGCGCGTGGAGCCCGCGGTGAGCGTCTGCGCCGCCGGGGCGATGGCGAGGTTGCCCGCGTAGCTGTGGGCGAGCGCCAGCGCGCTCCCGGCAGCGGTCGTGGAGTGGCCCAGGTTGTCGGTGGCCTGCACATCGACCAGGAAGGTGGGCCCGATCAACGACGCCGGCACCACCGCGGTGAAGGTGTCGAGCGAGGCGGCGAGCGGGTCGCGCTGCATGGGCAAGGTGATGGTCCCGCCGCTCCCGTGCACCAGCGCCCAGACGCCGGCGATGGAGCCGCCGTTGTCGAAGTCGCGCACCGTCGCACGCACCAGCACCGGTGCGCCCTGCCGCGGAGGGTTCGGCACGGTGGCCTGCAGCGCAACCAGCGGCGCCTGATCGCCGGCCGCCTCGGTGATCGCCAGCGGCACGTAGATGGTGAAGTGCTCGAGCGTCGCAGTCAGCCGCCCCGCCTCCGGGTCCACGCGGGTGGCGACGGCCACGTAGCGCCCCTGCTCCTCGTCTAGATAGTGCAGCACCACCGAGGTCGGCTCGAGCCCCTTGTCGGCGAGCGCCCGCATGTCGAGCGCCAGCGAGAGGGTGGCCGGTTTCTGCAGATCGAACGAGGTGCCCGCGGGCGTCAGGCGATAGGCCTGCCCGAAGTGCGCGAAGCCGCCGCGCTCGCCGTCGGGCACCGCGGCCAGCCGCTCGATGGCGATGGAGGTGTCGCGCGGCAGTGACCCCGCGGGCACGGTCAGCGTCGCCTCCAGGCCAAGCTGGACGGAGCCGCCCGCGCTGGAGCTGATCAACTCGGCCGGGGGAGAGCGGTGGCACCCCGAGGTGAAGAGCGCGAGCACCACCGCGACGGCAAGGCTTCGATTCCGCATGATTTGTGCCTCCTGCTGGCCTGGGACACAGCCGCGCGCCAGCGGATGCACGGCTGCTTGTTCGCGCCGCGCGTTGCGACCTTGGTAGGCTCGGGCGATGAACCCAGCGGAAGACCGCCAGGCAGATGTTCGCGCGCTGGTGGAGGCGCACGTCGAGTCTGCGCGCGCCGCCTGGCCCGGCCTCGAGCTGGAGCGTCGCGCGTTCATCGCCTACGCCACCGAGCGGCTCTCCCTCGGCGCGGACTGTGGCGGCGACCCGCTCGCGCTGCGGCACCTTGCCGATCTGTACCTCGCCTGCGGCTGCGCGCAGGGCAGCACCTCTGCCATCGCGGGGCTCGAAGCGCGCTTCCTCTCCCAGGTCAGGGCTTTCATCTCGGGGATCGACTCGAGCAGTGGCTTCGTCGACGAGGTCCGCCAGGCCCTGCGCGAGCACTTGCTCGTGGCGCGTGACGGCCGCGCGCCCTGCATCGCGGACTACACCGGCCGGGGGGCGCTCTCTCGGTGGCTCCGCGTCAGCGCCCAGCGCGTCGCCCTCAACCTGCGCCGCGGCAACAAGCCCCAGACCGAGCTCGCTGACGACGATAGAGTCACTTCGCGCAACCCTGAGCTCGACTATCTGAAGAAGCACTCGCAGGACCAGTTCGCCCAGGCGCTGCGGGCCGCGCTGGCCAGCTTGACGGTGCACGAACGCACCCTGCTCAGGCTGCACTTCGTGGACGGCCTGAGCACCACCGAAATCGCCCCGCTCTTCCGCGCCCACAGGACCACCGTCCGCCGGCAGATCAACGAGTGCCAGCAAGCGCTGCTGAGCCGCGTCCACGACGGCCTGCGGGCCCGCCTGCGGCTGACCGAGTCACAAGTCGAGAGCCTCCTGCGCGAAGGCCGCAAGAGCCTGGAGCTGAGCCTCTCGACCTTGCTCTGACTCTTTTTCAGAGCGAAAGCGTCGTGACATGCGCTTTATCCTTTAGCGGCAGCTCTCAGTTCACCGGGTCTATCCAAACTAAAACCAATCTACTATGGCCGCCATGTCTGCGAGGCTTGCCATCTGCTGCTGGGTGCTCGCGGCGGCCGCGCTGCCGGCGCCGCCCCGCTATCGGGTGAGCATCGAGACGACCAAGGGCGCCATCGTCATCGAGGTCGACCGCGCCTGGGCCCCGCGCGGCGCGGACCGCTTTCACCAGCTGGTGGTGGCCGGCTACTATGATGACTCGCGGTTCTTTAGAGTGGTGAGAGGGAAGTGGGCGCAATTCGGAATCAGCGGAGACTCCGAAGTTGCGAAGAAGTGGCGCCACGCCACCATCAAGGACGAAGAGCGCGCGGCGCCTGAGTCGAACAAGCGCGGGACGGTGGCCTTTGCTTTCGCCGAGCCCGGCGGACGCAGCACGCAGGTCTTCATCAGCCTGCGCGACAACTCTCCGCTCGACGCGCAGGGCTTCATTCCGTTCGGCCGCGTCGTCGAGGGGATGGAGGTGGCGGACGCGCTCAACGCCGACTTCGGCGAGGAGTCGGGCGGCGGCCTCCGCGCCGGCAAGCAACAGCCGTTGTTCGACGGCGGCAATCGATATCTCGACCAGCGCTTTCCCACGCTCGACAAGCTGATCCGCGCCCGGGTCATGGATCGCTGAGGGCCGCCGCCGGCAGCTTCCTGCGCGTCGGGCGGAGCAAAGTGATCTAGAGCCTCATGACCCGGGAGTTCAGCACCCGGATCACGAGACGAGCGCGGATCGTGCAGCCACAGGGGTCGCGTCTTCCCGCTACTTCATGCAGACGTTCTGCCGGATCACCGTGTTGAACACGGCGCGGCGCCCCTTGGCGCACGCAGTGCCGCTCGCGGGCACGCAGCCGGTGGAGCGGTGGCCGCCCTCGATGAAGTTGGCGGGCCTCTCGCCGGCGGGGCAAAACCAGGACCCGTCCTTGACCGCCATGCAGGTGCTCTGTCCGGTCGCCGGGCTGCGCAGATACACGCGGCCGCGGGCGCAGAGCGATTGGGCGCGGACCGGCTCGCAGCCCGCCTCGAGCCGGCCGCCCATGGTGTAGTTCTTGGGCTTCTCGCCGGCCGGGCAGAACCAGGAGGCCTCCCCGAGCGGCGTGCAGGTGCTCTGTCCGGTGGCGGGGCTGCGGAGGAAGTAGCGCCCGCCGGCGCAGAACGCGCCCGCGCTCGCCGGCTGGCAAGCCGTCACGCTCTTGCCGCCGAAGTCGAAGCTGAACGATTTCTCCCCCGGCGGACAGGCAAAGGCCGCCTGTCCTCCCGGAGAGCGCGGCCTGGGAGCGGCCAGGGCCTGGGGCGGGACGGAGAGGAGCACGAGAGCGGGAAGGAGCAGGGCGGTGGCCAGACGGATCATGGGGATTCCTCGGTAGGGCGCGCTCGGCGATCGAGCGCGCGCCGAGGGGAGGAAACGCGGACCCGGCGAGGTATGCAGCCGATCGGCGCCCGTGCGCTCTCGTCCGCCTCTGCTGCGCAGGTTTTCCGGCCTGGGCGTGTCACCGGGCGTGAAGTACACTCGCGGGCTGTGTCCGCAAGCGGCCTCGCATCGCTGTCGGCGGCGTTCGTCGCGCGCCTGGGCGAAGGCGCCAACCGCGCCGACGCCGCGTCGCTTCAGGAGGCGCTGCACGGCATTCTCGCCGCCGCACGCGAGGCCTGGCCGGGCGTCGAGCTCGATGCCGAGGAGTTCGCCAGCGAGCTCGGGCGCAGGTCCGCAGGCGCAGACCCGACGGCGACCTTGTCGCGGCTGTGCGCCACCGACCTGTTCATCGCTTGCGCCGTCGCCCGCGGCGTGCCGGGCGCGCTGGCGGCGTTCGAGCGTCGATTCTTCCCCGACATCGCCCGCACCGTCGCCGCGGTCGATCGCTCGCCCGCCTTCGCCGCCGAGGTCCAGCAGATCCTGCGCGAGCGCCTCTTCCTCGGCGGCGCCGGCGAGCCCGGCATCGCGCAGTACGCCGGCCGGGGCTCTCTGCCGGCCTGGCTGCGCATCTCGGCGATGAGGGTCGCCGGGCGGCTCCGCGAGGGAACCGATCGCGAAACCGACCTCGAGCGCCTCGACAAGCTCTCGGACCGCGCCCTGGACGGCGCCCAGTCCGATCCCGAGGTCGAGCACCTCAAGGCGACCTATCGCCCGCAGTTCCGCCAGGCGTTTCACGACGCGCTCGGCGCCATCTCGGCGCGCGAGCGCAACGTGCTTCGCTTGCACACGCTCGACCGGCTCACGGGCGAACAGATCGCCCGCTTCTACGGCGTCACCCAGCCCACCTGCTCGCGCTGGCTGTCCCACGCGCGCCAGACGCTGCACGAGCGCACCCGAGACCTGCTCCGCCAGCGCCTGGGGCTGAGCGGCTCGCAGCTCGACAGCCTGGCGGGCCTCGTCCTCAGCCAGCTCGAGTTGAGCCTGCCGCGGGTGCTGCGCGAATGAGGCCGAGCAAGGCCGCGACGCCGTGCCCGGACGAGAATGCGCTGCTGGCGTTCTTCTCGCGGGACTCGCGGGCGACCGGCGGCGAGTCCATCGAAGAGCACATCGATGCCTGCGACGACTGCCGGCACCTCCTCGCCGACCTCGTCCGCCTGCGCCTGGACGGGAGAGCCACCGCCGACACCGAAGGGCCAGGGCACAGAGCCTCCGCGGAGGTCCGCGAGCACACGCCGCCCGCGAGCACCGAGCGCGCTTCCTTCGCGGCGCCGCCGGATGCCGACGATCTTCCACGCGGCACCACCATCGGTCGCTATCTGCTCATCGAGCGGCTCGGCGCCGGCGGCATGGGCGTCGTCTACCTCGCCTACGATCCGGAGATCGATCGGCGCATCGCCATCAAGCTCATCCGCACCGACCGCGGCGATCCGAGGCAGGCCGAAGAGCGGCAGCAGCGGCTGCTCCGCGAAGCGCGCGCGATGGCGCGGCCCCAGCACCCGGAGGTGATCGCCGTGCACGATGCCGGCACGGCGCTCGGCCAGGTGTTCATCGCCATGGAGTACGTCGACGGCTCGACGCTGCGGCAATGGCTCGCGGCGGCCCCGCGCTCGTGGCGCGAGGTGCTCTCGTTGTTCGTGCGCGTGGGGCGAGGATTGTCGGCCGCCCACAGCGCCGGCCTCGTGCACCGCGACTTCAAGCCCGACAACGTCCTCGTCGGCAAGGACGGACGCGTGCGCGTGACCGACTTCGGGCTCGCCCGGCTGGTGGCGAGCGAGCCCGCCGCAGTCCCAAGCTCAGGCGACGCCACCACTCTTGATTCGTCGCCCCCTCTCGACAAGCTCACCCGCAGCGGCCAGTTCCTCGGCAGCCCCGCCTACGCCGCGCCGGAGCAGATGGAGGGCGCGACGGCCGACGCGCGCGCCGACGTCTTCAGCTTCTGCTGCGCCTTGTACGAGGGTCTGTACGGCGAGCGGCCGTTCGCCGGGCGCACCCTCTACGAACTCCGCGCTGCCATCGACCAGCGCCGGATCGCGCCCGCGCCCAAGGGAGCTCGGGTGCCGGCCTGGCTGCGGCAGACGGTGCTGCGCGGGCTCGCGCGCGATCCCGGCGATCGCTGGCCGTCGATGGAGGCGCTGCTCTCGGCGCTGGGCAAGGATCGGCAGCGGCTGATCCGCACCGCGCTGCTCGGGCTTGCCCTGCTGGTCGTGGTCTCTGCCGCCTTCCTCACCGGCTCGCGCAGCGCGCGGATCGTGCCGGTGGAGCGGCCGGCGGAGAAGCTGGTGGCGGTGCTCGAGCTGAAGAACCAGGCCGCCAACGCCGAGGCGGGCTGGCTCTCGACCGCCATCTCCGAGGTGGTCTCGGCCGAGCTCCACGCCGGCGGGGGGCCGCGCATCGCCCCCGCCGACGAGGTGGCGCGCATGCAGCGCGAGCTCAAGCTTGCCGCGGAAGCGGCCCCGCCGCCCGATGCGATCAGGCGCGTGGGCGACAACCTGCGCGCCGACTATGTGGTGACCGGCGGTTACTCCGCGCGCGCGGGAGGGGGGCTGTCGCTGCAGCTGCGGCTGACCGACGTTGCCACCGGCCGCGCGCTGGCCGTGGCAGACGAGAGCGGCCGCGACGACGCGCTCCTCGCCTTGGCCAGCCGTGCCGGCTCGATGCTGCGCGCGGGCCTTGGCCTGCAAACGCTCGCCGCGCGTGAGGGGCTCGCGACCCAGGCTTCGCTGCCGAGCAGCCCCGACGCCGCGCGCGCCTATGCTCGCGCGCTCTGGCACTTGCGGCTGGGCGACGCGGTGCAAGCGCGCGGCTTCGCGGAAGAGGCGGCGCGCATCGAGCCTGGACATGCCTGGTCGCTCTTGCTTCTCGCGCGGGCGTGGAAGGCGCTGGGCTACGACCAGAAGGCGCGCGATGCCGCCACTCGCGCCGAAGGGGCCTCGGGCCGGCTCGGTCGCGAGGACCAGCTCACGCTGGAGGCCAGCTCCAGCGCGCTCCGCTCGGAGTGGGACCGCGCCATCGAGCTGTATCGCGTGCTGGTGGGCTTCTTTCCCGACCGCATCGACTACGCGCTCCGCCTCGCCGATGTGCAGGTCTCCGCCCACCGCGGCAAGGAGTGCGTCGCGACCTTCGCGGCGCTGCGCAAGCGGCCGGCGGCCGATCCGGACGACCCGAACCTCGATCTCGCGGAGTCTGGCTGCGCCACCGCCGCCTCGGATTTCCGCCGCGCGCTGGCGCTGGCCGAGCGGGCGGTCGACCACGCCTCACGCCGCGGGGCCCCGCTGCTCGCCGCCTCCGCGCGCACCGCTCGAGCGCGAGCGCTCACCAGGCTCGGCCAGCTCGACCTGGCGCTCGAGGAGACCGCCGCCGCGGAGAAGACCTTTCACGAGCTCTCTGATCGCGGCTCGGAGGCGAAGGTGCTGGTCTCGCGCGGCATCATCTTCAACGAGCGCTTCGAGTTCAACCGCGCGCGGCCGATCCTCGAGTCGGCGCTGGCCCTCTACACCGAGCTCGGCAACCGCGCCGGCATGATGAGCACGCTCAACCAGATCGCCAACGGCAGTCCGCCGGCGCGCGCGCGGCAGCTCTACGACCGGATGATCGCCATCGCGCGCGAGGTTGACGACCGCGCGGCGGTGGCGATGGCGACGATGAACGGCGCGCTCGCCGACGCCAACGAAGGCGACGTCTCTACCGCCTGCAGGCGGCTTCGCGAGGCCAGCTCGCTCGCGCACGAGGTTGGGGACCGCTACGGCGAGGGGACAGCGCTGCTCTTGCTCTCGTTCAACCTCTTGCGCTGCGGAGATCTGGCGGGCGCTCGGGCCGCGGCCGACGCCGTCGGCAAGCTCTGGGCGGAGACCGGCGAGACGACCCGCCTGGCGATGCTCGAGCTCAGCCGCGCCTCGTTGTTCGCGGAGGAGAAGCGCTACCCGGAAGCAGCAGCGCAGGCGCGCGCGGCCGCCGAGCGGTCGCGCCAGAACGGGTCGGAGTCGTTCCTGGTCTTCTCGCTGACCGTGCTCGCCGACGCGCTGGCCGCAAGCGGACGGATCGCGGAGGCAACCCGGGTGGTGGCGCAGGCTCGCGCGCTCTTGCCCAAGGCCGACGACAAGCTCGCGCCGGCCGCGGTCTCGTACGCATCGGGGAGGGTGAAGCTGGCCTCGGGGCGCGCCTCCGAGTGGGAGTCTGCCGTGCGAGAGCTGTCAACGTCGGCCGAGCTGGCCAAGGCAAACTTCAGCACGCTGGAATCGCGAGACGCGCGGCTGGCGCTCGGCGAGGCGCTGCTCAAGGCGCACAAGCCCGGCGCCCGCGAGCAGCTTGGCGCGCTCGAGCGCGAGGCCAGGACCGGCGGCGATGTCTTCATCGCGCAGAAGGCGGCCGCCCTGCTCGGCAAGTGATCTCTGGCTTGCTTCCCCGGTCTCACGCGGCCAGGCGCGCCTCGGCGGTCTCACCCGGCCACACCAGCGCTTTCGCCGCTCCTCGTTTCGCTCGACGGCTACGCGCTCGCCGCGGAGCACCGCTACGCCGAGGCCGACCCGCTCCAGCGCTGGCAGCCTTTCGCGCCGCCCGCCGCGAGACGCTCGCCCTGCTGCCATGCTCGGTGCTCAGCGCGGGGCCTGGAGCACCGAGAGGCAGAAGCCCTCCGGGTGGCCGACGAGGCAGCCGAGCTGCTGCAGCGAGCGCAAAAGCTGCGCGGGCGGCGGCCGCTCTCTCGCTTCCTCGGCGTCGAGCAGCACCACCACCGCCGAGCGCTCCGCGTCGCGCACGCGTCGGGCCACTTCCCAGACGTCGCTGTGGCGATTGCGCGCGGCGTCCCAGACGATGAAGGACCCTTGGCGATCGCCAAACGCGTACCGGACCTTGTCCTTGCGCAGGTAACCAACCACGGCCGGGGCGTTGTAGTCCTTGTCGGCGACCATCGGCAGCCGATCCAGGCCGCGCTCTCGCAGCAGGGCGGCGGTGGCTTTGGCAGAAGAGAAGACCAGGGCGCGATCGGAGACGCAGGCGATGGCCGCGCCCAGCACCTGGACGCCGAGCAACCAGGGCGCGGCGGCCTTGGTGAAGCGCTCGGCGGAGCGCGCGAGGCGTCCCAGGCTCCCGCGCAGCTCGACCGGCTCGAGGAGCGAGCCGACCCAGAAGGCGCTCGCGAGCGCGAGGAAGAAGAAGCCGTGGTGCCGGAGGAAGCCGGCAAACTTCAGGTAGAAGAATGCCACCAGGCCGAAGGTGGCCAGCGCGAACTGGAGCAGCGCCAGGGGCCGTCGCGCCAGCGCGAGCGCGGCGAGGCAGATCAGGGGCACCGAGAGCAGCCCGCCGAAGTGGTAGTAGCCGGGCAGGGCGGCGAGCCAATCCGACTGCCAGTAATCGATGGTCGGGCTGGGGAGCGCGAGATAGGCGCGCATGGCGGCGCGCAGGACTGCCATGGCGGCGCGGCCGTCCGGGTAGAGGCGCCAGCCGACGCTGTAGCCGTGATCGCGCGGGGGAATGCAGCTCGTCAGCGCGATGGCCAGGCCAAGGACGGCGACAGCGAGGCCGCCGTAGAGGGCGGCTCGACGAGATCGATCGGGAGGGCGCACCAGCGCCTCGACGCCCAGCGCGGCCAGCACGCCAGCGGCGACCACCAGCGCGACGGTGCTGCTGTTGAAGGTGAGCGCCAGGGCCAGCCCGAGCCAGAGCGGCTTCTCGCGCCTGTGCTGGTAGAGCGCGCAGCACGCGGCGAGGCCGAGGACGCCGAGGCAGTAGGGCCTCGCGATGGCGCCGTATTCGTAAAGCGGGAAGTAGCCGAAGATCGCCAGGGCCCGCATCCAGCGCGGAGCGGGCGCGTGCCGGGCGATGACGAAGGCGGCCGCGGTCGCGACCAGCGCGCAGAGCCACTTGGCGCACTCGGGGTTGTCGCTCGCGCGCGCCAGGGGCCAGAGCAGCAGGAACCAGAGCAGGGGGTGGCCCTCGTAGCGTGTGTTGCGGATCAGCTCGAGCGGCGTCCGGCTGTCGCGCGCGAAGAGCCAGGCGTTGACCTCGTCGCGCCACATCTCGTGGCTGCTGGTCGTGAAGGCGAGGACGGCGGCGAAGGTCGCGGCGAGCGCCAGCGCAAACGCAAGCTCCCCGCGCGCGAGCGGCTGCGCTGCAACGGTCGGAGTGGTGGCCGGCACTGGCTCATCATCCCCCGGCGAGCGTGGAGGACAACCTTACAGGAGCATCACGCGGCCAGGCGCGCCTCACCGGTGTCGCCCGGCCACACCAGCGCCTTTGCCGCCGGGCGCTCGCGCAGGTATCGCTCGCCTCCCACGGCCAGCAACGCCACGCCGGCGACGAGCAGCGCCAGCGACGCAGAAGCTGGCAACTCAAGGTAGACGGCCGCGGCGCCAAGGGAGGCCAGAAGAACCCAGCCCGCCGCGTGGACGGCCATCCAGAGGCGCAGCGCCGCGAGCCGGTCGGGCGCGACCTGTGCGAGCCGCTCCCAGAGCAGCTCTTCATAGCGCCAGTAGGTATAGACGACGGGGATGATCTCGAGCGTGAGGAAGGCGCTGGTGACGAGCCCGCCGACCATCGGCGCCGCGATGCGCCTCATGACATCGCTGCCCGAGCCCTGCGCCCAGAGCAGCGGCAAGAGGCCGGCGAGCATGGTCGCGACCGTCATCAACTTCGGGCGCACGCGCTGGACGGTGCCCTCGAGGTGCGCGGCGATGATGTCGGAGAGATTCCGGATCTGGCCCGCGCGCTTGCGCCGTTGGTAGGCGTTGTCGATATAGACGATCATGACAATGCCGGTCTGCGCCGCGAGGCCGACCAGCGCGATCAGGCCCACCCAGACCGCGGTCGAGACGCGGTAGTCGAGCGCCCAGAGCAGCCAGATGCTCCCGCAGAGCGCAAAGGGGATGGAGAGCAACACGATGAGCACCTCGGCGATGCTCTTGAAGTGCAGGAAGAGGAGCAGCGCGACCAGCAGCAGCGTGAGCGGCACGACGAGGCGCATGCGCTGCACCATCTTCTCGTGCTCCTCGTACTGGCCGGTGAAGTCGAGGTGCTGGCCGGGCGCGAGGGCGAGGGTGCCCGCGGCCAGGGCGGCGTCGATGGCGCGGCGCGCGCTCCGCACGTAGGCGGCGGCGTCGCGCTGTCCCTCGGCGAGCTCGACGTAGAGGTGGCCGACGAGCTGTCCGCCCTCGTCGCGGATCATCGCCGGCCCGCTGGTGACGCGCACCTGCGCGAGGGACCCGAGCGGCACGAAGGCCTGCCTGCCGGCCGCGCCCGCGGCGTCGCCAGAGAGGCCGCTCAGATCG
Source organism: Myxococcales bacterium (assembly GCA_038231075.1). Lineage (GTDB taxonomy): Bacteria > Myxococcota > Myxococcia > Myxococcales > 40CM-4-68-19 > JBBRMA01. The sequence goes on along the minus strand of JBBRMA010000022.1, from coordinate 68,430 downwards.
GCCGGGCGGGCGTCTTGCCAGAGCGGTTGGCCCCCGGCGGCGGCGGCGGCGGCGCGCGGCGCGGCTTCTGCGGATCCCATCATCGCACCGTGCGCGCTCTGCTCGGACGGCGCCGGGGCGGAGGTCATGGGCCGCGGGTCGAGCGGAGCTGAGCCCCCCGCGCCGTGCACCGGAACGAGCACGGCAGCGAGCGCGCCCAGATCCTTGCGCAGCTCCTGCCGGTAGCGCGCGCTGATGGAGAAGCGGGCGCGCCCCTCGACGGTGGTGGCGATCGGCTCGCTGCCGACGGCCAGGTCGAGTGCGCGCTGCAGGTCCCTTACCGTCAGGCCGTTGCGGGCGAGCGCCTCCCGGTCCGGCACCATGTCCACGTAGAGTCCGCCTTGAGTCCGCTCGTAGAGCGCGCTGCCGGTGCCGGGCACGGACTGCAAGAGCGCCTCGAGCGCGACGCCCGTCTTCTCGAGCTCCGCCAGATCGTTGCCCCGGATCTTGATGCCCACCGGCGAGCGGACTCCGGTGGACAGCATGTCGAGGCGCCCCTTGATGGGCATGGTGAAAGAGTTGGTGAAGCCGGCGAACTGCAGCGCCTCGTTCAGCTTCGAGGTCAGCTCGTCGGGCCTGAGCCGGGCGCGGTCGGGCCAGAGCGGTCGCAGCAGGGCCGCGAGCGGGGCGGGCGCAAACGAGGAGTACCAGCGCTCTCGCGGCACCATCCGCCACTCGCTGCGCGGCTTGAGCCGCACCGTGGTCTCCACCATGTTGAGCGGCGCCGGATCGGTCGCGGTCTCGGCGCGGCCTACCTTTCCGAAGACGCTCGCCACCTCGGGGAAGCCGCGCAGCACGCTGTCTTGCAACCTGAGCTGGCGGCCGGCCTCCTCGAGCGAGATGCCGGGCAGCGTCGTCGGCATGTAGAGCAAATCGCCCTCGTCGAGCGGCGGCATCAGCTCCTGGCCGAGCCCCAGCGCCAGCGGAATGGCCGAGAGCACCGCGAGCAGCCCGAGCGCCACGGTTGACTTGGGGTTGCGCAGCGCCACGAAGACGAATGGCTTGTAGAGCCTGAGGATGGCGCGCGAGACGGGGTGCTGCGACTCGGCGCGCATCTTCCCGCGCAGCAGCAGATCGCGCAGCGCGGGCGCGAGCGTGATCGACACCAGCGCCGCCGAGAGCATGACCAGGGTCTTGGTCCAGGCCAGCGGCCTGAAGAGTCGCCCCGCCTCGCCGGTGAGCGCGAACACCGGCAAGAACGCGGCTGCGATCACCAGCAGCGAGAAGAAGAGCGCCGGCGTGACCTCGCGCGCGGCGGCGGTGAGCAGCGCCTGGCGATCGGCGCCGGGCGGGGCGTCGGCGAGCTTGCGGTGCGAGGCCTCCACCATGGCGATCTCGGCGTCCACGGTGGCGCCGATGGCGATGGCGATGCCGCCGAGGCTCATGATGGTGCAAGGGATGTCGAGCAGCGCCATGGGGATGAAGGCGAGCGCGACGGCGATGGGCAAGGAGAGGATGGGCAAGAGCGCCGAGCGCACGTGCATGAGGAAGAAGAGGACCACCAGGGCGACCACCAGCCCCTCCTCGAGCAGCGCCTTCTTCAGCGTGTCGATCGAGCGGCCGATCAGATCGGTCCGATCGTAGGCGACCTCGAGCTTGACCCCGGGCGGCATGGTGCGCTCGAGCGCGGCGATCTTCTGCTTCACGCGGCCGATCACATCGAGCACGTTCTCGCCCGAGCGGACGACGACGACGCCGCCCACCGCTTCCCCTGCGCCGTTCCAGTCGAGCAGGCCGCGCCGTGCCTCCTGGCCAAAGCGCACCGTGCCGAGGTCCTTGATCCGCACCGGCGCGCCTGCCGCCCTGGCCGGGCGCACGGTGATGCCTTCGAGGTCGGCGAGCTCCTTCACGTAGCCGCTGCCGCGCACGAAGTATTCGCGGCCCGCGAGCTCGAGCGTGCTCCCGGCGGCCTCGCCGCTCGAGGCGCGAATCTTCCCGACCACCTCTTCCATGGTGACGCCGTGCGCGTGCAGCCTGGCCGGGTCGATGGCGACCTGGTACTGCCGCGCGAAGCCGCCGACGCTGGCCACTTCGGCGACGCCCTGCACCTGCCCGAGCGCGTAGCGGAGCGTGAAGTCCTGGAGCGCGCGCAGCTCGTACAAGGTGCTGCGGCCCGAGGTGTCCACCAAGGTGTACTGGAAGGCCCATCCAAGGCTCGATGCGGCCGGGCCGAGCGCGGGGCTGACGTCGGCAGGCAGGCGTCCGCGCGCCGCGGCGAGCGCTTCGAGGACGCGACTTCGGGCCCAATCGAGCTCGGTGCCCTCCTCGAAGAGGACGTGGACAAACGACATCCCGAACATCGACTGGCCGCGCACCGCCGTGATGCGCTGCCCGGACATGAGCGCGCTCACCAGCGGATAGGTGATCTGCTGCTCGACCAGGGTGGGGCTTCTCCCCATCCACTCAGTGTAGACAATCACCTGCGGGTCGCCGAGGTCGGGCAGCGCGTCGAGCCTCGCGTGGCGAATGGAGAAGACGGCGCCAGCGAGCGCAACGGCGACCGCGAGCAGCACCGCGAATCGATTCCGCGCGCAGAGCTCGATGACGCGGGCGATCATGCGCGGCTACCGGACGAGCCCGGCGGCATTCGCGCGCTGCTGGCCGGCGGACTCGGGCGCGGGGCGCAGCGCCAGGGCCGCGGCCCGCAGGCGGCTCTCGGCCTCGACCAGGAAGTTGCCGTTGGTCACCACCGCGTCGCCGGGCGAGAGGCCCTCGAGGATCTGGACGCGCCCTTCGCCGCGCGCGCCGACGCTGACCAGGCGCGGCTCGAAGCGCCCGGGCGCGAGGGCGACGAAGACGTAGCGCAGGTCATCAAGCTCGACGAGCGCGTCGGCCGGCGCGGTCAGGCCCTCGGCGCTTTGCGGCTCGAGCACCACGTCGGCAGTCATCCCCGGCCGCAGCTTCAGCGCCCCGTTGGCGAGCTCGATCCGCGCCTGGAGCGTGCGGGTCTCCGCGTTCAGCGCGGGTGAGATCTGCTCGATTGTGCCGTGGAGGACCTCGCCGGGGAGCGCCGCGAAAGTCAGCCGCGCGGGCGTGCCGGGCGAGACCAGCGCCGCGTCCTGCTCGCGGAGCTCGACCACGACCCAGACCGTCGAGAGGTCCACCAGCTGGAAGAGCTCGGTGCCCGTCGGCGCATACAGGCCGGGCAGGGCCGACTTGCGCGCGATGAACCCGGAGATGGGCGCGCGGATCGGCATCGCGTCCAGCAAGCGCCCGCGGCGGACGAGCGCGTCGATGTCCTGCTGCGCGACACCCAGGCGCTGCAAGGCGTTCTGCTCTTTGCGCGTCATGGCGCCGGGCGGGGCGGCCGCGGGCGGAGGCGAGCGGCGCTGGCGGGCCCAGCTCGAGTCGGCCACGAAGACCTGCTCGGCGGTGAGGAACTCGGGCCCCGAGAGGGTCGCCAGGAGCTGCCCCTTCTCAACGCGCTGGCCCGCTTGCGCGAACGAGGCGTCCTCGACCCAGCCCGAGAAGTGCGCGCTGACGACGCTGACCGCGGACTCGTTGGCCGTGACCAGCCCCACCGCGCGCAGGCGGGTCGCGATGCGCTCGCGGCTCACCTTCGCGGTGCGCACGCCAGACAGGTGCGTCCGCTCGAGCCCGAGGTCAACCGAGGCCAGCCCGGCCACCGGCGCGCGCTGCGAGGTGGCAGCCTCGGGCGTGGCCGGCCCTTGCTCGAAGGCCACCAGATCCATGCCGCAGATGGGGCACGACCCTCGCTGGTCGCGCACGATCGCCGGGTGCATCGGACAGCGGTACGCCTCGGCCCGGTGCTGCGCGGAGTGGCCGGCGAGCTGCGCCCTGCCATGGAACCAGGCGAACCAGGCAGCGGCGGCGCAGGCCGCCATCATCCCGACCAGCGCCCAGCGCAGGACCCCGGCCGCGCGCACCCCTCGCGGCGGCGCCTCCGCAGCCTCGCCGAACGCTTGGTCCCTCTCCTCCGCTGCTGACATTCGCTCCACCCGCTCGAGCCGCCGAGCAGTCGCCTGGCCGGAGGGTGGGGACGACCGAGCGCCGCTGCAAGCCCGCGGCCCGCGGCAGCGTCAGTTGCCGAGCTTGAGGATCTTCGCCACCGAGGGCACGCCCTGCCCATCGAGGATGAAGAGCATGTAGTGGCCGGGCGGCGCCGCATTGGCGTTGGTCGCGGCCGAGACGGTCAGCGTGCCGTCGCCGTTGTTCGTGAAGGGCAGCGGGATGCGGCGCTGCGTGGTGTTGAAGGTGTGCGTGACCGCGGGCAGGCGGATGAGCACCACCGTCGCGATGCTGGCCGCGTCGGGCGAGGAGACGGAGAAGGTCGCCCCGTAGGAGAGGGTGCCTGGCGCAGCGGAGATGCCGGGCCGCGTGGCCGGCGTGCCGTCCGGGTTGAACAGGTAGGGCGGCGAGTACATCTCGATGTTCGATTGGTTCGAGCCGTTGCCGCCCTGGCCGCCGCCGCCCGAGAGCACGCGAGCGTCGGGCATGAGCAGCGCCACCGAGTGATAGACGCGCGGCTTGACGAAGTTCGGCAGCAGCGTCCACTTCTCGGTCGCGGGGTCCCACAGCTCGGGCGTGAAGACCGCGCGCGACTCGTCATTGAAGCCGGCGCCGCTCGAGCCGCCGGTCATCAGCAGCTTGCCGTCGGGAAGGATGGTCAGGTTGTTCATGCGCCGCGCGAAGGACATCGACTGCACGTAGCGCCAGGACGGAGTGGCGGCGTTCAGGTCGAGCACCTCGACGGTGTTGGTCGGCGTCATGCCTCCGCCGGCGAGCATGATCTTGCCGGGCGCATACATCGCGCTGGCACCGTAGTCGCGGTTGCCCCACTGCGCGGTCGGGCCGTCGGTCCAGCGCCCGGTTCCCGCGGTGTCGAGGTAGCGCGTGAACGAGTTCGGGCCCGCCATGTACACCTTGCCGTTCGGCGCGTTGTAGAAGCGCGGGAAGTCGGGCAGCTGCAGACTGGCGCCCGTGAGCCGCCGCCATTTGCCGTCGGGGCTGCTCACCTCGGGGATGAGGTTTGGCGAGGTGTCCTGCTCCTCGCCCGCGGCCACCAGCACACTGCCGTCGTTGAGCGTGATGGCGCTCGGGTACCAGCGGCCGTTGGCCATCGGCGGCATCTTGATCCAGCTCGAGGTGGTCCAGTCGAAGACGTTGACGTCGGGCAGCCCGTGCTCGTCGTCGATGTGGCCGCCGGTGACGATCACCTTGCCGTCGGGCAGCAAGGTCTGGCCGGCGCAGAACTCCCACGAGGGCGACGGGACGCTCGTAAAGGTGTTGCTGCTCGGGTCCCAGAGGCCCGGCTGCTCGAGCCGGCTCCAGGCCAGGACCTTGCCGTTCGGCAGCAGGACGGCGGCGATCGGGTCCACCGGCCAGTCTTCCACCGGCCCCCACTGGCCGAGGTTTGGAGCGGCCGCGGGGTGGACGGCGATGGCGGCCGTGGCGGAGGACCTCGGATCGGCGGTGCTGGTCGCGACCACGTGATACGTGCCGACCGCGCTGGGCGCGGTGTAGAAGCCGTTGGCGTCGATCAGGCCGCCGTCGGCGCCCTCGCGGACCGTCCAGGTCACTCCCTGGTCCGCGCTGCCCGTCACCGTCGCGGTGAGCTGCAGCGTGCCCGAGGGCGGAAGCGAGCTGCTGGCGGGGTGCACCGCGACCTGCACCGGGGGTGGCGGCACCGTCAGCTCGGCGGTCGCGGAGGCGCCCCGATCGGCGCTGCTGGTGGCGACGACGTGGTAGGTCCCGGGCGTCGCGGGCGCGGTGTAGAGGCCGCTGCCGCTCACCAGGCCGCCGGCGACTCCTTCTTGCACGAGCCAGGTGACCCCAGTGCCTCCGCTCGAGGTCACCGTGGCGCTCAACTGCAGCGTCCCGCGCGGCGCGACGATGGCGGCGACCGGCGCGATCGCGACGGAGACCGGCGCCTGCACGGTGACCGTGGCGGTGGCCCCGACATTGCTCGAGCTGCTGGTGGCGACGATGTGGAAGGTGCCGGGCGTTGCCGGCGCGACGTAGAGGCCGGTGTTGTCGATGTCGCCTCCGGCCGGGCCCTCCTGCACCAGCCAGGCGACCGGAGCGGCGTCGTTGGTCTCGGTCAGATCGGGGTTCAAGAAGTGGGCGGCGAACTGCCGCTTCGCGCGGGCCACCAGGATGAGCGAGGGCGGATCCACCGCGATGCCGCGCGGGGTTACCGTCAGGGTCGCGGTCGCGGCCAGGGTCCCGTCGGCGAGGCTCTTGACCACCACGTGAAAGGTCCCGGCCGCGGCGGGAGCGAGGTAGAGCCCGTCGGAGTCGATGGTTCCGCCTGCTGCGCCCTCGGCGACCGACCAGGCGACGCGCGTGTCGGCGCCGGCCGTCAGGGTGGCCGCGAACTGCAGCTTGCCGCCCACCACGACCGCTTGGGTCGCAGGCGAAACCAGCAGCTTCGTCGGTGTCGAGCAGCCGCTGTGCCCGTTCTGCGCCGACCGCACCAAGGTGGAGCCCGACCAGAGCGAGACCGAGCCCGTGCCGATGGTGGTGAAGGTCGCCTCGGTCGAGGCCACGCCCGTCGAAGGAGCGGGCAGGGTGACGCTCCCTTGCTCGCTCGAGCCGTCCAGGGTCCAGGTCAGTCCGATCGAGACGGTGCCGCGGTTGGTGACCTTGAACTGGTTTGCGCAGATGTAGTCGAGGCCAATCGTCGAGGCGTCGAACCCGTCGGTCGAGGGTGCCGCAGCGCCGCATCCTCCCAGCACGGCGACCGCGCACAGCGCAGCCAGTCCCTTCCCCGCCCAAGCCATAGGCCCCACCCCCCAAAAGAAAGCAGGCGTAAAGTTGCCACCGTGCTCCTTGGCAGCAAGTGGGCGGCTGGTTGGGAAGTGAACAGGTTCCAAAGCGTCGAGCAACTTCGAACTCAATTGAGTTGGTTCAGTATTGAGATCTCCTCCCGCGCGCTTGTTCGGCCGCTGACCCAACGCCCGCGGGCCGATCGACTCGACTCCGCCGCCGGTGTGATCGTTGCGCGATGGTGAACCTGGGGCAGAAGGTCATCGCGTTCGCGCTCGCCACCGCGCTCTGCGCCTGCGGGTCGAGCGCGAGGCGGACCGCGGTGCCCGACGCCGGCGCCGACGCGGGCGACGCGGGCAGCGAAGTGGACGCGGGTGACGTCGGCGATGCAGGCGATGCGGGCGGCGCCGACGACGCGGGCCAGAGCGATGCCGGCGTTCCAATCGACGGCGGAGCGGACGCGGGGCAGGACGCCGGTCCGGTCGTCTACGGCCTCGACGCGCGGCCGTCCAACACCACCTGCCTCGCGCCGGCGCGGCCCCCGGCGGGCATCGCGCTGCAGCGCACGCTCGGCACCAGGAGCTTCACCTGGCCGGTGCTTGTGCTGCAGGCGCCGGCCGACGCGAGCCGCTTCTTCGTGCTGGAGAAGGCCGGCATCGTCCACGCAGTCTCGCGGGACGGCGCGACCTCGACGCCTTTCCTCGATATCAGCAGCCAGACCAACTCGAGCTACACCGAGACGGGCCTCTTGGGGATGGCCTTCCACCCGCGCTGGCAGACCAATCACTTTGCCTATCTCTTCTATTCGGCGCACGACGGGACCAGGCTCGACTTGACCTCGACGGTGTCGCGCTTCACCTCGACCGACGGCGGCAAGACGCTCGACAAGTCCACCGAGCAGGTCCTCTTCAGGCTGCAGAAGTATCCGGCTGACAATCACAACGGCGGGATGCTCGCCTTCGGCCCCGACGGCGATCTCTACCTCTCCTTCGGCGACGGCGGCGGCGGCGGCGATCCCTATAATCAAGCCCAGAATACCAATCTGTACTTCGGCAAGATCCTCCGCCTCGATGTCGATCACGGCACGCCCTACGCGATTCCGTCCGACAATCCTTTCGCCGACGGCACCAAAGGCAAGCGGGAGATCTTTGCCTATGGCCTGCGCAACCCGTGGCGCTTCTCGTTCGATCGCGCCACCGGCCTGCTCTGGGCAGGCGACGTCGGCCAGAACGCCTGGGAAGAGATCGACGTCATCCGCAACGGAAAGAACTATGGCTGGCATTTCCGCGAAGGCGCGCACTGCTATTCGCCCAGCACCAACTGTCCGACGGCGGGCCTCGTCGATCCAATCATCGACTACGACCACTCGGTTGGTTATGCGGTCACCGGCGGCTTCGTCTATCGAGGCACGAAGCTGCAGGGATTGGTCGGAAGATATCTCTATGCCGACTATGGCAGCGGCAATCTCTGGAGCATCCCCGCCCAGGCCGGCGAGCCGGGCCAGCCGCGGCCCACGGCCGTCAAGCTGCTGGCGAGCGGCAAGAACATCTCCTCGTTTGGCGAGGATCTCGACGGCGAGCTCTATCTCGCCGATTTGAATGGCGGCATCTATCAAATCATCCCGCCGGCGAGCGGCGGCGCGGGCGGCCCGGCGCAGCTCTTGTCGCAGACCGGCTGCACCGCTGCGGGAGACGTGACCAGGCCGGCGCCCGGCCTGATTCCCTATGCGCCGGTGGCGCCATTCTGGTCGGACGGGGCGGCCAAGGAGCGCTGGCTCTCCATCCCCGACGGCACCCAGATCACGCAAGGCGCCGACGGTGACTTCAACTTCCCGAGCGGCACGGTCTTGATGAAATCATTCTCCTTGGCAGGCAAGCGCATCGAGACCCGCCTCTTCTTCCGCTACGCCGACGGCGGCTGGGCGGGCTTCACCTATGCATTCAACAACCAAGGCACGGAGGCGACGCTGGTGACCGACAGCACCGACCTCTCCATCAACAACCAGACCTGGACCTTGCCTTCGCCCGCCCAGTGCCTGCAGTGCCACACGGCCGCGGCCGGATACTCACTGGGTCTTGAGTCTGCACAGCTCGACTCTCCCTATCTCTATCCAAATGGCAGGACGGCCAACCAATTGGCGACGCTGCTGCACATCGGGATGGTCGCGCCCGGCGCCGCGGTGGCCGACCTGCCCGACCCGCAGGGCAGCGCGCCGCTCGAGCAGCGCGCCCGCGCCATCCTCCACGTCAACTGCTCGCAGTGCCACAGGCCGGGCGGACCGGCGCCGGATGGCGACTTCCGCTTTGGTACCGCGCCCTCGCAGGGCTATTGCGGGATGTCGCCATCCGCGGGCGACCTCGGGGTGACCGGCGCGCTCCTGGTGGCGCCGGGCCAGCCCGACAAGTCGCTCGTGCTCTTGCGCATGAAGGCGCTCGACCAGCACCGGATGCCGCCGCTCGCGACGCACGTCGTTGACCAGGCCAGCGTCGACGTGCTCACGGCCTGGATCGGCTCGCTCAGCACCTGTCCGTAGATGAATACTGCGCGCGCAGCGCGCTCGAAGTGCCATGCACCACCCGAACGTCGCTCTTCGAAGAGGCCCGGCGCTGGCCGCTTTGCTCGTCGCCGGCGCGGTCGCGGGCACGCTCGATGCGAGCTTCATCACCATCGCTTACGTGCTGCCCGGGCGCATCACGCTGTTGCGACTCTTCCAGGGCATCGCCAAGGCGGTGCTCGGCCCGGCGGCCTACCAGGGCGGCCTCGCCACCGCGCTGCTCGGGCTCGCGATGCACTACTTCGTCGCGCTCTCTTGGGCGGCCCTATTCGCCTTCGCGGCACGCTCCGGGTGGCTGCGCCGCCAGATCGCAGCCTTGCCCGGGGCGCTTTTGGCCGGTGCCGTCTACGGCGTCGTCATCTTCGGGGTGATGACGTTCATCGTCCTGCCGCTGACCCGCGCCACCCGCGGCCCGCTCTTCACCTTCAACTTCTATCTCCAGCTCGCGGCCCACATCTTGATTATCGGAATTCCTATCGTGCTGGTCGTCAGGGCTTTGGCGCAGGCTGCGCAAATGCGGCCTTCACCTGCGATATCAACTTCCCCATCGCCGCAATGAATGCATTTGGGATACGCGCGCGATAGTACGATCGATCGCCGCCCTCGGCGGCGGCCATCACGAGGGGAGGGATCGACGGGTCCAGCTTCGGGAGCGGAGCGGGCGAGGAGGCCCCGGCCAGCAGGTCGCCGATTCCATTGACGAGCGCGGCCCCGTCGATGTCGGCGTGCAACAGCTCGCGGTCGGGAAAGGCCTCGACGGCCGCGAGCCGCGGGCCAATCGGCTTTCCGGCGAGCCGCGCGCGCACGATCTGTTCGAGCTCGCCGTCGGGGGCGTTGGAGACGTAGACGAACTCCTCGCCCATGCGAACCAGCTCGAAGACCATCGGGTAGATCTGCGTCATCATGCGAGCGCCCAGGTCAGGCAGCGCCAAGGTGGACTTGCAGTCGTGCTCGTAGCGGTCCACCGGGAACCCTTCGATCATCCGCACGCGGGGCAGCGCCTTGCTGGTGCAGGCCAGGTCTTGTTTCCGGAAGAACTCGAGCGACGACGGCGTTCCCAGCAGCTTGATCAGCTCGCTCTGCAGCTCGGCGAAATGCCCCGCCTGCTTGCCGACCAGGATGGTCGCGCCGTGCATGCGCGCAAAGGAGAAGGTGGCGGCGATCTGCACCCCGTCGGCGGCCGCGCCGAGCTCTGCGCGCGCGGCGGCAAAGTCCGGAGGCAGCACGCCAAGCAGCGCCACCGACCAGCGGAGCCACTTCTTCCAGAGGTGCCCGTTCATTTGCAGCCGGACAGGAGCCGCTGGCAGGAAGGTCACCAGCTCCGCCGAGACACCTTCTGCCCCAGCGGGCGCCGGCGCGCGATCGCGCAGCTCGAGCGAGACCAGCAGCGCGCTCGGCTCGAGCCTGGCGCCGATCGCCAGCTCGGACAGCTCTTCGAGGGCGGCGAGAAACGGCTGGTAGATCCGGCCGAGCCCCGGGCCCCGTCCAGCCTTGCTCGTCTGCTCGTCGATCAACGCGATCGAGCGGCGCAGCCCGGGACCATAGCGCTCCATGATCGCTGGCATGTTGAGAAGCAGCTGCAGATCGTCGCGCGACGGCGCTTGCACGAGCGCCTGCAAGTCCTGCCGCGCGCCGTTCGCGCGCTCTGCGCTCTCCGCATTTTGATGAATTCTCGTGTCCGGGCCGATGGGCGCGACGGTGGAGGCGGGGCTCATGCGCCGGAGGGCTTCCACCGTGCCGCTGTCGCTCCGGACCGGAAGCTGCGCCACGAACGAGGGAAGCTCGCCCGCGCCCGGCCGCGGCGCGAAGAGGAAGACCGCGGCGGGGCCCGGGTGCACGTCCTCGGCGCGGAAGCCCGGCAGCATGGCCGGGTTCACGCCCAGGTACCGCAGCAGTGAGAGCGGGTCGGCCACCTTGGCCAGACCCAGCAGCGCGGGGTCGGTGAGCGGCGGTAGCTCGGGGATCAGAGGCGGCGCAAGCGCAGGCGATGGGCGCAGCGGCGGCGGCAAGCGCGGGCCGGCGCACGCCGACAAGACCAGCAGAGCAAGAAGACCAAGGCGCGCCGTTCGCATGTTGTTTCCCCCTGCCGCCATTCTAGCCGACCCGGCAGGTTGCTCGCCGACGCGGTTAGTTCAGCAAGCCCGGCTGCGTGAGCGCGAAGGGCGCGATCTCGGCGTCGAAGCTCTCGCCGCTCTCGAGCACCATCTTGTAAGTGCCCTGCATCGCGCCGTGCGGGGTCTGCAGCACGGCGCCGCTGGTGTACTCGAACTTCTCGCCTCGCTTGAGCACCGGCTGGTGGCCGACCACGCCGTCGCCGCGCACTTCCTCGCGCTTGCCGTTGCCGTCGGTGATGATCCAGTGGCGGCTGCGCAGCTGCGCGGTGGGCTCGCCCGTGTTCTCGATGCGCACCGTGTACGCGAAGGCCCAGCGGCCCCGCCCCGACTGCTCGGGCAAGAAGCGGCTCTTCACTGTGACGCGGATTCCACGGGTGGTGGCAGTCGACACGGCCCCACGCTGCCACCGTGCGCGGGGTCCGGCAAGGGTGTAATCAAAGACGAGCATGGCGGGCCCGGAAAAAGAGCCGCCGCGGCGGCGCTACATCACCCGCCAAGGGTTCGACAAGAAGCGCGCCGAGCTGCACCAGTTGGTCGTCTTCGACCGGCCGCGCGTGACGCACGAGGTGCACGTGGCCGCGGCCCACGGCGACCGCAGCGAGAACTACGAGTACAAGCTGGGCAAGCGGAAGCTGCGCGAGATCGATGGGCGCATCCACCGGCTGCAGAAGCAGCTCGAGAGCTATGAGGTCGTCGATCTCTCCGCGCGGCCCAAGGGCGACCGCGCCTTCTTCGGCGCCACCGTCACCGTCGAGGATGAGGACGGCAACGAGGAGCGCTACCACATCGTCGGCGGCGACGAGCTCGACGACGCGCTCGGCCCGGGCCGCATCAGCTACGAGGCGCCGCTCGGCAAGGCGCTGCTCGGCAAGCGCGAGGGCGACACCGTGCGCGTCCAGCGGCCCGCGGGCCGGCTGGAGCTGACCGTGGTCAAGATCGAGTGGGTCTGAGGGGCGACCGGCTACTCGTAGTGCTTCACCGTGGGCCAGATCTCGCTGATGGGGTGCAGGATCTTCCGGCAGACGAAGATCGGCAGATCGTCTTCGTAGGGCATCACAAAGCGATCGTGGCCGGTGCGGGCAGCGATGAAGAGCTCGCCGCAGTTCTTCCGGTGGTCGCGCTCCTGGCCGCCGACGATGAGCGTGGCCTCCAGAGGGGCAGCGCCGTAACCCCACACGAACCATTGGTTGTGGCCCGAGATGGGCGGCGGGACGCGGCCCTGGCCGAGCAGATCGAGCGCGCTGGCCTCGCCGTAATTTTGCGCGAAGGTCCGCGCGCGCAGGCGCTCGGCGGGGTCGAGCGCCCGCTGCGCCTCCGCGACCGCCGCGACCAGCCGCTCCCAGCCGTGCTGGTCGGCGAAGTGCTGCGGCAGCTCGCCATAGCGCTTGTTCTCGAGCCGCTCGGGAGCCTGGTGCAGCGCGGCCATCCAGCGCACCAGCGACTCCTCGGGCAAGAGCGGGATGCCGAGCGGCGCCACGGCCAGCCCGCCCACCACCAGCAACGCACCATAGGAGGTGCGCAGCCTGGGCAGCGCGGCCAGCGCACGCTCGAGAGCCACGCCGCCGGCGGCAAAGAGCGGCGGATAGATCGAGGCCGCGTAGTAGGCCTTGCCCTTGAGCGCGGCGAGGATCAGCTCGACCAGGACAAAAGCGATCCCGACCGCGCGCAGCCTGGACGAGCGGACGAAGAAGACCAGTCCAAGGAGCCAGAGCGGGAGCGCCAGCGGGCCCTGGTGGAGAAGCTGCTGCGAGAAGAAGTGGCCGAGCGCGAAGGGCTCGTTCTTCCACTCCTGCGCCCGCAAGAGCTCGAGCATGGGGAAGCCGTTTGCCACCTGCCAGAGCGCGTGGGGCAGGACGATCAGCGCCGCGAGGCCGGCCGCGCCGAGCACCCACTTGCTGGCCAGCGCGCGCCGCTCGGGGACCAGCAAGAGCGCGGCGAGGAGCCCGGCGGCCAGGAAGATCATCGAGTGCTTGTTGAGGACGCCGAGACCGACGAGCGCGCCGACGCCGAGCCAGAGCCGCTGCGGGCCGCCCTCGAGGATTTCCACGCTCAGTGAAATGACGCCGAGCCAGATCAGCGGCTCGAAGACGTTCATGGTGACGAGGTGGCCGAAGCTGAGCAGCACCGGCGCCAGGGCGGTGGTGATGCCCGCGAGCGCCATGGCCGCGGGTCCGCCGCCCAGCCGCCGCGCCAGCCGCGACGCCAGGTAGACCGTGGCCGCGTGGGCGAGCGCCACGGGCAGGCGAAAGAGCAGCACCGAGCCAAACGACAGCTCCCAGGCGAGCCGGGCGACGACGGCGATCAGCGGCGGCTGATCGACATAGCCCCAAGCGAGGTGCTTGCCGCAGGAGACGAAGTAGAGCTCGTCGCGAAAGAAGCCATAGCGACTCCCGCAGGCCAGATGCAGCGCGAGCGCGCCCAGCGCGGGTCCGAGCGATGCGAGAGAAAAAGCGCGGCGCGAGGAAGCCAGGCGGGACCCCTTCGATTCAAGCGCGGAGACGCGGAAGTACGCGGAGAAGGGCTTCCGATTGCAAACGGCGTTCTCCGCGAGCTACGCGCGGACGGCGAGCATCACTGGCTGCCAGCGCATGTGCAGCGTGTCGGCGAGGACCAGGTGCACCTCGCCGCTCAGCCGATATTGCCGGAAGGGCTGCCCGTGCAACACGCGCGTGCCGTTGGTGCTGGCGGTGTCGATTCCCCAGACCTCGCCTTCGACGCTGAGCAACACGAGGTGCACGCGCGAGAGGTTGCCTTCGTCGACGCCGCCGTGGCTGCAGCGGTCGTCGCGGCCGACGAGGATGCCGCGCTCGAGTTGGTCGCTCCAGACGGCGTGCATGGTGGTCAAGTCGCCGGCTTGCGGCGAGCTGGAGTGGATGGTGATGGTCGCGAGCTTGACCGCGCCGGGCGAGGGCGCCGCGCGCGACTTGAGCGGCTGCGCGGGGGGCAGGATCTCGGCGGGGCAGGTCTGGAACGCGCGCCAGGTCTCGTCGGCGTCGGCGGCCCACTGCGGGAGGCCGGGGCCCGTGGGCAGGAGGAAGAGCGTGTAGCTGCCGATCTTCATCACCAGCGAGCCGTCGGCGGCCATGGCCTCGCAGCGCTTGCCGTCCTCCGACAACAGGCCGACGCGGCTGCGGAGATCGATTGCGCGCAATCGAATTCCGCCGTTGGGCGCGCGGGTGGCGCGCACGAGCAGGTGGCGCAGGGAGACGTCCGGGTCGCGCGAGAGCACCACGTCGCAGCGCTCGTGCCGGCCGAGGACCAGGTGGGCGATGCCGCTCGCGGGCAGCCGCAAATGCGCGTGGGCGTCGAAGACCCCGGCCGAGTCGATGGCCGCGACCAGGACGCCCTCGTGCGGCTGCGCCGACCAGGCCGAACGCAGCGCCGCGAAGTGCTTGCGGAAGAGGCCGGCGAACGCCGTGTCGAACGGGTTCACGTTCCAGTTCGGGGTCTCTGGCGCTCGGTCGTCAGGCATCCTGACGTCGATTGTAGCAGCAAGGCCGCCGGCATGAATGGCCAGGCGGGGGTGTTTGCACTACATGTGTTGAGACGCTGGAGGACACGTGCTGCGCGAAATCGCCGATCGAGAGGGAATCCAGGAGCAGAAAGCGGGCGCGCTGCGCGTCGGCTACCAGGGCGAGGCCGGCGCGTTCGGCGAGGTCGCGGCAGCCTATGGCGGCAACATTCCGGTGCCGTTCGCGAGCTTCGAGAAGCTGCTCGAGGCGCTCGGCAAAGGCGACCTGGACGAGGCGGTGGTGCCGCTCGAAAACGCCATCGTCGGCGCGATCCATGAAGCGCTCGAGCCGCTCGCGGCCGCGGTCTGCAACGGCTTGGATCTGGTCGCGACCGGGCTGACCTCGGTGGCCGTGCGGCTGGTGCTCGCGGCGAGGCAGGGCACGCCGCTGCACGACGTGAAGCGGGCGTTCTCTCATCCGGCGGCCCTGCGGCAGTGCACGCGCCGGCTCGCCGAGCTCGGCATCGAGCCGGTCGTTTGCTACGACACGGCCGGCGCCGCGACCTTCGTCGCCGACGATGCCTCGACCGACGGCGCCATCTGCTCGCGGCGCGCGGCCGAGCTGCACGGGCTCGACATCCTGATCGACGACGTCTCCGACAAGGAGGCGAACCACACCCGCTTCGCGCACCTGCGCCACGCCGACCACGCGCGCGCGGCCGTGCCCCTGGCCTTCTTGCGCGCGGCCTCGCTGACCGCCACCGCGCGGCTCGACGTGCTCACCGGCGCCACCTTGCTGCCGCTGGCCGGCAACGCCGAACACCCGCTGCGCCTCTGGGTCCTCGGCGCCGACGCGGCCAGGCTGACGGCGCTCGCGCCCGTGCGCGACGTGCAGGTGATTTCGCTCGGTCAGCCCGCGTCGCACTCGGCCCGCCTGCCGGCCAAGGAAGGCACGCTGCCGGCAATCAAGTCGCTGCCCCACGCGACGGCGAGAAAGCCGCCCACGGTGGTCGAGATCGGGCCGCTGAAGATCGGCGGCGGCGCGCGCGCGTGCATCGCCGGGCCGTGCTCGGTCGAATCGGCCGAGCAGGTGATGCGCATCGCCCGCCAGGTGGCCTCGTGCGGCGCGACCGGCCTGCGCGGCGGCATCTTCAAGCCGCGCACCAATCCCTATGCGTTCCAGGGCCACGGCTATGAGGCGCTCGAATGGCTCAAGGCCGCCGGCAAGGACGTGGGCCTTCCTATCGTGACCGAAGTGATGGCGGTCGATCAGGTGGAGCGCGTGGCCGAGCACGCCGACATGCTGCAGATCGGCGCGCGCAACATGCAGAACTTCGACCTGCTCCGCGCCGTGGGCCGCGCGGGCAAGCCGGTGTTGCTCAAGCGCGGCGCGGGCGCGACGGTTGACGAGTGGCTCGGCGCCGCCGAGTACGTGATGGCCAGCGGCGAGGCCCGCGTGGTCCTCTGCGAGCGCGGCATCCGCTCCTTCGAGACCAGCACGCGCAGCACGCTGGATCTGGGCGGCATGTTGGCCGCGCGTCCGCTGACCCATCTGCCGCTGATCGCCGATCCGTCGCACGCGGCCGGCCGCGCCGATCTGGTCGAGGGCCTGGCCCGCGCCGCCTGGGCTGCCGGCGCCGACGGCGTCATCGTCGAGGTCCACGACGACCCCGCTCGCGCGCTGTCCGACGCCGAGCAAGCCCTGGTCCCGCAGCGCTTTGGCGAACTGGCGCGCGCGCTGGGCTTGCATCCCGACGCCCGCCTGCCGCTGACGCAATTGCGCGCTTGGGTAGATGCGATCGACGGCGAGATCGGCGCGCTGGTCAAGCGGCGACTCGAGGTGGCGCGCGTCATCGGCCAGAGCAAGCGCAAGGAGGGCCGCGCCGTGCTCGACCCCAAGCGCGAGGCGGCGGTGCGGCACACGTATAGTGAATCAATCAGCGGCGCGCCTGAGCTGGCGAAGAAGCTGGTTGACCTGCTGCTCGAGGCGGCGAGGAACCAGCAGTCAGTTGATGATTAATGCCAGTCAAACAGGCACGGGTAGGGTACCGGCCGCCGGCAGGCAGAGGCCCGCCGCGCGGAACGGGCGCCCACCCGCGTAAGGTGGCTCGCTGCGCTCGCAGCGATCGGACTTCTTGCCGCGGGAGCCCTTAATCCTCGCGACGGGCCTCTGCCTGCCGGCGGCCTATTGGCCTATTGGCCTGACATTGGGAGCGGGGGGAAAGAGACGTCAGGTGGTCGCGTCTGAAGACTCAAGCGGACTACTGGGGTTCCCATTTCCAATTCCCCCAATAGGCCGCGGGCAGGCGGGAACCCGTCGGGAGGATTAAGGGCTCCCGCAGCAGAAATCCAAAGATGCGAGCGCAGCGAGCCACCGATTGCGGGTGGGCGCCCGTTCCGACCGGCGGGTTCCCGCCTGCCCGCGGCCGATACCCACCGGCGCCTATTTGACTGACATTGTAATCAGGGAGGTTATTTGACCTGTACCGTCCGCGCCACCCAACCCTGACCGCCTCTGCCGTCGCGCACCACCACCCAGAGCTGCACCGAACCCGGGCTCGTCGGCGCCAGCCAATCGATGGTCGGGTCGGCAGCCTCGCCCGTCGCCGTGGTGTCGGTCGAGCGCAGGGTCTGGATCTCTCCGCCCGTCGCATAGAAGCTATAGTTGAGCTTCTCGAAGGTATTGTCGGCCTGTAGCTCGTGCGCGCCCTCGGCCGGGATGGGCGTCAGGTGCACGGTCGAGCCCGCGCTCACCGTCGTCGAGCCGTCCTCTGCCACGGTCAATCCGTCTGCCTCTAGAGTTGCAATCTCGGGATTGTGATTGATTGGCTTCGCCGGATCGGCGGTGCGCAGGGTCACCGTCGTCAGCGCGCCGAGCGCGGCGACATTGGTCCGCGTGGTCAATCCAATGATGAGTGGAATTCCCGTCGCCAGCGCAGCCTGTCCCTGCGGGGAGGCAATCAACGCTTCATATTGAGCCCGGAACGGCTCCTGCCCGAGGTCGAGGTTGCCGCGGCCATCGGGGGCGAAGAGATCGATGCCTTGAGTCCCGGGGCAATCAAGGGCCGGGCTCGGGACCACGCCCTGCACGGTGCAGAGCGCCCATTGCAGGGTGATCAGCGCCCCGCTGGGCTCGACGGCCAGGGCCGAGAGCACCGTCTTCGGCGGCTGCTGGCCAGGCTCGATGATCAGCTCTGCCGGGTCAGCGCGCACCGCGAGGATGCGCAGCTTCGAAATGTGGCTCTGCTTCTCGAAGTCATTGGCGCAGGCTGCCAGCACCGAGAACGCCAACAGGAGCAGGCGGAGGAGGTGGCGCATCAGAAGCTCCCTTTCGCGCCGATGCTCGGCAAGATGGGCAGGCCCTTGAAAGCGCTTTGCTGACTATAGTCGTAGCTATAGTTGGTCGCCTCCGTCGAGCGATGGCTATAAGCGTTGATGACGTCGAGATAGAGGTCGAGCGACCAGCTATCGAAGGTCCAGACCTTGTCCACCCGCAGGTCGAGCTGGTGGAAGACGGGCAGGCGCGAGCTGTTGGACGGTCCAAAGATGGGGAGATAGACATCGGCGCTGGCCAGGTAGCGCGAGCCCAGCACCGGCGTCTCCGGATTGCCGCTGATCAAGCGGAAGCGCGCGCCCGCCTGCCAGCCGCGGCCGAGCTTATAGCTTCCTATCAAGGTAACGGCGTGGGTTTGATCGAAGTCGAAGAGCCGCCAGCCAGCGCCCGGGCGGTCCAGGCGCACGCTGCGCGACAAGGAATAGGCAAGCCAACCAAAGAAGCGCTCCGAGAGCTCCTTGCGCAGGAGCAGCTCGATTCCATAGACGTGGCCGATGCCAGAGTTGTCGATCAGCGACGGCAAAGCGTCATTGCTGGGCGAGGTGCTCGAGATCACGTTGCCGAGCCATTTGTAATAGGCCTCGCCCGAGAGGAAGAGACCGGGCGCAGGCCTGACCTCGGCGCCGGCCGTGGTCTGCCAGGCGCGCTCCGGCAAGATGAGCGGACTGCCGAACGGCAGCGCCGCGTCGCCATTGCGCGCCCCTTCGGTATAGAGACCGGCGCCGCCCTTGAGGACGACCTGCTCGGTCAATTGGTAGCGCGCCGCCAGGCGGGGCGAGAGCGTGAAGTGCGGGTCCGGGTTGGTTGAATACTTGTACAGATCCAAGCGCAGCCCGGCGGTGATCGAGAGCGGCGTGATGGGCCGATAGCGCGCCTCGCCCCAGAGGCCCGGCGAGAAGCGATTGAAGTGCCCTTGGATCTCGAGCAGCGCGTCGTCGGGACGGGGCGGGGTGTTTTGATTGAATTGGCCCTCGCGCACGTAGAGCGCGGCCGAGAAGCGCGAGGTGACGCGCGGGTGGCGATTGGCCAGATCGACGCCGCCGGCCAGGGTCAAGGACTCATCGACGTCGCGCGTGACGGTCGAGCGGAGGAACAGGTCCGGTCCCTGCAAGGTAAAGAACTGGGTGCCGATGTTGACCTTCAAGTCGATCCACTCGAACATCGCGGTGGTATCGACGCTCCAGGGGCCGGATCGATATTGGTCGCGCAGGCGGATCTGCGAGAAGGCGGTGACCAGCTCGAAGTCGCCGCTGACGTTCGGGTCCGAGTCGAGCGGCCGCTTGAAGAGGAGCCCGAGCTCGTCTTTGGACGTCAGCGCGAAGAGCGAGAGGCGATGCGGGCTGCCCTTGGGTTGATACTCAAGGCGGAATTGGGCGTCATAGTAGACGGGGGCGACGGAGAGGCCGATGTCGGTGCTGGCGCCGCTGAAGGCAGCCTTAAGAAGCAAATCGAAATAGCTCCGCCGGCCCGCCGCCGCGAAGGTCAATCCTTCGACGCCCGGGACCGGGCCTTCGAGGAGCAGGCTGGTGTCGATCAGGCTGATATTGGCATAGCCGTGGAGCTCTTCTTTTGGTTTGCGCGAGCGCACCTCCACGAGGCCGCCGGTCATGTCGCCATAGAGCGCGCTGAAGTTGCCCGGCAATAGATCAATTCCCTCGAGCAGGTCTGAGTTGATGGTGCTGGAGAGCGCGCCAAAGTGATAGAGGAGCGGGATCTGCTGCCCGTCGAGGAAGACGAGCGAGTCGCCGGGCTTCGAGCCGCGGATGACGAGCAGGCCGCCGCCGATGGGCGAGGTTCGCGCCACGCCGGGCAAGTCTTCGATGACCTTCAGCGCGTCGCCTTGCGAGCCGGGAATGCGCTCGATCTCGGCCGTGGCGAGGCTGGTGCGCGAGAGCTCCTTGCGCTGCCGCTCGCCCTCGACCACGGCCTCCAATGGGTTTCCATAGAGCGGCTGCAATCGATAGAGCACCTCGGCGCGCTGGCCCTCGGCCACCGTCTCCTGCACCGCCAGCCGCTCGTAGCCGGGCGCGGTCAAGACCACCTCGTTGTCGCCGGCCGGCACGCCGCGCAACTCAAAGCGCCCCTCCTTGTCGGTGATGGACGAGAGGGAAGCCGCGGGCACCGAGACCTCGACGCCGGCGAGCTTCTTGCGCGATCCGCGCTCGCGCACGGCGCCACTGAGATTGACCGGCTTCTCCGCGGCCACCTCGGCGGCCTGGGGGGCGCGCGGCGGAGGAGGTGGGGCGAAGGTGAAGGCAAACTGGATGCGGACGCCGATGGGCGACTCAGCTTGCCGCGCCGGCTCGAAGCGCAGCTTGCGCGCGGCCGCCAGCGCGGACTCATCGAAGCCGGGCTGCGGCGGAGAGGTGACGCGCGCCGCGGCCACTGCGCCCTTGTCGTCCAGATCCAGCTCGAGGACCACGCGCGCCCCGCGGCCCTGCGCGACCTCGCTCGGTGGATATTCGGCGGCGGTGCTCTCGACGAGCTTGGGCGGCGAGATGGGCGCGGGCGGCGGCGCCGCAGGCTTTGCGTCCGGAGGCAGCGCCGGCACGGTCTGCGCGCGCGCGGCCGGAGCGAGCGCGCAGAGCAAGGCGCAAAAGAGAGGCGGGCGGATCGTCATTGGCGGCCTTGTTCTACCCTGGCCAAGGTGAGCCGCGGAGCGCGAAGGTGTCGCAGGCGCGGTGACTCACTTCGTCCCGCCCGGCCGCGGCGGCAGCACCATGGCGCGCCGCTCGTCGGCCAGGCCGCGCAGCCGCTCGACCGCGCGAATCGGATCCTCGCGCAGCTCGTCGGCGAGCCTGGCCAGCGCGTCGCCCAGCGCCCGCGCCGCCGCGGGCAAGAAGCGGTTCTGCGCCGCCGCGCCCGAGAGCGTGAAGTCGCCGGCGACGCGGGTCGTGTCGCGAAACCCACCGGCCGCCAGCTCGCGTGCCAAGGGCTGCGCCGGGCCTGCGGCGTGCAGCGCCTCGACCACCGAGGCGGCCGCGAGGTACGGCAGGTGCGAGGCGAAGGTGACCGCGTGGTCGTGCGCCGCCGGCTCCAGCAGCACCATCCGGGTCGCGCCCGCCGCCCGCCAGAGCGCCTCGACCCGGGCGGTGGCTGCCGCGCCTTCTGCACCCGCCGGCGGGCAGAGGGCCACCACCGCGCCCTGGAAGAGGTCGGCGCGGGCGGCGGCGAAGCCGCGAAACTCCGTCCCCGCCATCGGGTGGCCGCCGACGAAGATGCAACGCTGTTGCAATTGCGCGCGGCGGACGATCTCTTCCTTGGCGCCGCAGACGTCGGTCAGCACGGCGCCTTCGGGAAGCAGCCCGGCGACCCGGCCGATGAGCTCCAGCAAGGGCTGGGCGGGCACCGCCAGCACGGCCAGCTGGCAGCCCGAGAGATCGGCGGCCTCGAGAGACGATGCGCGCTGGACCGCGCCCGCGGCCAACGCCAGCGCACGCGTCGCCTCGTCGGAATCGACGCCGACGATCTGGAGGCCGGGCTGCGCCTTCTGCAGCGCGAGCGCGAGGGAGCCGCCGATGAGCCCCAGGCCGACGATCGCGATGCGCTCTTGCACGGGGGGAATCTACTGCAAGCACACCTCAGAGGGCGCGGAACCTCTGCGTGGACACGATCTCGCCTGGCCGCACTTCCCAGAGCGTGCCGCGCGCCGCCCCTGGTCTACTGGCCGTCGAGCGGGTGCATCTCGTCGCGGAGCGGGATCTGCTTGTAGCGGCCGGGGTCGCGCTCGTTGAGGTCGTCCACGATCTTGTCGACGTTGAGGTAGTTCATGCTCTTGCGCTCGCCGGTGGTGGTGTCCTCGACGGTGCGGACGCCGCGGATGGCCTCGCTGAAGTTGTCGTTGGTGCGCGCCTGGGCGAGCTGGCCGGCCTCCCAGTTCTTGTTCTTCTGCGCGTTGTCGCGCTGGGTCTTCCAGTAGCCCTCGTGCTGCGCGTCGTTGGCGGCCTGCTGCGCCCTCACGCCCGCCTGCTGGTTGTTGAACCAGTCCCGCTGGGCGGCGAGGTTGCTGGCCGACCGCCGGTTGATCTCGCCGTCGTTGGACTGCAGCGACTGCACCATCTGCAGCATCACCGGCAGGTCGCGCTGGAAGATGGCGTCGGGTGCGCGCAGCGCCGTGAGCGAGATCATGAAGGCCTGCGCGCTGATCGGGCTGATCTCGACCTGCGCCACCACCTTGTAGTGCTTGGTGGCGCCGTCGCGGCCGCGCTCGGTGACCCCGTAGCTGAGCACGGACGAGCGGCCGTTCGGCATCGTCGGCTTCTGGTTGCTGACCTGGGTCAGCTTGTCGAGCTTCCACACCGGCCCGCCGTTCTGGCCGCTCTGGCGGCTGAACTGGGGCGCGAGCGTGCGCAGGGCCTCGAGCGGAGTGGAGTAGCGCGCCACGAAGCTGCCGGGCATGCCCGCGAGGCTGGAGCCCGGGATCTGCGCCGAGGCCATGACGCCGATCAGCATCTGCTGGCCCTCAGGTCCGATGATCTGCACGCCCTTCATCGCCTCGCGCGACGGGGTGGTCCAGCCGCGGGCCAGGCCGATCGAGGCGGTGTTGTCCTCGAACACGTGGCGCTCGAGCGGCTCGTTTGCGACCTTGGGCGCGGCGTCGGAGCTGGACGACTCCGAATCCCGCTCGCCCTCTTGCCTCTCTGCCCGCCGCGCGTGTCGCGGGGCCGCCTCGGGGTTTACCAGGCGCTCCCACTCGCCGGCCGGCGCGTCGGCGCGGATGACCACCACCGCGACCGTGGTGCCGGGCTTTCCGACCTCGCACGAGATCAGCCCCTTGAGCGCCGTTCCATTGGCGTCGATGGTGAACGTCGCGCCGCCGGAGCGTCCGGTCTTCGCGTCCTGGTAGGCGCTCTTGACCACCGGCTTCGCGCCGAAATATCGGGCCGCGTCGGCCAGCGTCAGCTCGATCGCCTTTTCCACCGAGGGCGCGTCCTTGCGAAGAGCGGAGAAGGCTTTCCCGAACGGAGTCTCATTCACGGCGCGGTACCTCGTGTCCACGGACCGGGCCTCCGCCGGCGTCGAGATCGAGTTGCAGGCGAGCAGGGCGAGGACCGGAAGCAAACCGAGCAGGCGAGCGGCGGGCGAGGTGGCGGTGCTCATCGATCCTCCAGTTCTCGGGGCAGCAGGGAAGCTGTCCACGGCGAGGGCGACCTGCCCTCACTCATCTCAGGCGCAAGCCGGCGGGAAAACGTGTCATTCGAACTTTCGCGCCTTGGGTTGGACTTCCTTGCCCGCCGCACCGCAGCCACCAGCTAGCGCCTTTCCGGGCCCGAGCCGTACAGTGCTGCATGGCCGCGCCGTTCTGCACCACCCAGCTCGCGGACACACCATGAGTGAATCGCAAGAGATCTTGTTCGAGGTGAAAGAAGGCGGCCTCGCCTGGCTGATCTTCAACCGGCCCGAGGCGCGCAACGCCATGACGTTCGCGATGTACGAACGGCTGGCCGAGCTCTGCGCCCGTGTCCAGGGAGACCCTTCAATCCGCGTGGTGATCCTGCGCGGCGCGGGCGACAAGGCCTTCGTGGCCGGCACCGATATCGCGCAGTTCCGATCGTTTTCGAAGCCGCAGGACTCCATCGATTATGAATCCAAGATGGACCGCGTCTTCGATGCCTTGGAAGACTTGCGAGTCCCGACCATTGCAGCCATTCAAGGCGCGTGCACCGGAGGTGGCGCTGGGATCGCCGCGGGCTGCGATCTGCGCATCGGCGCGCCCTCGGCAAGGTTCGGCTTTCCCATCGCGCGGACGCTCGGCAACACCCTCTCGACGCGGAACTATGCGCGGCTCTGCGGCTTGATTGGCATCGTCAAGACCAAGGACATCATCTTCCGCGCCCGCTTGATGGACGCCACCGAGATGAAGGCGATCGGCCTGCTCAACGAGGTGGCCCCCGAGGACCAACTCTACGTCGAGGCCGAGAAGATGGCGCGCGGACTGCTCGAGCACGCGCCGATCACTCTACAGACCTGCAAGCAGGAGCTCGCTCGCGTCCTGCGCAGCTGGGCGCCGCCGCGCGACGAGGAGCACGTACTGCGCGCTTATTTGAGCAAGGACTTCAAAGAAGGCATCGAGTCCTTCCTCGGCAAGCGCAAGCCCGGCTGGCGCGGCGAGTGATCGCGGCGTTCCGCCCCAACCAGGGCCGCCGCTACTTCGATCGGCAGCGGTGAACGAGATGGCCGAGATCCGGCGCAGCGGGCAGACCTTCGAGCTTCGCCTCGACGAGACCGAGCTCACCTTGATCAACAACGCGCTGAACCAATCGCTGGAGCTCCCCGCTGGAGAGTTCCGGACCCTGATCGGAGGACCGAAGAAGGCCGCGGCGGCGCTGCTCGAGAGCGTCGCCGCGGCGCTCGCGAAGAAGCCTGGCTGATTCGCGGCAGAAGCCCGCGTCGGCTGCTAACGCGCTTCGATATACCCGCCGTGCTTTTCGAGGAACGACTCATAGTCGCCCGCGAAGTCTTCCATCCCGCCGTGGTGGAAGGCAAAGATGCGATTGGCGGTCGAGCTGATCAAATCGCGGTCGTGCGCCACGAAGAGGACGGTGCCGGTGAACTGCTGCAGCCCGTCGGCGAGCGCGCTGATCGCTTCCAGATCGAGGTGATTGGTCGGCTCGTCCAAGACCAATATGTTTGGTTTGGTGAGCATCAATTTGCAAAAGAGCAGGCGCACGGCCTCGCCGCCCGAGAGCGCCTTGGTCGGCTTGTTGCCCTCGTCGCCGCGGAAGAGCATGCGGCCGAGCAGCCCGCGGATGTCCTCGTTGGCGGCGATCGGGTCGATGTCGTGCAGGTAGTTGAAGACGGTGGTGTCGGTCGGGATGGTGGGCTTCACGTCCTGCGGCATGTAGCCGATCTGCGCCTCGTGGCCCCAGGTGACCTTGCCCGCGTCGGGCTGGAGCTCGCCAAGGATCGTCCGCAAGAAGGTGGTCTTGCCGACGCCGTTCTTGCCGACGATGGCGCACTTCTCGCCGCGGGTAATCAACCCGGTAAAGTCCTTGAACAGCTTCTTGCCCGGCTCGAAGCCCTTGGTCAGGCCTTCGACCGTGAGGGTCTGCTTGCCGCTCGCGCGCTTGGGTTCGATCTTGATGAAAGGCCGCGCGATGTTCGACCGCTTCATATCGGCCAGCGAGAGCTTCTCGAGCTGCTTCTTCCGGCTCTGCACCTGCGAGGCGCGGGTGCCGGCCGAGAAGCGCGCGATGAAATCCTGCAGCTGCTCGCGCCGCTTCATCTTGTCCTGGTTTTCGCTCTCGATGCGCGAGCGGACGTCGCCCTTGG
The DNA here is from genome assembly GCA_038231075.1 of Myxococcales bacterium. Classification (GTDB taxonomy): domain Bacteria; phylum Myxococcota; class Myxococcia; order Myxococcales; family 40CM-4-68-19; genus JBBRMA01. The sequence goes on along the minus strand of JBBRMA010000022.1, from coordinate 42,937 downwards.
CCCGCACCATGTCGTCATAGTTGCCGGGATAGGTGATGATCGTTTCGTAATCAATGTCGGCGATATGGGTGCAGATGGCGTTGAGGAAGTGGCGATCGTGGCTGATGACCACGAGCGTGCCCTCGAACTGCTCGAGGAAGGCCTCCAGCCATTTCACCGAGTCCAGGTCGAGCGAGTTGGTGGGCTCGTCGAGCAGCAGCGCGGTCGGCTTGCCGAAGAGCGCCTGCGCCAGCAGCACGCGCACCTTGTCGCCGCCGGTGACTTCCTTCATCAGCCTCGAGTGGTCGCGCTCGAGCAGGCCGAGGCCGTCCAGCAGCGTCGCGATCTCTGACTCGGCGGAGTAGCCGTCCTCCTCGGCGATGATGCCTTCCAGCTCTCCCAGCCGCGCGCCGTCGTCGTCGGTCAGATCGGTCTTGGCGAGCAGCGCCTCCTTCTCCTGCATCGCCCCCCAGAGCCCCTTGTTGCCCATGAGGACGACGTCGAGGATGCGCTTGTCCTCGAATCCGTACTGGTCCTGCTTCAAGACCGAGAGCTTGCGCGGGCGCGAGACGGTGCCGGTGTCGGGCTCCAGATCGCCCGAGAGAATCTTCATGAACGTGGACTTGCCCGCCCCGTTGGGGCCGGTCAGGCCATAGCGGCGGCCCGCCGGGAACGAGGTGTTCACTTCCTCGAACAGCTTGCGGCCGGCGTACGCCTTGGTGACGTTGGTGACTTGAATCATCTGCGTGCGTCTCGGTGAAAAGGGCTGCGCGGTTTAACACAGTCGGGCGAGGTTTGCATGCAGATCGACCGATACAGCGAGTCTCGTGTCTTCGAGGATTTCTGGGGCGCTGCGGCCTTCGGCCTTCGCGCTGTACAAGGGGCTGCCGCCCCTCGTACCACTCCCCGCAAAGAGCACCGACTCCGAGCCTGCTAGCTCTTTGGAGGGTGCTTCTGCAGCTTTCGTTGCAGAGTCCTTCGATGCATCTTCAAGCGCCTGGCTGCCTCGCTGATGTTGCCGCTGCAGTCAGAGAGGATGCGGTTCAGGTACTCCCACTCGTGGCGGTCGAGCGAAGGCACCTCGTTGATCGGAGGAGGGCTGCGCTTGCCGAGCAAGGCCGCCTCGATCTCCTCGGCGTCGCAGGGCTTGTTCAAGTAGTTGATGGCGCCCAGGCGAATGGCCTCGACCGCGGTGCCGATGCTGCCGTAGCCCGTCAGCACGACGATCTGAGGCGGACGGGGCAGCGCGCGCAGCTCCTTGACCACGTCCAGGCCCGAGCGGCCGCCGGCCATCTTCAAGTCCACCACCGCGTAGCCGGGCAGCCCCTCGCGCGCGGCGGCGAGCGCCTCTTCGTAGCTTGCGGCCTGCGCCACCTCGTAGCCACGGCGGACGAAGGCGCTCTTGAGCGCGAGGCGGAACGGCTCGTCATCGTCGACGATCAGGATCTTCATTCGAACCCTTTCTATCTCAACCGTCGATCTCAGGCACTATCAGCTTCACCTGGGTGCCGCGCCCCTCGGCCGAGGTGATGACCATCTGCCCGCCTCCGCGCTCGGCCACGTGGCGGACCAGGTAGAGCCCAAGGCCCGTGCCGCGGCCCGGCTCCTTGGTGGTGAAGAAAGGCTCGCCCAGGCGGCGCACCAGCGGCTCGGGGACGCCGACGCCGTTGTCGGCCACGGTGAGCTCGAGCGCGTCTTCGTGGCGCAAGAGCGAGAGCGTCACCTTCGAGTCCTGCCGCCCCTCGGTGGCGTCGGCGGCGTTGTCGAGGAGGTTGGCGACGGCCTGCTCGAAGGCGCGCACCGGCAGCCGCGCTCGCGATCTGCGCACCGAGCCCTCGATGGTGAGCTGGGGCGGACCGCCTGGCCGGCCCTCGCTCCAGCGCTGCACGGCGGCCTCGAGGATCGGCGCCACCTCGATCTCCTTGGGCTCCTCGAGATCGCCGCCGCCGCGGGGCGCCAGCATGTTGCTGATGATCTCCTTGCAGCGCTTGACCTGTTTGCGGATCGCGTCGGCCTCGGCTTTTCTGTCGCCCTCGAGCTGGTCGGTCAGCTCGGCGGCGAGGATGGCGATGGTGCCAAGCGGCGTGTTCAGCTCGTGGGCAGTCCCGGCCGCCAGGGTGCCGAGCGCTGCCAGCCGCTCGGCGGCCTCTGCCTCCGCGCGCAGCTGCTCGAGCTCTTCGTTGCGCCCCTTGAGCGCCTGGCTCATGCGCAGCGTGAAGGTCGAGATGAAGACCGCGGCGACGAGGAAGGCGACCCACATCCCCGAGAGGTAGAGGTTGAGCTGCAGGCCGCCCTGCGCGAGGCCCTTCACCTCGGGCAGGAGCTGCAGCGCCGAGTAGCAGAGCAGCGCCACGCCCGAGACCGCATAGCTCCAGCGCGCCGGGAGGATGACCGCGCCGATGGTGACGTGGATGAGGTAGAGCGCCGCGAAGGGGTTGAGTGGGCCGCCCGAGAGCGACAGCACCAGGGTCAGCTCGACCACGTCGGCGAGCAGGTTGACCGCGGCGGCGCGCTCGGTCGGCTGGCCGCCGCGCCAGAGCCAGATCTGCACGCCGAGGTTGCCGAGCGCGAGCAGGCCGCAGAGCGCGAGCAGCTTGCCGAGCGGGAGCGGCTGGTGCAGCACGCGCGAGGCGACCAGGATCGTCGCCGCCTGTCCGGCCGCGGCGCCCCAGCGCAGCAGCACCAGCCAGCGCAGGTTGATGAGCGGCGCGGGGTCGAGGCGGCGGGTCACGTCGAAGGGCGCGTCGGTCGGCACGGCGCGCATCGTAGAGCATAAATGATAGAGCATCGCGCATGCCGACCTCGGCCGCGCTCTCGAAAATCTCGCGCGTGGTGGGGGTCACCCGCATCGCCAGGGTCACGGGCCTTGATCGCTGCGGCGTCGAGGTGGCGTGCGCGGTGCGCCCCTCGGCCCATGTGCTGCAAGTGAGCAACGGCAAGGGCGAGACGTTCGCGCAGGCCGCGCTCGGCGCGCTCTGCGAGGCCGCCGAGCTCTGGGCCGCCGAGCGGGTGGACGCATCCGCACTTCGCTTCGGCTCGGGCCGGCAGATGCGCGCGCTCGGGCCGGTGGTCGCGCCGCGCGAGCTGCCCCTGGCCGCGCCCTGGCTGGCCGGCGACGAGGTGCGCATCGCCTGGCGCACCGCGGCCGACCTGCACGGCGGCCCTTTCTTGCTGGTGCCGGCGCAGGCGGTCCACTGCCCCCCGCGAGGCGCGCCGTCCCTGGGGCCGGCGGGCGTGCGCTGGAGCTCGAATGGCTCGGGCGCAGGCCGGGATCCCGAGGCCGCGCTGCTGCATGCGCTGCTCGAGGCGGTCGAGCGCGATCAGCTCGCACGCGCCTTGCCGCGGGGGTTCACGCGAGCGGCCATCGCGCGGCGGCTCTTGCGGCCGGAATCGCTCCGGGCCGCGCCCCGCACGGCCGCGCGCGCACGGTCGCTGATGGAGGCGGGCTTTGGCGTGCACCTGTTCGACCTGGCGCCGGGCGGCCAGCGCGACCTCTGCTTGCCAGTGGCTGGCTGCGTGCTGGTCGATCTGGAGGGAGGGCCCGTGCCGCTCACCGCCGGCTACGCGTGTCGCCTGGGGCGGGACGACGCGCTCCTCGCGGCGCTGCTGGAGGCCGCGCAATCCAGGCTGACCGACGTGCACGGCGCGCGCGAGGACGTGGCCGCGCCAGACCCCGAGGCCGCCGCGGGCTTGCGCGCCGCTTGCGAAGAGTGCAAGCCAACGCGCGACGCGAGCGAGCTGCCCGACCTGAGCGGCGGCGTCCCGCTGGTCTTGCAGCGGCTTCGCCGCGCCGGGCACGCGCGCGCCGCCGCGGTGGACCTGGCCGAGGCGTCGCTCGGGCTGCGCGTCGTCAAGGTGCTGGTGCCCGGCCTGCTCGTCTCGGAGCTTCTCTGAGCGAACGCGATCTCGTCGCCTTCCTCGGACCCTCGCTGCCCCCGGCGGAGGCGCGCGCGCTCACGCCCTGCACCGTCCTTCCTCCGGCCCGCCAGGGCGATGTCTGGCGCGCGCTGGCCCGCGGCCCCCGCGCCATCGCGCTCATCGACGGTGTCTTCGAGTCGCAGCCCTCGGTCTGGCACCGCGAGATCTTGACCGCGCTCGAGTCCGGCGTGCGCGTGTTTGGCGCCTCCAGCATGGGCGCCTTGCGCGCCGCCGAGCTTGCGCCCTTCGGCATGGTGGGCGTCGGCCAGGTCTTCGCCTGGGTCAAGGACGGCAGCGCCGATGACGCCGACGTGGCCCTCCTGCACGCCGACGCCGAGCACGCCTACCGGCCGCTCACCGTGCCACAAGTCTCGGTGCGATTCGCTGCGGGGCAGGCCAGGCGCGGCCGCGCGCTCACGGCGAAGGAAGAGCGCGCGCTGGTCGCGGCCTCGCGCGGCGTCTTCTACCAGGAGCGCACCTGGCCTCGCGTGCTGGCGCAGCTCTCACCGCAGGCGCGGCGCAAGTGGGATCGCTGGGCTGGGCGCGGCCTGCCCGACGTCAAGGCGAGCGACGCGCGCGAGTGCTTGCTGGCGGCGGCGAAATCTCTCCGGGCCGCGCCCAGGGCGGCCGCGCGGAGACTGGTGCCGCTCGCATCAGCCCGCGTGCGCGCCCGGGAGCTGCGCGACGGCTCGCCGGGCGTGCTGGAGGCGCTCTGGTGCCGCGCCGACGCTGCCGGTCTTCGCGACGCTGGTCTGCGCCGGGCGCTGCTCGCCGGCCAGGCGCGCGAGCTTGGGCTCCGGGCCTCGCCGGACGAGGTCGCGCGCGCCGAGCGGGAGTGGCTCTCCTCTCTTGGGGTGTCGAAGAGGGATCGCGCGGCTTTCTTGCGGGCGAGCGGCCTCGACGAGCTCTCAGCGCAGCGGCTCTGCGAAGAGCTGGCGCTCGAGCAGCTTCTCGTGCGGCACGCCGCGCGCCTGTTGAACGACGGCCCGGGCGACGACGAGGCGCTGGCCAGCGAGGCGCGCCTGCGCGGCCACTTTGCGGCGTTGTCGAATCGCAAAAATCGATAATTCGGCTCAAGGCCGCAGCGTGAACCAGAGCATCGCCGCCGTGAGGAGGATCAAGAGGGCCGCGGTCAGCCAGGAGACCGCGTTCAAGACGCGGCCGTTGCGATAGCGGCCCATCAGGCGCTCATCGCGCGCGAGCAGGAGCATGAAGATGAGGATGAACGGGAGCAGCACCCCGTTGGCCGTCTGCGAGAGCAGCATGACCTTGAGGAGCGGCACGCCGGGCAAGAGCACGAGGCCCGCGCCCAGGACCAGCATGGCCTCGTAGAGCACGTAGAACTGCGGCGCGTCGCGGCGGCGCTTGTCGATTCCGCTCTCCCAGCCGAAGGCCTCGCACACGTAGTACGTGGTCGAGAGCGGCAGGATGCTGGCGGCAAAGAGCGACGCATTGAAGAGGCCGAAGGCGAAGAGCGCCGCCGCGTACTTGCCGGCCAGCGGGCCGAGCGCGACCGCGGCGTCGGCGGCGTTCTCGATGTGCAGGCCCGCCTTGAAGATGGTCGCGGCGCAGGCGAGCACGATGAAGAACGCGACGACGTCGGTGACGATGCAGCCGAGCACCACGTCCAATTTCGACAATCCGTAGTCCTCGAGCCGGACGCCCTTTTCGACAACGGCGCTTTGCAAATAGAACTGCATCCAGGGCGCGATCGTCGTCCCGACCAGCGTGACGACCATGGTCATCCAGGGGCCGGTGAGCTGGACCGAGGGCTTGAGGGTGGCGGCCATCGCCACGTTCCAGTCGGGCTTGGACATGAACCCGGACACGATGTACGCGACGTAGAAGATGCAGGCGACGAGGAAGACCCGCTCGACGATCTTGGCCGAGCCGCGCAGCACCAAGAGCCAGACGAAGAGGGCGGAGGCCGGGACCGAGACGTAGCGGCTGATGCCGAAGATCTCGAGCGACTGCGCGATGCCGGCGAACTCGGCCATGGTGTTGCCGAGGTTCGCGATCAAGAGCGCCAGCATGACAAAGAACGTCGCCTTGACGCCGAAGCGCTCGCGGATCAGGTCCGAGAGGCCCTTGCCCGTGACCACGCCCATGCGGGCGCACATCTCCTGCACGAGGATGAGCGCGAAGGTGATGGGGATGAGCGTCCAGAGCAGCGAGTAGCCGAAGTCGGCGCCGGCCTGCGAGTACGTGGCGATGCCGCCGGCGTCGTTGTCCACGTTGGCCGTGATGATGCCGGGCCCCACCACGGCCAGGATCGCGCCCATCCGCGCCCAGACGCCGAGCCGCGCGCTGATGGGTCGGCTTCCGGCCGGCGTCGGCCTCGGCGCGGCCTGCGAGGGCTCAGCCATGGAGGACCCGCTCGAGCACGTCATCCACGGTGACTACGCCGAGGAGCTTGCCTTCCTCGCCCACCACGGGCAGCGAGAAGAGGTTGTACTTGGCCGCCAGCTCGGCGACGTGGCGCGAGCGGTCGGCAGTGACCAGCTGCGCGGGGTGCTCGTGCATCAGCTCCTTGACGAGGCTGGCAGGCTCTGCGACCAGCAGGTCGCGTAGCGAGACGACCCCCATCAGCCGCTCGGCCGTGGTGACGACGAAGATGTCGTCGATGTGCTCGACCTCACGCGCCTGCCTGCGCACCTCCTGCATCGCGTCGGTGGCGCTGAGCCCTGGGCCCACGCGCGCGAAGTCGGGGTTCATCATTCCGCCGGCGGTGTCCTCGCCGAACTCGAGCAGCTGCTGGACCTCGCGCGCCTCCTGCGGCTCCATCGCCGAGAGCAGCTCGTCGGACTCCTCTTGCGGTAGCTCGGCGAGCAGGTCGGCCGCGTCGTCGCGGTCCATCGCCTCGATCACGTCGGCGGCCTTGGCCGGGTCGAGGTCCTGGATCAGCTCGCGCTGCAGGATCGGCTCGGCCTCCTCCAGCGTGTCGGCAGCGGTCTCGACGTCGAGCTCGCGGAAGAGGACGGCGCGCTCGCGGCGATCGAGATCCTCGAGGATCTCGACCAGGTCGGCCGGGTGCAATTCGGACAGCGCCTCGCGCCGCACGTCGAGCCGCACGCGGGGCGAGCCGGCGGCCAGCGGCTGCACGTGCTTCCACGAGACGAAGCCCTCCTTGCGCAGATAGCGCGCGGCGGGGCGCACCGACTTGACGAGCGCGTCCACCAGCGCCTGCCAGCCCATGCGGCGCACCAGGCCCCGGATGCCCACGTCCACGTGCGCCACGCGCAGGTCGCCGCGCGCGATCAAGAGGTGCAGGTCATTGACCCGCTCCACCTTGGCGCCGTTGGTGTCCACGATCTGCCGGTCGAGGACATCCTGCGCGAGCGGGATCTCGTTGGCCGACAGCAACAGCGGCCCGAGCGCCTCGGCCCCGCGCTTGAGCACGCAGCCTTCCCGGTGGGTGCACCGCGCCACGTCCTCCCACTCGACGCGCCGCACCTCGGCGCGCAGCAGCGAGGTCTTGACGCGGATGGCGCGCACCCGCGGATACGCCGAGGTGGCATCGACGAGGAAATCGACCAGCGTCCCGAGCTTCTCCCCGGCGGACCCGAGCACCTTCACCGAGAGCAGCTCGGACAAGAAAACGAAGGTGCCCTCGCGGGGATCGGACGACCCCGAGGGCGCGCCGGCCGGGGGCGAGTGGCTGGCCCCGTTGGGCCGCCCGTTGGCGGTTGGCTCGGACAGGACTTCTCCTCAAGCGGCGCGGGCGACCTGATGCGCCCTAACCCGCGCTGCAGAAGAAGGTCAAGACTCGTGCGTGACTTTTTTGCGAAAGCAGCAAGCGCCGGCCCGGGCGGCCTGCGAGTCGTGAAACGTCGCATGGGTCATCTGGGGGATGATCGCCGCGACAGGCCCGTGTTACCTCGACGCCATGCTGCTCGATCCGCTGCCGGCCGAGTCCATCCCGCCGCGGCTCCTGACGACGCTCCTGCCGATTCCGCTCGCGGCGCTCCTGGCGGCGCTGGTCCTTCTCTTCGGCTGACGCTGCCGCGCGAACAAATTCCGGCGCGGCCTGTGGTATGCGAGACGCGCCGTGGCCGACCCCTCTCTCGCCGACGAGCTGAAGAGCCTGCGCATCGAGCGCGAGGCTCCGCGCCGACAGGTTCCCTTGTGGGCCGTGTGGCTCGCGGTCCTGCTTACCCTGGGCGCGGGCGGCTTCTTCGCTTGGCGCGCGCTCGCCGGCCGGCTGTTCCTGCCCGAAGTGGACGTGACCACGGTGGCGCTGATCAGCCCCGCGCAAGGCCAATCCTTGCTGGTGGCCACCGGGTTCGTGGTGCCGCAGCACAAGGCCAACATCGCGCCCCGCATCGGCGGCCGCGTCGCCAAGATCTTCGTCGAGGACGGCGATCTGGTGAAGAGGGGCCAGCTCGTCGCCATCCTCGAAGACGCGGACTACCGCGCCCAGCTTGCCCAAGCGCGCGCCGACGTCGCCTCTGCCGACGCCCGGATCCACAAGGCGCAGGTAGACCTGACCGACGCCCAGCGCCAGTACGATCGCGAGCAGGTGGTGCAGGCCAAGGGGGTCTCGACCGGCCAGGCGCTCGACACGGTGGTCGCAAGGCTCGAGGGGGCCAAAGCCAGCCTCGAGTCCACCAGGGCAGACGCCGCCGCGTCGCGCGCACGCATCGCGGTGGCCAAGGTCAACCTCGACAACAACTACGTGCGCGCGCCATTTGACGGCCGCATCACGCAGAAGCTGGCCGAGGTGGGCGAGATCGTCTTCGGCGCGGTGGGCGCGGGCGCCGGCGGCAACGGCGGCATCGCCTCGATGGCCGACTTCGGCAGCCTGATGGTCGAGGCCGACGTCTCCGAGAGCCAGGTCGCCAAGCTGAAGCCCGGCACGCCGGCCGAGATCTCGCTCGACGCCTTTCCCGAGCGCCGGCTGCGCGGCAAGGTCCACGAGATCCGCCCGCGGGTCGATCGCGCCAAGGCCACCGTGACGGTCAAGGTCGCCTTCATCGACTCAACCGAGGACGTCCTGCCCGACATGGGCGCGAAAGTGACCTTCCTGACCAAGGAGCTGGGCAGCGAAGAGGCCAAGGCGCCGCCGCAGCCCGCCGTCTCGGCCGACGCGGTGGTCGAGCGAGGCTCTGCCAAAGTGGTGGCCGCGCTGGCCGCCGACGGGAGCGTCAACTTCGTGCCAGTCGTTCTCGGGCCGCCGCTCGGCGGGCTGCTCTCGCTCAAGCAGGGCCCGCCGCCAGGCACCAAGGTCGTCAAGAGTCCCGCGCCCACGCTGGAGAGCGGCGCGCACGTGAAAGAGCGCGGCCAGTAAGTCGCGCAACCGGGGGTTTCCATGTCCGAAGCTGTCGCCAAGACCGGCAAGTCCATCGTCGAGATCCGCGGTCTGCGCAAAGTGTACCGGCGCGAGAAGCAGGAAGTGACGGTGCTCGACGGCATCGACCTCGACATCGCCGAGGGGGCGTTCGAGGCGCTGATGGGCCCTTCGGGCTCCGGCAAGACCACGCTGCTCAACCTCATCGCCGGCATCGACGAGCCCACCTCGGGGAGCATCCGCGTCGCCGGCGAGGACATCGCGAAGTTCTCGGAGACCGAGCGCGCCAAGTGGCGGGCGCGCAACATCGGGTTCATCTTCCAGTTCTACAACCTGATGCCGGTGCTGACCGCGGCCGAGAACGTCGAACTGCCGCTGCTCCTGACCAAGCTGAACAAGGCCGAGCGCAAGCGCCGCGTGGAAGTCGCGCTCAAGCTGGTGGCGCTGCAAGACCGCATGGACCACACGCCCCGCATGCTCTCGGGCGGCCAGCAGCAGCGCGTGGCCATCGCCCGCGCCATCGTCGCCGACCCGACCATCATCGTCGCCGACGAGCCCACCGGCGACCTCGACAGAAAGTCGGCCGAAGAGGTCTTGAAGCTGCTCACGACGCTGAATGAGACGCTGGGCAAGACCATCGTGATGGTGACCCACGACCCGCACGCGGCCGAGGTGGCCAAGATCCAGCGGCGCCTCGACAAGGGGCTCTTGACGTGACGCTCTCTGGCCTCGCCCTGCGCAATGCCTTCTTGCGCAACAAGACCCGCTCGACCCTGACCGTGCTCGGCGTCACCATCGCCGCGCTGGCCTTCGTCTTCATCCGCACCGTGCTCTCCGCCTGGTACGCGAACGCCGAGGCCTCCTCGTCGGACCGCCTGGTCACGCGCAACAACACCTCGATCATCTTCCCGCTGCCGCTCTCGTACCGCGAGCGCATCCTGCAAGTGCCGGGCGTCACCAAGGTCACCTGGTCGAACTGGTTTGGCGGCAAGTACGGCAACGGCGATCGCTTCTTCGCCCAGTTCGCCATCGACGCCGCCACGGGCCTCGACGTCTTCGAGGTGCGCTTCACCGAGGGTTCCAAGCAGGACTTCCTCGCCGATCGCAACACGGCCATCTTGGGGAAGAACCTGGCCAGGGATCTCAAGTTCAAGGTCGGCGACATGATCCCGCTCACCAGCGAAATCTATCCGGGCGAGTGGAAGTTCCGCATCGCGGGCCTGGTCGAGGCCGACGACGCCAGCGTGGGCAACACCATGTACTTCCACTGGGCGCGCCTGAACGAAGGCCTGCCCGCGGTGCTCAAGGATCGCGTCGGCGTTTACACCATGCTCGTCCCCAACGCCGCCGAGTCGCCGCGCGTCGCCAACGCCATCGACACCATGTTTGCCAACAGCGACAACGAGACCCACACCGAGACGGAGAAGTCGTTCCGTTTACAGTTCGTGCAGAGCTCCTCCGCCATCCTTGGCGCGCTGCAGATCCTGAGCATTGTCGTCTTGCTCATCATGGTCATCATCCTCGGCAACGTCGTCGCCATGGGCCTCCGCGAGCGCACGAGCGAAATGGGCGCGCTCAGGGCCATCGGCTTCCTCCCCAAGCACGTGCAGATCCTCGCCTGGGTGGAAGGGTCCTTGTTGGGGCTGGCGGGCGGGCTGCTCGGCGTGCTGCTCGCGAACCCGATGCTCAACGGCTTCGGACGTCTGCTCGCCGGCATGGGCTTTCTCTCGGGGCTGGGGTTTCAGCCGCTGACGGGCGTGATCGCCGTGCTGCTGGCCACGAGCATCGGCTTTCTTTCCAGCGCCGCACCGGCGTGGTCGGCCTCCCAGATGGACGTGGTGACGGCTCTGCGGCGGCAGGAGTAATCGATGATTCCGCTCTCGTACAACGTCCGCTCGATCCTGCGCCGCCGCTTCACGGCCGCCACCACCGCCTTCGGCCTGGGCCTGGTGGTCTTCGTCTTCGCAGCAGTGCTCATGCTGCTCAACGGCGTCCGCGACACGCTGAAGTCAAGCGGCTCGCCGGACAACGCAATCTTCCTGCGTCAGGGCTCGACGAGCGAGACGACCAGCTTCGTCAGCCGCGACGCCGCCAAGGTCTTCGCGGCCGAGCCCTCCGTCGCCGTCGAGGGCGGCAAGCCCGTGGCCTCGCCCGAGCTCTTCGTCATCGTCCAGCTCTTGCGCGCCGACGGAAATGGAACCGCCAACACCGCCTTCCGCGGCGTCAGCGAGGACGGCTGGAAGCTGCTCCGCTCGCGAACCATCAAGGTCGCCGAGGGCAAGCTGCCGCAGTGGGGCACGAGCGAGGTGATGGTCGGTGAGTCGCTCAAGGGCCGCTTCAAGGGCGTCAACCTGGGCGAGAAGATCCACGCCGCGCGCCGCGACTGGACCGTGGTCGGCTTCTTCGACGCTGGGGGCTCGAGCCTGGAAAGCGAAGTCTGGGCCGACGCCGATCAGCTCATCGCCGCCGCCAACCGCACCGGGTTCTCGAGCATGCTGGTGCGGCTGCGCTCGCGCTCGGACCTGGACGCGCTGCAGGCCGTGGCCAAGGCCGACAAGCGCTACAACCTCGAGGCCAAGCGCGAGGACATCTTTTACGAGGAGTCCTCGAAGATGCTCGGGACGTTCGTGGGCGTGCTCGGAGGCATGATCGCCCTCTTCTTCACCGCCGGCGCCACCGTCGGCGCGATGCTGACCATGTACGCCCAGGTCGCGAGCCGCATCCGAGAGGTCGGCACCCTGCGCGCGCTGGGGTTCCGCCGCAGCGCCGTCCTGATGAGCTTCCTCGCCGAGAGCACCATGCTCGCGCTCCTCGGGGCCCTGATCGGCGCGGGCTGCGCCAGCCTGCTCTCGAACGTCTCGTTCTCCACCGTCAACTTCGCCAGCTTCACCGAGATCAAGTTCCACTTCTTGTTCTCGCTGCCCATCGCCATCCGCGCGGCCATCTTCGCGCTCTTCATGGGCCTGCTTGGCGGACTCTTGCCGGCCATCCGCGCCGCGCGCCTGCCGATCGCGGAGTCGACGAAAGGCTGAGGAAAAGGCTCTCCGCTGACGGCTATCGACCAATCGGCTGGAGAGCGAAGACCCTCGACGCAATCGTCTTTTAAATAGACTATACTCGATAGCCGATAGCCGATCTACCGGATGGCCTGGTGCGCGAACCACTCGAGCATCGTCGCCGTCGCGTCGAGGTCGCCTGTGGTCTTGCCCAGGTAGGGCACGATCATCCCGCCCGGCCAGGTGTGGCCGCCGCCGTCGACGGTGCAGAGCACGGTCTCTTCGCGGCAGCCAGAGCCGGCCTCGCAGCGGCTGTCGCCGCTCTTCCACAGCGGGCGCATCGGGCCGACGCAGGCGTTGCGCGAGGCCCAGCGCGAGACAGTGTCGGGGACCGAAGGGAGCCCGCCGAGCCGCGAGAAGAGGCTCCCTGCGTAGCTGACGAGGTAGTCGCTCGTGCCATTGAAGGCCAGCACCGGCACGGGCCTTCGCGGCGTGCATTTGGGCACCGCTTCGACCGCCGCGACGGGCGCAATGGCCGCGATCAAGTCGGACGCCTCGCACGCCAGGCGGTACGAGAAGATGCCGCCGTTCGACATCCCGGTGGCGTAGATGCGGCGCCGGTCCAGGCACAACTCCTTGCCCAGCTCGCTGACCAAGGCGCGCACGAAACGCACGTCGTCGATGCCGTCGTCGCGAGCGCGGCCGCAGCAGGCGCCGGCGTTCCACGACTTGCCGATGCCGTGCGGATAGGCGGCGACCCATCCCCGCGCCGAGGTGCCCTCGGTCATGCCGCTGAAGATCTCCTGGATGGGCGCGGGCTGGAGCAGGCCGTGGAAGTTGAGCACCAGCGGCGCCGGCTTCTCCACCGCGGCGCCATCGGGGACGCGGAGCGTGAAGTAGCGCGTGCGGCCAAGGCTCGTGATCGTGCGCAGGCCCGCGTGGCCGCGCTCGGCGCCGGGTCGGCAGCCGAGAGAAGGAAGCGGCGCCGGGTCGCCCTCGGCATTGGTGGTGGCGAGCGGCGCCGAGGGGCCGCCGGCGCGATGGACGCAGGCGCACGCGAGCAGGGCAACGACGGGAAGGAAGCGCATCGCGCGCTCGTGTAACACGGGTCAGGCGATCTCGAGCGGAGCGCCGCCATACGCGAGCTGCGACAAGGCGAGGCCGCGCAGGTGCACGGGGTGGTCGCGCAGACCTTCCAGCAGCGCCTCGCCCAGCGACCGGCCGCCTTTGCGCAATGCCTTGGAAGCCGCTCCCAGCGCGGTCCGGAGCTCCGCGGGCGCGTCTTGGATCGGAATCTCGCCGTGCAAGCGGGCCGGGCGATCCCACATCCCGAGCAGCGCAGCCACGGGCGCAGCGCCCTGGAACGTCTCGGTGGCCGCGCGCAGCCCCGGAGGCCTCTGGCGCGCGAGCAGCCCAAGCTCGACGAGCTGCGCGGTGGCGAGCAGGTGCCGCGGCATGCGCGAAAGCTCCACGGCATAGGGCGGGACGCCGTGCCGCTGGAGGAGGTTCATGCGGAACGAGCAGCTCAAGAGCGCCACCTGCCGCGCCGCCGCGCGCGAGGCCGCAGCGAGCTGCGCATCGCCCTGCACGCCAAAGAGCTGTCGATAGCCGGCGACCATCTGGCGCAGCGCCTCCACGCGCGGAGCCAACGAGGGCGAGTGCGGCTCGGGCAGCGCGCGGTCCGCGAGCTGCGCCGCGGCGACCTCTTCCTGCCAGGCCGCAAACGTCGCGAAGTCGGCCTCGGCAAGGTGGCCTGCGATGGCGTCGCGCACTCGCTCTTCCACCCCGCGCCAGCGCAGCTTCTCGGCGTCGGGCGGGAGCTGGCTCTTGGCATTCACGAGCGCGGCGTCGCCCTCGGCTTCGATCTCCGCGGCCAGCGCGGCCCACGGCTGGCCGGTTCGCGCGTCGGCCACGTCCTGCAGCGGGCAGATGACGTTGTGGAAATCGACGACCCGGACCGCGCCGATGCGGGCGATGGCGTTGAACGGGAACAGGCGGCAGGTGAGCGGCTTCTCCGCCCGGCCGCGCGTCACCTCGAGGTGGCAGAAGCCGCTCGGCTCGAGCATCGCGCAGCCGTCGTTGGCCTCGACGATGTCCCAGCGCGCGGGCGCGACTGGCCTCGCCAGCACCGCGAGCCGCGGCTCGTGCGCGGCGAACTTGAGCAGATCGCCCTGCGCGTCGAGCGCGAGCCCGCTGCGCTTGCAGCAGAGCTGGCCGCAGCTCGGGCAGTCGTAGGCGAGCGAGCGGTCGAGGAAGGTGAAGAAGAAGTCGCTCATCGCGTGGCCTCCCTAGCAGCCTAGGCCGCGCGCCCCAGCCCCTCGCGCAGGGTCCGATAGGCGTCCATGGTGCCCTGCAGCGTGACGTGATCGCCGGCCTCGAGCTGCACGGAGCCGCGCGGGTCGAAGACGTTGACGCTGCCTTTCTTCACGAGGTGCAGGACGAGCAGGCCAGCGTCGTCGCGCAGGGCGGCCACGGTGCGGCCGGCCAGCCCGCGCTTGACTTCCAGCACGGCGACCACCATCAGGCGGCCGCCCACCTCGAACGAGTTGCGGATGCTCGGGTCGAGCGCCGCGACGGCAAACGCGGGGGCCGCCAGCGCCGAGGTGGAGAAGGCCTCGACGTCGAAGGCCTCGCGCGACTTGGCGACGAGATCGTCGTCGAAGAGCCGCAGCACGACTCGGATCCCCGGCCGCAGCTTCCGCACGTCGAGCGCCGTGTTGAGGTTCGCGAGGTCGTCGTTGGTCGCGCAGACGACGGCGCGCGCGCGGGCCAGGTTCGCGTCGGCCAGCACCTTCGGGCTGCGCACGTCCGCGATCAGGACCGGCACGCCCGCGTCGCGGATCTGCGGCAGCAGCGGCGAGTTGGGCTCCTTCTCGATGACGACCATCGGCACCTCGAGCTTCTTGAGCTGCTCGAAGACGCGGAAGCCGACCCGGCCTCCGCCGACGACGATCACGTGTTCGTTCAAGGTCTGCGCCAGCACGGTGAACCACTCCTTGTCTTCCCGCTCGCGGGCAAAGAACAGATAGGCAAAGCGCACCACGCCGTCGGCCACGGTGAAGAAGGCGATGGGCGGAATGGCGACGAAGACGAGCTGCAAGGCGAGGTTGTCGGGGATGTCGACGATGGGCTGGCCAAAGAAGAGGAAGTAGCTGGCCAGCACCGCGCGCGAGAAGGAGATGGGCTTGCCGGCGACGCCGAAGAGCCAATAGAGCAAGGCGCCGCCCCCGAAGACGACGAGAAAGAGCGCCAGGAAGGTGCCGCGAAAGCGCCGCAGCAGGACCCGCAAATAGAGGAGTTGCGCCTTGAGCGAGCGGCGTCGCAGGCCTTGCGCCATCGCTCTTCGTAACACGGGTTCGCGGCGCTATGTCCGGCGGGGACCGAAGGCGCGCAGGCCCGCGACCAACTGGTGCTCGAAGGCGCGCAGCTTGTTGAACGCGCGCAGCAGCCGCGCACGGACGGGCCTGCCGCCGCTGGCGCCGCCGCGCTTGATGAAGAAGAGCATCGCGTGGGGTGAGGCGCGCCGCTCGTCGGTCTCGAGCGACCGCGACCGCACTCGGCCCGCGCGGTCGATGACGAAGGTGGCAGGGAAAGCGACGCCGCCGCCCTGGCTTCTGTCCACGAGGCCCCAGGCGTCGATGGCCGTGCGCCCGGTGTCGCTGAGGAGCGGAAAGCCGATGCCGCGCTCGAAGCGCAGGAAGGCCGAGACGGCGGGCTCGTCCACCGAGATGGCCGCCACGCTCGCGCCAGACTTGGTGAAGGCGAGCGTCTCGTCGCGATAGTCGAGCAGGTGCTTCCTACACGAGGCCGACCAGTCGCCGCGATAGAAGAGGAGGACCAGCGGCCCTTTCACCCAGAGCTCGCTGAGCCGCACGGGGCGCCGGCGATCGTCGACCAGCTCCAGATCGGGAGCTTCCTCGCCCACCTGGGGCACGCGGGCGTCAATTGGGCGCATGAGCAGAAGATGGGTCTGGCCGGCGATGGGCGCAGCCGGCGGGCGCTCGCTGGCTCGAGCGCTCTCCGTCGTTTGACCGACGCGGGTGGACGGCCGGTCCGCTAAGGCGAAGCGATGAAATTGCTCCGCTTGCTGCTCGCGTCCGCGCTCCTGGCCCTCGCTTGCGGTGGCTCCGCCGAGCTGGGTGATTCCACCTCGGGCGTCCGGTCCGGCTCGGGCCTGCCCCAAGGCGTGGTCGTCGTGCACTACCCGACCGGCTGGGGCCATCGCATCAGCCTGCGCGGCACGGGGCCGTTCACCTGGTCCAAGGGCATCGACGCCAGCTGGACCCAGAACGACGAGTGGCGCCTGTCGGTCGGCCTCTCGGGCACCGTGCAGCTCAAGCCCTTGTTCGACGACCAGGCCTGGGCCATCGGGCCCAACTGGACGCTCTCGCCCGGCCAGACGCTCGACATCTGGCCCCACTTTTTCACCAATGCCGGCAGGCTCGACACCATCGGAAATTGGTATTCCAACACTTTGCAAAACGCGCGGACCATCCGGGTCTACCTGCCGCCCGCGTACCTCGAGAACAGCGGGCAGCGCTTCCCGGTGATCTACCTGCAGGACGGGCAGAACCAGTTCGACGACGCCAGCGCCTTCGGCGGAGTGTCGTGGAACGCGGGCGGCGCCATGAACCAGGGCGCCGCAGGCGGCAGCATCCACGAGGCCATCCTGGTGGGCGTGGACGCCAGCGCGAACCGCATCTCCGAGTACACGCCGGTGCCTGACCCGCAGGACGGCGGCGGCAACGCCTCGGCCTACCTCGCGTTCCTCACCGGCGAGTTGAAGCCCTGGGTGGACGCGACCTACCGGACGCTGCCCGGCCGTGAGAGCACCGGCATCCTCGGCTCGTCGCTCGGCGGCCTCTTGTCCGCCGACGCAGGCCTTTCGCGGCCCGACGTCTTCGGCCTCATCGGCGTGATGTCGCCTTCGACCTGGTGGGACAACGATTGGATCATCGCCGCCGTCCAGGGCTCGACCAGCGCGCCGCAGAAGCCCCTCAAGGTCTATGTCGATTCGGGCGACTCGGGGCCGAGCAACGACGACGTGACCCAGACCGCGCAGCTGCAGCAGGCGTACCGAGGCCTCGGCACCGTGCAGGTGCAGTACCTCGTGCAGAAGGGCGGGCAGCACAGCGAGACGTACTGGCGGCAGCGGCTGCCCGGCGCGCTCGCCTTCCTGCTCGGGCCGCGTTAACAAGAAGTTATCGAAGGGCTCCAGGCGCTGGCCTGCGCTTCGCACCGCGCCCCGGCTGCGGTAGAAGACGCGCCCATGAAATCAGCCCTCACGTCCTGCCTGCTGGTTCTCCTCGCGGGCTGCGCCACTGCGTCCACCTCTATGAAAAACAATCAGTCCGCGGCAGAGGCGGCGGCGCGCGGACCCTTTGGCGCTCGGAGCACGCTCTACCTGCAGCTCCCCCCGTTCGACCTGATCAAGGAGTCGGACTATCGGCCGGCCTACCAGGCGGGCATGGCGGAGCAGCTCAAGGAGATCGACGCCATCAAGCGCGATCCGGCCGCGCCGACGTTCGAGAACACCATCGTGGCGATGGAGCGCTCGGGGCAGCTCCTGGCCCGGGTGGGCGCCACCTTCGGCAACTTGACCTCGTCGAACACCAATCCGGAGCACGACGCCATCGACGCGGAGATGTCGCCCAAGCTGGCTGCGCACCGCGACGCCATCTTCCTCGACGCGGCGCTCTTCGCGCGGCTGAAGAAGCTGTTCGAGGATCGCAAAGGCCTTGGCCTCGACGCCGAGTCGCTGCGCCTGCTCGAGCGCTACCACACGCTCTTCGTCCGCGCCGGCGCCGAGCTCTCGCCAGCGGACCAGGGCAAGCTGCGCAAGCTCAATGAGCAGCTCTCGTCGCTCGGGACGCAGTTCCAGCAGACCCTGCTCAAGGCAACCAACGCGGGCGCCGTCGTGGTGGACAGCGCCGCCGAGCTCGACGGCCTCTCGCCCGAGCAGATCGCCGCCGCCGGGCAGGCCGCAAAGGCGCGCAAGCTCGAGGGCAAGTGGGTCATCCCGCTGCAGAACACCACCGGCCAGCCGGCGCTGGCCACGCTCAAGAACCGGGCCTTGCGCGAGCGGATCTACCAAGCGTCGATCGAGCGCGGCAACGGCGGGCCAAACGACACCACGGGCCTCATCGTCCAGCTGGTCAAGCTGCGCGCCGAGCGGGCGGCGCTGCTCGGCTACCAGAACCACGCGGCCTATGTCCTCGAGGACGAGACCGCGGGGACCACCGCCGCGGTCAACAAGATGCTGGCAGAGCTCGCGCCCGCGGCAGAGTCAAAGGCGCGCGGCGAGGCCGCCGACATCCAGAAGCTGATCAACGAGCAGGCGGCGGCAACTCAGACCAAACCTTTTGAGTTGGCCCCGTGGGATTGGTCCTTCTATTCCGAGCAGGTGCGCAAGTCGCGCTTCGACTTTGACGAGGCGCAGGTGCGGCCCTATTTCGAATTGGAGCGCGTACTCAAGGACGGCGTCTTCTATGCCGCCCACGAGCTCTATGGGGTCAGCTTCAAGGAGCGCAAGGACCTGCCCGTCTATCAAGCGGACGTGCGCGTCTTCGAGGTCTTCAACGAAGACGGCTCCACGCTGGCGCTGTTCCTGTTCGACCCCTTCGCGCGCGACAACAAGCAGGGCGGCGCCTGGATGTCCGAGTTCGTCAGCCAGTCGCGGCTGCTCGGCCAGAAGCCTGTGGTCATCAACAACCTCAATATCTCGAAGCCGCCGGCGGGCCAGCCGGTGCTGGTGACCTTCGATGACGTCAATGGCCTCTTCCATGAGTTTGGCCACGCGCTCCACGGCATGTTCTCGGACGTGAAGTATCCGCAGTTCTCGGGCACCTCGGTGCCGACGGACTTCGTTGAGTATCCGTCCCAGTTCAACGAGATGTGGTCGCGCAACCCGAAGGTATTGACCAATATCGCCAAGCACTATCAGACGGGCGAGCCGATGCCCAAGGCGCTGCTCGACAAGGTGCTCTCGGCGGGCAGCTTCAATGAAGGGTTCGCGACGGCTGAGTATCTCGCGGCCAGCATCGTCGATCAGGCCTGGCACCAGCTCAAGGTCGAGCAGGTCCCGGAGGCAAAGGACGTCCTCGCCTTCGAGGCACAGGTCCTGAAAAAGGCCGGGATGGACTATGCGCCGGTGCCGCCGCGCTATCGCTCGCCCTACTTCTCGCACGTCTTCCCGGGCGGATACTCAGCCGGCTATTACGCCTATATCTGGAGCGACGTGCTCGCCAAGGACACCGAGCAGTGGATGAATGACCACGGCGGCCTCACGCGCGCCAACGGCGACGTGCTGCGCGCCAAGGTGCTCTCCAAGGGCTTCAGCGTCGACACCGGCGCCGCCTTCCGCGATTTCTATGGCAAGGACCCGGACGTGGCGCCGCTCCTCAAGCACCGCGGCCTCACCGTGGATTCGACCGCCGCGGCCAACTGAAGCTCACGACGCCGTGCGCGCAGTCGGGGTCGCCGCCGCCCAAGGCCAGGGGGCGGAGGCGGCCAGCAGCTCTTCGATCCGGCCGGCCTCGAGCGCTGGAGAGAACACGTAGCCCTGGGCGAAGTCGCAGCGCAGGCCGGTGAGGAACTCCAGCTGCTCGGCGGTCTCGACGCCTTCGGCGATCACCTCCATGCGCAGGTCGCGCGCGAGGTGGACGATGGTGCGGATGATCTCGCCGTTCTGGCCGTGGGGGCCCAGGCGGCGCACGAACGAGCCGTCGATCTTGAGCGCGTCCATGCGGAAGTTGTGCAGGTACGCGAGCGACGAGTAGCCCGTGCCGAAGTCGTCCAGGTGCACGTGGACGTTGAGCGACTCCAGCTGGCGGAGCAGCGCCGCCGCCTGGGTCGAGTTCTCCATGATGACCGATTCGGTAATTTCCAGATGGAGCGAGCGGCCTTCGAGGCCGGTCTCGTCGAGGATGCGGCGGACGCGCTCGGCGAGATCGGGCTGGAGGAACTGCTTGACCGAGAGGTTGACGCTGACCGAGAGGGGCAGCTCGTCCTCGCCCGTCCGCGGTGAGCGGCGCTGCAACCCGCGCAGCTCGGTGCAGGCGCGGCGCAGCGCCCACTCGCCGAGCTTGACGATGAGGCCGGTCTCCTCGGCGATGGGGATGAACTCGGCCGGCGAGACGAGGCCCCGCTGCGGGTGGCGCCAGCGCAGGAGCGCCTCGAAGCCCTTGAGCCGCCCGGTGGCGAGCGAGACGATGGGCTGGTAGCCGACGCTGAACTCCTCGCGCTCGACGGCGCGGCGGAACGAGCTCTCCAGCTGGAGCAGCGCCACCGCGTGCGCGTGCATGCTCGGCTGGAAGGTCTCGTGGCGCGACCGGCCGAGCCCCTTGGCGCGGTACATCGCGGTGTCCGCGTCGCGCACCATCTCCTCGGGAAAGAAGTAGTCCTCGTTGCCGAGCGCGATGCCGATGCTGGCCGAGGCGAAGATCTCCTGCCCGTTGAGATCGAACGGCTCCTTGAGCGCCTGCTGGATGCGCTCAGCCTGCTCGGCGGCGCGGGCGGGCGCGTCGAGATCCTCGAGGAGGATGACGAACTCGTCGCCGCCGAGCCGCGCCACGGTGTCGGTGGTGGAGACCACGGTCTCGAGCCGCCGCGCGATGGCGACGAGCAGCTGGTCGCCGACCATGTGGCCCATGCTGTCGTTGACCATCTTGAAGCGATCGACGTCGAGGAAGAGCACGGCGAAGAGCGCGTCAGTGCGGCGCTGCAGGCGGGCCAGCGCGTGCGCGAGCCGGTCGAGCAGGAGCGCCCGGTTGGGCAGCCCGGTGAGCGCGTCGTGGAGCGCGTCGTGCAGGAGCCGCTCTTCGGCCTCCTTGCGCTCGGTGATGTCGGTCATCGAGCCGGCCAGTCGATAGACCTGCTCGGCAGCGTCGCGGACGGCCAGGCCGCGCACCAGCACCCAGCGGTAGCTGCCGTCCTTGTGGCGCAGGCGGTGCTCGGCCTCGAGGTGCGGCGTGCGCCCGTCGAGGTGGGCGGCCAGGTCCTCGTCGATCCGGCGCGCGTCTGCCTCGTGGATGCGGTCGAGCCACTCACCCGGCCGGCCCGACAGCTCGCCCTCCTGGTACCCGAGCATCGCCTTCCAGCGGGGCGATAGATAAATCCTATCGATCTCGAGATCCCAATCCCAAAGTCCGTCGTTGGCGCCCTGCGCGGCCAGGGCGTAGCGCTCCTCGCTGGCGCGCAGCGCGGCCTCGGCGTGGCGGCTCTCGGTGATGTCGACGCCGAGCGACGCGGTGCCGCTCACCGCCCCCTTGGCGTCGTGCAGCACCGTGTTGTTCCACGAGATCAATCGCCGCGCGCCGGCCCTCGTGAGCAATTCGCTCTCGTTGTGCTTGCGCAGGTCGGCCGTGAGCACCTTGGACAGATATCCGCGCCGGTGACGTTCGCGCAGCTCGGGCGGGGTGAAGAGATCGAACCAGTCCTTGCCCACCACCTCGTCCGCCGAATAGCCGCAGAGCTTCAAGAGATACTCGTTGCAGAACTCGATGCGGCCGGCCAGGTCGCACTGGACCGCCACCATCTGCACGCTGCCGAGGAGCGAGCGGAAGCGCCGCTCCGATTCGCGCAGCGCCCGGTCGGCGCGGTTCCTCTCGGTGATGTCGAGCAGCGTGCCGATCACCGCCGGGCGGCCCTGGTAGCTGGTGCGGCCGCCGTGCACCTCGAGCTCGATGAGCGTGAGGTCCTTGCGTACGCCGTGAAAAGTGTAGCGAAGGCTGCGCGCCTCGCCCCGCAGCCGCTTTTGCAAATTGCCAAGGACTAGATCGCGATCCTCTTCGCTGACCAGCTCCTCGATGCGCTTGCCGACCAGCTCTTCGGGTGAGTAGCCGAAGACGTCGCAGAACTTGGGGTTGGCGTAGACGACGACGCCCGCCTGGATGATGTAGATGCCGACCAGCGACTGCTCGACGAGGCCGCGGAACTTGTCCTCGCCCGCGATGATGGCCTGCTCGGCGGCGCGCCGCTCGCTGATGTCGCGGGCGATGCCTTGCACGCCGATGGGCCGCTTGCCCTCGAGGATCTGCCGGCAGCTGAGCTCGAGCGGCAGGCGGCGGGAGTCCTTGGTCAGCACCTCGTACTCGAAGGGCGGCAGCTTCTCGCCGGCCATCCAGCGCGCGAGCGCGTCCTTGGTGCGCGCGAGGTGCTCGGGCGCGACCAACTGGGTGAAGTGCAGCTCGAGCGCCTCGGCGCGCGAGTAGCCGGTGAGCCGCTCGGCGGCCCGGTTGACCGAGGTGAAGCGGCCGCGCGCGTCGATGGTGAAGACGATGTCGTTGGCGTTCTCGAAGAGCTCACGGTAGCGCTCGGCGCTCTTGCGCATCGCCGCCTCCGCGTAGACGCGCTCGGTGATGTCGTGCACCAGCGAGAGCACCGAGACGACCTGCCCGGCGTCGTCGAGCACCGGCGAGTTGTGCCACTCGCAGAGCAGCGTGCGCCCGTCCTTGGTGACGTTCTCGTTGGTCGAGCGCGTGCCGCTCTTCTCGCTCAGCACCTGGGACCAGATGCGGTCCACGTCGGCGCGCAGGTGCGGCGCGACGATCAGCTCTTTGGCCCCGCGGCCCAGCGCCTCGGCGCGCGTCCAGCCGAAGAGCCGCTCGGCGACGCTGTTCCACTCGAGCACGACGAGCTTCGGGTCCCACTCGATGACCGCGAGCGGCGTCTGCTGCGTGTGCAGCGACAGCTTCTGCTCAGCGCGGGGAGGCGTGTCCGGCATTCGCGCGCCGAGTCTAGCGCACCTCTCACCCGCCGGCAGGTGCGAGGTGCTGGCCGTCAGGGCTCGGCCTCCTGGCTACGGGGGGCCGCCGTGGACCGCGGGGCAGGAGAGCACGTTGCCGAGCTCGCAAAAGGCTTGGGTGCAGGGCGGGTTCGTCCAGCCTGCCAGATCGTGAAAGTACGAACGGCAATAGACCGCGTCCCAGCACTCGGTGATGGTGTTGCCGAGCTGCGCCGCGGTGAGCGTCACCTTGGCCGTGCCGGCGCCGGTGCCGAGGAACTTGCTCGTCGCCACCACGTGCGCCGTGCCCTTGCTGGTCGGCGTGGTGTAGTCGAGCGCGATGCTCGCCTGGCCGTCGGCGTAGGCCGCCACCTTCACGTCGATGGGCGAGGCGACGTTGGTGGTCGCGAGGTGGATGGTGCGCGGATCGCTCCCGGCGTCGTAGTCGATCTCGAGGAAGCCCGACTGCGGATCGGTCGGCTTGCTGGTGCCGAGCCGCGCGGAGGCGCCGTAGTTGAATTGCAGCGCGCCGCTGCCGTGCGTCGCGTCGGCGCCGAGGAGGTCGGAGGCGAGGATGGTGATGAACTCTCCGCTGGTTCCCTGCCGCTGATCGATCGCGAAGGTGAAGTGCGTGTCGGAGAGGCGGGTCATGGTCACGCGATCCCAGATCCCCGCGTGTTGCCCGTCGGGCCAGGGGCCCCAGGTGCGCGACGACTGCTCGCGCGCCGTGGGCGGCTGCGCCTTGATGAAGTTGATGATGGCGAGGATGCCTTGGACCTCCAATTCGAGGTCGACGCCGAGGTCGTGCGTGTCCTGCGCCGTCTTCGACTGGCCGAGCAGGCAGAGCGGCGACGAGGGGTCCTTGGGCACCACGTACGCGAGCTGCTTGTCGCTCGGCAGCGCGTTCACGTAGATGGAGTCGATGATCGGTCCGTTGCCATAGTTGCCGCAGCCGGCCAAGAAGGCCAGGGCGAGCGCTGGCGCCAATTTATTCGCCGAACGCATATTCGACCCCCAATCCGAAGTCGGCGAACCCGAGGGACTGGTTCTTGTCGACGTTGTAGAAAAGGTAATTGAGCCGGGCGCGGCCGAGCGCGGTCCAGCGATTTGCAAAGCGCCACGAGACTGCCGCGGTGAGTCCCGGGGTGAGCGTGAAGAAATATTGGGAGGGGAGGTCGGGCCGGTTGTCGAAGGCGCGGTGCAGGTAGATGAAGCCGACGCGCGCGCCGAGCTGCAGGCTCAAGGGACCGACCGGGAAGTCGCGCCAGAGCGACGCGCCGCCGCCGAGCTCCGCGAAGGTGAAGTTGACCGACGATTGCTGGTCCAGGGCCAGCGTGGCAGCGCCGCCGCCGGCCGCGAGGTCGAGGCCCCAGGCGAGGCCGTGGCCGAGGTCGTCGCGATCCGCCAGATCGACGCCGAAGAGGAGCGCCGGCGGGAAGAGGCCGTTGCGCGCGCCGTCGTCGAAGAAGCGCTGGTAGAGGAACATCGGCGTCACCGACCAGCGGGCCCCGTCGGCGCCTTTTTGCGGATCCTTGGACAGCGGGGTCCGGAGCAGACGCGTCTCGTCGAGCGGCTGCATGCGGTCGTCCACCTCCACCTCGCCGACCAGCAGCGAATCCTCGAGCCGCTTCTTCACCAGATACCGGCCGGGCGCGAGCGAGAGGCTGCGCGAGGAGCCGGGCGCCTTGGCCACCTCCGCGATGGCGCGGCGCGAGCCGTCGAGCACGGTGAACAGCCCCTCTTGCGCCGAGGCAAACACAAGGCCCCCGTTGGCCGGCGAGAGCTCGGTGAGCACGACATCGCCGGCGCCGCCCAGGTCGAATTGATAGACGGGGTGCTGCGCTCCGGCCCGCGATGACGAGGTCGCTCCGAGCGTCCGGCCATACGTATACGCATAGGCTTCCGCGAGCGTGACCTTGCCGTCGCCGCTGGTGTCGGCGTCGCCGAGCAGCCCGGTCGCGAGGTAGTGGGTGAAGAAGCTGGCGTTGATCTCGTCGCTCTCCTGCGACTCCTCGTCGGCGGCGCTGGAGGCGATGAGCACGAGGCCCTTGGGCGCCGAGGCGGCGGCGCTGCGGAGCTGATCGACGTCCATCGCCGGCGCTTCTCGCAGACCCTTGCGCCGGGTGATGGCGCCCGACTGGCACGAGTCGATGAAGCCGATGCGCACGTCGGCCGGCGAGCTGGCCAGGGCGAGGCGCAGCTCCTCCAGCGGCAGGCGCGAGGAGCCGAGGCGCAGATCGCCGTCGCGCGCGTGGCCCGAGTAGTAGACGACCAGCTGGGTGGCAGCGCCTTCGGCCTTGGCGCGGAGGATGGCGGCCGACAGCTCGCCGAGCGCGCGCCGCACCTCGCGCGAGTCGGCGCCGAGCAAGAGCCGCGCGTCTTCGCGCTTCACGCCGCCGAGCCGGGTGAGGATGTCGTGGATGCGGCGCGCGTCGCGCTCGGGATAGCGCAAGGGCCGCGTGCCGGCACCGCCGTCGAGGTTGCCGATGCAGAGCGCAAAGCGGCGCGGCTCCGCCCCCAGCGCGGCCGAGGCAGAAAAGAGCGCGCAGAGGCACGCCGCCAGCGCTGTGCGGCGCAGGCTCAATGCGCTCTCGGCAGGTCGATGGACTGCGCGTGGACGACGCCCGGCCAGCGCTCCGGGTCGGTGGCCAGCGCGCCCGCCTGCAGCGCGCTGGCGTCGATGGGCAGGTCGCTGCCCACGATCACGAGCCTCGCCGCGTGCGCGCCCGTCCAGCCGAAGGCGACCACGCGCGGCTTGCCGGAGGCCTGCCGCGCGAAGCCCGAGAAGACCACGTGCGCCTGGCCGCCCTCGAGGAGGAAGGCGGCGGCGTGCTTGTCCTCGAGCTTCAGCTCGGCCTGGACGTCGGCGTTCTCGGCGATGGCCTCGCCCGGAGCCCACGCGTGCACCCCGCGCGCGTCCTTGACGTAGAGCTGCGCCAGCGCGCCTCCCTTCCCACGGATGCCGCTCTCGACCTCGGTCTGCGCCCGGCGATTGAGCGCCACTGGCAGCGCGACGATGAGGACGCAGGCCGCGGCGAGCAGCGGCGCATAGCGCAGCCAGCGATTGCGCACAGGCTTCTCGCGGGCCAGCCGCTCCGCCACACCGGAGGCGAAGACCTCGAAGGGCACATCGCGGAGCAGCGCCTCGCGCTCCTTGGCCAGCTCGCGCTCGGTGGCGCGGCAGGTCTCGCAGGCCAGGAGATGGGCCGAGACGTCGGCGCGCTC
This sequence comes from Myxococcales bacterium, assembly GCA_038231075.1. GTDB lineage: Bacteria > Myxococcota > Myxococcia > Myxococcales > 40CM-4-68-19 > JBBRMA01. Next base: position 16,809 of record JBBRMA010000022.1, on the reverse strand, counting down.
GGTGCCGGCCAGCTCGCCGGCCAGGAGCCGCCGCACGCGGGCGGAGGAGCAGCGGACAGTCTTTTCCGTCGTCATCACAAGTCATCTCCCTCGGGCAGTGTGAGCCCGGGCAGGGCGTCCTTCAAGGCCGCGCGCGCCGCGGTCAGGAACTCGCGCAGCCGCTTGCGCACGGTCGGCAGGCTGCGGCCGGTCAGCGTCCCGATCTCGGCCTGGGTCAGCTCGTCGACGAAGTAGAGCACGGCCATCTCCTGCGCTTCTTCCGGGGCGGCGCCGAGCAACACCCGCACCAGCTCGCGCCGCTCGGGAGGCTCGGCGTCCGCTCGGCGATCTTTCTGCAGCTCGGCCAGCTCGCCGTGCCAGTGCGCCTTCTGCGCCCGCAGGACGTTCAGGCAGTGGTGGGTCGCGATGCGGAGCAGCCAGGTGGAGGGCGAGGCCGCCTCGCGAAACTCGGGCAGCGCCCGCAGCGCCTTGGCGAACACGTCTTGCAGCGCGTCCTTGGCTGCCTCGTCGTTCTTCAGCAAGTACCGGCAGCGCCCGTACACTTGCGGGGCATACCTCTCGTACAGCTCGGCCAGGAGCCCGCGGTCGGCGCGCGCGGAGGGCAGCTCGTTGGCCCTCCCTCCTTCGATGACACGCAGCGCAGACACGCGGGCTCCTTTCGTTCGCTTCGACCAGTGCGGCGAGTGCGACGGCTCCGGCGACCGCGGCTACTGCGGCGGGGCGACGGTGCCGAACTGGGCGTCGGTGAAGACGCAGGCGCTGGCGCTGCCGGAGATGCCGTTCGGGCCGTTCAGGTAGCCGAGCGTGAAGCCCGACGCGGCCGCTGCCCAGCACTCGCTCTGGGTGACGGTGATGGCGCCGTTGCCGGTGGTGAACTTCGCGTCGCCCCGGCCGGCCCCGCTCACCTGCCAGCGCGAGTGGAGCGACAGGGTCGCGAGCGAGGTCAGGTTCTTGAAGGCCACGTCGAGGTCGCCGCCGCCGTCGGCGTGGTTCGCGTAGACGTAGCCCACGTTGAGCTTCTGGCCGGGGTTGTTGTTGTCCTTCACGCCCGTGGCGCTGGCGCTGATCGTCAGCTGCGAGGTGTTCGAGTAGTCGACGGTGATCTTGCCGGAGTCGCCGTTGCCGCCGGGCAGCGTGGCGCGAGCGTCGTTGTCGATGATGAACTCACCAGAGCCGACGTGGGCGGTGGCGCTGGGGATGGCCGTGCCCGTGAGGATGGCGACGAAGGGCCCGCTGGCGGTCAGCTTGGACTGGCCGGAGAAGGTGTACTTGAAGCTGCCGTCGCCCTGCTTGACCACCACCAGCTTGTAGACGTTGGCGTCGAGCGCGCTCGAGCCCGGTCCCCAGGTGCAGGTGTTGCTGGCGGCGTCGCAGTTGGTGGCGGGCTGGTCGGTGATCGCCGTCAGCAGGCCGAGCACCGCCGCCGCCGAGACGTTGACCACCGCCGAGAGCGCGACGGTGTCGGTGAAGTAGTCGCTCGAGCCGCCCACGGTGTCATTCTGCTGGAGCTGGCCGGTGGAGCCGTCCCGAGACGACGAGGCGGTGCCGGGCGCGCTCATCTTCACCTTGTCGCTCGTGGGCATGGCGTTCTTCGATTGGGTCTCCAGGCTGCCGGAGGAGGCCGAGCTGCCGCCACAGGCGGCGACCAGGGAGACGAGGAGGGCTGCTGCGATGGCGTTCTTCATGTGTGACCTCGGTCGGTGAAGCGTTTCTCTCCTAGACCCGGACCCCCGCGCGGGATGGAAAGCCACGCGCGGCGATCTTCTTTTCCCTGGGATTGTCCGGCCTGACGCGGCCTGCTGGCGAGCGGAAAAGGAGCGCGACGCGCCAGGGTGGGTCCGCCGGGCCTTGCTTGCCACCCTCCAGCGGGGCTGTAATCGTTCACCTATCCCAGGGGTGCACAATGGTTCGATCCCTCGCTGCCCTGCTCGGGCTCTTCTGCAGTGCCTCCATTGGCTGCTCGTCGGCCGCCTCGAAATCGCCCGAGGTCGCCAGCATCGTCAACGGCCGCTGCCGCTGCGGCGACGGGCTCTGCGTCGAGAGTGTGGGCCAGGGCGTCGGCGCCAGCCTGCAGTGCGTGCAGGTCAAGACGTGCGCCGCGCTCTCCGCGCCTGGCCGCGCTTGCTGGGGCAGCAGCAAGACCGCGGGCCTCTGCCACTGCACCGGCAGCCTGGACGGCCTCGCGCTCAATCGCTGAGGAAAGGCCGTGCTAGAAGCGCAGCGTGTCTCCGTCCTCGCCGCGCCGCCGGCTCTTCATCGACTGGTGCCGGGGTCTCGCCGTCCTCTGCATGATCGAGCACCACCACTTCGACGCGTTCATGCCCGAGGCCTTCCACGGCAGCGCGCTCGACCGGCTCTTTCGCGGCCTCGGCGGAGTGGCGGCCCCGACCTTCCTCTTCCTCGCGGGCCTCGCGCTGGTGCTGATGATGGAAGGCCAGCTCGCCCGCGGGGTGGATCGCCGCAAAGTCGCCTCCAGCGCGGCCGGGCGCGGCCTCCTCATCGTCGCGGCGGCCTATGCTTTCCGCCTGCAGCAGTGGGCCTTCGCCTTTGGCGGCGCCCCCGCGTGGAACCTGCTGCGCATCGACGTGCTCAACTGCATCGGCGTCGCGCTCTGCCTCTGCGCCGCCCTCTGGGCGCTGGGGCGCTCGCCGGCGGTGCGGGGCGTGTTGCTGCTCTCCGCGGCCTGCGCGATCTCTTTGGCCTCTCCGCTGGTCTGGCACGCCGACCTCTCCGCTCTGCCGACCCACCTCGCCGACTACCTCAACGGCCGCTCGCCCCGCGCGCTCTTCCCGCTCTTTCCCTGGGTCGGCTTCACGCTCGCGGGCGGGGCGGTGGGCTCGCTCCTCGCCGCGGCTCGCAGGGCGCTGCACCCCGAGCGCGCCGAGTCCCGCCTCATGCTCTCGCTCGTCGCTGGCTCGGCAGCGCTCTTTGCCGCCACCCGCGCGCTCGACGCCGCCCCTTTTCAGCTCTACGCGCGCTCCGATTGGTGGTTCGACTCGCCCGCCTATTTCACGCTCCGCTGCTGCGCTTTGGTGTGGCTGCTGGCCGCCTGCTGGCTGGTCGAGAGCGCCGCCCGGCCGCTCTGGGCGCGGCTCCCGGCCGGTCCCCTGCTCAAGCTCGGCCAGCACTCGCTGCTCATCTATTGGGCCCACATCGAGCTCGTCTACGGCCGCTTCACCTGGCGCCTGCGCGGGACCTTGTCCCTGCAGCAGGCCTCGCTCGCCCTGGCCGCCCTGCTCGCGGCGATGGTGTCCTTGGCCTACCTGGTCGAGCCCGCCCTGCGGCTCTGGCGCAGCCGGCGCGCCACGCCACCCATTCGCCTCTCGCCGAGCACCTGAGCCATGCACGATCTGCTCGCCTTCAGCTTGCTCTCCCTCTCGGCGATCTTCTTCGTCGTCGATCCCATGGCCGTCATCCCCGTCTTCCTCGGGATGACCGCCGGCGACTCGCCCGAGAAGAAGGCGCAGATGGCGAGGCGGGCGGCCATCACCGCCTTCTTCATCCTCACGCTCTTCGCGCTCGCCGGCACGCTGCTCATGCGGCTGCTCGGCATCACGCTCGCGGCCTTCAAAGTGGCGGGCGGAGTGCTGCTCCTCTTGACCTCGGTCGAGATGCTGACCGCGCAGCGCACGCGCACCCGCATGACGGAAGAAGAGGAGCAGGAGGGCACCGAGAAGGAGGACGTGGCCATCTTCCCGCTCGCCATCCCGCTCTTGGCGGGCCCCGGCGCGATCGCGACCGTGCTGGCGCTGATGGGCCGCGCCCCGCACGCGTACTACGCGCTGCCGCTCATCGGCTGCATCGGCGTCACCTTCGGCGCCAGCTATGCGATGCTGCGGGCCGCGACGCCGATCGCGCGCGTCCTCGGCGTGACGGGGCTCAATGTCATGAACCGGGTGATCGGCCTCATCATCGGCGCCATCGCGGTCCAGTTCGTCTTCGATGGGCTGCGCGATGCCTTCCCCAGGCTGATGGGGTGAGGCGCCTCGCCCCAACGTGCGCCGCGGCGCTGCTCTGCGGCTGCGCGCTCCCCGTCGTGAGCGCGGGCACTTTCCTGCCCGCGGGCGATCTGCAGAAGGGCCAGGTGCACGCCAGCATCTCGATGGAGATGGGCCGCGTGCTGGCCGGCCCGAGCGACGTCAACCAGACCAAGCAGGGCCCGCAGACGCAGCAGTGGGAGGTCTCGACCTGGTTCGCGAGCGACGCCTCGGTGCGCTACGGCCTCGCCAATTCGGTCGCGCTCGAGGTGCAGCTCAAGCTCACCAATCCGGTCTCGCCTTTCGTGCCGGAGCTGGTCGGAGGCGCGGCCGGCGCGCGCGTGCGGATCCTGGACCGCAAGGGCGACTCGGGGCTGGCCATCGAGCTCGGGGCGCGCGGCGTCTTCGTCGCGGTGGACCAGGACCTGCGCCGCACCAAGGGCCCTGCCTCGGCGCCCGACGTGCAGCTCGACCGCTGGTCCTATCGCGCCATTGGATTCGAGGCGCCCCTGATCGCCACCTGGCGCTTCAACAAGCTCTTCGCGATGACGGGCTCACCCTTTCTCCGCGCCTACTGGATCCGCGCCACGCACTCGGTGCAATCGACGCAGGCGCTGACCGAGACCGACCGGCTCGACTGGACGCCGGTGCTCTCGTCGGGCCTTGGGATCTCGGCGGCCCTCTCGCTCGGGCCCCTCGATGTGGCGCCGGGCGTCGCCGTCGAATTGGCCACGCGCCCGGGTCCAGGCCAGGCCACCCAGCTGCTCTTCGAGCCGGGCCTGAGCGTCGGGATGCGCTTCTAGTGCGCGCGCTCGCCGCCTTTCTCGCCTACGTGGCCTTCGTGGTGCTTTTTCCCTTTCTCGTCCTGCACCCGCGCGTGCGGGCGGGCTTCAAGCGGCGGCTCGGGCTCTATGAGGGCGACCTGCTCGCGGGCAGGCCTGGTCCGCGCGTCTGGCTGCACGGCGCCTCGGCCGGCGACGTGCTCGGGCTGGTGCCCATCGTGCGCGAGCTGAAGCGGCTGCGGCCCGACGTGCTCATCGTCATCTCGTCGATCACCGACTCGGGCGCGTCGATGGCGCAGCAGAAGCTCCTCTCGCAGGGCCTCGCCGACGCGGTGACCTTCCTGCCCTACGACCTGCCCGGGGCGGTGCGGCGCACCCTCGCGGCGCTGCGTCCGGATCTCCTGGTGCTCGAGTACACCGAACTCTGGCCTGGCCTCATCAACGCGGCCGCGCAGGGCGGGGTGCGCCTGGTCTTGACCAATGGCCGCATCGGCCCGCGCAAGGTCTCTCGCTACAAGCTGATGTTCGGCATCGTCGGCAACCTGCTCGGGTGCTTTGACGCGCTCCTGATGCGCAGCGAGGACGACGCCGAGCGCGCGCTGCAGCTCGGCGCCCCGCCTGAGCGCGTGCACGTCACCGGCAACACCAAGTTCGACGCCCTCGCCGTCAGCGTGCCCGACCAGCGCGACGAAGCGCTCGCGGCCGCGCTCGGCTTGCGCGGCGAGCGGCTCTGGATCTGCGGCTCCACCCACGATGGCGAAGAGGGCCCGCTCCTGGACGTGTTCGCGCACCTCCAGCGCGAGCTGCCCGATCTGCGCCTCGTGCTCGCGCCCCGCTATGTCGAGCGCGCGGGCAGGGTGCTTTCGCTGGCCCGCGAGCGGCAGCTCAGCGCGCGGCTGCGCTCGAGCCCGCCCGCCACCGCGCCGCTGCCCGACTGCTCGGTCATCATCCTCGACACCATCGGCGAGCTGGTGCGCGCCTACCAGCTCGCGACGGTCGTCTTCGTCGGCGGAAGCTTCGGCAAGCGCGGAGGGCAGAACATCCTCGAGCCGGCCGCGTGCGGCAAGCCGGTGCTCTTCGGCCCGCGGATGGAGAACTTCCAGGACAGCGTGCAGGTGCTGGTCGGCCGCGGCGCGCTGCAAGTGAAGGACCCGCCCGCGCTGGAGAAGCTCCTCCGCGAGCTGTTCGCGAGGCCCTCCGAGCTGCGCGAGCTCGGCGAGATGGCCCGCGAGGCCGTCTCGGCCACCCGAGGTGCGAGCGTGCGCGACGCGAAGATCATCGCCGATCTGCTCGCGCTCAAGGGCCGCCCGGCATGAGCCCGCGCGAGGCGCTGGAGGCGATCTGGTGGCGCCGCGACGAGCCGGCCTGGCTCGAGGCCGCGCTCTGGCCGCTGTCGCTCGCCTCGCTCGGGTATCGCGCCGGCGCGGCGCTGGCGCGGGCCGGCAAGCGTCCGGCGCGGGCAGGCGCGCCGACCATCTCCATCGGCAACCTGAGCGTCGGCGGGGCGGGCAAGACGCCTGTGACCCTCGCCATCGCCGAGCGGCTCCTGGCCCGCGGTCGCCGCGTGGCCATCCTCAGCCGCGGCTATGGCGGGCAGCGGGCGAGCGCGGTGGAGGAGGTGACGCCGCTGACGCCGGCGCGCGTGTCCGGCGACGAGCCAGCCTTGCTGAAGAAGCGGCTCCCGGCCGCGCTGGTGCTGGTCGGGCCGCGCCGGGCGTTGCTCGCCGAGAGGGCCGTGCAGCTCGGCGCCGATGCGCTGCTGCTCGACGATGGCCTGCAGCACCACGCCCTCGCTCGCGATCTGGATGTGCTGGTCGTGGACGCCTCGAACCCGCTCGGCAACGGCCGCCTCTTGCCGCGCGGGCCGCTGCGCGAAGGCCTGTCGGCGCTGGGGCGCACGGGCTTGCTCTGGCTGACGCGCGCCGACCTGGCGAGCGCGCAGGATCTCGAGCTCGATCGGATCCGCGCCCAAGCCCGAGCCGCCTCTGGACGCGAGCCCGTCGAGTCGGCCTTCGCCGCGGCCAGCGGCGCGCCCGACCTGCGCGGCAAGCGCGTCTTCCTCTTCGCCGGCATCGCGCGGCCCGCCTCGTTCGAGGCCCTCGCGCGCGCGCTCGGCGCCGAGGTGGTCTCCGCGCGCTGGTTCCAGGACCACCACTGGTTCACGCCCGCCGAGCTGCAAGAGCTGCAGGCGGCTGCGGCCAAGGCTCGCGCCGAGGTGCTCTTGACCACCGAGAAGGACCAGGCCCGCTTGCCCGCCTCGTTCGGCGCGGTGTCCCTCCCGGTCGAGCTGAAGCTCCTCTCCGGCGCTGCGTCGCTCGAGGCCGCCCTCGACGCCGCGCTCTCGCCATGACCGGCCCCTTCGCGCGCTTCTGGCTCTCCCTGGGCCGCCTCTTCGGCGTGCTGGTCTACGCGCTCGGCATCAGGCGCAAGGTCGCGCTCGCTGGCCTTCTGCGCGCCTTTCCGGCGATCAGCGACCCCGAGCGCAGCAAGCTGGCCCGCGCCGCGTACGCGCAGTTTGGCCAGAGCCTGGCCGAGCTGGTGCTGGTGCGCCGGATGTCGAACGCCGACTTCGAGCGCCTGGTGCGGTTCGACGGCTGGGAGCGCTACGAGGCCGCCGCCGCGCTCGGCAAAGGGGTCGTCGTCGCCGTCGGCCACTTCGGAAATTGGGAGCTCCTGATGCGCGCCTGCGGCCGGCGCGGCGTCAAGCTCACCGTGCTGCGCCGCGATCTGAAGGGCGCCGTCGAGCAGCGGCTCTTCGCGGGCCGGCGCAAGGCGGGCGTCCGCGAGCTGCTCGACAAGGGCGTGGCCGGCGATGCCGTCGCGCTGCTGCGCCGGGGCGAGACGCTGGCCCTGGCCGTCGATCAGAACATGCAGCTCAAGAAGGGCGTCTTCGTCGAGTTCTTCGGCGAGCAGGCCTGCACGACGCCGGCGCCGGCGGTGCTCTCGCTGCGCACGGGCGCGCCGCTCATCGCCGCCTTTCCCATTCGCGAGCCGGATGGCACGCACCGCGTGCTCGTCCTTGGCCCCTTCGCGCCCGCCGAGGGCACCAAGGGCCACGCCGCGGTCATCTCGCTGACGCAGGCGTACACGGCGGCGGTGGAGCGCGTGGTGCGCGAGCACCCGGACCATTGGTACTGGCTGCACCGCCGGTGGAAGACGCGGCCGCCGGCGGCGAGGAGCCTCTAACGGAGATCTTCTTGCTCGCGGTGGTACGCTTCCGCTCGTGACCAGCCTCAAGATCCTCCGCGCCGTGGCGCCGCTCGCCATCTTGATCGGCACGCAGCTCGGGCTGTTCTTCGTGCTCCGCGAGCTCTTCGCTCCTCGGCCCGAGCACGCGCGGCGCCGCCGGCTGATCGGCCTCACCCAGCTGGCGCTGATGGCCGGCGTCGTCGTCATCTATGCGACGGGAAAGTCAGGGGGGCAGCTCCCGGGCATCGCGCGCTGGCTCGCGCAGCCGGTGATGGCGTCGTTCATGCTGACCTTGCCGGTGCTGCTCCTGCTCGGGCTGATGCTCAGCCTCGCCCAGCGCCTGCCGCACAAGCCCTCGCCGCCCGCGCACGCGCCGGAGCTTGCCGACGGCGGCCTGCCGCCGCTGTCCGAGGGGCGCCGCATCTTCCTCGCGCGCGCGGCCACCGGCCTGTTCGGCGGCGCGGCGGTCCTCTCGGCGGCGGGCATCTATGAGTCCGAGGCGCCTCCGCACATCACGCGGCTCGACGTCCCCATCAAGGATCTGCACCCGGACCTCGAGGGGCTGACCATCTTGCAGCTCTCGGACGTGCACGCCGGCATGCTCATGACCGAGGAGCGGATGGCGCGCATCGCCGCGCTCTCTGCGACCCTGGCGGCCGACGTGGTGGTCTTCACCGGCGACCTGCTCGACATGAGCCGCAAGGCGGCGGGGCCCTTCGCGCGCGGCTTCTCGACCTTGCACGGCAAGCTCGGCACCTTCGCGATCTTCGGCAATCACGACTACTACGCGGGCGCGGCCGCGGCGGGCGGGGCCGTGCGCGACGCCGGCGCGGTGCTGCTGCGCAACAGCGGCGCGCGCGTCGAGCGCGGCAAGGGCTCGCTCTACATCGGCGGTGTGGACGACCCGGCCACGATGGACACGGCGGGCTCGGTGGATTTTGCCAAGGCCCTGGCGGGCGCCGCGCCCGAGGAGCCGCGGGTGATGCTCTGCCACCGGCCGGGCCTCTTCCCGCTCTGCGCCAAGGCCGGCGCGGACCTCGTGCTCTCGGGACACACGCACGGCGGACAGCTCGCGCTCGGCCGGACCCTGACGCCGGCGCGGCTGCTCGGGCCGTACACGATGGGGTACTTCCGCGAGAACGGCTCGCAGCTCTTCGTCCACCGCGGCCTGGGCGTCGTCGGCGGGATGCCGCTCCGGCTCGGCTCGCCTCCCGAGCTTGCCTTGCTCACGCTGCGCCGTTCGTGAGAGAGAGCGCGGCCGTGAAGACCCCGGAGAGCAGCGAGCTTGTCGCCCTGGTCGACCGCTTCGCGGCCGCGCGCGTCCTGGTCGTTGGCGATCTGGTGGCCGACGAGTACGTCTACGGCGAGACCGAGCGCATCAGCCGCGAGGCGCCCGTGCTCATCGTGCGCTACGAGGCGAGCGACGTGAAGCCGGGCTGCGCGGCCAACGCCGTCGCCAACCTCTGCGCGCTCGGCGCCAAGGTGCGCGCGGTGGGCCTGGTCGGCGACGACGAGAGCGGCGAGCGCCTGCGGGACGCGCTGCGTGCGCTCGGCGCCGACGACAAGGGCGTGCTCGTCGCCAAAGGGCTGCCGACGGCGACCAAGACCCGCATCCTCGCGGGCGGCAAGAACACGCGGCGCCAGCAGATGCTGCGCGTCGATCGCGATGGACCCGGAGAGCCCTCGCCCGCGCTCCTGGCCAGGCTGGTCGCCGAGGTGCGCAAGCAGGCCGCGCGCGCCGACGCGGTGCTGGTCTCGGACTACGGTGGAGGAACCTTGGCGGAGCCGCTTCGCAGGCTGCTGGCAGACCTGGCCGCCGAGGGAAAGTTGGTCTCGGTGGACGCGCGTTACCACCTCGCGCAGTACCGCGGCGTCACCGTGGCCAAGCCGAACGAGGTCGAGCTGGAGGAGGCCGTGGGCCGCAAGCTGTCGGGCGACGCGCGGGCCATTGAAGAGGCGGGGCGCGAGCTGCTCGGCAAGCTGCACGCGCGCGCGCTGCTCGTCACCCGCGGCCGCAACGGCATGGCGCTCTTGCGGCCCGGTGAGCCCACCTCGTTCCTCCCCGCCCACGGCAGCCGCGAGGCGGTGGACGTGACGGGAGCCGGCGACACGGTCATGGCCGCGCTCACCCTCTCGATGGCCTGCGGGGCCGATCCGCTCCAGGCCGCCCGGCTGGCCAACGTCGCGGGCGCGCTGGTCGTCCAGAAGTCCGGCACGGCCACCATCTCCGCCGACGAGCTGCTCCGCGAGCTGCACAAGCACCCGGTCGCCGAAGGAGAGCTGTTCGAGCGCCGGACCAGGCCCCGCGCGGCCCGGAGCGCGCGGTCATGATCGCCTCGCTGCCGGCCGCGGTGGCAGCGCGCGAGGCCGCGAGGCGCGAGGGCCGCCAGGTGGCGCTCGCCAACGGCGCCTTCGATCTGCTCCACGTCGGCCACCTCCGCTATCTCGAAGGCGCGCGCGGGGCGGCCGGGGAGAAGGGTCTGCTCATCGTCGGCGTCAACACCGACGCGAGCGTGCGCCGAAGCAAGGGTCCCGCCCGGCCCATCGTCCCGGAAGGCGAGCGCGCCGAGCTGGTGGCGGCTTTGCGCTGCGTCGATCTGGCCGTCCTCTTCGACGAGACGACGGCCGAGGCGCTGCTCCGCGCGCTGCGGCCCGACCTGCACGTCAAGGGCACCGACTACACGGCGGAGACGGTCCCCGAGCGCGCCGTCATGCAGGAGCTGGGGGGGCGCACCGTCATCGCCGGCGACCCCAAGGAGCACTCGACCACCGAGCTGGTCGCGCGCCTCGCGGAGCGCGAGCCGTGAAGCTGACGGCCACGGTGCTCGCCCAGGACGAAGAGGCGCAGCTGCCGGGGTGCCTTGCGTCGCTCGGCTTCTGCGACGAGGTGCTCGTCATCGACGGCGGCTCGAGTGATGCCACGCGCGAGGTCGCGAAAAAGCTCGGCGCGCGGGTGCTCGAGCGGCCCTTCGACGACTTCGCCCGACAGCACGAGTTCGCGAGGCAGGAGGCACGCGGCGACTGGATCCTCTCCATCGACGCCGACGAGCGCGCCTCGCCGGAGTTGGCCGCGGCCGCCACCAGCGCGGTCCAGCGCGATTCGGCGGCTGCCTACTCGGTGCCGTTCAAGAACCACTTTAGAGGCGTCTGGCTGCGCCACGGCGGCTTCTGGCCCGACCGCCACGTGCGGCTCTTCAAGAAGAGCGCCTGCCGTTACGACCCCGCGCGATCGATCCACGAGACCCTGCTGGTGGACGGCCCGACGGCACGGCTTGATGCAACCATGTTGCATTACACCTACGGCTCGCTGGCGCACTGCCTCGCGAAGATGGAGCGCTACGGCGAGCGCGCGGCGCAGATGCTCTACGCGCAGGGTCGCCGCGCGACCGCGTGGGATGTGGCCGCGCGGCCCTTCTGGCGCTTCCTGCGCGGCTATCTCTTGCGCGGCGGCTTCCTCGACGGCGGCGAAGGCGCGGCCATGGCCTGGGCCCGTGCCTACGAGGCCTACGCGCGCTACGCGAGGCTCTGGGAGCTCTCGCGCTACCAAGGCGCGGCCAAGGACGCGCTCCGGCCGTGATGCCCGCGCTCACCTGCATCGTCACCAGCTACCAGAGCGGAGGCCTCCTGGCGCTCTGCCTCGCTGCCCTGGCCGAGGACGTGCGCGCCTCGGGGGCGAGCGTGGAGCTGATCGTGGCCGACGACGGCGACTTGCACCACCAGAGCCGCGCGCCCGCGCTTGCGGCGGCCCGGAGCGGATCGTTCGCCTGCGTGCGCCGCCTCTGGCAGGTGCACGACGGCTACGGCAAGTGCCGGCTCGCCAACAAGGCCGCCGCGCACGCGCGAGCAGACCTGCTCTTCTATCTGGACGGCGACTGCCTGGTCTCGCGCGGCACCATCGCCGCCCACCTGCGCCTGTCGCGGCCGCGACGCTACGTGGCCGGCAGCGCGCTCCGGCTGGGCCCGCTCGCCAGCGCCGGGCTGGACGTCGCCGCGGTGCGCGCTTTTCGCCACGCGAGCCCGCTCTGGATGCTGCGACAGGCGCTGCGCGGCCAGGTGGAAGCCAAGGCGCACTATCCCTGGTTGCGGCCGCTCGGCCGCGCCTTTCGCCGCACCGGCAGCGGCGGCTTCAACGGCGGCTGCTCGTCGTTGCCCAAGGCGCTCTTGGAGGAAGTGAACGGCTGGGACGAGGCGCTGGCCGGCTACGGCTTCGACGACACCGACCTTGGCCACCGGCTGCAGAACGCCGGCGCGGAGCCCGTCGCCGCGCGCGTCGAGGCCCTGGTCGTCCACCTCTTCCACGAGCGGCCCTATCGCGGCGACGACGCGGCCTTCGAGAAGAAGCGCGCCACGGTGGCCGCGACGTTGCACGGCGCGCACACGCGGGCCGCGCGGGGCCTGGCCGAGCTTTCGGCCCAGGACGCCGGCGAGTGGGAGGAGCTTTGAGGGCCCCGCAAATGTGATAGACGCGAGCCATGGCCCTTGCCCCTGAGTTGAAAGAGATCCTGGCCTGCCCGAAGTGCAAGGGCGACCTCGAGTTCAAGGAGAGCGAGAAGCGCATCCTCTGCCGCGCCTGCAAGCTCGCCTACCGCATCGAGGACGACATTCCGGTGATGCTCATCGACGAGGCGACTCCGCTCGCCGACTCGGCGGGGCAGGGGGCCTAGAACGCCGATCGGTTTGGCGGACCGAGGAGGACGGCCCAGATGCAAGCAGTACAAGCGACGAGGAGAGACGCAGCAATGCGCAGCAGATCGGCCGAGCGGGTTCCCCCGCATCCCGCGTTCATCCGACGGGCTTCAACCCGTTCGGTGCTCTAGCGCTTGGGCAGCGCGGGCCTTCGCGACAGGCTCGCCCGGGCACCGCCGCGGCGCATCCTCGTCATCCAGACCGCGTACCTCGGGGACACCGTCTTCACCTCGGCCCTCGTCGGCGGCCTCGGCGCGCGCTTTCCCTGGGCGAAGATCGACCTGCTCGTCGCCCCTCGCGGCCGCGACGTGGCGGATGCGATCGAGGGGGTCTCCCGCACCATCATCTTCGACAAACACAAGCGCGACAGCGGGCCGGGCGGCCTCTGGCGCGCCGCGCGCGCGCTGTCCAAGGACGGCCACCATCTCGCCATCCTGCCCCACCGGTCGCTGCGCAGCGGCCTGCTCGCGAAGCTCGCCGGCATCCCCGAGCGCCTCGGCTTCGAGGGCACCGCTGCTGGCGTGTTCTGCACCGCGACCGCCGAGGACGAGGGCGGGACGTTCCTCGACCGCGAGGCCGCCCTCTTGCGCGCGCTCGACGCGAGGCCCGCCCCGATGCGCCTGCGCGCGACGGCGGGGCAGCTGGCCTCGGCCGACGCCGCGCTCGCCCGGCTGGGCCTCACCGGCAAGAGGATCGCCGCGCTCTGCCCCGGCTCCGAGTGGGAGACCAAGATGTGGCCGCCCTCCCGCTACGCCGAGCTTGCCGCGCGCCTGCGCGAGCGCGGCTTCTCGCCGCTCTTGTTCGGCTCGCCCAGGGAGGTCCCGCTGGTCGAGCAGATCCGGAAGCTCGCCCCCGTCGAGACCGCGAGCGCCGCAGGCAACTCGGTGGGCGAATCGCTCGGCATGCTCGCGCGCGCGGGCCTCGCCATCGGGGGCGACTCGGGCCTGCTCCACGCCGCCCGCGCGCTCGCGGTGCCGACGGTGATGCTCTTTGGCCCGACGGCCCCCGAGGCGCACTCGCCGTCGGCGCTCGACCGCGCGCTCAGCCTGCACCTCGACTGCTCGCCCTGCTCGAGCCACGGTCAGCGCGAGTGCCCGCTCGGCCACCACCGGTGCATGCGCGACCTGCACGTCGAGCTGGTCACCTCCGCCGCCGACTCCCTGACCAAAGGCGCCCCGTGACGCCGATGGATCCGCCGCCCGCGCTGGTGGCGCGGCTCTTCGCGCGCCTCCTCGGTTTTCTCCTGCGCCCGCGCGGCCTGCCCGCGCTGCCCGAGCCGGCGCAGCTCCGGCGCGTGCTCGTCGTGCGGCCCGACGATCGGGTCGGCAACGCGCTGCTCACCATTCCGCTGGTGCGCGCGCTGCAGGGGCTGTTGCCGCAGGCGCAGATCGATCTTCTCCTCGCCCGCAGCCGCGCTCCGCTCGCCGCCGGCTTGCCCGGCCTGCGCGTCATCCCCTTCGACAAGCGCTCTCTCTTCACTTCCCCGCTGCGCTTTTTGCGAGCGCTCTGGTCGCTGCGCGGCTACGACGCCGCCATCGACGCCTCGCACTGGCACTCGTTCTCCCTGACCTCGTCGCTGCTCGCGCGCTGGGCCAGCACGGGCTGGGTCGCGACCACCGACCGCGGGCCGGCCCGCTCCCTGGCCACCGCGGCGATCGCGCCGCCCGTGAAGGAAGAGCCCGACGTGGTGAGCAAGCTTGAGCTCGTGCGGGGACTGGGCCTCGCCCCTCCCGCGCTCTGCCCGCCGCTCGAGACCGCGCTCGGCCGCTCGCCGCCGCAGGGCCGTTACGCGGTGATCAACCCGGGCGCGCGCAAGGCCGACCATCGCTGGCCCGCGCGCGCCTTCGGCCAGCTCGCGCACGAGCTGGACCGCATCCATGGGATCCCCTGCATCGTGACGTGGGGCCCCGGCGAGCGCGCGCTGGCAGAAGAGGTGCGGGAGGCCTCGAATGGGACGGCCAAGGTGGCGAACCCGACCGACCTCGAGGGCCTTGCGTCCCTGTTCCGCGGCGCCGCGCTCGTCGCCACCAACGACACCGGGCCCCTCCACCTGGCGGTCGCTTGCGGCGCCCCGGTGCTCGCGCTGCAGCTCTCGTCGGATGCCGCGCGCTTCGGCCACCCGGGCCCGCTCTTTGCCGCCGTGGCCGCCGCGCGCGACGATGCGCTCCAGGCCGCGCTGGAGGCGGCCGCGCGGCTCCTTACCTTGACACCGCGAGGGCCCTCGGCAGACCTTGCGCCAGGCCCTGCAGTCCCCGCCGCTGGCCCGGAGGCGACGTGATTCGCTCGATGACTGGGTTCGGCGCCGCGCGCGCCGAGCAGGCCGGTGAGACCATCTCGGTCGAGCTGCGCTCGGTGAACGGCAAGTTCTGCGACGTCAAGCCGCGCCTGCCCCGCGAGCTTGCCGCCTTGGAGACCGAGCTGAGCAAGACCGTCAAGGCGCGCATCCACCGCGGCGTGGTCGACGTCTCGGTGCGCCGCGAATCCGGCCCGACCGCGCGGGGCGTGCAGCCGCGCGTCGATCTGCCCCTGGCCCGCGCCTACGCCAAGGCGCTGCGCGACATGAAGAGCGAGCTTGGACTCTCCGGCGATCTGTCGCTGTCGGAGCTGGCGCAGCTCGACGGCGTCCTCACCCTGGCCGAGCTGCCCGCCGACCTGACCGCCGCGACGGCCGCGCTGCAGACCGCGCTCGCCTCTGCGCTCGAGGCGCTCGAGCTGATGCGGGCCCACGAGGGCGCCGCGCTGGCCAAAGACCTCGCCGGCCGGCTGGACTCCGTCGAGCGCTCGGTGGCCGCGGTGCGCACGCTCGCGCCCGCTGCCGTCGAGAGCTACCGCGAGCGCCTCGCCGTCCGCGTCGCCGAGCTGTCGCGCGGCATGCCGCTCGAGCCCGCGCGGCTCGCGCAGGAGGTGGCGCTCTTCGCCGACCGCTCCGATGTCGCCGAGGAGCTGACCCGCTTCGCGAGCCACCTCGAGCAGCTGCGCGCACTCCTCGGGGGTGACGCGCCCGCCGGCCGCCGCCTGGAGTTCTTGCTCCAGGAGGTGAACCGCGAGGTGAACACCATCGGCTCCAAGTCGCAGCACGCGGCCATCGCCGCCCACGTGGTCGAGATGAAGGCCGAGCTCGAGCGCCTGCGCGAGCAGGTCGCCAACGTCGAGTAAGCACCCTCTGGAGACGACTTGTCCGCCCTGCTGCTCATCCTCAGCGCACCCTCCGGCACCGGCAAGACCACGCTGGCCCGGCGCCTCTGCGCGCTCCACCCAGGCGCGCTCTTCTCGGTGAGCTTCACCACGCGCGCCCTGCGCGGACAGGAGCGCAGCGGGGTCGACTACCACTTCGTCGATGACGCCACCTTCGAGCGCATGGTGCGCGAAGGCGCCTTCCTCGAGCACGCAGAAGTCCACGGCCACCGCTACGGCACGCCCCGCTCCGTGGTCGAGGAAGCGAAGAGGAGCGGCTCGCTGGCGCTCTTCGACATCGACGTGCAAGGGGGCGAGTCGATCCGCCGCCAGTATCCGGAGGCGGTGCGCGTCCTGGTCCTCCCCCCCTCGCTGCGCGCGCTCGAAGAGCGGCTCCGCTCGCGCAAGACCGACGACGAGGCCACCATCCGGCGCAGGCTGGACGCGGCCCGGCGCGAGATCGAGCGCGCGCGGACCTACGAATACTGGGTGGTCAACGACGACCTGGAGAAGGCGACCGCGGATCTGGACGCCATCGTCCGCGCCGAGCGTCTGCGCAGCGGGCGCCGCGACCTGTCGGTCATCCTTGGCGGTTGAAGCAACGCCCGATAGAGAAGACGGCAACGGCGGGAATTTTCCGCCTGCGATTTTCTAAGAACCTGATCTTGCTTGCCAAACCTGCGGCGCGCGACCTGCAGTTGACTCCGCGCCGGCCCTTCTGCTAGACACCGCGGCCCCTGAACGAGGGGTCTGGCCAGGGCCGCAAAGCAGCCGGAAGAAAAGTTGTTGCAGAGCCCGGATGGGTGCAGTAGAAGGCGCACCCCCTGAGTCGGAACGGCGAGGGGTGTTTGAGCAGAAAAAGAAAGTTGTTGCGGTGACAGAAGGGAAGCAGTAGAAGACGCGCCCCCTGCCGAGAGGGAGGGGAAGAGAAGGGCGGCCGAGAGGCCGGAAGGAAGAGCCGGACGAAGTGAGGAGTTGGGTCGCTCGGTCTTTGAAAACTG
>JBBRMA010000021.1:0-85272 GCA_038231075.1 Myxococcales bacterium | reverse complement strand
GACCGAGCCCGAGGGATGAGGACCAAGCAGCGCAAGGCGCGAGGAGGGAGCCGTACTTTCTGTACGGCGACGACGAGCAACGCAGCGATGCGCCGGTCATCGGCCCTCTGGCGACGGGAGGAATTTGCGGACACGCCCTAGTACATCGGTTCGGAACTTCGTTCCTCACCAATGTACGTCGTCCCGTTGGAGGGAACCCTGCGGGTTCCCCTCAGCCAGCAAGCTGTCTGAGCCTCCTCTCCGCCACGGCCGGACTCCCGGCCGGGCCGCGCGCGTCCTGGATGGGCAACCAACTTCCGGGCAGAGGTACTAGGGCGTGTCCGACGTCGCTCCTCCTAAGATCGGACGCGGACAGCTCGCGGCCTGCTGCTAGAGTGGCGTGATGGCCCACCTGCCGGTTCCAGCACCGAGCGCGCCTTTTGAAGAGCTTTATCCGCCGCTGAGCGCAGACCAGGCGCTGGCAGAATCGGCGCGCTGCCTCTATTGCTACGACGCGCCGTGCATCAAGGCGTGCCCCACCGAGATCGACATCCCGACCTTCATCAAGAAGATCGGCACCGGCAACCTCATCGGCTCGGCCCGGGTGATCTTCGAGGCCAACATCCTCGGCGGCTCGTGCGCGCGCGTCTGCCCGGTGGAGGTGCTCTGCGAGGGCGCGTGCGTCGAGAAGTCGCTGGTGAAGAAGCCGGTGGCCATCGCGCGGCTGCAGCGCTACGCGACCGACCACGTGCTCGCGCGCGGCATCGACGTGCTGGCCGCCGGAGCCGACACGGGCAAGAGCGTCGGCGTCATCGGCGCCGGGCCCGCGGGCCTGGGCGCTGCGGCCGAGCTGCGCAAGCGCGGGCACGCGGTGACGATCTACGACGAGCGGCGCTGGGGCGGCGGCCTCAACACCTACGCGATGGCCGAGTACAAGCAGACCGTCGCGCTGGCGCTCGCGGAGGTGCAGATGGTCGAGCGGCTCGGCGCGCGGATCCGCCAGGGCATCACCGTCGGCAAAGACCTCACCGTCCGCGAGCTGCTCAAGGACCACGAGCTGCTCTTCATCGGCGTGGGCCTCGGCGGCACGGGCCGGCTGGGCGTGCCAGGCGACGACCTGCCCCAGGTGCGCGAGGCGCTGGCGTGGATCGAGGAGCTGAAGATCGCGCCCGAGCTGATGCCGCGGCTCGAGGGCAAGCGCGCGGTCATC
Organism: Myxococcales bacterium; assembly: GCA_038231075.1. GTDB lineage: Bacteria > Myxococcota > Myxococcia > Myxococcales > 40CM-4-68-19 > JBBRMA01. The sequence goes on along the minus strand of JBBRMA010000021.1, from coordinate 84,083 downwards.
GTCGGCGGCGGCAACACGGCCATCGACGCAGTGACCCAGGCGCGCCGGCTGGGCGCGAGCGCGACGCTCGTCTATCGAAGGGGCGAGCAGCAGATGAGCGCTTATCGATACGAGATCGAGCTGGCGCGCCAGATGGGCTGCGCCCTGCTCTTCCAGCGGCCGCTGGTGCGGGTCGAGGCCGCGGGACTGGTGGTGGCCTCTCCCCACGGCGGCGAGGAGCTCTTGCCGGCGGACCTGATCATCGCCGCGGTCGGCCAGGGCAAGCGGGTGGGCTTCTTGCGCGACGTGCCTGAGTTGTCGATGGATGAGAAAGGGCGCGTCGTCGTCGACAAGAATTATCAGACGCGCAACCCGCGCGTCTTTGCCGGCGGCGACTGCGTCAACGGCGGCAAGGAAGCGGTCAACGCGGTGGCCGAGGGCAAGGCCGCCGCGCGCGCGATGCACGCCCTCTTGATGGGAGCGCACTCGTGAACGCCAGCGACATCGATCTGTCCAGCGACCTCGGCGGCATCAAGAGCCCGAACCCCTTCTGGCTGGCCTCGGCGCCGCCCACCAACATGGGCAGCATGGTGCAGCGCGCCTTCGAGGCGGGCTGGGGCGGCGCGGTGTGGAAGACCATCGGCGACCCGATCATCAACGTCAGCTCGCGGCTCGGCTCCATCGACTACGGAACGCGCCGCATGCTGGGCTTGAACAATATCGAATTGATTACCGATCGGCCCGCCGAGGTGAACTTCCTCGAGATCGAGGACACCAAGAAGAAGTTCCCCAAGCACGCCGTCATCGCGTCCTTGATGGTCGAGAGCAAGCGCGAGACCTGGCACGAGATCGTCAAGCGCACCAACGACAGCGGCGCCGACGGCATCGAGCTGAACTTCGGCTGCCCGCACGGCATGAGCGAGCGCGGCATGGGCGCCGCCATGGGCCAGGTGCCCGAATATTGCGAGATGGTCGTCCAGTGGGTGAAGGAGGTCGCGAAGGTCCCGGTCCTCGTCAAGCTGACGCCCAACGTCGCCGACATCAACAAGCCGGGCCGCGCGGCCAAGAAGGGCGGCGCCGACGGCCTCTCGCTCATCAACACCATCAACTCGGTGATGGGCGTGGACCTCGACTCCTGGGAGCCGATGCCGCGGGTGAACGGCAAGTCCTCGCACGGCGGCTACTGCGGCCCCGCGGTGAAGCCGATCGCGCTGCACATGGTGTCTTCGCTGGCGCGCGATTCGCAAATCAACCTACCGATCTCCGGCATCGGCGGCATCGAGACCTGGCGCGACGCGGTCGAGTTCATGCTGCTCGGCGCGGGCAACGTCCAGGTCTGCACCGCGGTGATGCACTACGGTTATCGAATTATCGAAGACCTGGTGGACGGCCTGCGCGGCTACCTGGCGGAGAAGGGGCTCAAGAGCGCGCGGGAGCTGGTCGGGCGCTCGGTGCCGCGGATCGACGACTGGGGCAATCTCGACTTGCGGTTCGACGTCAAGGCGCGCGTCGATTACCAGAAGTGCATCGGCTGCAACCTCTGCCACATCGCTTGCGAGGACGGCGCGCACCAGGCCATCGACCTCGACGGGCCGATGGTCCGGATGGCGAACGGCCAGCACCGCCCCGGTCCTCGGGTCATCGACAGCGAGTGCGTGGGCTGCAACCTCTGCATGCTGGTCTGCCCGGTGCAGAGCTGCATCAGCATGGTGCGCGTGGACAAGAGCACCGAGCCGCTGAGCTGGAACCAGCGCCGCGAGCAGGGCATCACCGCCCCGCCGCGCACGACAAACCACTCCTGAACCTCTGAAGCGGAGACGCGCCGGACCGCGGAGAACTGCACGAAGCCTGGCTGCCAGAACAAGCGGCCGTCTCCGCGTCAGGCTCTTGGCCTCTTTTGGCCGCGGCGGCGCAGCGCGAGCAGGGCCATTCCAGTCGCCGCGACCCACAGGGCAGAGGCGTTGCTGCGAGGCGAGCAGCCGCAGCCGCCGCCGTCGCTCGAGGCGCCCGAGACCAGCGTGACCGGATCGCCCAGGCAGGTCGCGGTGCGTGCGCCCTTCGGATACATCACGCAGATGGCGGCCGTGTCGTCGGGGTGCAAGGCGCGCTTGCTGGTGTCGCCCTCGGGCGCGAAGGCGAACATCGTCGCCGTCTGGTCGGCCGAGTGGCCAAGGCCGATGGAGTGGCCCGCCTCGTGGGTGACGGTGTTCTCGATGTCGTACGCGACGCAGTTGCTCTGGCCGTTCGACGAGCAGGTGGGGCCGCTGTCGACGGTGGTGAACTGGAACTTGGAGCCGTCGGAGTGGAGGGCGTCGTTGAGCTCGATGTCGGCGTCGTAGATCTCGCCAGTGGTGCGGTTGAAAGTAGTCGTCGTGACGGCGATGACCGAGTCGCCGTGGTCCCAGCAGTCGTAGGTGTTGCCGCAGCCGCCCGCCGTCTGGCAGGGATCGTTCGGCGGGGCGCCGCCCTGGCTGCAGTTGGCCGTGCGCCAGAGGACGAGGTTTCTGTTGAAGGCTCCCGAGACGTAGCCGATGCGCCGGTCGTTCGGCTCTTTCGATAATCCAAGATTTGGAAAGACCAGGTCCGAGCAGGCGATCCCTGCCCAGGCGGCGAAGCTCTTGTCCACCGCGTCGAAGGCCGTGCTCCCCGGGACGTCGGGCGTGCCCTTGGCGTCGATCTGGTAGGCGTGGCCGCGCGTGCTCCAGAAGAGGCAGGGGCCGCCTTGGCCCGCGGTCGAGCGCACGAACGCCTGCGCCGGCGCAGCTGTGACCAGCGCGAGCCCGAGCGCGCCGATCGCAGCAAGGCCTCTCCGCCGCCGCAGCGCAAACAAGAGCGGCAGCGCGCAGAGCAGCGCGCCACCGCCCGCGCCGCCCGAGGCATCGCAACCGCCCGCCTTGCAATTGCCAATGGCGAGGCCGGCCGGCAGCGCAGCCGCCTTCTTCGTCGTGGAGGCGACGAGCAGCAAGTCTACGGCGGTCACTCCGGCCGGCGCGTGCAAGGAGCCGGGAAGCCGCGCCGACAGCACTCCAGAGGAGTCGCGCGCGGCAGGCACCTCGGCCAGCGAGACACCGTTGGAGGCGACGATCAACGTATCGGCGCCGACCGATCGCGAGGCGAAGAGCGAGAGCTTGAGCCCAGCCAGATCGGGGGCGCATGCGGGGGAGGCGCTCTCGAGCGAGGGCGCCGGTTGGGCAGAGCTCGCGGGCTGCAGGGCCGAGATGCCGGCCACGTCGTCGGCGGCCAGGGCGCGCTTGGGCCCCGGGGAGATCGAGGGGTACATGACGTCGGCCGAGAGCGCGGCGCGCGCGGCGGGCGCCAGGGTCTCGCAGGAGGGCGTCCCGGTGTCCGCGTCGCCACAGGGGTGCGCGAGCCCGAGCGCGTGGCCAAGCTCGTGGAGCGCCACCGATTGGAAGTCGAGCGCGCCCGCCGACCCATCGGTGGCCCAGTTGAAGTCGCGGCCGTTGAGGTGCACGTGCGCCGAGGTGATGACATCGCCGCCCGGCGCGTCCGTCACCAAATCGGTAATCCCCGCGGCATCGCGCGAGGCGGGGAACGCTGCGTTATCGAAAGAGAGCAGCACCTCGCCCGCGGCTGGCCGCGCTCCGGCGGGCGCGGACGGTCCAACGCGGACGGCGACGGCGGCCGAATCGACGCTCTGCCAGGTCTCGATCGCGTTGCGCGCGGCGAGCTCCCAGCCTTGCGGCGCCAGGGCTCCCGCGCCCGGCGGCAAGAGGCGGAGAGTGAGCGGGAACGAGCTCCAGCGCCGAAGCTGGCCGTCGCTGCCGCGATAGCCCTCCCAAGCAGAAGCATGGGATCCCACGCAAAGCGCGAGCAAGCCCAGCGCGGCTGCGAGCGATCGAGCGCTCACTTGCCGACCCCGCCCCGGGCCGCCAGCACCCGGGCGCGCAGGTCGTCCACGGAGAGCTCGTCGGGCTCGCCCGGCCGGCACGCGTCGCAAGCGACGCCCTCGCGCGAGCGCACCGCCCGCGCCTTGCCCGACGCGCTCCCGTGCACGACGAACTTGCCCAGCGCCCAGCGCTCGACGTCGAAGACCTCGCCGCGCTTGTGGAGGAAGACGACCACCTCCTCGCCCTCGGCAAACGTGGCCGCGCCTTGCGCAACCTGCCCAAGCTCGCCGACGGCGCCCCCCGGGACGCGCACCCGCACGGACGCGCTTGCCTCGCCCTTCCACCACTCGAGCGGCCGCACGTCGACGAAGGTGTAGATGAGGCCCGACTTCGGGTCGCCGCCGGCCCAGGCGCTGGTCGTGCGCAAGACCTGCCCGCGCACCACCGCGTCGGCGGCGGCCGTGAGCGCGGCGACATCGGCCGGGCCTTGCAACGTGACGCCGCGCGCGCTTGCCGCGAGCAGCAGCGCGGCGGTCAGCAGGGTCGAACGTCGGAGGCGAAAGGAACTCATCGGTCGAGTGTAACAAACGATCACGGGATCGCCCCTGCACCGCTGCCGCGCGGGTCGCTGGCGGCCGCGCGCCAGCCGGTCTTCGGGTCCACCGTGACGGCCTGCGCGTTGCCCCAGGTGCCCGCGCTCAGCTTGACCACGTGGCCGCGCGCCCGCAGCGCCTCGACGGTGGCGGCCTCGAGGCCGTTCTGCTCGACGCGGATTTCGTCCGGGTGCAATTGGTGGTGGATGCGCGGGGCCGCGACCGCCTGGTCGACAGCCATGCCGTCGTCCACGAGGTGGCTGATCACCTGCGCCACCGTGGTCGGGATCGTTGAGCCGCCGGGCGCGCCGACGACGATGCGCACCTGGCCCTCGGCGTCGAAGACGATGGTCGGCGCCATCGACGAGAGGGGCACCTTGCCGGGCGCGACCGCGTTGGCCTCGCCGCCCATCAAGCCGTAGACGTTGGGAACGCCGGGGGCGATGTCGAAGTCGTCCATCTGATCGTTGAGCACGACCCCGGTGCCAGGTGGCACCACGCAGCTGCCGAAGACGTAGTTGACGGTGGTGGTGATGGCGACCGCGTTGCCCTCGGCATCGACGACGGAGATGTGGCTGGTGCCGTGCTCGGGCTGGGCGCGGAGCTGCTCGGCGGGTGTCGCCTTGTCGCCGATCTGCCCGCGCAACGTGGCCGCGAAGGCAGGGTCGATCATCTCGCGCACGGCCTCGGTCACCTTGGGAAAGTAGTCGGGGTCGCCGAAGTACGCCTCGCGTTTTGCAAAGAGCCGCTTCTCGGCCTCGGCCATGGCGTGGAGGAATTTCTCCGGTCGATAGTTGTCGCCGGCGCGGGGCTGGAAGCCCTCCAGGGTTTGCAAAAGTCCGATCACCAGCGCGCCGCCGGCCGAGGGAGGCGGAAAGCTGACCAGCCGATAGCCGCGATACTTGCCTTCGATGGCTTGCCGGTCGCGCACTTTGTAATTCGATAAGTCTTCCAGCGTCAGGATGCCGCCCGCGGCCTTGGCGCCCGCCACCAACCTGCGCGCCAGTGGCCCCTTGTAGAACGCGTCGGCACCGCGCGCGCCGATGGCGCGCAGGGTCCGCGCCAGGTCGGGCTGCTTGATCAGCTCGCCGGGCTCGGCCACGCGCACAGAGCCCTTCCCGTCCGCCACCAGAAAGGCCTTGCGCGCGCCCGGGTCTTTTTCGAGCGGCTCGAACCGAGCCGTGGAGGCGCGCACCCAGCCGTTGTCGGCGCGCATGCCGAGCGCGGCGAGGCGCACGGCGGGCGCGATCACTTTCGATAATTTTCGTTTGCCGAATCTCTGCACCAGCTCAACGTAGCCGCGCACCGCACCTGGGACGCCGATCGACAATCCGCCGGTCAAGGACAGGTCGGGCTGCGGCTTGCCGTCTTTCAGGTACATGTCCTTGCTGGCCGCTGCCGGCGCCACTTCGCGAAAATCGATTGCGTGCAACTCTTTCGTCTTGGCGATCCAGACGAGCGCGAAGCCGCCGCCTCCGATGCCCGAGCTGAACGGCTCCACCACCGTGAGCGCGAAGGCGGCCGCGACCGCGGCGTCGATGGCGTTGCCGCCGCGGCGAAGCTGCTCGGCGCCGGCCTCGCTCGCGGCCGGGTGCGCCGAGGCGATGGCGCCTTTTGGGGAGACCGCGCTGGTGGCGAGCAGCAGCGCGGCGAGGGCAGCGAACAAGGGCATGGACGCCTCCGAGCGAACGCTCTACCACGTTGATCGCCCTCTTCCGCTGTGGTACCCGCCGCCCCCATGGCAGAGCTTCCCCGCGTCCGCTTCGCCCCCTCGCCCACCGGCTTTCTGCACATCGGCGGCGCGCGCACCGCGCTCTTCAACTGGCTCTTCGCCCGCCGTCCGCGCGCAGGCGGCAAGGGCGTCTTCGTCCTCCGCATCGAGGACACCGACCGCGAGCGATCCACCGAGGCCAGCGTCAACGCCATCCTCGACGGCATGAAGTGGATGGGCCTCGACTGGGACGAGGGTCCGGGCGTCGGCGGCCCGCACGCGCCGTACTTCCAGACGCAGCGTTTGCAAACTTACGAAAAGCACGCCGACGCGCTGATCGCAAAAGGCGCCGCTTATCGATGCGTGTGCACCAAGGAGGAGCTCGACGTCCTTCGCAAGCAGGCCGAAAAGGAGAAGCGCGGCTTCAAGTATCCGGGGACGTGCAGGGGCAAGAACATCCCCAAAGGCACGCCCCGCGCGGTGGTGCGCTTCCTCATGCCCGAGGCGGGCGAGACGGCCTTCGAGGACCTCGTCAAGGGCCGCATCGCCACACCCAACGAGCAGCTGCAGGACGAGGTGATCCTGCGCTCCGACGGAGTTCCGCTCTACAACTTCGGCGCCGTCGTCGACGACGTGGAGATGGGCATCACGCTCGTGGCCCGCGGCGACGACCACGTGGTGAACACGCCGCGGCAGATCTTGATGTACCGCGCGCTCGAGTACCCGGTGCCGACGTTCGCGCACCTGCCGATGATCCTCGGCTCCGACAAGCAGAGATTATCGAAACGGCACGGCGCCGTCAGCGTCTTGCAATATCGCGACGACGGCTTCTTGCCCGGCGCGCTGCTCAACTACCTCGCGCGGCTCGGCTGGTCGCACGGCGATCAGGAGATCTTCACGCTGCAAGAGATGGTCGAGAAGTTTGGCTGGGAGCACGTGGGCGACACCGCCGGCGTCTTCAATCCCGAGAAGCTGACCTGGCTGAACCAGCAGTGGATCAAGAAGACGCCGCTGCCCGAGCTGGCGGAGATGACGCTGCCCTTTTTGCAAAAGATCGGCGTTGTCGTCACCACGCAAAGACTGATCGAGGTGCTGCCGATCGTCCAGGAGCGGGCCAAGACGCTGATCGAGCTCGCCCAGCAGGCGAAGCTGTTCCTCACCGGCATCAGCTATGACGAGCCGTCGGTGAAGAAGCACCTGACCGCCGAGGCGCGGCCGCTGCTCGTCGAGGCGCGGCAGGTGCTGAACGCCCGCTTCGCCGAGGGCGCCCAGGCGATGGAGGCGGCCTTTCGCGAGCTGGCGAGCGCCAAGGGAGTGGGCCTCGGCAAGCTGGCGCAGCCCGTGCGCGTGGCCGTCACGGGGTCGACAGTGAGCCCGCCGCTCTTCGAGACCATCGCGCTGCTCGGGCATGGTGAAGTGCTGCAACGGCTCGACGCCGCGCTGGCGATCATCGACAAGGGTGCCCCATGAAGAAGCTGCTCCTGCTCCTGTTCGTGCTCGTCTCTACCGGCGCGGCTCGCGCGGGCGGCGAGTTCAAGGCCCACGGCTTCACCCTGCCCGGCGGCTCGGTGAAAGTGGACGACGACCGCTACCGCCTGGCCGCCGCCTGGGACGACGCCAGGCGGTTCTTCAAGGCCATCTACCCGCCCGCCAAGTTCCCGCGCAGCACGCTGCCGAACTTCGCCGGCGTCCGCGCCGAGCACATCGAGAACCCCGGCGGCGGCGGCTGGTCGGGCGTCAACCTCTACGAGAACAAGGGCGAGGTGCGCGTCTACGTGCTCAAGCGCAAGGCGCCGGCCAAGGGCAAGGAACTGGAAGAGGGCGAGGCGCCGGAGGACTAGGGCGCGTCCCCGAACCAGCGCTTGACAGCCCCGGGGCGCATCGGCTACCTAAGCGCCCCCGTCGCCCGGGAAGTTCGCTGGGGGATCGTCTAACGGCAGGACATGAGACTCTGACTCTCATTATCTAGGTTCGAATCCTAGTCCCCCAACCATGGCAGGGCCCGCAGGTCAGAGCGCGGGAGGGAGAGATTGAGCTGCACAAGCGTGGCCCCATCGTCTAGTGGCCTAGGACGGAGGCCTCTCACGCCTCAAACATGGGTTCGAATCCCGTTGGGGTCACCACTTTGTCGCCCCCGCTGTGTGAGACAGCGGGGGTTTTTTTTCGCCCAAAAACACCGAGGGTCCAGCAGCGCGCCCCCCGACGCGCCGCCAGACCCTGGCTCCCCCTCTGACCTCATCCCCCCGGTGAGGCCTCCCTCTCCTCGTCGAGCGCGCCCGACGAGTCTCTCCTGCCCCAGCCCCCGCTGAGCCCTGCAAATTTCTAGGACGCGATCTGCACCCGCTCGGTGCGCGCCCAGGTCTGCCCCTGCGCGCCGCGGCTGAACTTGTAGAAGCCGACCAGCAGCGCGGCGTTCATCTCGACGAAGTGGGCGGCGGCGTTGGCCGGCGACCGCAGCGCCTTGGGCGCGAGGTTGAGCAGGCCCAGCGCCGCGAAGCCGTAGCAGGCGCACTGGGCGAGCAAGAGGCTGGCGTAGACCCAGCTGCTGGTGGCCAGGAAGGCGTTGGCGACCAGGGCGACGATGAGCGCCTGGGGCGTCAGCCAGCGCAGGACCTTGTGCGACCAGAGCGCGAAGGCGGCGAACCCGTGCCGCGGCGCCAGGAGCGAGCGGTACTGCCAGAGGGCGCGGAAGCAGCCGGCGGCGATGCGGACGCGGCGCTTGTACTCGGCGCTGCCGCCCGGCGCGGACTCCTCGTGGGCGATGGCCTCGGGCTCGTAGCGGATCTCGAAGCCGGCCTGCAGGACGCGGAGCGCGGCGACGAAGTCGTCCACCACGGTGCCCGCCGGGAAGGGCGGGAAGAGCTGGCGGCGCACGGCGTAGAGCGCGCCGTTGGCGCCCATCACGCAGCCGCGGCGGGACTCGTACAGCTTGAGCATGCTCTCGAGCCGCCAGTAGGCGCCCTCGGCGAGCGGCGCGCCGAGCGGCGTGTGCAGGGTGAGCCGGCCGCAGACGAGGCCCACGTCCGGGTCGCGCAAGGGCTGCACGATGCGGCGAATGGCGTCGCGCTCGAAGTCGGTGTTGGCGTCGGTGAGCACCAGCACGTCGCCGGTCGCCATGCCGAGCAGGCGGGCGAGCACGCCGGCCTTGCCGCTGCGCGGGCCGGGCGAGAGCTTGACCCCGCGCGCGGCGTAGCGGCGGACGATGTCGTCGGTGCCGTCGTTGGAGGCGTCGGACCCGATCAGGATCTCGAGCTTGCCGTCGGGATAGTCCTGGTCGAGCAGGTTCTCGATGCGTCGGGCGATGACCGACGCCTCGTTGTGCGCGGCCACCAGGACCGTCACGGTCGGGAGACCGAGCTGGGCCGCCGGGCGGCGGCGCTCGACTCCGCCGAGGTAGCGCCAGGCTGAGCCTGCCTGCGACGCCGCGTCCGTGATGAAGAGGACGAGCGGGTACAGGACGTAGGAGTGAACGACCAGGACCAGGGCAACCCAGAAGGCGATGGCCAGCATGGCCAGGGCTCATCGCAACCCGCGTGCCGGCGCGCGCTCGCCTCTGGAGGGCAGCAGCGAGCGCTGCGCCGCTGGGCACGCCGCTTCCCAATTAGGGAACTCGGGTGCCTCCGCAGGGAGCCTCGCCACCGCGTCGCCCGCGCGCGCTGTTGGCAAGTCGATGGTCGAGCTCAGGGCATGGACGGCAGCGAGGCGAGCAGCGCCTGCGCCCGCTCGTGCTGCGGATTGGCCCGCAAGAGCTGCTGCAGGGCGTGCCGGGCGGCCCCGACCTGCTGCCGCTCGGCAGAGATCGCGGCCGAGTCATACAGGGCGCGGAGGAAGCGCGGGTCGGCTTGCTGCACCTCGGCCAGCGCCGAGAGCGCCTTGTCGTCCTTCTCGCGCGAGCGCGCGCCGGCGAGCGCGGCGGCCGCGCGGACGTACAGCGTCAGCGGATCGCGGGGCGCCTTGAGCCGCGCCAGGTCGAGGAAATGGACGCCCTTCTCCGCGTCCACCACTGCCCAATAAAGCGCCTGGGCGCGCTGGACGGACAGCTCGTCTGGCTCCTCCTCGAGCGCGGCGTTGGCGGCAGCGTGGGCCTCGCGAATGAGCCGCTGCGCCTCCTGCCGGTGGGGCTCGCGGTCGGCCGCAGCGCGCGCGATGTGGTTGGCGAGCGAGGCGGACTTCTGCTCCCAAGCCTCGGGCTTGTCAGCCTGCAACTTCGCGAGCCGGTCGGTATCGGTGCGCTCGGACGCCTCGAGCCGCTCGGCCTGCTCGCGGTGGGCCTCCGAGAGCAGGACGGCCGCGTAGGCGAAGTCCGCCTCGGGCTGCGCCTCGCCCGGCGCCAGCCGCGCGGCTTCGTGAAAGAGGCGCACCGCCTCGCCCAGGCTGACCTGGTCGTCGAGCAACACGCGCGCGCGCGCCTTCTCGACCTTGGACTTCGCCTCGGCGGGCAGGCCGCCGGTCAGCTTCTTCTTCAGCGCCGGCGCCACCAGGATGAGGGCGATGATCAGCGCCACGGCGCCCGCCGCGCCCAGGCCAAGCCGGGTGCGCTTCTGCCGCAGCCGCTCGGCCCGCTCGAACTCGGAAGCGCGCTCGTCGGCCGCTCCGCGCTGCAGCACGGGCGCGCGCACATGGTGCTCGACCGCGCCCCCTTCGGCGTCGCCCGGCCGGCGCGGCTTCAAGATGCGCGCGATCTTGTCGTTGGACGGGTGCCGTGGCGCCTCGGGCCTGGGCACCGGCGTGACCTTGGGGTTCGAGCTGCGAGCGCCCTTCCCCGGCACGGGCGCCTCGAAGAGATAGGCGCAGCGTCCGCACTCGACCTGGATGCTCGGCGGCAGCGGCTTGAAGTCGGCCCCGCCGCCGAAGAGGACGTCCTCGAGCGAGTAGACGGCCCGGCATCGCGTGCAGCGAACATTCACAGGACAGCTCCTTGCAGAGGCGTCGCTACGGGACTGCGGGCTTGTCCAGACCAAAGGCCGTGTGCAGCGCGCGCACGGCCAGCTCGGCGTACTTCTCGTCGATGATGCAGGTGACCTTGATCTCGCTGGTGGAGATGACGCGGATGTTGATGTTCTCGTCGGCCAGCACCTTGAACATGCGGGCCGCGACGCCGGCGTGGTTTCTCATGCCGACGCCGACGATCGAGACCTTGGCGATGCCGACCTCGGACTCGACCGCGCCGGCTTCGATCTCGCGCCCGATCTTTTCGGTCACAGCTCTCGCTTTGTCGAAGTCGATGCGGCCGACCGTGAAGGCCATGTCGGTCTTGCCGTCGTGCGAGGGCGTCTGGACGATGACGTCCACCACCACGTTGGCCTCGGCGAGCGCGCCGAACACCTTGGCGGCCACGCCCGGCCTGTCCGGGACGCTCCTGACCACCAGCCTGCTCTCGTCGCGCTGGAGCGCGATGCCGCTGACGACGACCTCCTCCATCGCCTCGTCCTCCTCGCAGACCAGGGTGCCGGGGTCGTCGCTGAAGCTCGACTTGACCCAGAGCGGAACTTTGTATTTCGCGGCGAACTCGACCGAGCGGATCTGCAATACTTTAGCGCCTTGCGAGGCCAGCTCCAGCATCTCTTCATAGCTGATGCGGTCGAGCTTGCGCGCCTTGTTGGTGATGTTCGGGTCGGTGGTGAAGACGCCGTCGACGTCGGTGTAGATCTCGCAGGCGTCGGCCTTGAGCGCGGCAGCGAGCGCGACGGCGGTCGTGTCCGAGCCACCGCGGCCGAGGGTGGTGATGCTGCCGTCCTCGTCCTGCCCCTGGAAGCCGGCGACGACCGCGATCTCGCCCCGCTTCAGGCTCTCGCGCAATTTGGTGTCGTCGATGGAGCGGATGCGCGCGTTGGCGAAGGTGCTGTCGGTCTTGATGCGGACCTGGTGGCCGAGGAAGCTGCGGGCCCCGAACCCGGCGTCTTGAATGGCGAGGGCGAGCAGGCCGACCGTCACCTGCTCGCCGGTGGAGGCGACCACGTCCTGCTCCCGCTCGCTCGGCTTCCGCGCGATGCTGGCGGTCAGCTTCAAGAGGCGGTTGGTCTCGCCCGACATGGCCGAGACCACGACCACAACGTCGTGGCCCGCCTGGCGCGCTGCGCAAGTGCGCCGGGCCACGTTGCGGATGCGGTCGAGGTCGCCGACCGAGGTGCCGCCGTACTTCTGGACCAGGAGCGCCATGCCCGCGGTCTAGAACCGGCCAGCCACCACGGCTGCGGCGCCGCCAGGCACGGGAGCCGCGGCGAACGAGACGCCCTTGTCCTCGGGCTTGGGATCGTTGTCGGCGCGCTTGCCCGACGAGCGATCCACGGGCTCGAGGAAGTAGAGGGCCACTCCGCCGCCGATGAGCGCGATGCCGCTGACCAGCAGGATCGTCGAGGTGGTCCCGAGCGTCTTGTTGGCGTCGTACTGCGCCTGCAGCGACGAGGGGCTGTTGGTCGGGTCCTTGAGGCGCGCGCTGTAGGCGTCGTCGGCCTTCTTGAAGGCGAGGCCGGTGAGCGCGCCGCCGAGCAGGACCCCGACGCCGGCGCCGCCGACCACCCAGGTCCAGGTGCGTCCGCCGCCAATCCCCGAGCTGCCGCGGCTGGAGGAGGGCCGCGAGTCGCCGGACGAGGCGACCGCCGCCGGCGCGACCTTCTTCTCCGGCTTGGGAGGAGGCTCTGCGGCGGGCTCCTCGGCCTTGGGCGGCTCGGCGGCGGCCACCGCGGGCGTCTCTTGAGCGGCGGGCGCGACGGTCGGGGGAGCCTCGGGCGGCGCCTCCGCGACGGCGGCCGTGGCGACCTCGACCTTGTTTGGCGCCTCGGGCGAGCCGGAGCGCGCCGGGCCGTTGCCGAACTCGTCGTACGCCTCGATGTAATATTCGAGGGAGGCGGTGCCCTTCGAGGGAATGGTCGCCTCATACATGTGCTTGGCCTTCTTGCTCTTGGCCGGCTTCATGTCGAGCGGCTTCTCGAACGCGGCCGCCCCGTCCCACTTGTAGAAGACCTGTGGGAAGAACTTGCTCGCGTCGGTGATCTTTGCGGTCACCTTGATTGCGTGCCCCGCCTCGGCGTGCGTGACGGGCGTGTGGGTGATCTCCGGGGGCTGCGTGTCCTCGGCGCGCGCGGAGGGCGCCAAGAGCGCCAGGGCGAGCGGCAGCAGCGTCGAGGCGACTCTGGAGGCGACTAAGCGGGTGGTGCGCATGCGGGTCCCCTTCCTCTTCGTCCGGCAAGTCTCTGCCAAGGCTCGGCCACAATAGGTGAAGAATCGGCTCCGCGACAACGATGATAGAAGCCGGCCATGCAGATAGTCCTCGACGGAACCTCCCTGACGCTCGACCAGGTGGCCGCCGCGGCTCGCGGCGAGGCCTCGGTCACGCTCTCGCCTTCGGCCCGCGCGCGCACCCGGGCGGCGCGCAAGCTGGTGGACCGCATCGCCGACAGCGGCGTGCCGACCTACGGCATCAACACCGGGTTCGGCACGCTCGCCGAGGTCTCCATCCCGCGCGCCGATCTGAAGAAGCTGCAGCGAAACCTCATCCTCAGCCACTCGGCGGGCGTGGGCACGCCGCTGCCGCCGCGCGAGGTGCGGGCGCTGATGCTCCTGCGCGCCAACGTCCTCTCGCGCGGCCTGTCGGGCGTGCGCGAAGAGACGCTCGACCTGCTCATCGCCCTGCTCCACCGCGGCGTCGTTCCCGTCATCCCCGAGAAGGGCTCGGTGGGCGCGAGCGGCGATCTGGCCCCGCTGGCGCACCTCGCGCTGGTGCTCATCGGCGAGGGAGAGGCGACCTTCGACGGCAAGCGGATGCAGGGCGCCCACGCTCTCGCCGCCGCGGGGTTGACGCCCGTCGTGCTCGAGGCCAAGGAAGGGCTCGCGCTCGTCAATGGGACGCAGGCGATGCAGGCGGTGGGCATCCCCGCGCTGCTCGAGGCCGAGCGGCTCTCGCGGCTCGCCGACATCGCCTGCGCGCTCACCTTGGAGGGCCTCCTCGGCTCGCACAAGCCGATGCTCGCCGCCATCCATCGCGTGCGCGGCCACGCCGGGCAGACGCTGGTCGCGCGCGAGCTGCGGGCGCTCCTGGCGAAGAGCGAGCTGAACGCCAGCCACCAGGGTCCGCACTGCGAGAAAGTGCAGGACCCCTACTCGCTCCGCTGCGCGCCGCAAGTGCACGGCGCCGCGCGCGACGCGCTGGCCTTCGCGCGCCGCACGCTCGAGATCGAATGCAACGCCGCCACCGACAATCCGCTCGTCTTCGCCGAGGGGCACGGCGAGGAAGGCATCGACCCGGAGGCCATCATCAGCGGCGGCAACTTTCACGGGCAGCCGGTCTCGCAGGCGCTCGACATCTTGACCATCGCGCTGGTGCAATTGCAGACCATCAGCGAGCGGCGCGTCGAGCAGCTCGTCAACCCTTCGCTCTCGGGCCTGCCGCCCTTCCTGGCCGAGAACAGCGGGCTCAACTCGGGGTTCATGATCGCCCAGGTGACGGCCGCCGCGCTCTGCGTCGAAAGCCGCATCCTCAGCCACCCGGCCTGCACCGACACCATCCCCTCCAGCGCCGGCCGCGAGGACCACGTCTCGATGGGCATGACCGCGGCCCTCAAGGCGCGCACCGTCGTCGAGAACGCGCAGAACGGCCTCGCCATCGAGCTGCTCTGCGCCGCGCAGGCCCTCGACTTGCGCCAGCCGACCCGCGCCGGCCTCGGCGTCCAGGCGGCGTACGAGACCATCAGGGCTCGCGTTCCGCACATGAGCGAGGACCGCGAGCTGCACAAGGACATCGCCGCGGTCCGCGAGCTCTTGCCGCAGATCGAGCGCGCCGCCAGGGATGCCGCCGGTCTGTAGGAAAGAAGAGCGACGCGAGGAGTGCTCGTTCGCTTTTCTCCGCTTTGCTCCGTGACTCCGGGTCTCCCTGCTCAGCAGTTTTTCGGCGGCTCGGCGGTTTCGAGTAGTCTTCGGCCATGGACCAGGTCGTCACCAGCCGGCTCTCGCTCGCCAGCATCGCCCTCCACGAAGCGAGCGACGAAGATCTGAGGTACGCGCGGGAGCAGATCGCGCAGCTCGAGGAAGAGGCAAAGGCTCTCGGGCCGATCCCCGCCGCGGCCGCCGTGCACCACGCGATGGGGCGCCTCTTCGTCGAGCGGCTGGGCGACAGGAAGAGCGCGGCGGCCTGCTTCCAGAACGCCTTCAAGCTGAATCCGCGGTACCGGCCGAACCTCGAGTCGGCGCGCCGCCTCT
Organism: Myxococcales bacterium; assembly: GCA_038231075.1. Lineage (GTDB taxonomy): Bacteria > Myxococcota > Myxococcia > Myxococcales > 40CM-4-68-19 > JBBRMA01. The sequence goes on along the minus strand of JBBRMA010000021.1, from coordinate 68,757 downwards.
TTGCCGCTGTGAGCCAGTGGCCGCGCGTGGTCGCGCTCCACGAGGCCGAGCACGAGCTGCTGAAGGATCCGAACCAGCGGGCAGAGTCGCTGCGCGCCCAGGCGCAGATCCTCTCCACCCGGATGGGCGAGACGGCCGAGGCGGCGCGGCGCGTGTCCGAGGCTCTGCAGCTGGCGCCCGAGCACCCGGCGCTGCTGGTGCTCGCCATCGAGGCCTCGGAGCGCAAGGGCGACCGGCTCGACACCGCGCAGATGCTGCTGCGCGCGGCCGGCGCGCAAAAGGACGACACCCAGCGCGCCCAGCTCTTGCGCCGCGCGGTGCTGTTGCTCGAGGCCTTGCACGCCGAGGCCGCGGCCCACGCGCAGGACGCCGGCGGCCAGGTTGACTCGCCCATCCCCGATGCGCAGCGGGCCACGCCTGCCGAGCTCGACGCCCTGCTCGAGGAGGCGCTGCGCAAGCTGCACGGCGCGGACGGCAAGGACCCCGTGGGCCGCCTCGCGCTGGTCCGACGCGCGCGCGACAAGGGCGACTGGGACGAGGTGCACCGGCTCGCCAAGCTGCACGCCGATCGATCGGGCGGCGCGACCGATCGAGCGGCCTCGGCGCGGCTGATGTTGCACAAGCTCGGCCGCCCGGCGGAGGCGCTGCAGGAGGCCAGGACCGGCGTCGAGGAGTCCAAGCGCGACGCGTCGCTGCACGCGCTCCGCACCGAGCTCGAGCAGCAGCTCGACACGCCCGACGCGGCCCGCGCTTTCAATGAGCGCGCCGAGGCCTCGATCGACAAGACCGAGCAGGCCGACTGCAAGGTGGCCGCGGCCGCGCGCATGGCCGATTCGCTCGAGCGCGAGCAGCTCTACAGTGAAGCGCTGGCGGCCAATCCCGGCGACGCCGCGGCCATCGCGCTGCACGTGCGCGCAATGGCCCACCGCGACGCGGGCGACACGGCCGACAGGTTCGTCGCGCTCGGCGAAGCGCTCGAGGGCCACGCGCCCGACGAGGCCGCCGCCAACTTTCTCGAGGCGGGCACCTGGCTGACGCGCGCCGGCCGCGACGAGGACGCCGCCAGGCTCGCCGAGCGCGTGGTCACGCTCTTCCCCGATGACCCCGCCGCCGTGCGCCTCTTGCAGCGCACGCTGCCAGGCCTGGGCCGCGGACAGGAGCTCTCGGCGCTGCTCGAGGACATGGCCACCCGGCTGCCTCCTTCCTATGCCGTGATGGCGCTGCTCCGGGCGGCCGCGGTGGTGGCCGATTTCCCAGCCCCCGAGGGAGCCGATGAGTCGAAGAGCGGCCAGTCGCGCGCGCTCAAGCTGGCGCAGGCCGCGGCCGCGCTCGCCGCCGACTTGCCCGGCATCTCGCGCGGGCTCGAGACCTGGTTCTTCCTCGGCATGCGGGCCGCCGATCGCAAGGAGGTCGCGCGCGTGCTGCAGCGGCGCGCGGCCTCTGCGCCCACTCCCGTCGAGGGTGCCGAGCTGCTGGTCGAGGCCGCCGAGCTGGTCCGCGCCGAGAAGGAAGACCAGGCCGCCGCCGAGCTCTTGCGGCAGGCGCGCGCTCTGGATTCCTACCCGGACCAGCGCGGCGAAGACGGCGAGCCCGTCGTCGGCCAGGCGGCCAGCGCTGCCCGGCGCGGGCTGCTCGCGCTGCCCGATCTGCCCATCGGCGAGCGCGTCGAGCTCTTGCTGGAAGAAGCCAAGGGCGCCGACACCGAGCGGGCCGCAGCCCTGCACGCCGAGCGCGCCGCGCTCCTGCACGCCGCCGGCCGGCTCGACGAGGCCGCGCACGCGTGCGGACAAGCCCTGGCGCTGGGCGGCATCGACGTCGCCGTCCTGCGGCGGCTGGCCCGCGTCCAGGAAGCGCGCGGCGACGGCGCGGCCACGCTCGAGGTGCTCCTGCAGCTCGCGCAGGCATTGCCCGACGGCGTCGCTCGCGCCGAGGCCCTCTGCCGCGCCGCCGAGGCCGCCGAGTGGCGCTGCGAAGACCCGGCCCGCGCCGAGCAGCTCTACACCGAGGCCACCCAGCAGCACGAGGCGGGGCCAGCGCTCTCGAACCTCGCCCGCCTGCGCGCCTGGGCGGGCGACTTCGCCAAGGCGGCCGAGCTCTACGAGCGCCACGCCGGCCACGCCCAGCAGCGCGAGCGCGTCGAGGCCTTGCGTGACGCCGCCTCGCTCCATGCCCATCGGCTCGGCGAGCCCGACAAGGCCACGGCGCTGTACCGCAACCTCGTCGCCGAGGAGCCGGGCGACATCGAGGCCAGCGCCGAGCTGCTCACCCTGCTCGGCGCCGACCACAGCGTCGAAGGTCGCCGCGAGCGCGCCGACCTGCGCACGCGCCTCGCCAGCCGCTGCCAGGATCCGCGCGTCTCCGCGATGATGCGCGCCGAGACCGCCGAGGACCGCTTTGCCTCGGGCGACCGCGACCAGGGCCTCGCCGAATATCGGCGCGCGCTGGCGCTCAATCCGCAAGATCGCCTCTCGCTCGACCTGGTCGAGGAGGCCCTGCGCGCGACGGGCCAGCGCGATCTCCTCGCCTCGCACCTCGACTTCCGCGTCGCCTATGCCGACGAGGAGACCCGCGCCGCGCTCGCCCTGCAGCAGGCCGAGCTGCTCGCCGAGGATGGCCAGCTGGAGAAGGCGGCGGCGGCGTACCGGACGGCGATGGGGAGCGAGGAGCTGGCGCTGCTCGCCATCCGCGGGGCGCGCACGCTCGCCGAGCGGATGGGCGACAAGCGCGAGCAGATGCGCTTGCTCGGCAAGGAAGGCGGGCTCGCCAAGGGCCACGAGGCGGCAGCGCGCAGCTACGTCTCGGCCGCCCAGCTCGCCGAGGAGCTCTCGGACCCCGACGAGGCGCGCCAGCACTTCTCGAGCGCGCTCGACCGGGACCCCTCGCACCCGGTCGCGCAGTCGCACATGCTCAAGCTGGCCTCGGGCGGCCACCTCATCGAGCTGGTCGAGCACTACGAGAAGATCGGCTCGTCGCACGTGCAGCCGAGGCTCGCGGTCGTCGCCTGGGCGCAGGCGGCGCGGCTGCGGATGGCCGAGATGAAGGACGCCGCGCAGGCGTACGTGTCGGCTGGCCGCGCGCTCAAGCTCGACCCCGACTGCGCCGAGGCGCTCGAGGTCCGGGCAGAGGCTGGCGCGGCCTCGGGTCGCGAGAAGGACGCTGCCGAGGCGCTGCAGAAGCGGCTCGCGATGCCGGCGAGCGAGGAGCAGAAGCAGCGCTGGTCCAAGCTGCTCGGGCGGCTGCACGTGGCGCTCGGCGAGGCCGACAAGGGGCTGCCGCTGCTCGGCGACAGCTGGCTCGACGAGCTGGATCTGCCCTCGCTGGCCAAGGGAGCCGAGGCGATTACCAAGCTGCGCGGAGCAGAGGCCGCCTCCCAGATCTACCGGCGCCTGACCGACGGCTTCCGCGTCGAGGACACCGAGCCGCTGCCCGGCGAAGAGCGCAAGCCCGTCGCCTCGCGCGCCGAGCTGACCTCGTGGGAGTTCGCGCTCGGCGGCGCCTGCGAGGCCATCGCCGACAAGGAGGGCGCGCTCGATGCCTACCGGCGCACCGTGACCTATGAGGGCAACCACAAGGCCGCGCTGCGCCGCGTGGCTGAGCTGGCGGTGGCCGCCGCGCCAGAGGAAGCGCTCGGCGCCTGGCGCGCGCTGCTCGAGCTCGGCGAGGTGGACGCGCCCGCCCTCCATGGCCTCTTCGCGCTGCACGAAAAGCTCGGCCACGCCGAGCACGCCTTCTGCGCCGCCGGAGCGCTCGTCGGCCTGGGACTCGCGGGCGAGGCCGAGAAGGCAGTGCACGAGGTCGAGGTGCAAAAGCCGCTGCCCGCCGAGCTGCCCAAGCTCGCCGACGGCGCGCTCGATCGCGCTCCCATCCTCGCCGAGGGCGACGACGGCCCCGCGCGCGAGATGCTCACCATGATCGCCTCTGAGCTCTCGCAGATCTTGCCGCCCGACATCGCCGGCAAGGTCGATCGCGTGAAGGGCGACAACCCGGTGCGCCGCGTCTGCAACGCGCTCAGCCGCGCGCTCGGGGTCAGCGAGCCGCAGCTCTTCCTGCCCAAGGGCCAGCCCGCGCTGGTCGCGCCCGTCGCCACCGAGCCGCCGGGCCTCTTGGTCGGCGCCGAGGTGCCGCGCCGCTTCCCCGCGCGGCAGCAGCGCTTCCTCTACGGACGCGCCATCGCCCACATCCGCAGGGGAACGCAGGCGCTCGCGGGCCTGCCGCCGCAGCGCCTGGGCCAGCTCCTCGCCGAGTTGGTGCGGGCTGCGTCACCGGCCGAGGTCGACAGCGCCGCGCTGGCGCAGCTGCCGCCGTCCGACGCCGAGCTGTCCGCCAAGCTCGCGCAGGTGCTGACGCCCGTGGTCGAGCTCCAGGAAGAGGGCGAGGGGCACGTGCAGGTCGATCCGAAGGAACGCCTCGCGCCGGCCGCGGCCCGCCTGCTCGCCGAGCTGCCCGCGAGCTGGGAGCCGCTCTCGCTCGCGCTGCGCGAGACCGCCGAGCGCGCCGCCATGGTCATCTGCGGCGACCCATCGGCCGCCATCGCCGTCGTCGCCGCCGAGTGCGAGGGAGGCCTCGAGAAGGCCGAGGTGGCCCAGCTCGTCCGCTTCGCGCTCTCCGACGACTACGCCTCGATGCGCGCGAGGTAGCGAGCGCAGGGCCGGGCGGGCTGCGCTGGTACTGCTGCTCCGAAGTGCGTACCAGCTCCAGCCAGGGGCGGCCCGGCCGGGAGTCCGGCCGCAGCAGGGTGGGGACCCGACGAACTTTGTTCGGCGGGGAGGGGCGCAGCCCTTTCTAATGGGCGACGTACATCGACCCGGTACGAACTTCCGGGTCGATGTTAGGGCGTGTCCGCAAACTCCTCCCGTCGCCAGAGGGCCGACGACCGGCCCATCGCTGCGTTGCTCGTCGTCGCCGTACAGAAAGTACGGCTCCCTCCTCGTGCCTTTGCGCTGCTTGGTCCTCATCCCTCGGGCTCGGTCCGGAGTTTGCGGACACGCCCTAGCGCGCGTTCCACTCGCGGAAGAGCGCGCGCAGATCTCGCGGGCGCGCGTCCTGCGCTTGCTCTTTCGCGGCCACGTGCGGCTGCCGCGTGCGTGGCACGCCCCATCTGCCGTCGCCGTCGCCGTCGATGAAGATCGGGTTCGAGGCCGCGAACGGCGTCATCCGGGTGATGAGCGTCGGCTTGAGGTTGCCAAACTCATCCTTCAAGCCGAGCGCCGAGCCAACCGAGTTGACGGCGTCGTTCAAGAGCAGCGGCGGGATCTCGAAAGGCACCACCACGGGGTAGAGCGACTTCAGGCCGCTCGCCTCGGCAGAGATCCACGAGTCCACTCCAGCCGGCACGTTGACGCGCTTCTGCACATCGAGCCGGCGCACGCCGTCGGCCGCGGGCGGGTCCAGCGGCAGCTCGATCTGCTTGCCGCCCGGGAGCACGAGCGCCACGTGCGTCACATCGACCCAAGGCGCGGCGTCCACGATGACGTGCACGAGCACGGTGCCCGCGCGGTCCGGCTTGACGAGCGAACCGACGGGCAGCTCGGCCGCGCCCGCGGCGGCATCGGGATCGATCGCCGTCAGCTTGATCTCGGGTGCGGTGGTGACGAGGACCCGCCCGGCCTTGATGGCGCGCGCCACCTCGAGCTCGTCGATCTGCGCAGCGCCCGCCCAGCCGTGGCCCAGGTCGATGAGGTTGCGCGGATAGCCGCCTTCGCCGTCCACCAGGTGGTGCGAGTCCGAGTTGCCGACCGCAGTGACGCGGTGCCCCGAATCGAGCAGGTGCTGCCAGTCGTCGTACGCGCCCGGAAACGCGACCGCCCCCGTCGAGTCGCGCACGATGCTGCCGGGCGGCCCCGGATTGGCGGGGATGGGCGGTGGGGGCAGCGGGTCCGGCACCCGATAGGTGCGCATCAAATCATAGCGCTTGCCGGTGAGGATCTCGACGGCATCGAAGTCGAGCGAGAAGGAGCCGTTCTCGAACCCCGGCCCGCTCGGGATGAAGGTTCCCGAGCGCGGCGGCACGTCGTGCGCGGCGACGTTGTTGAGCGGGTCGCCAATCAAACCATAGGAGGTGAAATAGCCCTGCACGCTGTCGCGCGGGTGGTTCACCTGCACCACCGTGTCGTCCGGCCCATAGCGCCCGAGGCCGCGCAGGCCGTCGAAGATCTCTTGGGGCTGCTTGCGGAACCAATCGAGGTCGTAATGGCGGATGGGCCCGACCTGGTAGTTGAGCGGATAGGCGTTCCAGTGGCCTGCTTCCAGCGTGGTCAGCTCGACGCCGACGGTGGTCTGGAGGAAGTCCTCGAGCCCCATCTGCGCCACGGTGGGCTTCAGATCGACCAGATAGTTGTGGTCGGTAGTCGCGAGGAAATCGATGCCCTCGGCGGCATAGCTCGCGACGCGATCCTGGAAGGGCACATCGGCGTCGATCGAGGCGATGCTGTGCACGTGCAGATCCGCGGCCACCCTTCCCGCCGAGGGCAGCACGCGCCGCAGCCTCGCCGAGACGCGCGTGACCACGTCGGGGTCGAGCATCACCTCTTGGTGGTCGATTGTGTAAGCGGGCCCGCGGGAGGTGGTGACGCGATACTGGCCGGGCCGCACGAGCTCCTGTGCCGTCCCGTTGACCGCGCGAAAGACGCTCTCGACATAGCGCCGCGTCTCGGGGTCGTCGGTGTCCGGCACCAGATCGCTCGGTCGGTATGGATCGCCGAGGCGGAAATCGTAGAGGAACGTCTTCGGATCCTGATTGGCGTGCTCGACCCCATAGCTCGCGTCCACCGTCACCTTGGCAGGGATGCGACGGCCGTTCTCATCGGTCACGTCCACTGCGAGCAGCGCCGCCCTGCCCACCAGCGGCTGCAGCTGCGTCGGCTTGCCCGCCTCGACGGTGAAGGAGATGGGCGGCGCGTTGGGCCTGGGCGCGAGCTTGCCGACAGCGACATAAGAGCCGGGCGGCAACAGCGCCTGGAAGCGTCCGCCCGCGTCCGCCTTGGCGCTGGTGACCGCCGGACCGAAGCCGCCGTTGATCGCGGGCCCGTCGCGGAAGATGACCACCTCGGCGTTGGCCAGCGGCGAGAGGCTGCGCTCCTCGCGAATCACTCCACCGACGCTGCCCACGGCCTGCCGCGTGTCGCGCAAGAGGCCGTCGATGACCGACGAGGACGAGCCCTCGGAGACCCGCAGCCGCGCCGTGTACGAGAAGGTCGCGCCGCCCGCCAACGAGGTCGGCGCCTCCGCCATGTAGACGCCGAAGAACGAGCCGGAGACGAAGGGCACGAGCATCGACCACGGCGTCACTTCGCCGTACTGGGAGTACTGATCGCGGTGCTTCCAGACGTAGCCGCCGGCGGGCGTCTCGGGCACGTAGGTGAGGCCGTACGAGATGCCGTCGCCCTCGGTGGCCACCACGTTCGCGGTCACACCAGGAAACGCGGGCAGCTGGTAGGGCCGCTTGTAGCTGCGCTCGAGCGCGAAGCGCACGTCGTGGCCCGCCTCGCCGTCGAGGAAGAGCGGCTGGCCTTCGCCGAAGAGCACGATGAAGCCGAAGGGGATGGGGAACTGGCCGATGGGAAAGCTGTGCGTGAACTGCGACGGGTTGGTGAGCGAGGCGGTGATGGTCAGGAAGTCGTCATTCGGCCCAAGCTTGTAGTCGACCGCGAACGCGAGGCCTGCTCCGACCGTCACCTGGTCGATGAATTTGGTGGCGGTGAGGAACTCGCTCGCCTTGCCGCTCACGCGCACGCAGGAGCTGCCCGCGGGCATCCCGCAGGAGGTGCCGTCGCCGGTGCCGTCGTCGAGGACCCTGACGTCGTCGGGCTCGAGCGCGTTGAGGAAGAAGGCGGGGAAGAGCTCGGCGAGGCCGTCCTTGCCCGGCGTGTTCGACGAGTACGGATCGCCCTCGGCGCCGCGCACCAGATCGGCGTCGAGGAGGCTTCCGCCGAAGGTGCCAAAGCCGCGCGAGGCGCCCTTGTCCTGGACGATGAAGCGCACCTTGCCGTTGTGGAGCCGGTAGTCGCCGACCTCGCCCAGAGCGCGCGGGCCGCCGATGAGCTGCGACCGCGAGCCGATCCGGCCCGCCCACGCGCGCGGGTCGGGGCTGCACGCCGCCAGCGCGAGCAGGGCCGATGTCCACGCTGCGCGCATCAGAACCGGACCTGCGCCGACGCCTCGATCCCGTCGTTGGACAGCTCGCGGCCGGACTGCTCGGTGCGGTGCGTGAAGTCGATGCTGAGCCGGCCAGGCGCGCCCGGGACGTAGAAGTTCAAGCCCGCCGTCGTATAGAAGAGCGCGTCGGTCGAGAGCTGGTCGGTCGGGTCCAGATAGCTCAGCCGCACCGCGGGCTCGACGAAGCCGAAGCGGTACGAGATCTCGCCGGAGAGGCCAAGAGCGACCTCGTCGGGGGGCGTCTGCTGGGTCACGTGGCGAGTGGTGCGCCAGGTCGCGAGCAGCATCGCGTGCAGCGGGCCGCGGTTCACCAGCACGTCGGCGCCGAGGGTGAAGACGTTGTCGCGGTAGACGCGGGGCAGCTGGTCTCCGTTCACGCGCGGCTGAAACGATCCATGGACGCCGACCGAGATGCCGTTCGCGTCGTAGGCGGCGCGCGCGGCCAGGCTGGGATAGGGCGCGTCGTTGTAGAGCTGGTTGTCGCCGTTGCCGTTGGTGACCGCGAGCTGGGCCGTGAAGCCGCCGGGTCCAAGCTCGATGCGGTCGGTGCCGATGCCGAGGCCAAGCTGCCGACCGAGGCTGAGCGGGTCGGCCTTGTAGGCATAGGGCGGAGCCACGCCGGCCGAGAGAATGGAGCGGCTGGCAAACTTGATGTCGGTCTCCTCGAGGAGCTCTTCGACGCTCTGCGGAGCCTTGAACTGGCCGCCCTGCACGCGCAGGTGCCCTCCCGGCGACCAGATGCCGTAGGCGTCCTTGAGGCTGACGACGCGCGTGCCCTGGGCGACGTCAGACTGGCTGACATTGGCGACCGCGCCATCGATCGAGAGGAAGAGCCAGAGGCTCTCGGCGGGCCTCGCCGTCACCTCGATGCGCGCGTCTGCGAGCGTGAAGCCGTTGTTGCGACCGATGTAGAGGTTGTTCGCGTCTTGCTGGGTAAAGCTTGCTCCCAGGATCGCGTAGCCCGACAGCTCGAGCACGTGCGCAGGCGCCGCGGCGGCGCTGGCGAGGCCCCCAGGCGCGTCGAGGGCCGGCGAGCCGAAGCCGACAGACAGCCCCTGCCCTTTCTGGCCCGATGCGCTCTCCACCAGGCGCCGCTCGGCTTCCTTGTCGGGCGTCGCGTCCGGCGCCTTCGGCCCCTTGGCCCACTCTGCCGCGGTGATCGGGCCCTTGTCCGACTGGGCAGGCGCGGCCTCTTGCGGCGCGGGGTCCAGCGGCGCCTCGCCGATCGGCTGCCCCTGCTTCTTCCGCTCCTGCCGTGCCCAATCCGCGGCCGTGATCGGCTCGCCCGGCCTTGCCTCTTCGCGGGTGGCGGCGCGCTCTTCGGCCGTCGGCTCGGCCGGGATTGGCTTGACCGCCTCCTGCGCGGCGGCAGCGCTCCCGAAGAGCAGCGTACAGACGAGCGAGCACAAGGCGGTGGCCTGATGAATGGACATGAGAACCCTCGAGCAGTCGCGGCGGCGTGCGACGTTTAGCACGAGCCGGGCAGAGCCACACCGGTTGTGCAACCGCTCCTGGCGTGCGCGATTGGCGGCAAGCTCCCCTCCATCGCGAGAAACCGCAATCGATCGGCAAGAAAGGGCAATTCAACGTCAACAAAGGGCAATCGATCGGCGTCGCGGCGCGATCGATCGACAGCGAGCCGCAGCCGATCGTCAAGGCAAGGCAATCGATCGGCCCCTTGCCGAGGGCCGCCGGCGAGAATGTCAGACCCCTTTTGTAGCGTTGGCAGCGTCGGGCATTCCGACCATCACAGGGGGAAGAAACATGGCTGATGTACTCGCAATGAATGACGCGCCGGCCGAGGCTCGCGCGAGCTGGCGGAGCAAGAAGCAGGTGTCCGAGTCGGCGCGGTTGCGGACGGACCTGACCAAGGCGCACGCCTGCCTGGACGAGGCGCTTGCGCTGGTGAAGACGCACTTCGAGGCCCTGACGGATCGCGACCGGCGCGCCTTGCCGAGGCCGCACGAGCCGTTCGCAAGCGGCGCACGCAGGCTGGTCGAGGCGGTGGAGACCCATCCGGAGCTCGCGGTGGCTGCGCGCTTCGATGCCCAGACGGTCCTCGAGCTCCTCGACGAAGTGGAGTCTGCGGCGTCGCTCGCGCCCAAGGCCGAAGAGCTTCTCCGCTACCTGAGCGACGGCAAGCTGGCCTGGCTCGCAGAAGCGTATGACTCGTCGCGCGCGCTGTACGGCATGGCCAAGGCCGGTGCGCGCAGTGACGGGGCGCTGCGGGGCGTGGTGGAGGCGCTCGCGCCGGCGTTCGCGTTCCGGAGGCGGTCCGGCGCGAAGGCTGCGAAGGCATAAGCGGCCCTCGCGGTCGGCGAGCGAGTCACTCCTCGCGGACGATGGTGCCTGGGGGCAGCCGCGCTTTCAGGCAGGCGGCTGCCTCGCGTACTTCGGCTTCGGCGCGGCCATCGAACGTCACCTTCACGCGGTGATCGGCGTCATCGAAGCGCGGGTAGCTGCCGACAGCGACGCCGGGAAAGGCGGCCACCGTGGCGTCGAGGTGCTCGGCCAGCACGCTCTCGCCCACGGAGAAGAAGACCGCGCGCGAGAAGATGGGCGGCGCGCGGAACTGCTCGCGCACCAGGGCAAAGCTCTGTCGCAAGAGCGAGGGGACGCCGGGGAAGATGAAGACCTCTTCGCAGGAGACGACAGGGAACGGGTGATTGTCGCGCCAGTGGACCTGCGAGCCTTGGGGCACGTCGGCGAGGCGCCGCTTGGCGGCGTTGAGCTCGTTGCCAAAGTAGCCGCGCAGCGCCGAGAGGATCGACTCGTCCTGCACGACCGGGCGGCCGAAGGCCTGCGCGACCGCGGCGATGGTGACGTCATCGTGCGTGGGGCCGATGCCGCCAGAGGTGAAGATCCAGCGCGCCTGCTGCTTGCAGCGGTGGAGCGCGTCGACGATGAGCGGCACTTCGTCGGGAACCGTCTCGATCCGCCGCAGCTCGACGCCGAGGGCCCGCAGCTCGCGGGCGAGAAACGGCCCGTTCTCGTCCACCACTTTGGCCGAGAGGATCTCGTTGCCCACCACGACGACGGCGGCCGTGGTCATTGCGGCTCCCCGGCGTCGGGCTCGCTGATTCCGTACTCTTTGATCTTCTTGAGCAGAGTCGTGCGCGAGACGCCGAGCTTCTCCGCGAGCCGCGTCTTGTTTCCCTTGGTCTCGCGCAGGCCACCCTTGATCATCTCGCGCTCGAGCTCGGCCACCGCGGTCGCGAGGTCTTGTTGCAGGCCACGCTGCACCAGCGCGGCCAGGTCGCGCGCGCCACCGTCGAGGCCGCCTGCGCTCGCTCCGTTCGAGGGCCGCAGCTCGGGCGGAATGATGTCCGCGTCGCCCGACAGCACCCAGACGCGCTCGATCTCATTCTCCAGCTCGCGGACGTTGCCCGGCCAGCGCCAGTCGAAGAACGAGGCCAGGAGCTGCGGGTGGAGCCGCTTCTGCGCCCTCCCCGTCCGGCGCGACATGCGCGCGAGGAAGTGCTCGGTGAGCAGCGGCAGGTCGTCGAGCCGCTGCCGCAGCGCCGGCACTTCGACGTTGAGCACGTGCAGCCGGTAGAACAGGTCTTCGCGAAACTGCCGCCGCGCCACCGCCTCGCGCAGATCCTTGTTGGTGGCCGCGATGATGCGGACGTCCACGGTCTCTGCCTTGGTGCCACCGACCGGGATGAACGTCCCTTCCTGTAGGACGCGCAAGACCTTCACCTGCATGGCCGGCGACATGTCGGCCACCTCGTCGAGGAAGAGCGTGCCCTTGTCGGCGACCGCGAAGAGGCCGGTCTTGTCGCGGCTGGCGCCGGTGAAGGCGCCCTTGACGTGGCCGAACAGCTCGCTCTCGAGCAGGTTGTCGTTGAGCGCCGAGCAGTTCTGCGCCACGAACGCCTGGTCGCGGCGCGGGCCTCCAAAGTGGAGCGCGCGCGCGATCAGCTCCTTGCCGGTGCCGTTCTCGCCGGTGACGAGCACGGTGATGTCGCTCTCGACGACCTTCTCCAGCAGGGCGAAGAGCCGCTGCATGGGCGCGCTCTTGCCGATGATGTCGTGGAAGCGGAAGCGGCCGCCGAGCTCGCGCCGCAGCTCGTGGATGCTCTCGTCGCGCGAGTGCATGGCGTGCTCGTAGTCGGCGATCTCGTCCACCGTGGTGCCCATCATGTCGGCGAGGCGGCCGAGGTCCCGCTTGTCCACGCTGCCGACCGACGCGAGCGCCTGGCCGTGGTCGCCGACGTCGAGCTCGAGGGCCGCGATCACGCCCCTGGCGCGGGGCTGCGCGCTCTCGACGTGCTCGTCGACGAGAAACCCGCAAGCGAAGAGCGAGCCGCGCCGCTGGCCGCCGAACTCGATGGGAGCGGCGACGATGTCGAGCCCCATGTGGCAGGGACCGAGCAGCTCCGCTCGCCCCTCTTCGCGCCGCGCGCCCAGCTGGGCGACCGCCTTCTCGATGCTGGCATTGCAGCGGCGCAGGCCCTCCTTGTCACCCAGGCAGGCGGTGCAGACGCGGTTGTTCGGCGGGATGATGATCCCTTTGCCATGGTCGACCACAAAGCCCTTGGCATCGGTGAACGACAGCTCGATGCCCCACCAGCGGCGCACCGTCTGGCGGATCTTCCGCACGATGTGCAGCTCTTCGAGCCGCGTGGTGTCCATCGTGCTCTCCGCCAGCAGGCTCAGGCGAGCTGCTGCAGCGCTGCGTAACAAGCTTCCGCCACTTCTTGGATGCCGCGAGTGCCGTCCACCGAGACCACGCTCGCGAGGGTGCCCACCTGGCGGCTGTATTCGCGCTCGATGGCATCGAGCTGCGCCGGCGTCTCGTAGCGCTCGAGGCGCGAGCCGCGCGACTTGACCCGCTCGAAGGCCACCGCCGACGGCACATACAAGAAGATGGTCAGGTCCGGCTTGCGAGCGTAGCGGTTCAGCTGGGCGATGAAGTCGTGCGAGACCGACAGGCCCTGGTAGGCGAGCGAGCTCAGGATGTAGCGGTCGAGCAGCACGTCCTCGCCGCGGGCCAGGCGGGGCTCGATCTGGCTGGCGAGGTGGTCGAGCCGATCGGCGGCGAAGAGCAGCGCCATGGTGCGCTCATCGACGACGGCGAGCTTGCCGTCGGCTTGGGGCGTGGCGGTGCGGCCGGCCAGGATCTGGCGGACGAGCTGGCCCACCGGGCCTTCGCTTGGCTGGTGGGCGAGATAGACGGTGCGGCCCGCACCGGTCAGGCGCTCGGCGAGGATCTTTGCTTGCGTGGTGGTGCCCGCGCCATCCAGGCCTTCGAGCACGATGAAGCGGCCGGGCTGGGTCGAGTGCGCGCTCATCGGCCGCTCGTCTTGTCGGGGCGCAGCGCGGGCAGGATTCCGCTGCGCAGCTCGGCGGGGTCGATGCCGAGCGCGATGCGCAGCTCGCGGACGCGGTCGAGCACGGCCACCTCGCGGCGGAGCTCGGCGCGGCCACGCAAGAAGCGCGCGCCGGCATCGACGAACAGGAGCAGGTCGAGGAAGGCCAGCGGCCAGAAGAAGAGCGGCGGCCGCTCGGAGTCCCAGAGCAGCTTGCCGCAGACGCCGCCCAGCACCGCCCAGGCGAAGCCCTCGAGCGCGGCGCCGGCGAACGAGTCAACCGAGCGACGCTCGCGCGCCTCGGGCGCCAGCTCGCGCAGCTCGGCCTCGTAGGCGCCGGCAGGATCGCGTTGCGGCGCAGGTTCGGCAAGCGCGAGGGAGGCGCGCGGGGCAGCTTGCATCCCGCGCGTGGTACCCCCGCAGGCCGCCCCAAGTCAACGCCGGCATTGGCCCGCCGCGGCCTCAGGCTTCTCGGGGCGGCAGCGCGACTCCACATTCCGAGCAGCGCGCGGTCCACTCGATGCGGCCGAAGCAGTTGGGGCACGACTGGGTCCCGTCGTCACCCGCGCGGCCCGAGGCCCGCCCCGCGGCTGTGTAGCGCGAGCGGCGACGGCCGCAGGCGTCGCAGACCTTGGCCGTCGAGGGCGTCTTGCACCAAGGGCAGACCGTCGCGTCGGCCGGGTCGGGGGTGCGCTCGCCGTCGTCCGCTTCCCGGCCGGTCTCGAAGTCGTCGGGCGTCGGGTCGGGCAAGACCTCGCCCGCGAGCTCGAGCCTGGTCGGCTCCACGGCGACCCGCTCGGTGACCGCAGCCTGCGGCGCCGGCGCGTAGTGCGTCTGCTCCAGGTCCGCGATCTGGCCCTCGTCGGGAGCCAGCGCGGTCTCGCCTGCGTAGCTCGCCAGCTCGAGCCCCTCCACCGGCTCGACGCTGGCCTCCAGGTCGGCCTCGCTCATGAGCTGCCGCCCGCACTTGGCGCACTCGAGCGCGACGTCGTCGTTGACCAGCTCGCAGACGGGGCACTGGATGGGCATGGCCTGACCTTACTAAAAAGCGGCGCCGCCGCCCTGCCCCGTCAGCGGAACGAAGCGCACGCTGAAGAGCCCGGTGCGCTCGAACTCGCGAGCGCTGGTGCGGCGCCAGAGCTCGAGCTCCTGGTTGCCGCCGCTCGGGCCGACGGGGATGACCATCCGTCCCCCGATGGCGAGCTGGTCGAGGAGCGCCTGGGGTACCTCGGGCGGGGCGGCCGCGACCAGGATGGCGTCGTACGGGCCGGAGTCCTGCCTGCCCCCGGAGCCGTCGGCTCCGATGACCAGCACGTTCCGGTAGCCGAGCTCGCCGAGGAGCTGGCGCGCGCGCGCGGCGAGCTCGGGCACGATCTCGAGGCTGAGCACGATATTGGGCGCCGGCAGTAGCTCGGCGAGCAGCGCCGTCTGGTAGCCGCTCCCAGCGCCCACTTCGAGCACGCGCTCGGTGCCCGCCAGCTCCAGCACCTCGGTCATCCGCGCCACCACATAAGGCTGCGAGATGGTCTGTCCGAAGCCGATGTCGAGCGCGCGGTCGTCCTCGGCCGCCCCCCTGAGCTCCTCCGGAACGAACCGCTCGCGGGGAACGCGCTCGAAGGCGCGCAGCACGCGCTGGTCGCGGATGCCCTGCGCGACGAGCCGGCGCACCAGCACATTCGCTGTCTGTGAAGTCTCTTCGACCGGAGCCACGCCCTGACTCTAGGGGCGGCCAAGCTGCCTTGTACAGCGGAGGCGCGCACCGCCGGGGCCAGGGGAAAGCCCGACCTAGCCCAGACCTAGCCCTCGTCGGGGTGGTGCGAAAGACCGACCCGGTTTCCCTCCGGATCCAGGATGTAGAGCGTGAACGCCGAGCGGTGTACGACGGTCACCCCGCGCTCGGAGAATCGCTGCTCCCACAGGGCGCGATCCTTGGCGTCGATGCGCAGCGCCAGCAGATGGAGGCCGGGCCGCAAATCCTTGAAGGCCTGGTCCTCGCGCGAGCCCTCGCACGACTCCAAGGCGAGAAATCCCGCGCCCAGGGCCAGCCAGAGCGATCGCTCGCCGGCTCGTTGGTCAGCGGCGGGCCAGGGCCAGCGCCGAAGGACTTGCAGCCCGAGCAGCCCGCAATAAAATTCCTCCGCCGCTCTCAAATCGCGCACCTGGATGGCGAGGTGGTGGAAGGCGGTTGGCGACATATCAGGCGGTCCTCGCTTGTAGAGAGGGATCGTCTTGGGATAGTACGCCCGGCTCTTCGCACCGTTCGCATCGATCGAGAGGAAGCACCCGCATGCAGCCCCGTGAGCAGATCAGGAACATCGCCATCATCGCGCACGTCGACCACGGCAAGACCACGCTCGTCGACTACCTGTTGCGCCAGACCGGCATCTTCCGCGCCAATGAAGCGATGGTCGAGCGCGCGATGGACTCGAACGACCTCGAGCGCGAGAAGGGCATCACCATCATGGCGAAGAACGCCGCGGTGACTTATCGCGGCGTGAAGATCAACATCGTCGACACGCCCGGCCACGCCGACTTCGGCGGCGAGGTGGAGCGCGGCCTGCGCTTGGTGGACGGCGTGCTGCTCCTGGTGGACGCCGCTGAAGGGCCGCTGCCGCAGACGCGCTTCGTGCTCGGCAAGGCGCTGGCGCTCGGCCTGCCGGCGGTGGTCGTGGTCAACAAGATCGATCGGCAAGACGCCCGCCCGGCCGAGGTGCTCGACGCCATCTACGCGCTCTTCATCGACATGGGCGCGAACGAGCACCAGATCGAGTTCCCGGTGATCTATTGCGTGGCCCGCGCCGGCCGCGCCTCGCTGCGCCTGTCGGACTTCGATGACCTTCCGGTCGGCCAGGCCGCTGCGCCCGGCGCCAAGCCGCACCCGGGCGAGACTCCCGGCGCGCGCGCCCGCACGCTCGAGCCGCTGCTCGACTCAATCCTCGAGACCATCCCGCCCCCCAAGAAGGCCGAGAGCACGCACGAGAAGCTGCAGATGCTGGTCGCGAACCTCGACTATGACGACTACGTCGGTCGCCTCGCCATCGGCCGCTTGACCTCCGGCTCGGTAGAGGCGGGCCAGACAGTGGCCATCTGCCGCGCCGACGGCTCCGCGACCAAGGGCAAGGTCGTCAAGATCTTCTGCTTCGACGGCATGAAGCGCGTCGAGATCCCCGAGGCAGGTCCGGGCGAGATCATCTCGCTCGCGGGCATCGAAGAGATCGCCATCGGCGACACCATCGCAGACCCTGAGCACCCGCTGCCGCTCGAGCGCATCCACGTCGATGAGCCCACCATGTCGATGATCTTCAAGGTCAACGACGGGCCCTTCGCCGGCCGCGAAGGCAAGTATGTCACCTCGCGCAACCTGCGCGAGCGACTTCACCGCGAGGCTTATCGAAACGTCTCCATCCGCGTCTTCGACACCGACACGCCCGACGCCTTCCGCGTCATCGGCCGAGGTGAATTGCAGCTCGCGGTGATTATCGAAACCATGCGCCGCGAGGGCTTCGAGCTGACGGCGTCGAACCCGGTGCCGCTCACCAAAGAGGTCAACGGCGAGACCCACGAGCCGATGGAGCTGATGGTCTGCGACGTGCCCCAGACCGCCGTCGGCGTGGTCACCGAGCGCCTGGGCCCGCGGAAGGGCCGCATGGTCGAGATGCAGAACATCGGCTCCGATCGCGTGCGCCTGAACTTCCGCATCCCCGCGCGCGGTCTGGTCGGCTTCAGGAACGAGTTCCTGACGATTACGCGCGGCGAAGGCATCATGTCGTCGCAGTTCGACGGCTACGAGCCGTGGCAGGGCAAGATCCCCAAGCGGTCGAACGGCGCCATCGTCTCCGACCGCGAGGGCGAGACGGTCGCCTACGGCCTCTTCGATCTGCAAGAGCGCGGCGACCTCTTCGTCGGCGCCGGCGTGCCCGTGTACGAGGGCATGATCTGCGGCGAGAACGCGCACCCGACGGATCTGGACGTCAACGTCTGCCGCGCCAAGAAGCTGACCAACATCCGCACCGTCAGCAAGGACGAGAACGTCATCCTCACCCCGCCCCGGGTGATGTCGCTCGAGAAGGCGCTCGAGTGGATCAACGAGGACGAGCTGGTCGAGGTGACGCCCAAGAGCGTGCGGCTGCGCAAGAAGCGGCTGCAGTCGGGCGACCGGTATCGCCTCGAGCGCGAGCGCAAGCGGTCCGACGGGCTCATCTAATGGGGACGATGGACGGCAAGACCGTCCTCGTCACCGGCGCGACCCAAGGGATCGGGCTCGAGTCCGCGGTGGGCCTCGCGCGCCTCGGTGCGCGGGTGCTGATGGTGGGCCGCGACAAAGCCCGCAGCGAAGCGGCGCTGGCCCAGGTCCGGGCGCGCGCGAGCAGCGATCAGGTCGAGCTCTTCCTCGCCGACCTGTCGTCGCTGGCCGAGGTGCGGCGCCTGGCCGACGAGGTGAAGGCGCGCACCAGCCGGCTGGACGTGCTCTTGAACAACGCGGGCGGCATCCACCAGACGCGCAAGCTGAGCCCCGATGGCTTCGAGCTGACCTTCGCCGTCAACCACCTCGCCTACTTCGCCCTGACGAAGCACCTGCTCGAGCTGCTGCAAGCGAGCGGGCCGGCGCGCATCGTCAACGTCGCCTCCGAGGCGCACCGCGGGATGGCGCTCGACTTCGCCGATCTGCAGAGCGAGAAGAGGTATCGGGCCATCCCGGTCTACGGCCGCTCCAAGCTCGCCAACATCCTCTTCACCTACGAGCTGGCCCGCCGGCTCCAGGGCACCAAGGTGACGGCCAACTGCCTGCACCCTGGAGTCATCGCCTCGGGCTTCGGCCAGAACGACCCCGGCTTCTTCAAGCTGCTGGTGAAGCTCGGCGCGCCCTTCCTCAGCTCGCCCGAGAAGGGCGCGCGGACGCAGGTCTACCTGGCCAGCTCGCCCGAGGTAGAGGGCAAGAGCGGCCTGTACTTCAAGGATCGCAAGCCCAACAAGAGCTCGCGCGCGAGCCGCGACGAGACGGCCCAACGGCGCCTCTGGGACCTGAGCGAGTCGATGATGACGAGCGCGCGTCCAGGCTGAAAGCAGCGCCGCGGAGAGCGCACTCTGCGTTGGCTCTTGTTTCTGGTGCTAGACTTTGCCGGCCGCGCCACGCGCGAGAGGAGACCTGCCTTGTACGCGAAAGACTTGTTGAAGGACCGCGTCCTCGTCGTCACCGGAGGCGGCTCGGGCCTTGGCTCTGCGATGGCCAAGCGCTTTGCCGAGCTTGGCGCGCACGCGGTGGTGCTCGGGCGCCGCCAGGAGAAGCTCGACGAGGTAGTGGCCGCCATCACCTCCGCGGGCGGCAAGGCGACCGCGCTCACCTGCGACGTGCGCGACATGAACGCCGTGACGGCCGTGGCCGACCAGGTCGAGGGCAAGCTCGGGCGCATCGACGGGCTGGTCAACAACGCGGCCGGCAACTTCCTCGCCGCGGCGGAGGACCTGTCATCGAACGGGTTCAAGACCGTCATCGACATCGTCCTCAACGGGACGTTCCACTGCACCAGCGCCTTCGGCAAGAAGATGATCGCGCGGGGCAAGGGCGGCGCGATGGTCAACATCGTGACGACCTATGCGTGGACCGGCTCGGCGTTCGTGTTGCCGTCGGCGTGCGCCAAGGCCGGCGTGCTGGCGATGACGCGCTCGCTGGCGGTCGAGTGGGCCACCTATGGCATCCGCATGAACGCCATCGCGCCGGGCCCCGTGCCAACCGAAGGCGCCTTCAGCCGCTTGATGGCCGACCCGAGCATGGAAGAGACGGCGAAGAACCGCGTGCCGCTCAAGCGCTTCGGCACGCCGCTCGAGATCGCCGACGCTGCGGTCTACCTGCTCTCGGACGGCGCCGCCTACGTGACCGGCGACTGCCTGACCGTGGACGGCGGCGAGTGGCTGAAGAACGGCGGCGAGTTCAGCTACGCGACCGACTTCGACCGTGACAACGTCAAGCAGATGTTCCGCGCCATGCGCGGCAAGGAGCGCTGAAACTGCAGCCGCACTACTTCACCTTCCTCGACCGCTCGCTGGCCTACGACTGCCCCACCTGCGGCGCGCACTGCTGCAAGGGCCAAGGGGTGGCGCTCGAGGCGCAGCGCGAGCTGGTGCAGTTCGCCCGCCACAGGCCGCGGATGGCGCTGCTCTTGCGGCCGCTCGACAAGAAGCTCGCCGAGCCCGTGCAGTTCGCCGACGGGTGCTGGCTCCTGCAGCCATCCGGACTCTGCGACGTCGAGGTCACGCTCGGCCGCGCGCAGAAGCCTGCCACCTGCCGCCTCTTTCCTTTCAATCGGCTCTTCGACGTGGGCGACGCGCTCATCGTCGACTTCAACTCGCGCGTCTGCCCGCTGCAGGACGTGGCGGCCGAGCGCAGCGGACAGGGCTTCGCCGAGCTCTCGGCCGAGCTCTCCGCCGAGCGCGTGATGGACACGCTGCCCGTGCGCGCGAAGCTGCCGCAAGGCGCGGCGAAGTTCGGCTGGCAGGCCCACGAAGGCCTCGTGCGCGACGCCATCGCGCAGTTTCTCGAAGAGCCCGACTACGCGACCTTTGCCGCGTTTCAGGAAGAGGCGGTCGTCGCGCTGGCGCAGGGCAAGCCACCGCCTGCGCCGGGCTCTGCGCCGATCGCCGCGCGGGCCGAGCGACTGCGCGAGACGCTGCTGTCGCGCTGGCGGACGCTCTTCGGAGCCTCGGCGGCGACCGAGCCCGCCTTGGCCGCCGCCTCGCGCGCCGCGAGTCGGCAAGCGGCGCTGCTCACGGGATCGTGGCGCCTGGATGGGCTCTTGCGCGAGAGCAAGGACGGGCACTACACAACTGAGATCCAGCGCCTGCCGCGCAGCATCCTCGCCACCAGCTTCCTGCTCGAGCTGGGCCTCTTCGATCGCGCGCGCCCGCCCGGGCTGCGGGCGGCCACCGAGACGCGCCTTGGCGCTTTCGGCGTGGCCAGGCTGCTCGCGTTCTTCGATCGGCGCGCGCGGGTCCACGCAAAAATCCCGCACCCTGCCGGGCCTCCCGAGCTGCACGAGGCCATCGACGCTCTCTCGGCGGCGCTGCGCAAGGGCGACAAGTCGCTCGGCGACGCAGTGACCACTGCGCTGGCCGGGGCGCCGCCCGAGCTGCGCGGGCTCGCGTTCGCCGCTTTTGCCAACGGCGACGCCCAGCTCGAAATCACCTGAGCGCGTCTGACTAGAAGACGTACCGCAAGCGCGGCAGCACCGAGATGGACGCGAGGCCCAGGCTGCCCCCTCCGCCCGGCTTCTGCGCGATGGTGTAGCGCGCGAGCAGGTCGAGCCCGACCGCGAAGTGGTCGAGGTGCGTGTCGTAGTCGTACGCGACGCCGACGCCGCCGTGAAAACCAAAGAGGTTGTCGGGCACCGTGCGCGTGGTGCTGTCGAGCACGGGCCCAGGCGACAGGTTCGTCAGTCCGGCGACGATCTTTCCCGAGAGCAGCGTGCGCGGCCCGAGGTGCCCGCCGTAGGAGGCCCCGAGCTCCAGGTAGGTGGCGCCGAAGGAGTCGGCCGCGCGGCAGTTGCCCTGCGTGTCCACATCGAAGCACGAGGCGCTCGAGGCGCCGATGCCCACCGACGCGAACACCGAGGCCGACTCGCCCACCTCGGTGCCGAAGATCAGCCCGAGGTAGGGCTGGCCGTTGGAGAGGAAGCGGCTGCCGCCGAGCGTGGTGAAGAGCCCGAGCGTGGCCTCGACGAAGACGCCGCGGCGGGCCTTCTGCTCGACGCCGGTGGCGGGGATGGCGCCCGGCGCCGACTCGGGAGCGGCAGGCGGTGGCGCCGCGGGCTTTGCCGCCTTCGGCCCCTTGGTGACGAGGTCCGGCTGCGGATCTGCTGCAGGCTCGGCGATCGCGCCGGCCGAGAGGAGGAGTGAAAGAAGAAGCCCACGCCGCATGCGCGATCGCCGTCCGTTCGCAAATTACCGAAATTACCGAATTGACCGAAATGTCCGGATCAGTTGCCGGTGCTCTTGAAGACGTACGGGTAGGTCACCTGCACGGTGCCGCCGCCCTGAGGTGAGGGGAACTGCCAGCGCTTGACGTGGTTCAGGATGCAGGTCTCGACCGGCTCGCTCGCCATGGTGGTCTGCTGCACGAGCGCGTCGGCGACCTTGCCCCCGCCGTCGATGACGAAGAGCACCGTCACCTTGCCGTAGAGGCCGGGGTCCTTCACCAGCTCTTTCTCGTAGCAGTATTTGATCTCGTTGTAGTGGCGCTGGATGATCCGGTTGATCACCTCGCGCGGCAGGCCGCCGATGACTGTCGTCTTGCCAGGGATGAAGCGCGTCTCGTCCTTCGCGCCGCGCCCGCCCAGGTCCACTTCGCCGTAGCCGCCGCGGCCCTTGCCGTTGCCCTTGGTGCCGAGCCCGCCGATGCCGAGCGCGGTGCCGCCGCCGCCGGGGCCCACGCCGCGCGAGCCCATGCCCGCCACGCCGTAGGCGTCGCCCGCACCCGCCCCGGGCTTGCTGCCTCCAAGGTTCGAGTTGTTGCCGATGCCCAGGCCGCCGGGGCCAAAGGTGTCGGAGACCGCGCTCGATCCGGCCATCTTCAGCTTGTTGAGCGCCTGCACCAGGCCCGAGTTGTTGATGACCTGCAGGTCGTGCTTCTTCTTGTCGAAATTTGGGGAGCCCTTCTTCGAGGGCGCGGCCTCTTTCTTGACCGCGTCCTTCTTGCCGATCTTTCCCTCGTCGCCCTTGGCGCGCGCGCCTTCCTTGATGCCGGCGAGGTCCTTGATCTTCTTCGGCGGCTCGGGCGGCGGCTTGACGGCGAACTTGGTGAAGCGGTTCTGGTTCTGCCGCATCTCGTCGCCGATCTGCACATCCGGCGGCGGCGTGATCTTGACGGCGATGTAGAAGAAGAACAGCGCCAGGAGGCCGATGAGCAGCGTGGTCGCGAAAGCGACGTCGAGCCGGTCCCACCAGCTCTTGTCGGGCTGACGCGCGGCGCGCACGTAGCGCGCGATCAGGGTGAGCTGGGTGCCGATCTGCACCACGATGCGGTCGTCGTTGCCGACCGTGTACGAGTAGCCCTTGAACGGCGCCTGAACGAGCTGCGCCTTCTGCTGCGTGCAGAGCTCTGCCAGCGTCTGGTGGCCCTTCGGCCCGTGCACCTCGGCCGGCAAATCGGCGGGCGCGGTGAGCACCAGCTCGCTGCCGACGTGGCGCACGATCTGGAAGTTCTTCTGCAGCGCGACCGCGGGCAGGTCGAAGAGCTTGCCGGCCGCCAGGTCGCCGCCGCGGCTCACCTGCTCGAGCTCGATCAGCGTCTTGTTTCCCCAGACCAGGCCGACGAGCAGGACGCGGTCATTCGGGCGAGGCCGCTCGTCGCCTGGCAGCGTGTCGAAGAGCAGGAGCTGCGCGGCGGCCGCGTCGGCGACGCGCGAGGCCAGCGACGCCGGAGCGGCGGCGCGGATCTTCATGGTCGCGTTCGGATCGGCCGCGGGCGCCACGGCGAGCTTCCCCTCGGCAGCGGGCGCGGGGGCCTTGGCCGCCGGATCGATCACCTCGGGGCCGCGGTCGGTCTCGGGCAGCTCTTCGCCGTCATCGTCCAGCGAGCCCGGCTGCGACTTGTCGCCTTCCGGCGGCAACGCGAGCGCCGAGGACCCGTCGGCCAGGCCAGAACGACCCTTGCGCTTCTTTTCTCTCGCCATCGCGCGCCTCGGCCTCTGGCCTAGAGGTTGTCTGCCGACTTCTGCAGCTCGGGGTTGAAATCCTTGCGGAGCTTGATGAGCGACTGGAACCGCGTCTTGTTGCGGTTGAGCAGGTAGCTGCCCTCGGGCTTGGTCAGCTCGCCCTCGACCGTGACGTCGCTGAAGTCGATGACGGTGCGCTTGCGCACGACGACCTTGTCCTCTTCCTGGACGATCTTGACGCCGGGCTTGCCGGCCGCCTTTTCGTCCTGGGCGTGGACCGCGCCGGCTGCCAGCAGAGCCGCAAAGACCAGCGCGTGTGCGAGTGCCTTCCGAGCCATCGTCATCCTCCGCCTTTTGCGTAACACCGTTCCAAACGCCACACCATCCGCCAACCGCCGCGCGCGCCGCTCGTCCGCCACTCGACGGAGACCTACTTTGCCGCCTGCACCGTCCCCGCGTCCGCGCCCTCCGTCCCACCCGTCTGTCCCGGGGTCGACGACTGCGCCGGCTTCTTCGGGGGGCTCTCCTTGTCGGTCGCCGCGGGCGCAGGCTCGCCTGCGGGCGGCCGCTGGTCTGGCTTCTGATCGGCCGGGCGGGCTTCCGCCGGCTTGTCGTCGCCGCCCTCTTCAGAAGGAAGGTCGGCCGAAGGCAGCGCCGGCGCATTGGCAGCCGCCGCCTCCTCGTCCTTGGACTGCGGCAGCGCGCTCAGGTCCGCGCCGCCGGACTTGACGTCGCGCTTGCTCTCGACCTTGGCGACCGGCGCGACGCTCTTCAGGCGCATGTCGATCTGCGCCATCTGCGACTGCGCCTCTTTGCTCTTGGCCGCTCCTGGGATGGCGGCATAGGCCTGGAATGCCTTCATCGCCTCCGGCAGGTTGTTCTCGGCCTTGAGTGCGACGGCGCGGCCATAGAGCGCGTCGGCGTCGTCGGGCCGCTCGGCCAGCACCTTCTCGTACTGCTCGCGCGCGTCCTTGGGCTTCTTCTGCCCCTCGAGCGCCCAGCCGTAGGCCAGGTGCAGATCGGTGCGCTTGGGCTCGAGCTCGAGGGCCTTCGCGTACGCCTCTGCCGCCGATCTGTAGTCGCGGTAGCGGAGCGCGATGGCGCCGAGGTTTGCCCAGGCCGGCCCATAGCTGGCCGAGAGCTGCGTCGCTTCCTGGAAGCGCGCCCGAGCGGTGGCCACGTCCTCGCGGCGCCAGGCGAGCAGGCCAAGGCTGTTTGGCACCGCCGGGTCCTTGGGGTCGAGCGCGCGCGCCTTGACCAGCGCCGCCTCCGACAGCCGCGCGTGGCCGAGCGCTTCCTCGATCTGCGCAAGGTTCTTGTACGCCTCGGCGTCGGCCGGGTGGCGCAGGAGGATGCGCCGCACCGTCTGGCCCGCCTCGTCGTATTTCTTCTGCAGCCGCTGCGCGGTCGCGAGCGCGTTCAAGAGCTGCACGTCGCCGTCGCGCCGGGCGAGCGCCATCGACAGCACCTGCGAGGCGTCGTCGTAGCGCTGCGCCTGCTCGTGCAAGCGCGCCAGGTTCAGCGCCGCGCCCAGGTGCGCAGGGTCAGCGAGCAGCGCCTTGGTGTAGTGCGAGCGCGCCGAGTCGGGATCGCCGGCCTGCTCGGCCACCCAGCCCGAGTCGAATTGGCCGGCGGCGCTCTTCGGCTCTTTTTCCAGATAGCGATCGAGCCCTGCGCGGGCCCCGGCCCAGTCGCCCTGCGCCATCTTCTCGCGAGCGCTGGAGTAGACCTGCGCAGGCGCCTGATCGACGACCGGCGCGGCAGGCGCGAGCGCTTGGGGCTTGGGAGTGGGAGCGGCCGGCGCGCGCGCACAGGCGGCCAGGGCGCAGGCGAGCGCGATCGACAGGAGCTTCTTCATCTCAATATCCCCCGCCCGAGCCGCCGGTCGCGGCTCTTGCCTTGGCGGCGTCCGGCGCCACCGCTGGCGCGAGCGGCTCGCTTGCGACCAGCTGGGGCTTCTTCGCCTCGCCATAGGCATCGGGCTTGAACTCTCTCAGTAGGTCTTGCGCCCTCAGCGTCCACTCGCAGTACGCGCCCGAGCGCGAGCCGACCTCGATGGCCTTCTCGTATGCCTCGGTCGCCTTGTCCTCCAGCGGCAGCGCCTGCTGCTCCAGCGTCGAGCGGTACAGATCCTGCTGCTCGGGCGAGAGCCCGCGTGGCGTGGGCGCCTCCATGAGTCCTTTATTGAAATTCTTGTAGGCCTCGCCGAGCCGCGCCAGCGCCGCCTGCGTCCAGATGGCGCTGCCCATGGAAACGACCTGCCCATAGCCTTCCAGCAGCTTCTTCATCCGGTTGTTCTTGATCTTGAGGACGAAGACCAGGTCGCGCTGGCGGGTATAGTTGAAGTGGATCTTCATGAACTCATGCCAGGGCCCTTCCAAGAGGAGGAAGCGCGCGTGCGCGGCCGCGTCCAGCGTGGGTCCCTGCTTGTCGGCGTCGGACAGCGATGAGTACCGGCGCGCCACTTCTCCCATCACGATCAGGGTGTCGCGCGACGACTGGTGCTGCAGCGCGAGCCCTTCTTTATAGCGCGCGAGGAAGAGCTGCCCCGGCGTGGCTGAGTTGCCAAATTGCCGCTGGTATCCGTACCAATGGTCGGCGGCCTTGCGCCACTCTCCCCGCCGCTCGAGAATCAGGCCGATGTTGAAGGCGATCTTCGCCCCGTCGCCCTTGTCGCCATATTGCTTGACGTAGTGCTGCCAATCCTCGACGGCGCCCTTGTCGTCGCCGAGGCCTTCACGCCAGAGCGCCGCATTGAAGAGCTCGTCGGCCGCCTTCGGATCATCGGGCCAGCGCTCGACATAGTGCTCGGCCCATTCGATCGCCTTGGGAAGCTGCGCGCTCCGCTCATAGGCCGAGGTGAGCGCCAGCACGGCCTTGGGCGCGAGCTTTGGATCGGCCTTGGGATATTCGCGCAGCAGTCTGTCCGCCGAGTCGATCGTCAGATCAAGCTGGTCGGCCTTGTCGGCGATGACCATGGCATTGAAGAGCGCCAACGGCGCGTACTCACTCTTCGGGTAATTGCCGACGAACTTGTGGAACTCGGCCGCGGCGAGCGGGTAGTCCTTCTTCTTCTCGAAGACGTCCATCACGTACTTGAAGCGCGCGCCCTCGCCGAGCTTCGACACGCGCTTGTAGAAGTCGCTGCCGGGCTTGGAGAGCTGGTGGTTGTCGCGGAACTTGAGCGCCAGGTCCGACAGGGCCAGCCACTCTTCCTTGGTGTTGAGGATATCCAAGGAGAGGTCGGCGGCCTTCTGCGCCTCGCCGCCGGTGGGCCAACGCAGGATGATATCGCCGAACCGCTTGGCCGCCTCGACGTAGTGGTGGTGGTCGTAATAGACGAACGCCGCCTTGTAGCGAATGACCTGCTCGTCCTTGCCCTCGCCTACTACGACCAGGTACTTGTCGCAGGCCGCGAGCAGCTTCTGCTCGACGTCGGGGATGGCCTCTTCATTGGCTTCTTTGGTGATGTCGGCCCGGCGGATCTTGCGCTTCTCTTCCACCTTGCCCTTGGCCTTGCGCTCGTCGATCTTGGTGCCCTCGGCGAAGTCACGCCGGCGCAGCTTGCCCTTGGAGACGGCCACTTCCTTCTCCAGCGCGAGGATGGCGTCATACGCCGCCTGGCGCGTGTAGGGACCCTGCGCGTTCATCTCCACCGCGCGCGAGTATTGCTCGGCCGCCTCCTGCCACTGGTCGAGTGCATAGAGCGTCTCGGCATAGAGAAAGCGCAGGTTGTAGGCATCTTCGGCGTTGGGGAAGGTCTCGAGATAGTCGCGATAGATATCGCGCGCCAGGCGATAGGTAGAGACGCTCTTGGTCTTCAAGGCCTCCTGGTGATAGTCCTGCACCAATTGGCTGAGCGCGCTCTGCGCCAGCTCGGTCGCCTCGCCGACGGCGCCGGTGTGCTCGGCGTTCGCCTTGGCCCATTCGCTCTGCGGGCCATAGTTCTTCACCAGGATCTTCATCTCCTGAACGACCTTGTCGCGCTTGTTCAGCTTGTCGTACGCGAGCAGGATTTTCTGCTGCCACGCGGGCGCGCGCACGTGCGCCGGGCTCTCGGTGATGAGCCGCTTGTAGACCCGGATGGCCGCGTCGTACTTGCCGCTGTCGAAGTAGGTGGCGGCCAGCTTGTTGACATAGTCCTGCGATTTGTCGCCGGCCTTTTCCTTGAGATAGGAGATCGCGCTGTCGATGGCGTCGATCTGCGCATAGGCCAGCACCACGTCTTTCAATGCCTCCGCGCGCAATTGCACGCGATCGCGCGATTGATTGCCCGCCGCGGCCTGCTGCTCGGCGTAATCAATCACCGCCTTGAACTTGCCGATCGAGGCCTCGAAGTCCTGCACGTTGTAGTCGCACCAGGCCAGCTTGTAGAGCGAGAAGGCATAGAGCTTGGGGAGCTTGAAGTCGTTGGCCTTCTGGTAGGCCGCCCGGGCGCGCGTCAGGTCATTGGCGGCGAAGTAGTGCTCGCCCATCTGCACGTAGCTGTCGGGGACCAGCTTGCTGGAGGGATATTGCTTGATCAGCGTGTTGTAGGCCGCGAGTGATTCGGCCTTGTTGCCGATCTCGTATTGGTTGTAGGCGATGGCAAAGAGCACCTCGTCGCGCCGCGCATAGTCTTTGTACTTCTCTAGAATGGTTTGATAGAGGCTGAGCGCGTCCTTGCGAAAGGCGTCGCTCCGGCGCGTCGAGACCTTGGGCTCGGCCTCGGAGCCTGCTGCTCCGCCCGGGTCCTTCTCCTTGGCCGCCTGCCACTTCGCCCACGCTTCATCGTAATCCTTCACCTCGCTCAGCGAGATGTGGCGCGACTTCTCCCAATAGGCTTCGGCGAGCTGGAAATAGAGGTCGGCCTTGGAGTCGCTCTCGGGCATGTCGGGGATGATCTTCTTCAGCTCGTCGATCATCTCGTCGCGCTTCTGCGCGGTGGCCTCGTCGCGATCGGCGTCGGTAAAGACCGGCGCCTTGAAGTCGGCGGGGCCCGTCCGCCCCTTGACCGGCTTCTCTTCTTTGACATCCTTCAGCTTCAACGCCGTCGCGGCCAGGGCACCGGAGGTACCGAGGACACAAGCGAGCAGGCAGAGCCGATAGCCGTTTTTCATTGCTCGTCCTTCCGCTTCGCCGAGCACGCATTCTTGATGGTGTAGCGGTAGTAACCGATCTCGTCGGGCCAGTATTCGCCGTCGAACGGCCAATACTCGTGGCCCTTCTCCGGCATCTCGGGGCGGTTCAACGACTGCGAGGCCAGCCGCGAACGGACGTTGATGCCCTGCTCGAGGAACTCCTTCTCGCCCTTGGTGGTCTCGAAGGCGATGATGCGCTTCTGCGCGTCCAGCTCGGTGACGTGTGCCACCAGGTCGGCCAGGCGGCCCTTGACGAACTTGCCGGCCACCTGCACGACCAGCGCCCGCTGCTTGCCGATCAAGTCGAGCAGGTCCTTGCCGAGCGCGTCGGCGGCCAGCTCGGAGTCCTTCTGGATGCGCGCCGCCTCCTGATCGAGCCTGGCCACGTAGTCGAGCATGGCGGCGATGCGCTCGTTCTTCGACAAGTGGTGCTGCACCGCCGCAGGCAGCCCACCCGCGCCAGAAGCGGGCGAGCCGGCGAAGACCTCGGGCGCAACCAGCGCGGCCAGCGTCTCCAGGCTTGGGTTCGACTCGAGGATGCGCTTCACCTGATCGCGCATCGGGACGTAGTCGCGATCGAAGCGGCCGGTGACCTGGCGCACCTGGCCATAGAGACAGTTTTGATAATAGATGATCGCCTCCAGCGTCTCGGACTCAGGGGCGAACTCATCGGAGAGGTGCGGCGAGTGCAAGCTGTGCAGCTTGCCGAGCGCGCCGCCCGGGTCTTCATTCAAGAGATCGGCATAGGCCCCTTCAAAGAGGCCTTCGTCCCAGTGGCGCGAGAAGCGGGGCAGCTGACCATAGTGATAGGACGACTCCGAATAGCGGCCCATTCCATAGAAGGTGCGCCCGAGCGCCAGGTGGGTCAGCTCCTTCACTTCCTTCAAGTCGCGATACTTGCTGGACGCGTCCATGGCCAGCACTTCCTGGAAGATGCCCACCGCGCGCGTCGGATCTCCGCGCTGGGCGAGCAGGCCCTGGACATAGTGGGCCTGGGCATAGGCCGAGCTCTCGCGCGGGACGCCTTGCAGGAACTGCTCGGCCTCCGAGTAGCGGCCCGAGCGATACCCGAGCAGCGCGATATAGTAGTTGATCTTGGCCAGCGCCTCGGGCGCCAGCCGCGCGAACTGCTCGTTATAGGCGCGGTTGAGTACGTTTGGACCCAGGACCTCGTCGCGCGACTCCTCGGTGACGCGGAGCGCCCCCTCGACCGACTTGAAGTAGTAGGGATGCGAGGGTCCGGCCTTGATGATCTGGCCGTAATAGAAGAAGGCCCCGAACCCGAGGCTCAAGCGAGAGAGCGACTGGGCGAGGTAATACTCAGCCTTGAAGCGGTTGTCGGCGACGGTGCTGGTCTCCTCGATCTTGTAGAACCCCTCGGCCGCGGGCCGATACTTCGCGTCGTTGTAATCCTCGATGGCGCGATTGAGCGTGTCGATCTCATCCGCGCGCGCAGCCGGAGCAACCGCCGACGCGACGAGGACCGAGAGAGCGCCGAGAGCCGATAACCGATAGCCGATGGTCGTCATATCAAAACAGGTACGAGATGCCGCCAAAGAAGGCGAGGTTGTTGATGACGTCGGCGGAGGGGTCGTGGAGCTGGTCGGCGGCGATGGCGCCGTTGCCTTTGATATCGGCGTCGCCGGCGCCAAAAGCCGAGATATTGCAGCCGCCCGAGACGGTGGCCGTGGCGCCGCTCGAGGAGATGGCGAGCGCGTCGGCGTGACTGCAGCCGTTCACCCGGCTCACATAAGCGGAATAGACCAGGTCGCGCACCTCCAGCCGCACGGTGAAGGACTCGCCGATGAAGGCGCGAAAGCCCGCGCCCAGCTCGCCCATGGGCCGATAGCCGGTGTCGCCGAACGAGCGGCCCTTGGGGCTGGACGAGGGCCGGAGCTGCAGCATGGTCTTGCCCGCGCCGACGCCCGCGTTCAGGTAGAAACCCAGGCGGAGGATCTTGCCGTCGAAGACGGTGATCTTTCCATAGATCGGCATCAACTCAAGGCCAATCAAGGCGTCCGATTGCAAGAGCAGCGCATTGGCCGCGAGCGGCTCCTGCTGGACCTTATTGACCAGCTCCTCGGTCAATGAGCTTTGATAGGCGATGAAGTTGTACCCAATCCCTATCTGCGCGGCCAGGTTCTCCCGGATGTGATAGGCGAGCTCGAGCGCGCCGCCGGCGTGAAAGGTGAACTTCGAGTTCATCTGCACCGGCAGGAACGCGGTCAACTCCCAGCGGCCCGCTTCGGTAAAGGGACGCTTTTCGACCACGTGGACGCGCTGCACCTCGTCGTCGCTGGCCTCGCCGGGTGCCGACTGGCGCGCCGTCTCGGGCTTGATGACGGTGGGCGCGGGAGGCGGAGGCGCGACCTCGGCGGCGAACGCCGGAGCCGACAAGAGCGCTGCCAGGGCGAGCGCAGTGGCGATTTGAGTCAGCATTAGAAGAGCACCGAGAGGCCGGCGGTGAACATGGTGACGACGCCGAGGTAGCCGTGGTCCGTGCCGCTGGTCGGCATGGTCAGGTCGGCGGCCTCTTTATAAGAGTCAGGGAAGAGCACTCCGCGCAGCTCGGTGCGCAGGCTCCAGTGGTCGCCGAAGTAGAAGCGCATCCCCGCGCCGACCTGGCCCGCGACCTTGACGGCGTCGCTCGTCAGGTAGCTGCCGCGCGCGCAAGCGGCCGTGCCGGCGGTGCCGCAGATGTTGACCGACTCGTGGTGGAAGAGGCCTCCGCCCGCGCCGATCAGGCCGTAGGCCTGGAAGTGGATCGAGACCTCGCTGGCGAGGTTGAACTTGCCATAGAAGGGCGCCAGCCGCGCGAGCAGCATGCCGGTGGCGCGCATCTGCGCGACGTTGGCGATCTCGTCGTTGGTGTTGTGCTTCTGCGTGTTCGGGTCGGCGCGCTTGGGCAGCTTGTCGCGCACCTGATCGGCGAGGCCGGTGAGCTGGGTGAAGTTGCCCGAGACCTCGACGCCGAAGTCAAACCACTCGTTCGGGTGATAGGTGAGCGAGAGCAGCCCGCCGTAGTGATCGACGAGCGCGCCGTTGACGGCCAGCGCGGCGCCAAAGCCCAGCTCCCAGCGGCTGGTCATCGTGTAGAGCTTGTTCTGCACGACGGTGGGCGCGCCGTCGGGACCATAGATGACCGGCTCGGTGGCGCGGCCAGGGCCGGCGGCGAGCGCAGCGATCGCGGCGATGAGGGCGGTGAGGGTCGAGCGCTGCATCGGGAGATCGACTCCGTTCGGGAACTTGGTTCTGGCAGGCCGTGGCCCGCGCGGGTGGCTCAGGGGCAGACGAGGCCGCGGACGTTGACGTCGTAGCTGACGGCGATCTTTGCGCCCGGCGCGGGCAGGCTGGCCTTGTTGAAGACGATGGAGTTCACGGGCGAAGCCCCGCTGCACTTCACATACTGCCAGTTGGCGGCGGGCGCATTGGTGCCGTTGATGGCAACTTGAAGGGTGCCATCAACCGGCGCGCGCGAGAGCGGGAAGTCCGAGCGCAGCCCGCTCGCCTGCAGGCCGAGCTTCTCCAGCGCGGGCGTGTAGTCGGCGTCGCAGATCGAGGTGGCGATGCCTCCGGTGGCCTGCGCGACCGAGGTGTAGCGCGGCGCATAGTAGGCGGTGAAGTCGATGACCTTTTGATTGTTGGTCGCATCGACGTGGCTGGCGACGCAGCCCGGGAAGCCTTGCAGGTCCGTCACCGTGCCGTCGGGCGCGCGATATGTCGTGCCGCTGATTCGATAGTACGGCCCGGACGGCGAGTTGACGTTGGCCTGGTGCACCTCGCACCACTGGGCCTTGTCGGAGACCGACTTCCCGCAGGCGCTGAGCGCCGAGCAGCACGGATTTCCCAGGTTGCCGAACTGCGAGCAGTCGGGCGCGTTCACGCACTGGCCCGAGGCGGCCGCGATGTAGCTATCGCAATATCTGGCGAATACTTCATTGCACTTCTGGAAGGTGTTGTCGGTGCCGGTGATGGCCGCGAGCCGCGAGACTCCGCCCGGCCCCTTGATGCCCGAGTAGAAGCGCGACCAGTAGGCGATGCTGCCGATGCCCGAGAGCGTGGCCTGACCGTCGTCGCAGCCTTCGCTCGAGCCCAGGCCCCCGCTGCGGATGGGCGTGCAGGACGAGTCCTCCTCGTCGCTGACCACGATCGTGTAGAGCTGCGCATCGGAGCGCAGGAAGCACTCGCTGGCCGTGCAGTTGGCGCCGCTCCCCTTGGTCTCGAGCGGCGTGGTCAGCGCCAGCATGCCGCCGAGCAGGCCCTTCTCGTCGCCGGAGCCGCCGATGCCGACCGAGGCGTTGGCCACGAACGCAAGCTGTCCGCCGTCGGGCGCGTCCTGCAGGTCGATCCACGGCTTGGTGAGTCCCGCCGAGTTCTGCAGCTTGCCGCTCTTGCTGGTCGCGTACGTGTCGGTGGTGGTGACGCCGAGGTGGTAGTCGATCTGCTGCGCCGACAAGAAGGTCATGAAGCTGAGGAAGTTCGACTTCACCCGATCCTGCTTGGGGCCCATCGAGGGCGAGTCGTCGATGACCCAGAGGATGTCCACCTTGGACACCTGCGGCTGGACGAAGCTGTCGACCTGGTAGGGAGCCGCGCCGCCGAACTGGACGCCGCCGTCGAGGCCGCCGCGGGTGACGCCGGGCAGGCCCTGGCCGACGCCCGGCTCGCCCTCCACCACCTCGATGACCTCGCTGTTGCGCCGGAGCTTGTCGTTGCCGCAGGCCACCGCGACGGCGATGGAGGCCAGCGCTGCGGCGGGAGCGAAGAGCCTCTTGTTCATGGCCCGGTCCCCGGCGGCAGGCAGACGGAGACCTGGGTGCCGCCCACTGTGGTTTCGCTGCCGCACGACCAATCCGTGGGGCAGTCGGTCGGCGCCGTGCACTTGACGGTGCAGACGTTGCCGCTGTCCTTCTTGATGCAGAGGTGGCTCTTGCACGCCGCCGGGCCAAAGGCGCAGGCGCTGCCCACGCCGCCGCCGCCGTCGGGGAAGCAGACCTGCACGTCTCCGGTCTGGGTGCCATCGTCCGCCGTCAGCTTGCCGGCCTGGCACGAGAAGCCCGTGGGACAGGTGCCCGCCTGCTGCAGCGTGCACGCCTTGGTGCAGAGCTGGGCCGTGCCCATGTCGAGGCAGAGCCCCTCCTGGCAGGGCGAGTGGCCCGGCGAGCAGTCGTCGCCGAACGAGCCGCCCACCGGCGCGCAGATGCCACCGCTGGCGGGGGTCGGCGCCTTGCTGCAGTCGTACTTGTCGGTACCCGAGGCGGCGCAGCAGTGGAAGCGCGCGTCGCCGCAGTCGTTGTCGGCCAGGCAGCCCGCGGAGCAGCGCTTCTCCTCGCCGAACTGGGCGCAGATGCCGGTCACGCAGTCGGGCGAGCCGTGGTCTCTGCAGCTGTCGCCGAGCTTGCCAAAGCCGCCTTTGCACGAGCCGCTCGCGGGCGCGCACTGGAACGGCCAGCCCGCCGCGGGGCCGATGCCGGCGCAGGTAAACCCCGGGCCGCACTTGCTCGGATCGGGCTGGCAGGAGGGACCCGTGCAGGTGCCCCCGAGCGTGCAGTCGCTGCCGCAGAACTTCTCGCCCAGGAACGGCGAGCCCGCGGTCCGGTTGACGAGGCAGCGCGCGGTGGCCGAGGTCTTGGTGCAGTCGTCGTCGGTCGAGCAGGAGGCGCAGAGCGATCCGTCGGTGGCGCGGATGCACGCGCGATTGACCGCGTCGCAGGTGGCGCCGAAGCCGCACTCGCGCTTCACCGTCGCCGCGTCGGTCGAGTCGCAATAGTTGGCGCAGGTCTGGGTGTTCGGCACGCACTGCGTCGGCCCCTGGCCCTTGCCGCTCAGATCGGTGCAGGAAAAGCTCTTCGGGCAGTCCGCGTCGGCATTGCACTTCTGGCCGCAGAACGTCTCTTGGGTGAGCAGGTTTCTCACGCACAGATCGCCGGGCTTGCCGCACTCGAGGTCGCCGGTGCAGGGCGCGCAGAGCGGGCGGCCGCCGCGGCAGCTTCCGTTCGCAGGCAAGCAGCGCTTGGCTCCCGCGGCCGAGGCGTCAGCCCCGCAGGTGTACCCGGTGGCGCAAGTGTCGCCCGCCCCGCAGGCAACAGAACAGAAGCTCTCGGTGCCCTCGGAGTGGCAGGTGCCGCCGGCGCCGCACTGCTTGTCGCTCGTGCAGGTGCCACACGGCGAGCGGGTCACCGGGACGTAGCAGCGGCCGGGCGCGGCGTCGCACTTCAGGCCGGCCGGGCAGTCGTCGTCGACGCCGCAGACGCCGCCCGCGCCGCGCGCCTGGCAGAGGTTCTGCGAGCCGAGTGGCAAGCAGAGATAGCCGGTCGGGCAGTCGGTCGGCTTCTGGCAACCTTGCGAGCAGTAGGCGGTGCTGCTGTCGAGCACGAGGCAGGTGCTCGAGGCGCACGCGCCGTCGCGCCCGCCAAGGCAGTCGGCGCCAAGGAGGCCGAGCTGCGTCTTGGTCGAGCCCCCACAAGCCGCGAGCAGCGCGAGCAGTGGGAAAAAACTTCGCGCAGCGGGCGAGCGCCAGGGCATCTCGCTCGCTGTACCATTCAGTCAGGGGTACGGCCAACCGCCGTATGACGGAGGGACGAGGACCGGCGCTTCGCGGTGTCGCGTCCCTCCGCGGGGTGCTGCTGGTGCCGCTCGGTGCTACTTGACCGCGGGGCGGATGGTCAGCATCGCCTTGTCGTGCCCGGGGCACGAGCCGCTGATGAGCAGGAGGTTGCTCTCGGCGATGACGTCGATGACCTGCAAGTTCTGGATGGTGATGCGCTCCACGCCCATGTGGCCGGGCATGCGCTTGTTGCGGAAGACGCGGCCGGGCGTCTTGCGCATGCCGACCGCGCCCATGTGGCGGTGGTGCTCGTGGCTGGAGGCCGAGTCTCGGGCGGCGCCCTTCATGTGGTGCCGCTTCATGACGCCGGCGAAGCCGAAGCCGCGCGAGATGCCGGTGACGTCGACCTTGTCGCCCTTCTTGAAGAGCTCGACGGTGACGTTGCTGCCGACGGCGCTGGCCTCGAGCTCCTTGGCGTCGACGCGGAACTCGCGGATGAGGCGGTGCGCGGCCAGGCTCTTCTTCTTGAACTCGCCGAGGTGCGGCTTGTTCATGCGGCGCTCGCCCTTCTCGCCGAGCTTGCCGACCGCGACCTGCACCGCGGTGTAGCCGTCGCGCTCGATGGTGCGGTGCCCGAAGATCATGTTCGGCTCCACCTCGACGACGGTGACCGACTGCGCGGTGCCGTCCGGGAGGAAGACCGAGGTCATGCCGACCTTCTTGCCGATGAGACCCTTCATTGCGTGCTCCTTTGCGATCCTCCCGCGGGGTGCGCTCACCACGTCCAGGCTGGTTGCCTGGCCGGCGGGTGGGAACGGCGTTGCCGTCCAGAGGGGTTGCGCCCGGCCGCTCGAGGCGGTCGTCGGGTCGCGGGCATTTAGCAGAAGACCGGACGCACGGCAAGGTCGTTCCAAGGAGTAGGCAAAGCCGTTCCATTCCAGGCGCCTTGTGCTGCACGGGCGAGCACCGCGGCGCCACCCGGCAGCCGCTGGGACGCCTGTTCCCCCTCTGCAGCGCCCGCTGGCCCGCCCGATCTACGGCAGATGGCACGGTCGGTGCTCTAGCCAGGCCCGCGAGTCGGGGGATGCGAGCTCGGCAGCGAGCATCCGGGGTTTGCGCGGAATCTTCCGCGGCTGGTCAAGGGGGGCGGGATGTCGGTCTCGGTTCTGAGCACGAAGCTGTCGCTGGCGGAAGTCACCACTCCGGGTCCGTTCCGGGGGTCGCCGTTCACGCTCGGCCTGCTCTGCGTGGTCGTCGCTGCTGCGGGGGCCGCGGTCGGCGCCGTCTTCGGCAGCTCGGCGGAGCAGCGCATCGACGAGCAGCGCCGCGTCTACTCGCTCTCCACGCAGGGCGAGCTGTTGCGCAGCCGGCGCACCGAGGAGGCAAAGCACCAGCTGGAGAAGGACAAGTACGCTGCAGAGCTCGAGCAGCTTGACCGCACCGGCGTTCTGCAAGAGGCCCGCGACATGGCGGCCGCCGAGAAGCTCGGCCTGCCCCTGGCGCTCGAGAAGGACCTGGCCCGCATGAGCGGCGACGATGCCCGCCGGGTGCTGGCCGCGCTGGTCCGCGAAGGCCGGCGCAATGGCCTGGACCCTTTCTTCATCGCCGCGGTCATCCACGTCGAGACCCACTTCGATCCGTACGCGACCTCCGGTGTCGGCGCCCGCGGCCTGATGCAGCTGATGCCGGCGACGGCCATCGACCTCGCCCACAAGCGCGGCTATCGCCTCGACCCGAAGCAGCTCTTCAACCCGGTCGTCAACATCGAGCTCGGCGCCATGTACCTCAAGTATCTCGTGGACCGCTTTGGCGACGCCCGCTCGGCCCTCATCGCCTACAACGCGGGGCCGACCATCGCCCGCCACGCGCACCTCTCGGCCGGCGTCCGCGCCTATCCGCGCAACGTCCTCGCCCAGTACGAGCGGCTCACCTGGCTGGCCTCCAAGGGAACCAGCGCCAACCCGATGGCGACCGCGACCGCCTCGCGCTGATCGGCAAGAGGGTGACGCAGAAGGTCGCCATGCGCAGATTGCCGCCAGACAACCAGGAGGCTCACATGGGCATCGACCAGAAGAACATCGAAGGCGGGCTGGACAGCATCAAGGGCCACATCAAGGAAGGTGTCGGCGGGCTGACCGGCGACCGCAGCCTCGAGAGCGAGGGCCGCGCCGATCAGGTCAAGGGCAAGGTCGAGAAGGGGCTCGGCGACCTCCGCCAGGGCGCGAAGGACCTGCTCGAGAAGGGCAAGGAGAAGCTCGACAACCTCGACAAGTAACTGCTCGAAGACATCGGCTATCGGCTACGACCGCCAGTTGCGGGTTGCAGCCGATAGCCCATTTTCATGCGGCGATCAGCTCGAGCCGCAGGCCGCCGTCGCGCTCCTCCAGCTTGCCCCCGTGGGCGCTGATCACGCAGAGCGCGAGCTGGAACCCCAGCACCGAGCCATCGGGGTCGCCGCCCGTCTGCTCCTCCGGCGGAGGCGGCATCAGCGCCATCTTTGCCAGAGTCCCCGGCCGGCCCATCCACAGCGTCGCGAGGCCCGGCTGCGCGCGGCCCACCAGCGTGAGCGGGCCATCTCCAGTGCGCGCCACGTGCTCGACCAGCGCCCGCAGCGCGCGCTTGAGCAGGTCCGCGTCGCACTCGGCGGTGAGGTCCTTGGGCACGTCGAGGCTCCAGGCGCTGGCCTCCGCGCGCTCTTTGTCGGTCAGCATCCCGATGCTGCCTTCGATGATCGGCCGCAGCTCGGCCTTCTCGCGCCGGAGGTCGAGCACCTTGTCGTTGAGGCGCTCGATGGTGAAATAGTCTTCCACCAGTCGCCGCATGCGGCGCAGCGCCCGCAGCGAGGCGTCCATCATTTTTTCAGCCCGTGGCCCGGCGCGCTCGGACGAGTCCAGGCGCTTGAGCAGGTCTGCGCTCCACAGGGCGGTCGAGAGAGGATTCTTGATCTCGTGCGCCACGAAGCCGAGGTACTTCCCCCGCTGCTTCCGGTCGTCCGGCATGGGTGCACCCTAGGGACTGACAGCCCGATCGACAAGCTCTTCCAGGCTTTTACAGCCTGTTTTTGAACCAAGCCTGCAAATCTTACCGAATCGACGCCCGCTCGCTTGCTGTGGGTACGCTCGTTCTCCTCTCGGGCGGGCGGCCGCAGTCAACTGGCACCACACTTGCTGAAGTGTCCTCCCGTCGCTATCCCGGAGGAATCAAATGCAAGCAGCCACCTTCCCCTCGAACTCCGGTTCGCTCGCCGTCTACCTCGCCGAGATCAACCGCTACCCGCTCCTGACGGTGGACGAAGAGCAGAGGCTCGCTCGCAAGTTCGCCAAGGAAGGGGATCTCGACGCAGCTCACCGGCTGGTCACCGCGAACCTCCGCTTCGTCGTCAAGGTCTCGTACGAGTACCGCTCGTACGGCATCAAGATGGCCGACCTCATCCAGGAGGGGAACATCGGCCTGATGAAGGCCGTGCAGAAGTTCGACGCGGACAAGGGCGTCCGTCTCATCTCCTACGCCGTCTGGTGGATCCGCGCCTTCATCCAGAACTACATCCTCAAGAGCTGGTCTTTGGTGAAGCTTGGCACGACGCAGGCGCAGCGGAAGCTCTTCTTCTCGCTCGCCCGCACCCGCCGCGAGCTCGAGAAGATGGGCGCCGACGGCGAGCAGAAGAGCACCAACGAGAACGCCATCGCCAAGAAGCTGCGCGTCAAGCCTGGCGAGGTCCTCGAGATGCAGCAGCGCATGGAAGGCCGCGACCTGTCCCTCGACGCGCCCATGGGCGATGACGGCGGCTCGAGCCACGTCGACTTCGTCCAGGACGGCGCCGACCTGCCCGACGGCGAGCTGGCCGACAAGGAAGAGCGCGGCATCGTGCAGGAGCGCGTGCTGGAGGCCCTGAGCCGCCTCGACCCGCGCGAGCGCTACATCATCGAGCAGCGCATCATGCAGGACAAGCCGATGACCCTGAAGGAGCTGGGCGAGCACTTCGGCTTCTCCCGCGAGCGCGCCCGCCAGCTGGAGATCCGCGCCAAGGCCAAGCTCGAGTCCGAGCTCGGCGAGCTGATGGAGGAGCTGTTCCCCGGCGAGGATCGCCGCCCCGTCGCGGACGTCGGGTAACACCAACTTTTCTTCAGACGAACCCTGGGGAGGGTGCAGGACGTGAGCCCTTCGGCCCTTGTGGCCGAGGGGCTCTCGCTTTTTGGGAATGAAAGAAGCAGGTTCCCAAGTTGCACACCAGCGGCGCATCGCTTCCCTGGGAGGGAACGTCGCTGCCCTACTCTTCTCGCGGGGGACCAGCCGTGCGCCTGATCGACAGCCTGCAGGGACACTACTTCGAGCTTCCTCCTGCGAACGTCATCCTGCTCGCGCCTCCCCGGCTGAGCGGGCAGTCGCTCGCCCCCGCCCCGCTCCGCTTGCTCCCGACCAGAAGCCTCGTCGTCCACTCCAGCGACGGCTCCGCCAACGAGTACGAGCAGACCGCCGGAGGTTGGCGCAAGCGCCCCATCTAAGAGCGTGAACCAGCGGCCTGGGTCTCAACGAGCCTTTGCAGCGAACGCGTCCTTGCCGGCGTAGCGCGCGGATTGGCCGAGCTCTTCTTCGATGCGCAGGAGCTGGTTGTACTTGGCGATCCGGTCGCTGCGGCTGGCCGAGCCGGTCTTGATCATCCCGCAGTCGCAGGCGACGGCCAGGTCGGCGATGAAGGCGTCCTCGGTCTCGCCCGAGCGATGGCTCATCACGCTGCGGTAGCTGTTCCTGTGCGCGAGCCGCACGCAGTCGAGCGTCTCGGTGAGCGTGCCAATCTGGTTGACCTTGATGAGGATGGCGTTGGCGATGCCCTCGTCGAGCCCGCGCTGGAGCCGCTCGACGTTGGTGACGAACAGGTCGTCGCCGACCAGCTGCACCTTCTGGCCGAGCTGCTCGGTGAGGAGCTTCCAGCCCTCCCAGTCGTCCTCCGCGAAGCCGTCCTCGATGGACACGATGGGAAAATCCTTGCACCAGGTTGCGTAAAGATTCACCAGGCCCTGGCGGTCGAGGCGCTTGCTCTCGCCCTCCAGCTCGTACTCGCCGGTCTTCTTGTCGAAGAGCTCGCTCGCGGCCACATCGAGCGCCAGCACGACGTCGCTGCCGAGCTTGTAGCCAGCCTTGCCGACCGCTTCGCCGATCACCTCGAGCGCCTCGGCATTCGAGCGCAGGTTCGGCGCGAAGCCGCCCTCGTCGCCGACGCTGGTCGCGAGCCCCTTGCCCTTGAGCACGGCTTTGAGCGCGTGGAACACCTCGGCCCCGCAGCGCAGCGCCTCGGAGAAGGTCGGCGCGCCCCAGGGGACGGCCATGAACTCCTGCACATCGACGTTGTTGTCGGCGTGCGCCCCGCCATTCAAAATATTCATCAGCGGCACCGGCAGCGTGCGCGCGTTCACGCCTCCCAGGTATTTCCAGAGCGGCAGCCCGTACGCCGCGGACGCAGCGCGCGCCGTGGCCATCGAGACGCCGAGGAGCGCGTTGGCGCCCAGCGCCTTCTTGTTCTTGGTGCCGTCGAGCTCGCAGAGGAGCCGGTCGATTCCCTCTTGATCGCTCGCGTCCATGCCGAGGATCCGCGGCGCGATCTTGTTGGCCACGTTCTCGACGGCCGTGCGCACGCCCTTGCCGAGGTAGCGCGATTTGTCCCCATCGCGGAGCTCGTACGCCTCGTGCTCGCCCGTCGAGGCGCCCGAGGGCACCGCGGCGCGACCGACGGCCCCAGAGGCCAGGCTCACCTCGCACTCGACGGTGGGGTTGCCGCGACTGTCGAGGATCTCCCTGGCGTGGACATCGACGATTTCGGTCATGCGCCGCGGGTAGCACGGGCGGCTGCGCTGGGGCAAGCGTTGCAGCCCCGCCACCTTGCTGCTAGAGAGCGCGCCACTTTCGGAGGTGACACATGGCCGGTCTTCTCGAGGGCAAGGTCGCGATCATCACTGGCGCAGGCGGCGGCATCGGCCGCGAGCACGCGCTCCTCTTTGCCAAGGAGGGCGCCAAGGTCGTGGTCAACGACCTCGGGTCCGACCGGCACGGCGGAGGCCGCGGCGGCGAGATGGCCGACAAGACCGTCGCCGACATCAAGGCCGCGGGCGGCGAGGCGGTCGCGAACTACGACAGCGTCACCACGCGCGAGGGCGCCGACGGCCTCGTCTGGACCGCCACCAACAAGTACGGAAAGCTCGACATCCTGGTGAACAACGCCGGCATCTTGCGCGACAAGACGCTGCTCAACATGAGCGAGCTCGACTTCGACCTGGTCATCGACGTGCACTTGAAGGGCACGTACCTGTGCACGCAGGCGGCAGCGCGGCTCTTCAAGATCCAGGGCAAGGGCGGGCGCATCGTCAACACCACCAGCCTCTCGGGTTTGCTCGGCAACTTCGGCCAGGGCAACTACTCGGCGGCCAAGGGCGGCATCTACTCGCTCACGCGCACCGCCTCGATGGAGTTCCAGCGCATGGGGGTCACCGTGAACGCCATCGCGCCGGTCGCGCTGACGCGCATGACCCAGGATTTGCAGATGTTCAAGGGCACCACCGCCGACCAGATGGGCCCGCAGCACATCGCGCCGGTGGCAGCCTTTCTCGCCTCCGATCTGGCCGCCGACATCACCGGCCAGATCGTCGGCGTGCACGGGCCCAAGGTCTTCCTTTACAAGATGACCGAGACCCAGGGCGTGACGCACGAGGGCGGAGTCTTCACGCCGGCAGAGCTCCGGGAGCGCTGGGCCGAGATCAGCAAGTAGGCCCCAAAATGAGAGCGGGCCCCGGCTGGCTTGACCGGGACCCGCTCAGGCTTGCAGGCGCGGGGAGAAATGCCGCGCCTGTGGAATTGGCGTCAGGCCGCTGGCACCGAGTAGTCGATGATGACGACACCGCGCTGCGGGCCGTCCTCGTCGTCCTCGTCCTGCCGCTCGTCGTTCTGGCGGTGCGGCCGGCTGGGCATCGGCAGCGGAAGGTCCAGGCGCGGGCGATTTTCCTCACGCTCGCGCTCCTGCTCGCGGCGCTTGATCTCTTCGATGATGAACGCGTCGAGCAAGGCCCACCTCCTCTCGAATGACTTCAGCGTCTGCATGTCCATTCGATGCAAAGCAGGGTCCACCGATGCGCGCGTCCCCTTGGCTACCCGCGCCCTTCAAGCCCCTCCGAGCTGCAAGGGTCCAAAATCCCTCTCACTTAGCTCTTCTACCAGCGGGTCCGACAGCGGTCAACGATCCGTCAACAAGCCAGCGCAGGTGGTTCTTCCCCCCACTGCCGCCCCGACACCCAAGTCAGCCCACCAAGGTCTCCGAGTCTCAACGCGGAGATTCTGAGACCGCAGAGAACTGCTTCTCTTCAAACGCGCGGGCATCCGACAAGTTTCACGCGGGCGTCGATTTGTAGAGCTTCTCGGCGCGCAGCTTGAAGTTGGCCAGCATGTTCGGCAGCCCCTGCTCGGCGAGCGCCTTCTCGAGGCTCGCGGGCACCAGCGCGCCCAGGCTGAGCTCGATGCTGTAGGTGGCCTTGGTCCCTCCCGACGCCGTGGGCGCGAGCGTCCAGCTGCCCGCGTTGCCCTTCATGAACTCGCCCTTGATCAGGTGCCAGGTGATGGTCGCCGGCGGCGACTCGACATGCGTCAGCGAGTACTCGATGACCTTGAGCTTCACGTCGAGCCGATACGTCACCTGCACCGCGTTGCCCTGCCGCTGCCCCATCTTGACGGACTTCACCTCGGGCAAGAACTGCGGATAGCTCGGATAGTCCTGCAGCACCGCGAAGAACTTCTCGGGCGCCACGTCGATCTCGATGGATTGCACTGCGGAAGCCATGGCGCGCCCTCTTGCTATGCGTAGTTCGGCTTGTGCTCGAAGTGGTGGGTCGCTTCGATATAACGAATGGTGTGGCTCTTGCTGCGCATGACCACCGAGTGCGTGGCGGCGCCGCCCTTGAAGAAGCGCACGCCCTTCAAGAAGTCGCCGCTGGTGACGCCGGTGGCGGCGAACATGACGTTGCCCTTGGCCAGCTCATCGATGGCAAACACCTTGGTGGTGTCGGCGATGCCCATCTTCTTCGCGCGCTCGATCTCCTTGTCGTTGCGCGTCTTCAGCTGACCCTGCATGTCGCCGCCGCAGCAGCGCAGCGCAGCCGCCGCGATGACGCCCTCAGGCGCGCCGCCGATGCCCATCAAGACGTCCACGCCCGTCTCGGGGAAGCAGGTGGAGATGGCCGCGCTGACGTCGCCGTCGCCGATCAGCTTGATGCGCGCCCCTGAAGTCCGCACCTCCGCGATCAGCTTCTCGTGCCGCGGGCGGTTCAGGATGATGACGGTGAGATCCTCGACGTAGACGCCCTTCTTGTCGGCGATGGCGCGCAGGTTCTGGAGCGGCGTCTTGCGCAGATCGATGGCCCCGGCCGCGCTCGGGCCCACGGCGATCTTGTCCATGTAGGTGTCGGGCGCGTTGAGCAGGTTGCCCTTCTCGGCCATGGCGATGACCGAGAGCGCGTTGGGCCCGCCGGTGGCGGTGATGGTCGTGCCCTCGAGCGGGTCGAGCGCGATGTCCACCTCCGGGTCATCGCTCTCCCCGCGGCCTACTTTTTCGCCGATGTAGAGCATGGGCGCCTCGTCGCGCTCGCCCTCGCCGATGACGATGGTCCCCCTGATGT
The DNA here is from genome assembly GCA_038231075.1 of Myxococcales bacterium. Lineage (GTDB taxonomy): Bacteria > Myxococcota > Myxococcia > Myxococcales > 40CM-4-68-19 > JBBRMA01. The sequence goes on along the minus strand of JBBRMA010000021.1, from coordinate 25,320 downwards.
GCAGCTCGTTGAAGGCCTTCCTCATGGCGTCCACGGCGGCCTGGTCCGAGGCCTTCTCGTCGCCGCGCCCCATCAGGCGGGCGCTGGCGATGGCCGCTGCTTCCGTGAGGCGCACGGCTTCCAATCCGAGGTTGCGATCCATCACCGCTCCTTTGCGTTTGCGTTATCGATTTTATCGAAAAAGGGGACCACATGCGGCCGCAGCTTTTCGTCCAGCCAGGGCGGAAAGCGAGTGGGCCGGCCAGCCTTGGTGACGCTGGCGTGCACGGTGAAGCCTTCGATCAGCGTCTCCGGATCGCCCGACTTTCGCACCTGGTAGCGGAAGCTCAGGCGCACGCGGGTGGCCGAGACCACCGTGGCGATCTCGAGCAGGTCGTCGTAGCGCGCCGGCCGCGCGTAGCGCACGTGGGCCTCGATCACGGGCAACATCAGCCCCGCGGCCTCGATCTCGGCGTAGGTGATGCCGTGCGCGCGGATCCACTCGTTGCGCGCGCCCTCGAAGAAGCGCAAATAGTTCGCGTAATAGACGACGCCCATCTGGTCGGTGTCGCCGTAGAGCACGCGATGGAGGTAGGTCCCGGCAGCCACGCCGTTGCTTTACACGAAAAGACGGCGGCCATGGCGGCGCTCGTCACTTGTTCAATCGATACTCGACCAACGCCAGCGAGACCTGCGGCGCCACCTTGCCGTCGGCCGAACGGACGCTGGTGTGGAGGCGGACCATCCCGACGCCCGGCGCGTAGGTCCAGTCGGTGACGAAGAGGCCGCGATTTTCTGGAAGGGGCTGCTCGTTCCGCACGGTGACGCAGTGGAGGAACGTGCCCGCGGGCGTCACCTCGGAGCCCTCGACCGCCACCACTTCGAAGCGCTGGACCACCAACTCGGAGACGGCCGACCACTTCTTGCCCAGCTCGAGCGGCGGGCGGAGCAGGTAGTGCTCGCGGTCGCGCAGGCCGCCATCGTCGAGTCGCAGCCTGCCGCGGTGGTCGTCCTCGAACCAGGCGCCGTCGCGGGAGATGATCTTGATGGTCTCGCGGCGGCGCTGCTCGCCGGAGACGAGCTCGTACGTCCACTCGTTGCCGATGGCCAGCGGATAGAACGGCGCCACCGCGCTGGCCGGCGATGCTGCCATCGCCTCTGTCCTCGACTGCGGGGAGGCGCCTGCGCAGGCGAGCGCGAGGCTGACGGCGACGAGAAGAGAACGTCTCACTGGCCCCCCGGCCGGGGCTCGCGCGTGGCGGCCTCGGTCTGCTTGCGGTGCAGGTCGGCGAAGGCCTCGGCGGCGGCGCGGCGCACCTCCTCGTCGGGGGCGCCGCTCTCGAGCGTGTAGAGGAACGACTCTGCCTCCGAGCCGCCGAGCGAGCCGAGGCCATACAAGATCTGGGAGACGATCTGCGGCGGCTTGCGCCTCGTCAGCTCGATGAGCGGCCGCACCGCGCGCCGGTCGCCGATGGTGACGAGCGCGCCGATGGCCCGCTGGACGATGACGGGGCTCTCGTCGCCGAGCCGACCGATCAGGCTTGGCACCGCGGCCGGATTGCGCCGATCGGCCAGCACCCGCACGGCGTAGTCGCGGAGCCTGGGGTCCTGCGCGCCCAGGTCGCGCACCAGCTCGGCGTCGTTCTTCTTGCGCGCCTCCACCTGGTACGCGAGCGCCAGCGCGGCCTCGTGCACCGCTGCGCGCAGCGCGCTCTCGAAGGCGGCGACCCTGGCGTCGGCGTCGACCCCTTCTGCCGCCGCGGGCTTGCGGGCGATGCCTTCGGCCAGCAGGCGGTCGCCGTCGCTCTCGGGGACCAGCTCGAGCGAGACCATCACCTCGGCCAGCTCGCGGTCGGGCATGCCCGCGCCGGGGACCCGCCGCGCGTGCTCGACCTCGAGCCGGACGTGGGCGCCGCGGGAGCGCATCGCAAACTTGCCCGAGCCCTCGAGGGCAGCAGTGACGTCGCGCTGGGCCGCGGCCGCGCCCAGTGCCAGCTCGGGGTTGCCGGCGAGGTTTCCGTCGCTGACCTGGACGGACTCGACGGCGATGGCGCCCGACACCGCCTTGCTGCAGCCCGCGTCCGAGAAGGCGACGCAGGCCAGCACGAGCGATGCGGCGCTGGAGGTGAGGGTCAGGAGCGCGGGCCGCGGGTTCCAAACGGCCATCAAGCGAGGCGACATCTTGCCAGGACTGTAGGCGGCAAGGTCCCCGCCGTCAAAGCGTTCCCGCGTCCGCCGGAGGGAGTTGGGTCCCGCTCTCCGCCGCCGCTGCGTCGCTCCCCGCCTGGACGGGCGCAGGATCGGCTGCGGCGACCTGGTCCGGATCGGCGGCAGGATCGGCCGCGACCAACGCGCTCGACGCCGGAGAGAGCGGGTCCTGGACTGCGGCCTCGGCGGGCGCGGCGCTCTCCTGCGCGCTGGACCCGGGCGTGGTCTGGAGCTCACCTGGCAGCGGCGCGAAGGGAACGCCCGGCCGGCGCGGCGTGCCTGCTGGCTGACCCCACGCCTGCTCGGACGGCAATGCGGGGCGGCGCGGCTCGCGATCGCGCTCTTCTCGCTTGGGCCTGCGCCCCCTCCCCTCGCCGCCTTCGCGACCTGGCTGGGCCTCGGCCCCCTCGACTCCCGGCGCCGCCGGCGCGGCAGCAGTCACCTCGGTGGCGCTCGCTTCCACGGCCTCGGCAGCGGCTGGCCTCGGCTCGACCTTGGGAGCCTCGCGCGGCTCGGCGTTGGCGCTGGCCCGACCCTCCGCTTGCGGCGCCGCGTGCTCGTCTCGCGCCTCGTCGGCGGGGCGCCCGTCGCGCATCTCCCGAGGGGCGCGCCGCTGCTCCTCGCGGCTCGGCTGGCCGCCCCTGAGGGCCGCCGCGAAGAAGGCCTCGTCCATGTCGATCAGCTCGACCACCTGGACGCTGACGCCGACCCGGAGCGCCACCATCTCCTCTGCCAGGGCGTCGCCCGCGTAGAGCGCCACGGGGGGCTGCCCGGCGGCGCTCGCTTCGGCCCGCGCCTCGCGCGAGGCCTCGCCCGGCGCCAGCACGATGCCCATCTGCGAGCTGTAGTGCGCGAGGTCCTTGCGCAGCTCCTGCACGTCGCCCCGCGAGATCTCGCGCTGCCCGCGCACCAGCCGCACCGCGACGCGCAGGTCGCTGACGCCGCGCCGCTGCCGGGCAAGATAGAGCGGCCCTTCCTTGCCCCGCTTGGCCACGCGCACGTCGCGCATGCCCATCTTCTCGAGGAGCGCGCCGCACAGGTGCTCGAAAGCGGCGGTGTCCATGTCGGCCGTGCGGCGGCGCAGAGCGCGCACCACCGCGCGCCGCGTCTCGGCGAGCAGCTGCGCGCCGGTCGGAGGCCGCCCAAGCCCGCTGTGCGGCGAGCGCCCTTCCGAGCTGCTCGAGAGCTCTCCCAACGCGGGCGCGGGCGGGAACTCGACGAGCGTGACGCGATCGCCGTCGACGATGAACGCGGGCTTGCGACCCGCCTCGGTGCGGCGGCGGTTGTCCTCGAGGAGCGCCGCGACCAGCGAGGGCAGATCGCGGGTCAAGGACTCGCTCAGCTGGTTGCGCGAGAGCAGCGACTCGGCCATCTCCTTGAGCGCCGCCCCGCTCTGCCGCTGGGCGAGCCACTCGAAGACGATCTCGGCCGGAGGACCAAAGCGACGCTGGCCGCGGTCTTTCTTCTGCGCCGCCAGCCGCTCGCGCTCCTCGGCCGCCTCCTTGGCCTGCTCCTCGCCAAGGACGCTGCCGGGCTCGTGCTCGGCCTGCAGCTCCTGCATGCGCTTGCGCGCTTGCGGATTGATGGCGCGGGGCTCGCGCTCGCGCGGGCGATACATCTCGGCCGGCTCGGGCGGCGAGAGCGGCGGCGCCACCGGCTCGACGATGGTCTCGGGCGCGACGTTCCACTCGAGCAGCGCGAAGGTGCCCTCGGGCGCGACGGCGACGACCTTGCGGTCCTCCTCGCGCTTGGCCATGGCCGCGAGCCGCTGGCCCATGGTCACCTCCGGGTCCTGCCCTACGTGCGACAGCAGGCTGCCCTGGCAGGCCAGATCGGCGATGTCCTTGAAGTGGAGCGGCTTGCCTGCACGCCGCAGAACCTCTACGGCTGCCTCGGTAAACGTCATGTGGAAAACCTCTCGGCTCCTTCGCCGGCGGGCGGCCAGAGCCCAGGATCGGGCCATGGTCGCGCCCGGCGCCCTCGCCGGAAACGAACAAAAGCGCGAAATCGTATTGGCTTGCGGGATCGCTGTCAACGAGCTTAGCCTCGATCGGTGGTCCGCATCCGCCCCGGCCGCTCCTGGCGCCTCAACCCCGGCTACCTCCAGAGCCTGCGGGGGCTGACGGCGCCGCACGCCCGGCGCTTCGACGCCAGCGCCATCCTGGACGTCGTCGGCATCGAGATCGACGGCGTGGACATCGCCGCCGGGGTCGGCGAGGCGCCCGTCGTCCTCGCGGTCGCGGAGCTTGCATCGGCCCTGGTGCGGCTCGCGGATGGGAGGCCCGCCGCGCAGGCCACCGTCGGGCCAGGGCCAACCGAGGTCGTCCTCGAGGCCCGCGGCAGCGACGTCCTGCTCAGCCTGGTGCGGCTGGTGCGCCCCTCGCGCGTCCTCGCCGGGGGCTTGCTGGTGGACGGCGCCCGGCTGCGGGCGGCTGCGCTCCTGGCCGTGCGGGGCCTGATCGCCGACCTGCTCGACGTCAGCCCCGCCGTGGGCGCGGCGCCGGTCGTCAAGCAGCTCGCGCTGGCGGCGCAGCGGCTCTCGCGCAGGACGACCAGGACCGCCGCGCCCTGGCCTCCCGCCGCCTCGTCGAGCGACGGCGTCCGCTCGCTCGTGCTGCGCTCTGGCCGCGGGCCGGTGCGCTGCGAAGTCCAGCTCCCGCTCGAGGCCGCGCTCCGCCTGGCCGCGCCGGTGGAGGGCGCTCCCCTCGCCTCGCTCCTCGCGCGCGGCTCGCTCGCCCTGCGCGTGGCGGGCGCGCCCGCGCTCTCGCTCGAGGCGCCGCTCTTTCTCGCGCTCAGGGACGCAGTGCGCGACGCCGCGGCGCTGGTGCAGGCCTGGGAGGCGGGCGAGCGCGGACTGACGCTTTCGCTGCTCGGCGTCGAGGCTCGCTTCGACCTGACCCGCGACGAGGTGCGCGCTGCCGGCTGGACGAGGCCCGCCAAGGCCGCTCCGCTCGACGTCGCGTTGGCGCTGGCGGGCGCGGCCCGCACCTTCGCCCTGCGCGCGCGCGCCCTCGCGGGTGGATCGACCGCGCTGCTCGAGCCGCTCGAAGACCTCTCCCGCGAGGCGCGCGAGCTGCTCCGCCACTGTAGAGACGTGGCCACCGGGGCCCTCCGGCGAGCGCCGGAAGCGGTCGCCGCGCCGCCGCTGCGCAGGCCCCCTCCGCGCGAGCAGCGCCCTCTGCACGTGGGCGGCCGCGTGCGCCGGCTGGTCTTTCGCGAGGCGTGGCGCGCCCGGCTGCCCGGCGCGCCCGCGGCGCTCTGGCTCTGTGGACCGGACGGGACCGCGCCCGCGCAGCCGCCCGGCGCGCTGGTGGTGGTCGCCAGCGGCGAGGCCGTCGGGCTCGACCTCCAGTCGGGGCGACCGCTCTGGTCCCACTCGTGCGCGAGCGCCCGATCGGCCGTGCGCGCGGCAACCGGCGGCGATCTCTTCGTCCTCGGCCCCGAGGCGCTGAGCCGGCTCGACCCGCTCACGGGCCAGGTGCGCTGGCACCGCAAGCTGCGCTCCGGCGAGGGGCCAGAGGCCGCGCTGCAGGCGCTGCCCTCGGGAGTCCTGGTCGCCGCCAGCGGAGCGCTCACCTTGGTGGACGACGGGGGCCGCATTGCCTGGCGCGCGCGCCTGGAAGAATCCCCGCGCTCGGTCCTGGCGCACGAGTCGGCGCTGCTCTTCGCGTTGCCCGGCGGGATGCTCGGGGCGCTCGACCTGTCCACCGGCCGCGCGCTCTGGCGCCGCCGCGTGGGTGCGCGCGCGAGCGCCCCGGTGCTGGCGCTGGGCCGCGTCGTCATCGCCGCCGAGAAGGGGAGCGGCGCGCCGCCCCGCCTCTTCGCCTTCGAGACGCAGAGCGGCCAGCCGGCCTGGCAGATCGAGCTGCCAGCGGCGCCCGCGCCGCCAACGTTGGTGGCTGCCGGCGATGCCCTCGCCTTCGTCGGCGGACGCGGCGCCTGCGTCCATCGCGCCTCCGACGGAGCGCGCCGCTTCGAACGCGAGCTGCCGTGGGGCCCGCTCGGCCAGCTCGCCGCGGTCGATGAGCCCGACGAGGCCAGAAGCCCCGGGCCGCGCAAGCTGCAGGGTCCGCTCTTGATCGCCGCTGGGCCCGGAGGCGCGCTGGCGCTGATCGACGCCGGCGGCGAGATCGCGTGGCACCTCGCCGCCGACGGGGCGGCCCTGCCAGCCGCGCCGTTGCTGGTGCGCGGCGTGGCCATCTCGGCAGGCGCGGGGCTGCGCCTCTGCGACGCTCTCGAGGGCTTCCAGGTGGCGCAGCTCGGCGGTCCGCGCGAGCCCACCCGCTGGGCGGCCGCGCCCGACCTGACGTTCGCCCTCTGCGACCAGGCCGAGGTCTCGGTGCACCGCCTCGCCACCCACCTCAGCGTGGTCTAGGGCGGGCTCACCACTTGACCGGCGCGATGTCCTCTTCGACGTGGCGCGAGAACTCGACCGTGCGCTCGCCGCCCACGAACAGCGGCTTGACCGTGCGCGCGTAGTGCAGGTCGATGGTCACCCACTTGCCTTCGTTGGTGCGCTCGATCTGCACGTCCTCGGGCTGCACGGTCAGGTTCTGGTATTTGCCGAGCTGCTTCAAGATGAAGGCGCGGACAACCTCGTTGTCCTTCACCTTCAGGCACATGTTGGCCGCCTCGTGCAGCTCGGTCTTGATGCTGACGTTGTCCCAGTAGGCGCTGCCGTAGCTCAGCACCCACCAGACCGCGCCCACCGCGAGCAGGAGGAAGAGCGTGCTGACGAAGCTCATGCCGCGCGGCGGACTCTTGCTACGGGCTGGCATCGCGTCCCCTCCTTCGGCGTTGGTGCCCAGCATATCAGGTCTTACTTTCACCACGCAGGCGCGACGCGCGCGGAGGAGGGTCTTCTGGAACCCCAACCTCCGCGGTCTCCGCGGCTCCGCGATGAGCGCAAGAAGCCGCGCTGGCCGGACGCTCAGCGCACCGCGTGGAAGAGCCGGCCGAAGCGGATGCCCGCGGACCCGCCGAAGGAGATCCAGATGAGGCTGGCGCGCCCCTTGATGTAGCTGAAGGGGATGTACCCGATGCCGCCCTCGACGCGGCTGTCGGCCGAGTTGTCGCGGTTGTCGCCCATCACGAAGATGGTCCCCTGGAGCACGTGGAACGGCCCCGAGGTGACGTGGTTGAAGGGCTGGTCCTTGCGCACCAGGATGGGGTGCTTCACGCCCTCGAGGTCTTCCATATATTGCTTGGTGACGACCTCGCTCTCGAAGTCGGAGTACTCGTTGCGCTCGGTGTACGCGTACTCGCCGGCTTCGGCGCGCTGCTCTTCCTTGCCGTTGATGAAGACGACGTTGTCGCGCACCTCGATGGTGTCGCCGGGCAGGCCGATCACGCGCTTGACGAGGTCCACCTCGGGCTGCTTGGGCGAGGCGAAGACGATGACGTCGCCGCGCTTGGGGCCGCTCTCGGCGAGCTTGTGCACCTTGGCCGGATCGGTAAATGGGATGCGCAGGCCATAGGACATCTTGTTGACGAAGATGAAGTCGCCGACCAGCAGCGTCGGGATCATCGAGCCCGAGGGGATGTGAAAAGGCTCGAAGACGAACGCGCGCAGGAGCAGCGCCACCAGGATGGCGCCTCCGATACTCTCAGTATATTCTCGCGCCAGCGACTTGCGGGCGAAGGCGAGGTGTTTCTCGAGCGCGGCATCGAGGTGCACGCGCGCGGTGGCCGCCGGGAGCGCCACTCCGCGCTGGGCGAGCGCGGCGTCGATCCCGGCCACGGCCTCGTCCACTTCCGTCGCAGCGGCGGGCGCGAGCCTGGCGCGGTTTCTCGAGAGCAGCTTGGCGGCGGTCTTGCGCAGCGCCTTGGCCTCGCCCCGCGCACGGCTCCTGACGCCCCAGGGCGTGGCCGAGTTGACGAGCGAGAGCACGAAGACCGCGATGAAGACCGCGAGCGAGCCGAAGAGGAAGTCCTGGTGCCGCAGCCGGTGCTGGGCAAAGACCGCGATGGCCCCGCTGGCGAGCAAGAAGCCCACCAGCTTGCCGTAGCCGGCGGCGCGGAAATAGGCAGCAGGCCCCTGGTCGGCCGCCCGGACGATCTCGAGCTCTTTGGCGTCTGGCGAGTTGTCGGCCATGGCCTGCGAGGTCATTCCTCCACCTTGAGGACGGCGAGGAACGCTTCCTGCGGAATCTCGACAGAGCCGACCGCCTTCATGCGCTTCTTTCCTTCCTTCTGCTTCTCGAGCAGCTTGCGCTTGCGCGAGATGTCGCCACCGTAGCACTTGGCGATCACGTTCTTTCTAAACGCCTTGACCGTCTCGCGCGCGATTACTTTCGACCCGATGGCAGCCTGGATGGCCACTTCGTACATCTGCTTGGGGATTTCCTCTTTCAGCTTCTCGCAGATGCCGCGGCCCCGGTGGTAGGCGCGCTCGCGGTGGACGATGGTCGAGAGCGCGTCCACCAGCTCGGCGTTGATCATGATGTCGAGCTTGACCAGATCCGACTCTTGATGACCCTGTGGCACGTAGTCGAGCGAGGCGTAGCCCCGGGTGATGCTTTTCAACTTATCGAAGAAATCGAAGACCACCTCGGCCAACGGGATTTCATAGGTGATCTGGACGCGCTTGGTGCCGATGTACTTGATGTCTTTTTGCGTCCCGCGCCGATCCTGGCAGAGCTTGAGCACCGCGCCGACATATTCGTTCGGCACGTAGATGTGCGAGGTCATCATCGGCTCGAAGAAGCGGGCGATGTCGCCGGCGTTCGGTAACTTCGCCGGGTTGTCGATCGTCACCGTCTCGCCGTTGGTCTTTTCGATCTTGTAGACGACGCTCGGCGCGGTGGTGATGAGCGTGAGGTTGTACTCGCGCTCGAGCCGCTCCTGCACGATCTCCATGTGCAAGAGGCCCAGGTAGCCGCAGCGGAAGCCGAAGCCGAGCGCGGTGGAGGACTCGGGCTCGTAGGTGAAAGCGCTGTCGTTGAGCTTCAGCTTCTCGAGCGCGTCACGGAGATTTTCGTAGTCCGACGAGTCGATGGGAAAGATGCCCGAGAACACCATCGGCTGGATTTCTTTGAAGCCCGGGAACGCCTTCTCGGTGGGCCGGTTCACCTCGGTCAGCGTGTCGCCGACCTTGGCGTCCTGGATCACCTTGACGTTGGCGATGAGAAAGCCGACCTCGCCGGCGATCAGCTCGGTCTTCCCGCGGGGCTTCGGCGCATTGACGCCGACGTCGCTGACTTCATATTCGCGCCCGTTCGACATGAAGACGATCTTCTGCCGCGGCTTGAGCGTCCCCTCGACGACGCGCACGAGCATGATGACGCCGCGATAGGTGTCGTACCAGCTGTCGAAGATCAGCGCCTTGAGCGGCGCCGACGGGTCGCCTTCGGGCGGCGGGACCAGCTTGATGATCTGCTCGAGCAGCTCCTCGATCCCGATGCCTTCCTTGGCCGAGACGGGCACCGCCTCGGAGGCGTCGATGCCGATGATCTCCTCGATCTCCTTGCGCGTGCCTTCCACGTCGGCCGAGGGCAGGTCGATCTTGTTGATGGTCGGCACGATGGCGAGGTCGTGGTCGAGCGCCAGATAGACGTTGGCGAGCGTCTGCGCCTCGACACCTTGCGACGCGTCCACCACCAGCACCGCGCCCTCGCACGCCGACAGCGAGCGCGAGACCTCGTAGGCGAAGTCGACGTGGCCCGGAGTGTCGATGAGGTTGAGGACGTACTCTTCGCCGTCGCGCGCCTTGTACGTCATGCGCACGCTCTGCGCCTTGATGGTGATGCCGCGCTCGCGCTCGAGCTCCATGTTGTCGAGGAACTGGTCCTGCGCCTCGCGCGCGGAGACGGTGCCGGTCTTTTCCAGCAATCGATCCGACAGCGTGCTCTTGCCGTGATCGATGTGCGCGATGATCGAGAAGTTGCGCAGGTGGGCGTTTTCGGAGGGCATCTTTCTCTCTTCAGGGGCGGAGCGCTCTATCACGGCGGCTGGACCTGAACAACCGAAGCCCGCGCGCGGCGAGCCCCTGCCGCGCGGAACAAGTGGCCCGGGTGCCGCGCGGCCACCTGCGCAGCGAAACAGCCAGACAAGAAGAGAAAAGTGGACATCTGGCGCCGGTTCGGCGACGACATGGACTGCCCGGTCAAGTTCTCAAAGTATTGGAACCAGGGGAAAAGCCGGGCATGACACCCGTAAAATTGCGGGGGTCAAGAGGGAAGACGCGAGGGGCCAGAAAGCTGGCCCGAGGCGGAAGCTCACGATGGGCGCAGGTTTGCGTCGCCGCGAGCTGGTTCGGTCAAGGGGCGGGGCCAGAAGTCGAGCCACCGGAGACAGGCCATGCCGGGCACATCGGACGAGAGAAACGAGCCCGACGGTACGGCGCTTGCGTCCCGCCATGCCGGAGGCATGCCAGCCAAGCCCCACAGACCCGTCGACCCCAAGATCGTGGTCGTCGTTGAGAAAGACCCGTCCCGCGCGGCAGCCATTGCCGACGCGCTGGGCCAGGCTCACGCCGCCGCGATCTGGCCTTCGCTTGCCGCGGCCAGCGCCAGGTTGCGGGGGGGCGAGCACGTCGATCTGCTCGTGGTCGGCGTCGCTGGCGGAGCGCCGGTTGCGCCCTGCCGCGCCCTCAAGGAAGCGGCTCCTGACTTGCTCGTGCTGGTCCTCTATTTCGACCCGCCGCCGCACGCTGTGATGCGGGCGCTGGAGGCCGGCGCCGACGACTCCGCGGCCTGGCCGGTGGACCTGGATGAGCTGCGCCTGCGCGTCGAGACCTTGATCGACCGCGGGTCGCGTTGGTCGCTCTGCCAGCGCGAGCTGGCCGAGCTGCGCCGGCTGGCGGCCTTCAAGGACGACCTAGTGTCGCTCATCGTCCACGACCTGCGCAATCCGCTGGCCGGCATGATCGGCTTCCTCTCCTCGCTCGAGGCGAGCACGACTGGCCCCGCGCACGAGCCCCTGCGCGAGGACATCGAGGGGGCATTGGGCAGCGCGCGCAAGCTCGAGGAGGTGCTGGGCGAGCTGCTCCAGATCCGGCTCCTCGAGGAGGGGGCGTTGACGCCCCTGCTCGCGCGCGTCGCGCTGCGGCCACTCTTGCAAAGCGCCGCCAACTCGCTCGAAGGCGTGTCGCGCGAGCGCGGGGTGCTGGTGGCCATCGACGCCGCCTCGGAGGGCGACGCGCAGATGGACGGAAAGCTGGTGCGCCGCGCGCTCGAGAACCTGATCGCCAATGCCATCCGCTATTCGCCCCGCGGCGCGACGGTGACCGTGATGGGCCGGGCGACGCAGAGAGAGGTCTGCTTCGAGATCGCCGACGACGGCCCCGGGATCCCCGATCAGTTCAAGGAGACCGTCTTCGGCAAGTTCACCTCCGTCGAGTCCGAGCGCGGCGAGGCGCGCCGCGGCTTCGGCCTTGGCCTCTACCAGGTCAAGCTGGTGGTGGACGCGCACGGCGGGCAGGTAGCGGTGCACGACCGCGCGACCGGCGGCGCCGTCTTCGAGATGCGCCTGCCGCGTCGCTAAGAGAACAGGGCTGCAGGGATTGAAGCCGGCAGCCGGAAGCCTGTTGCGAAGCTCACGACCCCTTGCGGCCGTAGCGGTCGTCGAGGCGCACCACGTCGTCGAGCTCGGTGGTCGAGGCCTCCATCACGTCGCAGTCGGTGACCGCGATCATGCGATGGCGCAGACCCGGCGTGATGTGGAGGGACTGGCCCGGCTCGAGGATCTGCTCGACCTGCTCCGCGCCTTCGCCGAGCTGCATGCGCAGACGGCCCTGGAAGACGCAGACCGTCTCGTCCTTGACCTTGTGGTACTGCAGGCTCAGAGCGTGGCCGGCCTTGATGTGCAGCACCTTGCCCACGTAGCGCTCGGTACGCGCCCAGATCAGCTCGTGGCCCCACGGCTTCTCGACGCGGGCACCGACGAACGCGGGCGGCTGCGGCTTGTCAGACATGCTCTTCTCCTCGACGAGAAAGCGCCACTATCGCACGGTCACTGCGCGGGCATCACGAGCCCTTTGACGTGCAGCTCGGCTTCGGCCTTCTTGCGGAACCGCTCGGCCGCCTCCTTGTCCGGGTAGCTCCCGACGCGCGTGCGGTACCAGGTGCCCTTTTCACCGAGGTCCACCTCGATGACGTAGGGCTGCATCCCGGCCGCGCGCGCTTTGGCGACGAGCACGTCGGCCTCGTCCTGGCTGGGCGAGGAGCCGATCTGCACGGTGAAGCCCTTGGCGCCCTCGTCGCTCACGGCGGGGGCGCTGGGCTCTGCGTCCTTGCCGCGCGCGGCGGCAGCGGCGGCGGCCAGGGCCTTCTCGCGCGCCTCGGCCCGGGACCGGTCTCGCGCGGCGCGCTCCTTCTCCGCCTTTTCGCGCTCGGCCTTCTCGCGCGCAGACCGCTCCTCGGCGGCCTTGGCGTCGGCGATCTTCTTCTCGGCCGCGCGCTGCTTCGCCGCTTCCGCCTCGGCAGCCTTGGCCTCGGCGGCCTTGGTCTCTTCTTCCTTTGCCTTCTCGCGAGCGGCGCTGTCATCGACGATCACCTGCGCCTTGGGAGCCGGCGCGGCGACGGGCGGTGCGTCCTTGCGCGCGTCGAGCGCGTCGAGGTTGTCGTGCGGCGCAGGGATCGGCGCCGCGGCCGCGAGGTTCTTGCCGACGTAGACGCCGAGGCCAAAGACTGCGGAGAAGAGGACCAGCGCGGCCAGCGCCACGGGCCCGACGGACTCACCGCCGTGCGGCGCGGTGACCTTGTCGCGGCTGCGATGATCGTCGCGCGGCATGGCGGCAGTTTTTATCACGCCTGCGGCTCGGCCTCAGGGTCGGCCTCGGCGGAGTCCATCCGCTCGGGCGCCGAGACGCCGAGCACCGCGAGCGCGTTGGCCAGCGTCTGCTTGACGGCAGAGACCAGCCAGAGCCTGGCCGCGGTCTTTTGCAAATCGTCGGTAATCACGCGCTCGGTCTTCTTGTACTTCGTATAGTAGGAGTGGAACTGCGCGATGGTCTCTTGCAGGTAGAACACCACCCGGTGCGGCTCGAGCGCCTGCGCGGCAAAGGCGATCAGCTCGGGAAGCTGCAAGACGCGCTTGATGAGGTCGATCTCCTCGGGCAGCTGCAAGGCAGAGATGGTCTGTTCGTCGTACCGCGGCGGCGCGATGCCCTGCTCGGCCGCCTTGCGCAAGATGGCCGCGCAGCGCGCGTGTCCGTACTGCACGTAGAAGACGGGGTTGTCGGCGGTGTTCTTCTTCGCCAGCGCGACGTCGAAGTCGAGCGCCATGTCGCCCCGCCGCAAGAGGAAGAAGAAGCGCGTCGCGTCGGCGCCGGCCTCCTCGAGCAGGTCGCGCAGCGTGACGTAGTTGGCGGCGCGCTTGGACATCTTGAAGGGTTGGCCGTCGCGGAGCAGGTTCACCAGCTGGAAGAGGATGATCTCGAGCTCGCCGCCCATCGCGTGCACGGCCGCCTTCATGCGCGAAACGTAGCCGCCGTGGTCGGCGCCCCAGACATTGATCAGCCGCTTGTACCCGCGCTCGATCTTGTCGAAATGGTAGGCGACGTCGGCGGCAAAGTACGTCGGCTCGCCGGTCGTTTTATAAATCGGGCGATCGCGATCGTCGCCGAAGCGCGTGGTCTTCATCACCAACAAGGGCTTGCCCGCGGCCTCTTCCTGCTCCGGGTCGCGCTCCTGGCCTTGCGGAGGCGGGAGCACCTCTTCCGCCAGCACGCCTTTCTCGCGCAGCACCTGCACCGCGTGGCCGATGGCGTCGCGATCGTGCAGCGTCTTTTCGCTAAAGAACTTATCGAAGCGGATCCCGAAGGCGAGCAGATCGGGTTTGATCAGATTGTCGAGGATGTAGTCGGTCGCAAACTTTCGCAACTCCTCGCGCAGCTCGAGAAAGGGCTTTTGCAACGTGGCCGGCGCATCGGCGAGCGACCGCACCCAGGCCTGCGCCACCTCGATGACGTACTCGCCCTGGTAGTCCTCGGCGTGGAGCGGCTCTTTGGGTGCGCCCTCGACCAACTCGGAGGCGCGGGCCAGCACCGCGTGCGCGAGGCGGAAGACCTGGCCGCCGGCGTCGTTGATGTAGAACTCGCGCGAGACCTGCCAGCCCGCCCACTCGAGCAGCGACGCCACGGTGTCGCCGATGACCGCGCCGCGCCCGTGGCCCACGTGCATGGGCCCCGTCGGGTTGGCGCTGACGAACTCGACCATGGTCTTCTTGCCCTGGCCCGCTTCGCTGCGGCCGAACCGCTCGCGCTGCTCTTCCACCACGCGGACGGCCTTGTGCCAGACGTCGGGCGCGAGCGTCAGGTTGATGAAGCCGGGCCCCGCGAGCTCGACTTTCGCGAGCAGCTTCTGCGGATCCTGCAAGCGCTCGACAATCGCCTGCGCCAGCAGCCGCGGATTGGGCTTTTGCAAATTCTTTGCAAGCGCGTGCTGCTTTTGCAGGACCATCGCGGCGTTGCAGGCATAGTCGCCGTGCGCTGCGTTCTTCGGCGCGTCGAGCTGCACCGGCGCGCGCTCACCCAGAGGGAGAAAGCCGTCAGTGACGCAGCGATCGAGCGCGGCCTCGACCAGCGCCGCGATGCGGGACTTCACCACGACGTCACCTCTTCCTTGCCAGGCATTCGATAATCTTTCGCAAACAGCGGGCGCAAGCGATCCCAGCTGTCGTGCAAATGCTCGATCATCACTTTGGTCAATCCCAGCACCGGCATGAAGTTGGTGTCGCCGTTCCAGCGCGGCACGATGTGCCAGTGGGCGTGGTCGGCGATGCCCGCGCCCGCCACGCGGCCGAGGTTGATGCCGACATTGCAGCCCTGCGGCTGGTACGCGGCCTGGACGATCCCGAGCGCTCTGCGGAGCATGGTGTTCAGCTCCTGCCACTCGCCTTCCGGCAGCGCGTGCAGATCGGCCCCGTGGCGGCGCGGGATGACCATCAGGTGGCCGTTGTTGTACGGATACTTATTGAGGATGGCGAAGGTGTGCTCGGTGCGGCCGAGCACCAGGTTGTCCCGATCGTCGGCCGCTTTCGGTAATTCGCAAAAGATGCAGCCCGGCGCGGGTTCGCCTTTTGCGATGAGCTCCATCCGCCACGGGGCCCAGAGCTGATCCATGGGTGGCTACTCCAGCCCGATGGGCGCCACCAGGACGGGGCCCGGCGGCAGCGCCGACAGTCCGCTGGTGGCGGCCGAGCGCACGCCGCTCATCGCCCCTTCGGCAGCGCCCGAGAAGGCGCCGCGGAGCAGGTCGCGCAGGTTGAGCTCGCGCTCGCGCGGCCACTGCAGGCGCGGCTCGCCGCTCTGGCCAGAGTCCTTCCAGGCGCGCGCGACGGCGTCCTCGAAGGTGCCGAGCTCGTCCACGAGCTTCAGCTCCTTGGCGCGCTTGCCGGTGTAGATGCGGCCCTCGGCCACCTCGGCCACCTCGCTGTCCTTGAGGCCGCGGCCGACCGCGACGTCGTGGATGAACTGGTGGTAGATGTCGTCCGAGAGCGACTGGATCTCGCCCCTGTCCTGCTCGTTGACGGCGCGGAAGGGCGAGAGCGAGTCCTTGTACTTTCCGCTCTTGATGGTGGTCTCTTCGACGCGGGCGAATTCGAGCACGCCCTTGACGTTGAAGTGCTGGAAGATGACGCCGATGGAGCCGGTGAGCGTGCCGGCGTTGGCGTAGATCACGTCGGCCGCGGAGGCGATGTAGTAGCCGCCCGAGGCCGCGAGGTTGCCCATCGAGACCACCACCTTCTTCTTGCCGTGCAGGCGGCGCACCGCCGCGTAGACCTCCTGCGAAGGGGCCACCGCGCCGCCGGGCGAGTCGATGCGCAGCACCACCGCCTTGATGTCGTCGTCGCGCTCGAACTTGCGCAGCTGCTTGACGATGGCGTCGCCATTGGCGCCGCGCTCGCTGTCGCCGATGGTGCCCTTGACCTCGACCACGCCGACGCGCGCGCCGGTCGAGGAGGAGTCGTCGCTCGACGAGGCCAGGCTCCCGGACTTGACCGCCGAGTAGGCGAGGATGAGGAAGGCGAAGAGGACGAGGAAGAGCCCGCCGAAGATCACGCCGAGGACGGCCGCTGCGCGCTTGTCCACTGATGCCTCCGCCGCGGGGTCCCGCGAGCGCAGCTTGCTACCATCCGGACCCACTCGGTACAAGCGCGCCGTGCCGTTCCAACGCCTCCTGCAAGCGCTGGTGGACGCGACGCCCGGCGCGCGCGGGGCCATCTTTTGCGATCAGCAGGGCGAGCACGTCGAGCTGGCGCTGGCGCGAGAGGCGCCCGGTGGAGTCGCACCGCTGACGCCGTTCGACATGAAGATCTGCGGGGCGCACCTGGCGGCGCCGCTGGTGGCGCTCTTCGAAGCCCCGGGCAAGCCAGGCGAGACCTTGCAGATGCGCTGGCTCTGCGAGGGCGGCACCCTGCTCTGCCACTTGCTGCCCGGCCGCTACTACGTGGCGCTGCTGGTCACAAAAGGCGGCCGCAATGCCCGCGCCGCGCACCTGCTCGGCGAGTGCGCGCGCCTGGTGGCGCTGGCGATCTGAACGGGCAGGTTGCTCTTTTTCTACCTCGCCGCCGTGGACTTGCTGCGCTCGAGATGTGCCCTGGCGAACGCGACCAACTCGGCGAGCGCGGAGGCGCCGTGAGCCGAGAGCGCCAGCACCGGCAGCTTGAGGCCGGGGGGCGGCGCGGGGGCGCGGTCGGCCACCAGCACCAGGCCCGAGAACGCCGCCGGGTCGCGCTGGGCGGCCTGTATCGCTCGATCTGCGCCGGCGCCAATGCCCACCAGGAGCGGCGCGGCGCCGTCCACCTCGGACGATTTTTGCAGGAAGCGCGCGGCGGAGACGACGTCGCCCACGGCGCCCTCGGCGTCTTCGGCGGCGTGAGCCTTGCCGCGCCCCTCGGAGCCGCGCACGCCGGGCTCGAGCGAGGCGATGTTGATCCCCGCCAGCGCCGCGATGCGCGCGTCGAAGAGCGGCCGCGCCTGGCCGCCGGTCAGCACCACGGCTGCGTGGGGCGGCGCGGGCTGCCGGCCGTCGCCGCTCGACGGTGCGGGCTTCGGCATCCAGAGGAGCGCGGGGATCTGCTTGCCGTCGGCCGAGGCGTACTCGAGCGTGCGCGGCCTGGGCAAGGAACCCTCGGGCAGGCCCGGCCGCGGGCTGTGCGTGAGCCGCACTGCGCTGCCGAAGTCGGCGCGCAGCACGTAGAGATCGGTGGTCTGGTCGGCCTGGCCCCAGGCGAAGAAGAGGCGCTCGCCGTTCCGGCTCCAGACGATGGACGGCTCGCCCTGGACCGAGGGCTGCAGCGCGCCCGGCGGCGGCTGGGGAAGCGGCTGCTGGCGGAGGCTCGGCAGCTCCAAGAGCGTGAAGAGCGTCTCGCCGCCCGACACCTGGGCCGCGACCAGCCGGTGGCCATCGTCGGCGAGCGAGTAGGACTCGACCTCGCCGGCGGGCGCGTAGAGCGTCTTGCGCGCCTTGCTCGACACCGCGATCGAGTCCACTCCGAGCGCGTTGCGGCCCTCGTCGGTGAGCACATAGACGAGCTTGCCGTCGGGGCTGAAGCGGGCGGTCCGGAAGCGCGCGTTGCCCTGGTGGGGCGTGAGCAGCTCGACGCGGGTCGAGTTGAGATCGACGCGCACGAGGTTCTCGTCGGCGCCTCTGCGGAGCTGAGCGACGGTGAAGCGCGCGTCGAGCGTAGGCGCCGCCAGCGCCGAGAGCCCGGCGAGCGACTTCGAGAGCGGCTCCGCGGGAGGCAGCGGCTTTTGCCCGGCGGGAGTGGGCGGGCTGCCCGCTTGCGGCAAGGGCGCGGCGACCTCGATGATCTGCCGGCTGTCGATGGTGAGCCACTTGAGCGCGATGCGCTCGCCGTCCACCAAGGCATAAAGCAGCCGACGGCCATCGCGGGTGAAGCCGCCCATCAGCTGCTCGCCGGGGGACGAGTCGAGCTCCCGCGGGACGCCCCCCGCGTCGTCGATCAAGAGGACGCGCCGCTGGCCTGCGCGCAGCACGACCGTGAAGAGCAGGTGCGCGTCTCGAGGAGCGAAGCGCACGGCCACCACGCCGCCGGGCTCGTCGGTGAGCTGGACCGGATAGCCGCCCCCGCTGGGGATGACCGCGGCCTGCCGGCTCCCAAAGAGCGTGGTGACGAAGGCGATGCGGGCGCCGTCGGGCGAAGGCGCCGGTCCCCAGGCGGCGCCGACCGCGGCCAGGTGCCGCAGGTAGGCGGGGAGCGGCTCCTCTTGCGGAGCGGGCCTGGCGGAGGTCGAGGGAGCAGGCGAGGACAAGGCCGGCGCGGCGCCTTCCTGCACTCGCGCGGGCGGCGCCGAGGGGAGCGGACCGTCGATGGGCGCGGGCGTGTCCGGGCCGGAGACCGGCGCGGGCGGCGCGTCAGGGGGGACCTCCTGGGCGCGAGCCGCCGCGGCGCAGACGAGCAGCCCCGCTGCGGCGAGCAGGGCAAGGTTCACCGGCCAGCCTGACGGGCGGGAGTCTGCGAGGCGCATCAGTCGAGAGACGGCCACGGGCGGCTCCTGTTCAAAGTGCAGCACGTTATACGAATACGAAGGAAACGAGACCGGCGTCTCATCCATGCGTGGCCGGAGTTGAATATTGTAGGTCCGAGACGATCCTGGAGGCGGAGGCAGCCATGTCACATCCCTGGAACCGCGCACCCGTGTTGCTGGCCACTCTGTCCTGCGCCGTGCTGTCCGGCTGCTACATCGACGGGACCCACTCGCGCGACGAGCATCGCACGCTCGACCAGATCCGCCAGGAGCACACCTGGGCCGCCGACGAGATCGGCAAGCGCACCTCGGCCAACGACCTCGGCCGCGTCCGCGACGGCGACCCGACCTACACGAGGCGCGCGCAGCGGCGGCTGCAGCGGCTGCTCGACGCGCTCGACCGGCTCGCCTGGGTGCGCGAGGCGGCGCCGCGCGGCCTCTGGGCCTCGGTGGGCGACGGCCAGGATCAGGACGAGCTGGCCTTCCGCTTCGCCCGCGCCGGCAAGCTGCGCAGCGAGGCCTTCGCCGAGGCCGATGAGGTCGCCGAGGCGCTCGCCAACTCGCCCGCGCCGGGCGCGCTCAAGTGGGCCGATCTGCGGCGCTCGCTCTTGACGCTGCAGCAGTCGGAGGCCAGCGAGGACAAGGTCTCGCGCGAGCTCTCCGCGGTGGTCGCCAAGGAGCCCGAGCTGAAGAACGCCACCTCGCGCTTCCCGACCCTGGCGCCGCCGTTGCCCCGGCCCTTCGTCGCCGCGGCCGCGAGCTATCTGCGCAACCACCCGGAGGAGAAGGGCGAGCTCGACAAGCTCCCGCCCGAGCTCTCGGCCGATGGCAAGCGGATCCGCGCCGCCCTCGACGAGCTGCCCGTGGCGAGGCCCCTGCAGCCCGCGCCCATGGCGAACGAGCAGGTGCCGCCCATTCCGCAAGATCCGACGCCAGACGAGCGCGCCGCCGTGCGCGGTCGCGCCAATCAGGCCCACTCCGAGGCCGATGCCGCCGGCGGGAGCTCTGGCCTGCTACAGCTCTCCGGAGACGCGCGCGGGATGCTCACCAGCCGCGGCCTGCCCGTCGCGTTCGGCCATCGCCCAGGCGGCGTGTTCGCCCTCCGCTACGAGGAGCCACGGCCTTGCGAAGGCTCGAGCGGGACCTGCCAGACGCTGGTGGACTACCTCTTCAACGAGCAGGGCAACCTGCTGCGCGAAGAGGTCATCGGCCCCGCGCGCTCTGGCGGGAGCGGCTCGCAGCGGCCCGCGCGCCGGCAGCCCGACGAGAACGCGGGCGACTCCGATCAGGACTGAAAGTCGTAGACAGCGCCCAGCCGGAGCAGCCGCGTCAGCTCATCGAGCGCGGCCATGCCCTCGCGGTGGAGCAGCGGATCGCGCAGGTCGGCGGCGCTCATCCGGTCGCGATAGTGGCGGGTGACCCAAGAGGTCAGGTCCTGGTCGAGCGCCTCGTCGAAGAACACGCGCGCCCGGACCGATGCCCGCTCTTCCTCGGTGAGCACGATGCGCTGGCGCAGGCAGGCCGGGCCGCCGCCGTTCTCCATCGAGTCGCGCAGGTCGAGGTAGTGGACCATCTTCACCGGCCCTCCCGCCGCCGCCACGCGCTCGAGGTACGCGCGCGCCGCCGGCGTCTCGCGGCTCTCGGCGGGCGCGACGATGCACATGGTCCCGTCCGGCAGCGAGAGCAGCTGCGAGTTGAAGGGATAGGCGCGCACCGCCTCGGCGGCCGGCAGCTCGCGCTCGGTGGCGAGGAAGGCGACGAGCTGCCCGTCGAGGAGCGACGAGAGCTGCGCAAGGAGCGCCTCGTGCCCCGCGAAGGCGAGCTCGTGCAGGAGGAGGACGTGCGCGTTTCCCACCGCGAGAACGTCGGTGTGGAAGGCGCCCGCGTCGATGCCCGCCGGGTGCTGCTGCGCAAAGACCGCGCGCGACGGCGCCGCCTGGCCGAGGCGCGCCAGCGCCCGCGAGGCCTCGAGCGTCTGCCGCGCCGGGAAGCGTGCCGGCGCATCGCCCCCCGCGCCGAATGCTTGTCGGCCCCAGGCAAAGAGGTGCACTGCGGGGACGCCGGGCGCGAACAGGCGCGTGTGGTTGGCGGCGCCTTCGTCGGAGAACTGGGCCCCGCCCGGCAGCGCGTCGTGCACGGTGAAGCGCGCGACGTCGCTGAAGATGGCGCGCAGCACGCGCGCGGTGGTGCCCGCCTCGAGGGCGCGGTGGAACATGGCGGTCAGGTTCGCCGGAACGAGGTGGAGGTTGCCGTCTTCGCTGTCCGCGCTCGGCGTGCAGGTGGCCGCGTTCGCCGTCCACATCGCCGACGCGCTCGAGCACAAGCGCAAGGCCTGCCCCTCGCCTTCGCTCGCGGCCGCCGCGGCGATCATCTCCTCGTCGGAGCCGCGAAAGCCGAGCTTGCGCAGCGTGGCCAGGTGGGGTCGCTCGTGCGGCGGAAGCACGGCCTGCGCGGCGCCGAGCGAGGCGACAAAGCGCATCTTCTCCAGGCCCTGCAAGGCCGCCCGGCGCGGGTTGCCGATCTGCCCCGCGTGCGACTGCGAGGCGACGTTGCCGAACGAGAGCCCCGCGTAGCTGTGCGTGGGCCCGACCAGCCCGTCGAAGTTGTGCTCGCGAGCGGCCACCAGTCGCCTACGCGATGAAGCGGAAGATCAGCTCCGCTGCGCAGGTGGGCTTCGGCTCGCCCTCGACCTCGACGTTGGCGTTGAAGGTCGCGTCCACGCCGCCCGAGACCTCCTTGAGATCGGCGAGCTTGAGCGCCAGGCGGTAGTTCTTCCCCTCGCGCAGGGGCATCGGGAAGCGGACTTTTCCCAGCCCGTAGTTGAGCACGGCCTTGAAGCCGCGCGCGTCGATCATCTCGAAGAAGAGGCCGGCGACCAGGGACAGCGTGAAGTAGCCGTGAGCGATGGGCGCGCCAAAGGGGCCCGCCTTGGCGCGCTCCCTGTCGACGTGGATCCACTGGTGGTCGCCTGTGACCTCGGCGAACTTGACGATGTCTTCGAAGCGCATCTGCCGCCAGCCGCTCGCGCCCAGGTCCTTGCCCACGAGCGCCTGGAGGCCGGCGATTCCGTCGATGACGACTTTGTCCATGGGCGCGTTCTACACCACGCCGGGCCGCACCGCTTGCGAAGGGAGGCGCGCCTCGACCGGAGAGGGCCAGCACCTTGCCGGAAGGGGAGCGCGACCTCGAACAAGGGGAGCCGCGCTCCCCCGCGCGGGAGTGGCTACTTGGGCTTTTGGGGTGCGGGCTTTGCTGCGACCGGCGCCGGCCGCGCCGCCGAGGGAGCTCGCCCCGGCGCGACCTGGACCGGCTTTGCGGCAGCCGGGGCAGGCTTGACCGCGACCGGCGTCGGCTTCGCCGCGGCCGGCGTCGGCTTCGCTGCGGCCGGCGTCGGCTTCGCTGCAGCGGGAGCGGGCTTTGGCGGCGCGACGAAGACGGGCGGCAAGAGAGGGAGCGGCGCCGAGAGGAGGTTCTCGAACTCGGCGATGGCGTGGAAGCGCAGCTTGCCGGCGGGCTTGGCGTCGTCGGCGGCACTCTTGCTCATGGGCAGGAGCGCCGGCGGAATCAGCCACTGCGCGACGGCCGCGCCCGCGGCCACCTTGCCGTCGGTCGAGCCGGCCGGCTTCCAGTCGCCGCCGTTCTGCACCTCCACCTCGAAGCGGAGGTTGGTCCCCTCGAGCGCGCGGGCGAAGACCTTCAACGTCACCAGCTCGCCGACGCGCGCCTGGGTCTGCCCGAAGCGGGGCAGCGCGAGCCGCGGCCCCGGCCCGCCGCTGCGCAGCGAGATCGCGGAGGAGACCAGCTCTTCTCCATCCTTGGCGACCGCGCGAAAGCGCACCGCGACGCCGCCCGCCACCGGAGGCTCGACTTGATCTTTTCGCAAGCCCTGCACCATCACGGCAGGCAAGCGATCGTCGGCGAACGTGAGCGGCGGACAGCGGCGCAGAGCGGCCCAGGCCTCGCCCGGCGAGCCAAAATCCTGCGAGGCCGGGATGGCGATCACCTGGTACTTGCCGGCCGCCGTGGGGGCAAAAGGGATCGCCTCCAGCCCGGCCGGGTGGCCGAGCGGATTGAAGCCGCCCGCGACCTTCCCGCCGGACTGCACATCGCTGCGCACCGGCCCGCCCTTCGGCTGCTTGTCGTCGCCGACCTCGACGGCGTAGACGCGCGTGCCCGCGGGCAGCGGCTGGCGGGTCCCTGCAAAGACGATCATCAACGCCATGGCGCTAGCTCCCGAGCTCGACGTGGAAGCGCAACTGCAGCGGCTCCGCCTTCTTCAGCTGCGCGAGCGTCGGCGCGCCGCCCATGACGGGATGGCGCACCGTGAGCTTGCCGACCGCCGCGTTGCCCGCGATGGTCGCGGTCACCTTCCCGAACGGGGCCCAGGCGCCGCCCTTCTGCTGCTCGACGACGAAGACCACCGAGCGCCCGTCGAGCCCCTTGGCTTGCACCCGCATGATCGCCTCGTCGCCGTCGTCGAAGTGGGACCCGCGCGTCGGGTGCGCGTGCGACCACTCGGGGTTCATCAGCTCACCGGACGGCTCGACCGTCCACGGGTCGGAGGTCGCCTCGCCGAAGCTGGCCACGGCCCGCGCGCGGCATTGCACCGGCTCGACGCCCCTGACCGCCGGCAGGGTGTAGCTCGCCTGCGCCTGGCCGGCGTCGAACGAGGCTGGCACGTCGGCAACCTGGCTCCAAGCGCCGCCCTCGAGCTTCTCGACGACGAACTTCACCGCGCCGCGCTGGACGCCCTCGGCCCGCACCAAGAGTGTGGTCGTGCCGCCGGATCGATAGACCTCATGCCCGACCCAGGGCGTGCCGAGCGTCGGCGGAGGCGGCACCGCCCTCGCCAGCGAGAGCGGCTCCGAGACCGCGAGCCGCCCGTCGCTGGTGACATTCCTGAACCGCAGCTCGATCGGGTCAGGTGGCGCGGACGGGGACCCCTGATCGGATCCGCCGCCCTCTGCCGTGTCGCTCGCTTCCGTCTCGGCCATCGCGCGCCCCGACTACTTCCGGCCCTTGGGAGTGGGCTTGGGAGCAGGCTTGGTGGGCTCGATCTCGGGCGGCTCTTCCTCTGCCGCCGGAGGTTCCTCGGCCTTCTCGGCCTTCTCGCCTTCCTCGGGCTCCGCGCCCTCGGCCTGCCCGCCTTCGGCCTCCGCTTCCTTCTCGTCGTCGTCGCCGTCGTCGTCCCCGCCTTCACCGTCCTCGGCGTCGTCCTCGTCGTCGTCCTCTTCGCCGCCGTCGTCGGGCTGCTCGACGTCGCCGCCCTGCTCGCCCCCGGCCGTGCCCTCACCGCTTACCTTGGGCTCGAGCGTGGCTTCCGCGGCCGCCGGCTTCGGCTCTTCGGCCTTTGGCTCCGCGGCAGGCGCCGGCCTCGGCTCCTCTCGCATCGCCCTGTTCACGTCGCCGCCCGCCCGGCCGAACGACGAGATGGTGTCGCCGATGGCCTTGCCCTGCGACGGCTTCTCCTGCGCCGCGGGCTTGTCGCCCTCAGCGGGCGCATCGCTCGGCGCAGGCTCTTCGCCGTCCGCCTTGGCGACCGCGGCCGCGCCCTTCTTGCCCGGCTTGGGCTTGCTCGAGGTCTTGGCGGAAGGCTGCTCGTCCTCCGCCGCCGGCGCCTTCTTCTCTTCGCTCTCCGCGCCATCCGACTCGGCCTCTGCGGCGCCTGCCTTGCCGCCCTTTGCCGCCTTGCCCGGACCTGTGGCCTTGCCCTTGGCTGCCGACTTGCCCGGCTTCTGGCCCTTGCCGCCGGCCTCGGACTCGGAGTCGCCAGCTTCGCCGCTGTCGCCGGTGCCCTGGCCGCTCTCCTCCTTCTCGCCTTGCTTCTCCTCCTCGCCCTCTTTCTGCTCGGGCGCGTTCAGGTCGAGGCCCTCCTTGCCCTCGGCGTCGCCGCCTCCGGCCTTCTCGCTCTCCGCGTCGCCAGGCTTGTCGCCGCCCTCGCCGCCCTCGGCCGGGACGGTTTCGCCGCCGCCTTCGGCAGCTGCGTCGCCCGGGCCTTCGGCGCCCGTGCCTTCGCCACCCTCGGCAGGAGGGGCCTCACCGTCGGCAGGAGGTGCCTCCGTGCCGGATCCATCACCGCCCTCGGCAGGTGCAGGCTCACCTTCGCCGGGAGGCGCATCCGAGCCAGGTCCATCGCCGCCCTCGGGAGGTGCGTCGCCGCCAGGTCCTTCTCCGCCCGTGCCCTCGCCGCCCTCGGGAGGAGCATCGCCAGCGGCGGCATCTCCACCCTCTGCGGGCTTGTCGCCCTCGCCAGCAGGCTGCTCGCCGTCGGCGGGCTTGTCGCCGCCCTCCGGAGGTGCGTCGCCACCGGGGCCATCTCCGCCCGTGCCCTCGCCGCCCTCAGCAGGCTTGTCGCCACCTTCGCCAGCAGGCTGCTCGCCCTCAGCAGGCTTGTCGCCACCTTCGCCAGCAGGCTGCTCGCCCTCCGCAGGCTTGTCGCCACCCTCGCCAGCAGGCTGCTCGCCCTCCGCGGGCTTGTCGCCACCTTCGGCAGCAGGCTGCTCGCCCTCCGCGGGCTTGTCCCCGCCCTCGGCGGGAGCGTCGCCGCCAGGACTGTCTCCACCAGTGCCTTCGCCGCCTTCAGCAGGCTTGTCGCCACCTTCGCCAGCAGGCTGCTCACCCTCAGCGGGCTTGTCGCCACCTTCGCCAGCAGGCTGCTCGCCGTCCGCGGGCTTGTCGCCACCCTCGCCAGCAGGCTG
>JBBRMA010000020.1:0-98047 GCA_038231075.1 Myxococcales bacterium | reverse complement strand
GATCGGGTTGAAGGACCGAGGAGAACGGTCGAGTCGCAAGCAGCGCAAGGAACGACGAGGCGCCGTACTTTCTGTACGGCAACGAGGAGAGACGCGGCGATGCGCAGCGAATCGGCCGAGCGGGTTGCCCGGCAACCCGCGGTTCTCCGACGGGATTCAACCCGTTCGGTGCTCTAGGATCGGCGCGTGGCCAAGAAAGAGAAGCCGTTCAACAACCCGTTCTCGGTGGTCAAGCTGCCGCCGAAGCCCGCGCCGCTGACCGCCAAGAAGGCCCCGCCGGCAGCGCCGCCGCCGCGGCGACGCGACGAAAAGCTGAGCGAGGACGAAGAGTGGATGATGGCCACCGATGGGGCGGCCCCGCTGCTCGATCGGAGCGCGGCGATCAGGCCGGTGGAGGCGCCCATCGCGCATGCGCCGCTGCCGCTCGATCCCGATCTGGTCGCCTACGACGAGCTGCGCGCGCTGGTCGATGGCGACCTGCCCTTCGACCTGTCCGACACCGACGAGTTCATCGAGGGGTGCACCAGAGGCCTGGACCCGCGCATCACGCGGAGGCTCAAGCGCGGCGAGTTTTCGGTGCAGGGGCACCTCGACCTGCACGGGCTGCTGAAAGAAGACGCTCGGCCGGCGCTGGAAGCGTTCATTGCCACGGCGCGCCTCGCGGGCAAGCGCTGCGTGCTGGTGGTCCACGGCCGGGGCCTGCACTCGAAAGACCAGGTTCCGGTGCTCAAGGAAGCGGTCAAGCGCTGGATGTCCGCTGGCCGCACCTCACGCGAGGTGCTCGCCTTCTGCACGGCGCGGCCGTCCGACGGGGGCGCCGGCGCAGTCTACGTGCTGCTCCGACGGCCCGACGCTCGCTGAGGCGGGCGCGGTTCGAAGAGCTACGCCATCGCCATCTGTTGACCGCTGCGCTTGGCGCGAACATCGACGCCGTGCCCATCGGTGAAGACGACCACGGCGCGCGACCAGGGGCCGGCCGTGCGCGTCGTCGGGTGCGCCTGCGAGGCGCGGTCGATGAGCGTGAAGACAGCCTCGCAAGCGCCGCAGACGCGGTAGTCCTCAGCGGGAATGAGCGGATAAGGACGCTCGAGGCCCGGCGCGAACAGCAGGATCACGGAGACAGGCGACGTGAACGTCCCGGTCCGTCGGCATGACCCGCACATCAAAGTCTCGTTCTTCTCCTCGCCACCGCCCATGATTTCACCACCCCTGATTCGGCACCCCTCTTGGTGCCCCTGCAAAAGAAACTAACCACGACTTTTTCGCGGCGCTCGCGCGCTCTCGCAAAGTGCCCGAGCAGGCCGGGCGAGGCGGTCATGCCTGGCCCCGCGAACCCTTGCCAAGCGGTGGGAATTATGTAAGGGGCTCGGGATCCTACGCGTCGTCGTCGCTCGTCTGCCTGCCCCGCGGGAGCGGGCCCGACGCCGCCTGCGCAATTGTTCGAGGAAGGACCGGAAGCGATGGCAAGACGCCTGCCGAGACCTGAGCTGCTGGCCCCCGCCGGGGACCAGGAGAGCCTCGTCGCGGCCGTGAATGCCGGCGCGGACGCCGTGTACTTCGGGCTGCGGGGTGGCTTCAACGCGCGCGCTCGGGCCGACAACTTCGCGGCCGACGAGCTGCCGCGCGTCTTCGACTACCTGCGCGCGCACGGCGTGCAAGGGTTCGTCACCTTCAACACGCTCATCTTTGACCGCGAGCTGCCGGTGGCCGAGGAGGCGCTCGCCGCCATCGCCCGCGCGGGCGCGGACGCCATCATCGTCCAGGACCTGGGCGCCGCGAGGCTGGCGAAAGCGGTCTGCCCCGAGCTGGCGCTGCACGCCTCCACGCAGATGACCGTCTCCAGCGCCGAAGCCGCGCGGGTGGCGGCCTCGCTCGGCGTCACCCGCATCGTCCTGCCGCGCGAGCTGTCGATTGACGAAATTCGCAAATTCGCAAACGGCACTGATTTGGAATTGGAGTGCTTCGTCCACGGCGCCCTCTGCGTCAGCTGGAGCGGCCAGTGCCTGACCAGCGAAGCGCTGCAGGCTCGCTCGGCCAACCGCGGCCAGTGCGCGCAGAGCTGCCGCATGCCGTACGACCTGGTGGTCGATGGGCAACAAGACCTGGCCCGCGGCGACGAGCAGCTCAAGTATCTGCTCAGCCCCCGCGACCTGGCCGCCCACGACCTGCTGCCCGAGCTGATCGAGGCTGGGGTCTCGTGCTTCAAGATCGAGGGCCGCATGAAGGGCCCGGAGTACGTCGCCAACGTGGTGGACAAGTACCGGCGCGCGCTGGACGCGGCCATCGAGCACCGGCCGACGCCGCTCGGCCCGCGCGACGAGGAGGAGCTGCGCTACAGCTTCTCGCGCAGCTTCAGCCACGGCTTCTTGAAGGGCTCGGACCACCAGAAGCTGGTGCACGGCCTGTACCCAGGCCATCGCGGCGTGCTGGTCGGACGCGTCGACGAAGTGCACGCGCGCGCCGGCGACGTCTTCGTGCTTCCCGAGAGCGACGCCCCCGAGCTGAAGGCCGGCGACCGCATGCTCTTCGATCAGGGCAAGCCAGAGGACGACGAGCCCCGCGGCGGCCTGCACGCCTGCGATCGCCTGGCCGACGGCCGGTGGAAGCTGGTCTTCGGCGCCGCCCAGGGCGAGGGCGCGCCGGACCTGCGCCTCGTCAGGCACGGGGATGTGGTGTGGAAGGCCAAGGACGCCGAGCTGACTCGGAAGATGAAGCGGCTCGCGGGCGAGGAGCGCAAGGTTGGCCTCGAGCTGTTCGTGCGCGGCGCCAGCGGTGTCGCCCTTGAGGTGACCGCGCGCGACGCCCTCGGCCGCACTGCCCGGGCCACAAGCGCCATGCCGTGCTCGGCCGCCTCGGGAAAGCCGCTCGACGAAGCGCTGCTTCGCGACAAGCTCGGCGCCTTCGGCGGCACCGCTTTCGAGCTGACGCACCTGTCGGTCGAGCTCTCGGGCGCACTGGCCCTTCCCCCATCCGAGTTGAAGCGCCTGCGCCGCGCTCTGGTCGAGGCGCTCCAGGCCAAGGCTCCGGCAGCGCCCGTGCGCGCCGTGAGCGTCGGCCACGCGGCCTTCGAGATCGCCCCTCCGCTCCGCGACGACGAGGCGGCCACCCACGGCGCCCCGCTCCTGGTGCCGCTGTTGCGCACGCTCGAGCAAGTGGATGCCGCGATCGAGCAGGCCCAGACGCTTGGGCTGCGCGATGTCGAGCTCGACTTCATGGAGCTGGTCGGCCTGGGAAAAGCCTGCGACCGCGTGCGCGCCGCCGGCCTGCGCGTCATCATCGCCACGCCGCGCGTCCAGAAGCCAGGCGAGGAAGGGTACGACCGCCGCTTCGAGAGCCTGCAGCCAGACGGCATCCTGGCGCGCCACCTCGGCGCACTGGAGCACTTCCGCGAGCGCGGCGTGGCCAGGGCAGGCTTCACCGTCCATGGCGACTTCTCGCTCAACGCGACCAACGGCATCACCGCGCGCACGCTGCTCGGGATGGGCCTGACGACACTCACGCCAGCGTACGATCTGGATCTGCTGCAGCTGCTCGACCTGTGCAAAGGCGTGCCCGCGAGGCGGCTGGAGGTGACCATCCACCAGCACCTGCCGCTCTTCCACAACGAGCACTGCGTCTATTCGCACGTCCTCTCGAACGGGCGCGACTACACCGACTGCGGGCGCCCCTGCGAGAAGCACCAGCTCTCGCTGCGGGACCATCTCGGAGTCGAGCACCCGGTGGTGGTCGACGTCGGCTGCCGCAACACCGTGTTCAACGCCCGCGCCCAGAGCGCCGCCAGCTGCCTGCCGCAGCTGATGGCCGCGGGCGTGCGGCGATATCGCGTCGAGCTGGTGCGCGAGAGCGCGGCAGAGTCGAAGAAGGTGCTCAACGCGTATGCCGATCTGTTGCGCGGCTCTCGCACGCCCCGGAGCGTGATCGCCGAGGTGGGCGCGCTGGAGAAGTACGGCGTCAGCGCGGGAACGCTCGTGGTCGTGCAACAAGCGCACGCCTGAGCCGCGCCGGCCCGGACCATCACTCGAAGACGATGACCGCATAGTCCCCCACCTCGACAAACCCGAGAGAGGCGTAGGCGCGCCGCGCCCCTTCGTTGCCCGCACGAGTGAAGAGCGAAGCCCGGCCGACGCCGCCCGCGCGGGCCGCCAGCAAGTGGCCAGCCACCGCGCAGCGGCCAAAGCCCCTCCCCCGCATACCCGGGGGGGTATAGACTGCCGCCACCCCGACCCTGTCGGGCAAGCGGGCATTGAAGGTGGTCATGGCCACGAGCTCGCCCTTTGACTCGACGACAAAGAGCGTCGCGGCCGCGCGGGCAGCCGCGAAGGTTGCTCGAACGCGCTCTCCGGCTGCGGCATCGATCGACTCGAGGTCCATCTCGCGCAGGTAGTCGAGCCGCAGGCGGACGACCTGCTCCACCTCGTCGGCGCGTGGGGCGCGCGCGACGACGCTTCCTTCCAAGAGCGCCGGAGGCACGCGCAGCGACTCGAGGTCGAGCGCCAGAAGCAGCTCGCGCTCATCGACCCGGGTCTTCGCCGCCGACAATCCGAGCGCCGCGCGCGCCGTCGCCGCCTGTGCCCAGGGCCCCTGGATGGACCTCACCGGGCGCCCGGCCCCCTCGACCGCTGCGCAGGCAGCGACCTCGGCCCCGATGGGCGCCTGCACCAAGAGCTGCCCGTTCTCGGAGAGGGCAGCGAGCCCCACCAACGCGCCGTCCGCGAACGCTCCCGCCCAGCGCGCGGAGGCAAGCCCGGCACGCCGCAAACTGGCCAGGAGCGCCAGCGACGAGTCGGCATGAGCCAGCAAGAGGCTCTCAGCGGCTGCCACATCCCCGGGCATGAGCAATCGCGCTTGCATGGCTAGAGCACCGATCGGTTTGGTGAAAGAAGGAGAACGGCCGAGTCGCAAGAAGGGCAAGGAACGACGAGGCACCGTACTTTCTGTACGGCAACGAAGAGAGACGCGGCGATGCGCAGCGAATCGGACCCGCGGTTATCCGACGGGAACCAAACCGTTCGATGCTCTAGGAGGGCGTGCCGTCGAACAGGTACGCGCACTCCTCCAACCGGGCGCCCGCCGAGTCGGCCACAGCGAACATTGCCGGCTTGCCTCCTTTCTGGTCGCTCCACATCGACGCCGACCCGTACCTGCCCTTCTTGTCCACCGCATAGAAGCGGATGCTGAAGTCGGGCCGGCCTTGATCGTCGCGCAGCCGCTTCTCACGCGTCGTGGCTGCGATGCGCCGCAGCACCTCCAGACACGCCTCGCGCGGGTGCAGCCCCTTGCGCATCTGCTCCACCGCCAGGTGCCCACCGCTGACCAGGATGTTTGCCTCGCCGCGCCCGGTCGCGCCGGCGCTCCCAGCGTCATTGTCGGTGAAGCAGCCCGCCCCGATGATCGGCGAGTCCCCCACGCGCCCCGGCATCTTGAAGAAGAGGCCGCTCGTCGAGGTGCAGCCAGCGAGCTCGCCCTTGGAGTTGATGGCGCTCACGTGGATGGTCCCGTGAATGGTCGGCTTGCGAAACTCGCTTTTCCCATATTTCTCCATGAACCATTTCACCGCCGGATCGATTTTGTCTTCCGCAGGCTCGAGCCACTTGTCGAGCGGAGACAGGTTCTGCTTCCAATAGAGCCACACCTTGCGGGCCCTCTCCGTCAGCAACTCCTCGCGGGCGAAGCCGTTGACGTCGGCAAATCGGCGCGCGCCCGGCCCCACCAGGAGCACGTGGTCGGTGGTCTCCATCACGAGCCTCGCCACCTTGCTCGGGTTCTTCACTCCTTCTAATGAAGCAACTGCGCCGGCTCTCCCCGTGGGTCCGTGCATCACGCACGCGTCGAGCTGCACCACGCCTTCCTCATTGGGCACGCCGCCAATAGCCAACCGTCATGTCGTCAGGGTCGTCCTCGACGATGTTCACCCCCTCGATCGCGGCGTCCAGCGGATCGGCGCCTTCCGACATCCTCTTCACGGCGCGTGCCACCGCGCGGAGGCCGTTGGCGCTGGAGACCGCGACCGGCGGCCCCGCGCTCGCGCCGGCTGGAAGTCCTCCCTCGGCGGCGCGGGCATCGGGAGAGTTGCGGGCCATCGCGGCGGCTGCAACGGCACTGGAGAGAAGGGAGCGGCGAGAGACTCGGCGGGTCATGAAACGGTTGTAGCAGCGCACTCCATTCTGAAACCAGGGGGTCCGATTCTGGCATCGCGCGGCTTCAAGCTGACACCGCCTCGCCCATCGGCCGGACCTGCCCTGCGAGGTGCGAGCCCATTGGCACATCCATTGCTCTCCTCTTTACTTGGAGGCAGCTACCAGATGCGCATACCCTACCGATCGATCCTCTCCGTCTCGCTGCTGCTCGGCGGCTGCGGGGGCACGGGGTCAAGCCTTGCCGACGAAGCGGCCGACCTTCATACACAGAGCTTTGTCGATGCGGTTGAGTATCTCTCCGCTGAAGGCAACGGCGCGTTGGAGCAATGGGTCGAGCTGCGGCAGCGGCTTGCTTCCAACTTCGCTGACGCCTGCGGCGACACGTTCTGCGAGGGAGACTATTCCGATCTCCAGCCTCTCGAGCTGCGCTGCGCGGTGGGAGCACAGGACGGCGCGCTGCACGCCTGCACCTGGGCCCTCGCTGGATCGATGGGCCGCGTGAATCCCTCGACCGGCGCCTTGAAGACTCAAGGCAAGCTCTATTCGTGCCGTCTACCAGTCTCAGGAACAATCAATGCGCTCCTCGGCGCGCTGCTTGCTCCCGGCGAGGGTGCACCTTTGCGACGCGCGCTGCCGGGCTCGACCGGCTCAATCTACGACGCGCTCGGCGACTGCGGGGTCGGCCATTGAGCTCAACTCTCGTCAACTCAGGGGCAGCTCGAGTCTTTCTGTGTCTCGACTACGTCCTGCACGGATTGAGGAACATCCGAGAGAAAGTTGAGGCCCGTCTTGGCCTCGATAGCCCGCGCCGTCGAGCAGTACCTGGTCCAGGGGTCGGCCCTCGGGATGGTGAGCGCGTTCGTCATCAGGACGGCGATGACGCGAGTGGTGGTGGTGACGTTGGCCGCGCCTTGCCCGACCGAGTCGAGGACGACGATGACCTTGAAGGTGCTCGACGGGATGGCGACGCCCGCTCCAGACCGCGTGCGCGCGATGTTGTTCGGGTCATCAAAGACCGGCCCCGAGACGATGAACAGCTCCTTGCCGCTCAGGGCCAGCGTGCGTGCATAGTTCTCCAGGTCGGCCCAAGGCCCCTGGTTGTTGTTGGGGGCCTGGGGGATCATATTGGTCAAATAGAACGTATTGGAGTTGTCGAGGACGCTGGATTCGCGATCGGCCGAGGGGCACATGTGCCCGCGGTCATATCCGCTGCCCGAATAGTCGGCGAGCTGGCCCTGCATCGCCGCCAATGGCGAGGGAAGCGTGTCGTCGATGCGGAAGTCGTTCTGGCGCGCGGCGCTCCCGAACCACGAGCTGTTGACCTCCCAGCTCACCCAGTTCGGAACCTTCAAGGTAGCGTTGTAGGACACGACGTATTGGTGCTTCACGGACAAGTAACGGGTCGTGTTGCTCGGATCGACGGTGAAGTTTCCGTCTGGCACGCCGAGCGTGGTGTGGACGCTGAGGCTGGCTCCGGTTGGCGAAGAATTGTTGACGGTGAAGGTGATGGCGTTGGAAGTGCCGACGTTGCCCGCCGCGTCGGAGGCCTTGGCGACCACGCTGTGCTGCCCGTCGGCAACCGTCGCGCTCGACCAGTTGGCGGACCAGGTGGGCCCCGCGGCGGAAGCACCGACCGCGGCGCCATCGACGAAGTATTGAACCGAGACGACTCCGACGCCGTCGGCTGCCGACGCGCTGAAGCTGACCGACCCGTGGACGACGGCGCCCGCAGCGGGGCCGGTGACGTTGACGGTGGGCGCAGTCAGGTCGGCGCCCACGGTGACCGTGAGGACGAATGTCCGGGGCCCTCCGCTCCCATCGGCGGTGGTCGCGGTGCAGCCGACAGTGCGCGTTCCCGAGGTGGTGAAGGCCGGCACGCTGACCGAGACGTTGCTCGAGACATTGGCGGCGAGGCCGCCGCTCGCGGGCGAGGCCGTCGCGCCGTTGTCGCAGACGACGATGAAGTGCAGCGGCGCGGGCCCGTCGTTGCCCACCGTGAACGTGGCGCCTGGCGTGGGCTGACCGGCGGACGTGCTGACCGAGCCGGTGGCGGGAGCCAGGGTCAAGTGCCCGTTGGCCACCAGGATGGACACGCTCGGGGTCGTGGCGCGGTTGCCGACGACGTCGGTGGCCTGAGCGGCGACTGCGTGAGCTCCGTTGGCGACGGAGGTCGAGCTCCAGCTTGCGGAATAGGGGGCGACCGTGGAGCTTGCGATGACGCTGCCATCCACCAGGAAATCGACCGACGCAACGCCACTCTGATCGGCGGCGGTGGCAGTGAGCGAGACATTGCCAGTCAGCGTGGCCGAGGCGACCGGCGCAGTCAGGGTCACAGTCGGAGCAGTGGTGTCGTTGAGGACGTCGACGGTGATGGGGAACGATTGCGGGCCGCCTGTCGCATCGGGCGTCGTCGCGGTGCAGGTGACCGTTCGAGAGCCCAGAGTGGCGTAGGCCGGCAACCCGATCGACAGGCCCGTGCTGGCGCCCGCCGCCAGGAGTCCGCTTGCCGGAGAGGCCGTCCCGCTGCCGTCGCACGAGACCGCGTAGTGCAAAGCAGCCGTGCCGTCGTTTCCAATTGTCAGCGCTACGGGGGGGGCAGGTGAGCCGGCATTGACCGAGACATGGGCTGAGGCCGGGCTGCGCGTCAGGTGCCCGAGGTTCTGCACGGTCACCGCGACCGCGGCAGAGGTCGTCGCGTTGCCGGCTGCGTCCACCGCCCTGGCGGCGAGTTGGTGCGCGCCGTTGGCGACGGTTGCGCTGTCCCATTGGGCGGAGAAAGGAGCGCCGGTCGAGGAGGCCACCGATTGGCCATCGACCAGGAATGCGACCGAGGCGACGCCGACATCGTCGCTGGCAGAGGCGACCAACGTGAGCTTGCCGCTGAGCGTGGCGGCAGCCTGGGGCGAGGTCAGGGTCACCGCGGGAGGGGTCGCGTCGGCGGTGACGGTCAGCGTGACGATGAACGTGAGCACGGCGTCGCTCGTGTCGCTCGAGACGTCGCAAGTGAGGGTGCGAATGCCGGCAGAGCTGAAGACAGGCAGGGCGACTGAGATGCTGCTCGAGGCGCCCGCGGCCAGCACGCCGCTGGCGGGTGTTGCGACCGCGCCGGGGCAGACCACCCCGAAGTGGAGGAGATCGCTTCCGTCGTTGAGAGCCGTGAAGGCGGCGGCTGCGGGCGTCCGTCCCACCGCGACCGAAACGGCAGCCGCGGCGGGAGAGAGCGTGAGGTGCCCGGGCGTCGGACCCGCATCGGGCACAGGCGCTCGGGCGCAGCGGCCGGTCGAGCAGATCTCTCCGGCGTGGCACTGCGCCGCCGTCTCGCAAGCGCGGCCGGGACGCGTGTCAGGGACGCTCGACTCGCCACCGCAGGCGGCGAGAAGCGCCGTCGCCAGCGCGGCTAGGAGCGGCGCAGGGGCGCGTGCGGAGCGCGCGGCGCTGGAGAGTGGCTGGGCTTCTGCTGGAGTCGGTCGTTGCACGGCGCGAACCTATTGCATCGGTCGCGTCTCCGGCGTCCGGCATCTGGAGGGGGAACACCATGGGACCTGCGTCAAAAGGAATGACAAGCGCTCCAGCGCAGCGCGGGCGAGGTGCTTCGACCCGTCCAACGACGCGCTGGAGACGTATCCCTGGTGGCCTCTGCGCGCTGCGCCGCGTCCAAGGCACGTTGTCTTTGACAGGTGCGGCTGCCTCCTCTATAGGGTGCCGCGCCGCGCACGGCCCGACTGGCCGCGCCTTTGCTGGAGCCGCGCTCACGTGAGCGCGCGCATCGGAGTTGCTGATGGATGAGTTCAAGCCTGCCAAGATTGCTCCCGCCAGTGGAAAGCTCGCCGTCCTTTTGCCGGGCCTGGGGGCGGTGGCGACGACCTTCATCGCCGGCGTCGAGGCCACGCGCCGCGGGCTGGCCAAGCCCATCGGGTCCCTGACCCAGTTGGCGCAGATTCGTCTCGGCAAGCGCAGCGAGAAGCGCTGGAAGCCCATCAAGGATCTGGTGCCGCTGGCCTCGCTCGACGACCTGGTCTTCGGCGCCTGGGACCCGATTCCGGACGACGCGTACACCGCGGCCGCCAAGGCCAAGGTGCTCACGCCCGAGCATCTGGAGCCGCTCAAGTCGTTCCTCTCGGCCATCAAGCCGATGCCGGCCGTCTTCGATCGCGAGGTCGTCAAGAAGCTCGACGGCACGCACTTCAAGACCGGCACCAAGCGCGAGCTCGCCAACCAGCTCATCGCCGACATCCGCGGCTTCATGGACAAGAACCGCTGCGCCCGCGCGGTCATGGTCTGGTGCGCATCGACTGAGGCGTACCAGGAAGCGGGTCCCGAGCATCAGTCGCTCGCGGCCTTCGAGAAGGGCCTCGATGCCGACTCGAAGAATATCTTCCCCAGCCAGCTCTACGCCTATGCCGCCATCACTTGCGGCATCCCGTACATGAACGGCGCGCCCAACCTGAGCGCGGACTTCCCGGCGATGCTCGAGTTCGCCGAGAAGAAGGGCGTGGCCATCGGCGGCAAGGACTTCAAGACCGGCCAGACGTTGATGAAGACCATCATCGCCCCCGGACTCAAGGCGCGCATGCTCGGGATGGACGGCTGGTTCTCGACCAACATCCTCGGCAACCGCGACGGCGAAGTGCTCGATGACCCGGCGAACTTCAAGACCAAGGAGGTCTCGAAGCTGTCGGTGCTCGAGCAGATCCTCGAGCCCGAGAAGTACCCGGAGCTGTACGGCGACCTGCAGCACAAGGTGTCGATCCACTATTACAAGCCGCGCGGCGACAACAAAGAAGGCTGGGACAACATCGATATCGTCGGGTGGATGGGATACCCGATGCAGATCAAGGTGAACTTCCTCTGCCGCGATTCGATCCTGGCGGCGCCGATCGTCCTTGACCTCGCGCTCTTTGGCGACCTGGCCGCGCGCTCGGGGATGAAGGGCATCCAGGAGTGGCTCAGCTTCTACTTCAAGAGCCCCCAGCACGCGGCGAGCGTGTATCCGGAGCACGACCTGTTCGTGCAGAAGGTGCGCCTCGAGAACAACCTGCGCTACCTGATGGGCGAAGAGCTGATCAACTATCTCGGCTCCGACTATACGAACGAGTAGATTGAGCGAGCGGAGCGATCGGTTGGGGGCGGCCAGCAGGGGCGCGGCCGCACCGTCGCCACCGCCCCTCGTGGGAGTCACTTGATGAGGTTGGGGCGGAGCCAAGAGCGAGGGCGACCCTGCTGGCCGCCCCCGCCTGTCGACTCATCACTTGGGCGAGGAAGAGCCGGACGGTTGAGCCCGGCGGGAAGGCTGGTGATTGCGTCGCTTGCCCTTCTCGCTGGCAAGGTCGCCGCTCAAACGCCGCCTGCCACGATTTCGCCCTCGCCGGCGCCGCAGGTTGGCGCGCCGGCGGCTGTGACGCCTGCTCCTCCGACGAGTGCGGTTGCAGTGACGCCCGCACCGCTCCAGCCGCCCGCGCTTGCCGGGGATTCCCCCAAAGCAGGCCCGGCGCAGCCCGGCGCGATCACGCTGGCGCAGCTCATCGAGCGGGCGCGCCGGCGCGACCCGCGGGCCGGCCAGGCCGACGCGCAGCTGCAGCACGCGCAGGCCAAGCGCGAAGAAATCGGGTTCGCCTGGTTCCCCGTCATCGAGACCACGCTGGCAGCCGCGGGCCCCACGCCGGAGGCGCGGCTCAACGCAAACCCGACCAGCCTGCTCGACGTGACGCCCGGGACCGCGCATGGATGGGGAGAGCTTGGCATCGCGCTGCGCGCGCAGGCCACCGCTGTGATTCCTCTCTACTCATTCGGCAAGTGGAGCGCAGGCAAGTCAGCCGCGCAGCACGGCGTCGGGTTCGCCGAAGCGATGCTCGAGCGCGCGCGCGACCAGTCGACCTATGACATCACGCGCGCCTTCTGGGGCTACCAGACTGCGCACGCGGGGACGCAGAGCGTGGACGGCGTCCGCAAGCGGCTCGCCGACGCGCAGAAGACCGCGCAGGGTCTGCTCGCCGATGGCAGCGACCAGATCACCAAGAATGACTCCTTGAAGCTCGATTACTTGAAAGAAGAGCTCGAGGCCCAATACGCCGCCACGGTCAAGAACGAGCACCTGGCGATGAATGGCATGCGCGCGCTGGTCGGCGCCGAGCCGGCCGAGGTGCTGCAGGTCGAGCAGCGCGTGCTGCCGCCGCCGCCCGAGGTGCCCGATCGCGACAAGATGGTGCAGCTCGCGCTCGAGAAGCGTCCGGAGTCGAGGGCCGCGACCGAGGGCGTGGCCGCGCGGCAGGCGCTGGTCGACCTGGAGCGGGCCAGGCTCTACCCGGACCTGGGCCTCGTCGGCGGCGCGACCTACACCTATACGAGCAATGCCAGCAATCCGAACACGCCCTTCGCGTACAATCCCTATAACGAGCGCACCGCGTATGTCGCGCTGGCGCTGCGT
The DNA here is from genome assembly GCA_038231075.1 of Myxococcales bacterium. Taxonomy (GTDB): domain Bacteria; phylum Myxococcota; class Myxococcia; order Myxococcales; family 40CM-4-68-19; genus JBBRMA01. Next base: position 85,486 of record JBBRMA010000020.1, on the reverse strand, counting down.
GGCACGCTCGACTTTCCGCAGAAGTTCGCGCGCCTCAAGCAGAGCGAGGCAGACCTGTCTGAAGCGCAGGCGCTGGCGCGCGGGGCGGAGCAGCTCATCCGGCTCGAGGTCGATCAGGCGCTGGGCGATCTACAAGAAGCGCACATCCGCTTCGAGCGCTATTCAAAGCAAGCGGCCATCGGCAAGCAGCTGGCAGTCAAGGCGGGGGTCGCCTTCGAGGGCGGGCTCGGCGAGGCCCGTGAGCTGCTCGAGGACACGCTGCTCTACGCGCGCGCCGACGGAGAGCGGCTCAAGTCGCTCTTCGACGCGCAGATCGCCTGGGCGGCGCTGGCCAAGGCGGTCGGCGGTCTGTGAAGTGTGTGGCTGTTTCTTGCATCCAAGGGTCTTGAGCTTGGCGGCGCGTGATAGGAAGCGGCCCCTCGCCTGGAGGTTTGCATGACCCGTTTCGTCACCCTGGCACTCACTGTTGCAGCGCTGCTCGCCCTGCCAGCCCGCGCCGCCGAGGGGCCGGCAACCGCCGCCGTCAAAGCGGCCAACGACCGGGTCCAGCAAGGGCTCGCCGACTATTCAAAAGCCGCGGGCGAAGAGCGCAAGGCCGCGCGGGAGAAGGTGCGCCAGGCGGTCGAGTCCTTGCTCGACTTCGAGTCGCTGGTCAAAGAAGCCGCCGGCAAGCACTGGGCGGGCATGAGCGCCGCGCACAGGAAGCGCTTCACTGACGCCCTCCGCGGCGTCATGCAGGCGAGCTACCTGAGCAAGATGCGCGAGCAGGCCAGCGTCGATGTCAGCAAGGTCACCTCCGAGTACGTCGGCGAGGACAAGGACGACAAGGGACACACCCACGTAAAGACGGTGCTGCACGCCGGTGACGATTCGGCCAAGGTCGAATACGTGCTCGCGCACGGCAAGCACGGATATCGCGCGGTGGACGTTCTCACCGAGGACCAGAGCCTGGTCGAGACCTATCGCGAGCAGATCGCGGCGCTCTGGCCCAAGGGTGGCTTCGAGAAAGTCGCCGAGCGGCTGGAGAAGAAGCGCAAGTCGCTCGAGGCAAAGGAAGACGCGCCGGCAGCGGCGAAGGAGTAGACTTCCGCCATGTACCTCTATTTCGCATATGGCTCAGTGCTGTCGCGGCGCCACGTCGGCGAGTGGGCCGGCGAGCACGGCGTCGATCCCCGCCTCTTCGCGCGCGGCGCTCCCGCGGTGCTCAAGGGCTACAAGCTGGTGTTCGACGTGGACAGCCGCTTCTGGGGCGGCAAGGTCGGCGATCTGGTCGAGGACAAAGACTCGACCGTGCACGGCGTCATCTTCGAGATCCCGCCCCTGGCCAAAGACGCGGTGCTGCGCAAGGAAGGCGTCGCGACCGGCCTCTTCCAGGAGATCGCGGTCACGGTGCAGGCCGAGGGCAAGGAGCTCGCGGCCAAGGCGTTCGTCGCCAGGCCCGAGAAGCGCACCGAGCAGGGTCCGGCCAGCGGTCGGTACGTCGGCTACCTGGTCGAGGGCGCCAAGGAGCGCGGCCTGCCTGCCTCGTGGGTCGAGGAGCTGGAGCAGCACGCCAAGGCGGCCGCGCCGACGCAGCCTGCGCCGGGGCTCTCGCCGCTGAAGCTGCTGTAGAACGGTCGGCCTTCCGCGACGGGAAGGCCGAGGAGCCTAGGAGGCCATCGGCGGACTCGCCGACGCGAACTGTCCTGATCCCGCGCGCACCGTCGCGCGGATTCAGGGCTAGAGCACCGAACGGGTTGGTTCCCGTCGGATAACCGGGGGTTGCTGAGCAACCCCCTCGGCCGATTCGCTGCGCATCACTGCGTCTCTCCTCGTCGCCGTACAGAAAGTACGGCTCCTCGTCGTTCCTGGCGCTGCTTGCGACTCGACCGTTCTCCTCGGTCCACCAACCCGATCGGTGCTCTAGCCGGCCGAGTCTGCGCGGACGGCGCCCACTGGGCCTTCGGCTTGTGGCTCGCTCGCAACTTCCGCCGGAGCGGCCGCTTGCTCATCGGACGGCGCCGCTTCAGTCGCGGGAGGGGGAGCGCTCTCGCCCGCGGGCTTGCCGTCGCGCCTGGGCGCAGGGGGCTTGCTGGGCGAGCCGCTCGAGGCCTGATCGGCATAGCGATCGAGCTGCGTCCAGGCGAGGAAGCGGTCCACCTCGGCGGCCACGGCCTCGCTGGCACCGGGCTCGAGCGGCTGGTCGGCCCAAGCCTCGGCGTAGGTGTCGAACATCTTCTGCACGAAGTCGACAGCCCGGCGGGCCTCGTCGAGCACTTCGCGATCGGATCGCCACGGGCCAGGTCCGCGCCGCGGCGAGCAGGCGCGGCGCACGGTGGCGACGTTGCGTCGGAAGCCGACGGCGGCCTTGGAGATCTGCGGAGCGGCCGCCAGGAGACGGCTGCGCAGCTCGAGCCGCGGGTTTGGCGCCGCGGCTGCCTCGGGAGCCGCGCCGTTGACCGCCTCGGCGGCGGGCGCGCTCTCGGCGGGCGCTGCTGCCGCGGACGCCTCTGCGGCCGGCTCTTCCGCCGCGGGCGCGCTCTCTGCTGGAGTCGCCGCGGGTTCAACAGGAGCCGCTGCTGCGGGCTCCCCTTCGGTCGCGGGCTCGCCTTCGGTCGCGGGCTCTGCCGCGGCGGTCTCGGCGGGGGCAGAAGGCGCGCTCTCCGCCGGCGTGCCTTCCGGTGCTGCCTGGGCCGCCTTGGCGCTCGAGGGCGGCGTCTGTGAGGGCCGCTCCTTCGCCGCCAGGTGCGCCGTGGCGAGCGGCAGGTCGCGCAAGAAGCGCTGCAGGTCCACGGTCACGCCGCGGCCATCGTCGTAGATGCGGCTGAGCGAAGTGGCCAGCCGCTCCAGGGCGCCCGAGCGCACGGCCTCCATCACGCGGGGAAAGTCCTGGTACAGCCTGCGCTGCCCGTCGAGCTTCTCGGCCACGCGCTCGGCGAACGCGAGCGAGCTTGCGGCCTGCTGCACGTCGCGCCGGAGCGCATCGCGCGTCGAGACCCAGCCGCCTTGCTGGCCGCCGCCGCCACCACCACCTGGCTTTTGACCCTGCCCGGCCTGCGCTGAGGGAGCTGAAGAAGGCCCCCGGCCCTTGCCGCCGCGCTGCTGCTTTCGAGACACGAGAAGCCCTGCCCTCCGGCGCGGTGGCCGGCGTTTGACTCCGCCAGCGAGCGACGGAGGCGCCCCCTGTAAGCTCACCCGCCGCCCGAACGCAAGCAGCGTTTGCACAAAGTCCTCTTCCAGGGTCCGCGGAATTGACGACACCTCCCGCACGAGGCGCTTCCAGCCGGCGCCACTTTGCGGTACAGGCCGCGCATGCCCCGCCTCCGCCCCTACCAGCCGTCGGATTGGCAGCAGCTCCTCTCGCTCGAGCTCGAGACCGCGCAGGACGCGCTCGGCGACACCACCGAAGAAGAGCGCAGCACCTTGCGCGAGCGCTGGCCGCGCGCCCTGTCCGAGCAGCTCAAGGCCACGCCCGGCGCCGAGGTCTGGGTGCTCGAGGGCGAGGCCGGCAACTACCTCGGCCACATCTGGCTGACCGACCGCAAGGACTCGCTCGGCGGCGCGCGGCTGCTCGAAGTGACGACCATGGGCATCGTCCGCGAGGCGCGCGGCCAGGGCTTTGGCCGCCTCTTGATGCAAAAAGCCGAGGCCGCCGCGCGCGAGAAGGGCATCGACCTCATCGAGCTGTCGGTGGCGGGAAACAACCGCCGCGCGCGCGATCTGTATCGGGACCTCGGCTACGACACCACCCGCCGCACGATGCGCAAGCGGATGCGCGAGCCCTCGGTTTAACTCCGTCCATGGTCGAACAGATCAGCGTCCGCGAGCTGAAGCGCAGGCTGGACGCGGGCCAGCCGACGTACCTCGTGGACGTGCGCCAACCCTGGGAGCACGAGCTGGCCGCGCTGCCGGGCAGCCTGCTGTTGCCTCTCCCGGAGCTGCCGGATCAGCTCGACGAGGTGCAGCCGCCCGCGGGAGCTCTGGTCGTGGTCTATTGCCACCACGGCGTGCGCAGCTTGTCGGGCGCCTTTCTCCTGCAAGCACACGGCGCGGTCTCGCTGCACGGCGGCATCCAGGCCTGGTCCGAGCAGATCGACCCTCAGGTCCCGCAATACTGAACAGCGCAACAGCCGGTCGCGCTCGCTGTCCGCACTCGGAGAGGCCCCCATGACGCGCTTGACTCGAGCAGCACTCGCCGCCGCCTTCTTGTTCTCACTCGCCGCGCGCGCCGACGCAGGCTCCGCCGAGAAGGTCACGACCGTCGAGGGCATCACCGAATATCGGCTGCGAAATGGCCTGCGCGTGCTGCTCTTCCCGGACCCGACCAAGCAGACGGTGACCGTCAACATCACCTATCTGGTCGGCTCGCGGCACGAGGGCTACGGCGAGACGGGCATGGCGCACCTGCTCGAGCACATGGTCTTCAAGGGCACCGACAAGCACGGCAACATTCCCCAAGAGCTGACCGCGCACGGCGCGCGGCCCAATGGCACCACGTCGTTTGATCGCACCAACTATTTCGAGACCTTTCAATCGACCGAGGAGAACCTGTCCTGGGCGCTCGATCTGGAAGCCGATCGGATGGTCAATTCGCACATCGCCCGCAAGGATCTCGATACCGAGATGACGGTGGTGCGCAATGAGTTCGAGAGCGGCGAGAACGCGCCCTTCGGCGTCCTCCTCAAGCGCACGCTGGCCGTCATGTTCGACTGGCACAACTATGGCCACCTGCCGATCGGCGCGCGCAGCGACATCGAGAACGTACCGATCGATCGCCTGCAGGCCTTCTATCACCGCTACTATCAGCCTGATAATGCCGTGCTCACCATCGCCGGCAAGATCGACGAGGCGAAGGCGCTGGCGCTGGTCGAGAAGGAGTTCAGCCCCATTCCCCGGCCGGCGCGCAAGCTGATTCCCACCTATACAGTCGAGCCGGTGCAGGATGGCGAGCGCACGGTGACGCTGCGCCGCACGGGCGATGTGCAGGTGCTCATCGCCGCCTATCACGCGCCGGCGGGGAATCACCCGGACGCGGCGGCGATGGAGGTCCTTGGATACGTCCTCGGCAATGCGCCCGCGGGCCGGCTGCACAAGGCCTTGGTCGAGACGCAAAAGGCGGCCAACGTCTTTGGCTTCTTCTGGTCGCTCGACCAGCCCGGCGCCTTCCTCATCGGCGCCGAGGTGCGGCAGGAGCAGTCGCTCGACGAGGCGAGAAAGCTGGTGCTGGGCACCGCCGACGGGCTGGTCGAGCACCCCATCACCGCCGAGGAGGTCGAGCGCGCGCGGACCAGCGCCTTGAAGAACATCTCGCTCACGCTCAACCAGGCCGAGCGCGTCGGGCTCACCTTGAGCGACTCCATCGCCAAGGGGGATTGGCGCCTCTTCTTCTTGCACAGAGACCACCTGCGCAAGCTGACCGCGGCCGACGTGCAGCGCGTGGCGACCACCTATTTGAAGCCGTCCAATCGCACAATCGGTGAGTTCATCCCGACCAAATCAATCGACCGCGTCGAGGTGCCCGCCTCGCCCGATCTCGTCAAGGCCCTGCACGGATATGCCGGCGACAAAGCGATGGCCCAGGGCGAGGCGTTCGACCCCTCGCCCGCCAATATCGAGGCGCGCACCGAGCGGCCGGTCGAGGGCGGGCTCAAGCTGGCGCTGCTCTCCAAGCGCACGCGCGGCGGCACCGTGGTGGCAACTCTAACCCTGCACTATGGTTCAACTCAGCTCTTGCAAGGCAAGGCGGCGGTCGAGGATCTGGCCGTCGATCTGCTCCGCCGCGGGACGAAGAAGCACACGCGTCAGCAATTCCAGGACGAGCTGGACAAGCTCAAGGCGCGCCTGTCGCTCGGCGGCGGCGGCGGCCAGCTGCACGCCGGCATCGAGACGGTGAGGGAGAACCTGCCGGCCGCGCTGGCGCTGCTCGCCGAGGCCCTGCGCGAGCCTTCCTTCCCGCCCGACCAGTTCGCGCAGCTGGTGCAGGAGAACCTCGCCACCATCGATCAGCAGCGCTCGGACCCCGGGTCCCTCGCCGGCACCGAATATGGCCGCCATTTGAATCCTTATCCAAAGGGCGACCCGCGCTATACGATGACGCCCGAGGAATCGACCGAGGCCTATCGCGCCGCCACGCTCGAGCAGGCCAAGGCGCTCTATGCCGGATTGATTGGCGCCTCCAATGGCGAGCTGTCCGTGGTCGGCGACTTCGACGGCAAGGAAGTGGCCGCGCTGGCGAGCAAGCTGTTTGGTGATTGGCGGTCGCCGCAGCCCTTCGAGCGCATCGCGCACCCGTATCAAGAGGTGGCCCCCGAGCAGAAAGCGCTCGAGGCTCCGGACAAGGCAAACGCGGTCTTCATGGCCGGCCAGAACTTGAAGCTCAAGGACAGCGACGCCGACTATCCTGCGCTGCTCCTCGGCAACTATATGCTGGGCGGCGGCTTCTTGAACTCAAGGCTGGCCGTGCGCATCCGCCAGAAGGAGGGCCTCAGCTACGGCGTCAGCTCGCACCTGGGCGCGGGCTCGCTCGACGACGGCGGCTTCTTCCAGGTCTCGGCCATCCACGCGCCGCAGAACACGCTCAAGCTCGAGGCGGCCACTCGCGAGGAGCTGGCGCGCGCGCTCAAGGAAGGCTTCACCGACACCGAGCTGAACGAGGCCCGCGCGGGCTGGCTGCAGAGCCGCCAGGTGTCGCGCGCGCAAGACGGCAGCCTCGTCGCCCACCTCGGCCACTGGCTCTACCTCGGCCGCACCATGCAATGGGACGCGGATCTAGAGAAGCGCGTCTCGGCGCTGACCACGCAGGACATCGTCGAGGCGATGCGCCGCCACATCGATCCGGCGAAGTTCACCGTGGTGCGCGCAGGTGAATTCAACAAGAAGCAATAAACGACTTACTTCCTCTTGACCGCCTGCACCACGGGCGCATTGGCGTCGAGCGCCTGCCGCTGCGCCGCACTGAGCGCGAAGGTGCGCGCGCTGGCCGTCGGCGAGACCGTGATCTCTCCCTTGCCGGTGGTCAACAGCAGCACGTCGCCGTCGCGCTCGGTGGCCAGGATGCGGTCGCTCGCGGGCACCTGCGTCCAGCTGGCCGGCGTGGAGCCGAGGCAGTTCTTCACGCCGTCGAACGAGGAGAGCGTCTTCTTGCCCGGCCCGCCGAGGAGCTTTGTGACCCTCTCGATGGTGCTCTTGCGCGGGTGGCAATAGGCGACGTTGGCGCCCTCCATCGGGTGGCCCGCCGAGACGATGGCGTACTTCGGCTTCACCTTGGCGAGGAAGGCGTCGGAGGACGAGGTGTCGCTGCCGTGGTGGCCTAGCTGCAGCACGGTGGCCGGGCCGTGCGGGTCGAGGGTGGTCTCTTCTTGCAACTCGGCGTCGCCGACGAAGAGGAACGAGGTCTGGCAATAGTCGATGCGCAGGCCGATCGAGCACTCGTTCTCGTCGCTGTTGCAGCTCGGGACCCAGGCCTTGGGGAGGACGGGCGTGAGGGTGACGGACGGCGACGAGGGCAGCGGCGCCTTGTTCTTGGTGCCCGGCCCGAACGAGCGGATCGACGCTTTGGTGGCCGCGGCTGCCGCGCGCGCCTTCTTCACCTCGGGCATGGCGGCGCCGCGGCCGTTGTCCACGTAGTTGAGCGTGCGGATGGCAGAGAGCACGTTGTCGGCGCCGCCCACGTGGTCGATGTGCTGGTGCGTGATCCAGAGCAGGTCGAGCGGCTTGCCGTTGAGATCGCGCTTGAGCGAATCGACGAGGCCATGCACCACCGGCGGGCCCGAGTCCACCAGGATGTGGCGCCCGTCGGGGAGCGTGATGAGCGCGGCCAGTCCTTGTCCGACGTCGTAGTAGCGAACGCTCATCTGCGGCCCGCTCGGGCAGGCGGCGCGAGCAGGGACCGAGACGCAGAAAAGGCCGAGCAAGAACGCAAACGGGACACGGAACCGCATATCGCCAGCGTATACGACTTAGGTCTTGCCGTCCAACTTGAAGAGCCGCGCCGCGGTGCCGCCCTCGACCTGCGCGAGCACCTCGGGCGGCAGCGAGAGGCCGCGCAGGACCTGCAGCTCGCGATCCCACGGATAGGGAAGATTGGGGAAATCGGTGCCGTATAAAATCCGGCCGGGGTTGCGCGCGATCATCTGTAGATCCGGCTTCCGCTCGAAGTAGCCGGCGATGGCCATGGTGGTGTCGAGGTAGAGATTGGGGAACTCGCCGAGCAGCGCCTCGAAGCCTTCGAACTCATCGAACCCAAGGTGCGGAATGATGAGGATGGCGCCGGCGTGCTTCTCGAGAGTCCGACGCACGCGGGCGAACCCGGAAAAGGGGCGCACGTCGAAGCCATATCCAGCGGCGGCAGGCTCCGGTCCGGCGTGAATCACGACGGGCTTTTGATAGCGCGCCGAGGCCCGCCAGACGACGTCGAGCCGCGGATCGTCGGCCGCAACTTTTTGCACGTGGCAATGGACCTTCACGCCGGCATATCCGTCGCGGCCGAGCGCCTCGTCGAGGAGCTGCTCGTTTCCCTCCTCGCCCGGATAGACGGTGCAGCAGGGCACGACGAATGGGTCTGCTTTGGAGAGCTGCAGCGTGAAGTCATTGAGCGCGCGCGACATGCCCAGCTTGTGCGCGTAGGGCAGCGCGACCGCGCGGTCGATGCCGCCCGCTTTGAGCCGCGCGATGCAGGCCGTCGCGGTCTCGCGATATTGAATGGGCCAGGCGTTCTTGTCGAACCACGCGCGCACCGCATCGGCGAGCCGGTCGGGGAAGAGATGGACGTGCGCGTCGATCACCATGCGTCGAACCTCAGGCGCCGGGGCGCGCCCTGAAGATGCTGCGAATGCGGCCGAGCAGGTTCTTGGCCTCTTTCTCGACGGCGGCCTGGGGGACGCCTTCGGCCTTGGCGCTGGCGAGGCCCACCCTGCGCCTCGCGATCACCTCGGCCAGCTCCTGCGCCACGGTCGGGTCCTGCGCGAAGACCTGCTCGAAGGCCTCGCGGTCGACGGCGAGCAGCGAGGCGTCGCCCTGCGCGAGCACGGTGGCCGTGCGGGGGTCGCCGGTGAGCAGCGACATCTCGCCGAAGAAGGCGCCGCGGCCAAGCCTCGCCACCTCTTTCTCCACCTTGGCCTTCGGCTGGCCGCTCTCGGACGCGGGGCTCTCGACCTCCACGCGCACCGCCACTTCGCCGCGCGCGACCAGGTAGAACTCGTCGCCCGTGTCGCCCTGTCGCACCACCGCCTGGCCCGGGCCGAACTCCAGGTAGCGCGCCCGCAGCGCCAGCGTGCGCCGCGCCTCGGGCCGCAGCGCAGCCACGAAGTCGATGCGGTCGAGCAGGTCCTGCGCCTCGGCGAGGTGCTCCTTCTTGCGCCGCTCGTCGGCCTCGGCGGCGCGCTCGCGCAGCGAGATGGTCTGCTGCGGGTACGGCATCTCGATGCCCGCGCGGCGCAGCGCGTACCAGAGCGCTTCTTGCACCTCGTCGCGGCCCTCGCGCTCGAGGCGCCGGTCCTCGACGAAGAAGCGGACGCGATAGGCCGCCGCGCTGTCCTCGAACGAGGCGAGTTGGACCAGCGGGGCGGGCCGCGCCAGCACGAGGCTGCAGCGGCGCACCGTCTCGAGCAGCACCGACTTGGCGCGGGCCGGCGAGACATCGAGGTCGAGCTTGACGATCAGCTCGATGCACTCGACCGGCTGGGGCCGCGAGTGGTTGATGACCGGCTCGCGCGACAAGAGGCTGTTCGGGACGACCAGCTCGTCCTCTTCGAGGGTGACGATGCGCGTCGAGCGCCAGCCCACGTCGAGCACGTAGCCCGTGTACTTACCAAACGACACCGCGTCGCCGCGGCCAAAGGGCTGCTCGGCGTGCAGCGTCAGGCCGGCGAAGAGGTTGCCGAGCGTCTCCTGCAAGGCGAAGCCGAGCACCACCGAGAGCACCGCGCTGGTGGCCAGGAGCGAGGAGAGATCGAGCTGGTACTGCGCGCGCAGGACCACGCCGGCGGCGATCAAGAAGAGGGCAAAGTCGATCAAGCTGCGGAGGATGCGAGGCACGTCCGGACCGCCCCGGCGGCGCACCAGCGCGTACAGCAGCATCGCCGAGAGCCGCAGGACTCCGGCGGCGCCAAGGAAGGCAGCAAGCGCTCCCACTCCCTGGACGAAGGTGGACGACGCGCGGCCCTCGAGCAGCAGATCGACCGCGCGCAGCACGGCGAAGCCGGCCAGCAGGCGCTGCGGCGTGCGCAGCTCGCGGGACAGCTCCTCGCGCTGTGACGCGCCGTGAACCGTGGCCAGCCGCTCGGAGACCTCGCTGCCGCGAGCCAGGAGACGCCGCAGCGCCTCGAGGCAGAGGTAGAGCGCGGCCGCGAGGATGACGGTGACGAAGGAACGTAGCTCCACGCGCGCATGCTCGCCCGCGCAGGCAGGCCGCGTCCATTTTCATTTTGCGAGTGGGCTGTTCGCCGACGTTTGTCGCCTTGACCCGGCTCGACTGCGGCATCTAGCCTCGCCGATCATGAAGACGACCGTCCGGATGCTGGCAGCCGCCCTGCTCTTCGCCATGGCCTGCGTCGCGGCCAGGACCGAGCAAGGCGATGCACCCGAACCAAAGGCCGCCGACGCCAGCGCCGCGCCCGGTGGCGCCGCGGTGAATGTGACTCCCAGTGCAGCAGCCCTGAAGGCCGCGCCGACTCCGCCGACAGCAGCGACGGAGGCCGCGGCCGCAGAGCCGGCCATCGACCCCACCGCGGGCGCGAGCGGCACCCATGCTGCCGAGGAGGCCCAGGGCGAGCCGGTGGCCGAAGAGACCACCGGCGAGGGGCTCAAGACCGAGAGCCTGGAGACCCGCGCCTCGGGCCACCCGGACCATCCGCGCACGCTCGAGGAGATCAAGAAGTCGGGCTACATCCGCATGCTCACGCGCAACAACGACACCAGCTTCTTCATCTATCGCGGCCACCGTCTGGGGTTCGACTACGAGCTCGGCAAGAAGCTGGCGCAGCAGCTCGGCATCCGCGTCGACATGGTCATCACCAACGACTGGAACGACATGGTGCCCGCGCTGCTCCGCGGCGAGGGCGACGTCATCGGCGCCGAGGTGACGGTCACCGAAGAGCGCAAGAAGCAGGTGCTCTTCGCCGACCCCTGGGGCCACACGCACGAGCTGGTGGTCTATCGAACCGAGGGCGAGAAGATCGAGATCCCCGAGGACCTGACCGGCAAGAAGGTCAGCGTGCGCAAGGGCTCGAGCTACATCGAGACGCTGCGCGCGCTCTCCGAGAAGCTGAAGGCGGCGGGGAAGGCGGAGATCGCCATCGAGGAGCTGCCCGGCGACCTCGAGACCGACACTATTTTGGAAAAATTATCGAAGGGCGAGTTCGAATTCACGGTGGCCGACGACCTGATCGCCAAGATGCACGTGGCCTTCTGGGACAAGATCGCCGTGGGGCCGTCGATCAGCGACGAGCGCGAGCTGGCCTGGGCGGTGCGGCCCGGCGACGAGGCGCTGCAGGGGCAGATCAACAAGCTGCTCAAGGACCTGCGGAGAAAGGCCGACTTCAATATCCTCAAGAACAAGTATTTCGAGGCGCGCAGCCACTTCAAGAAGGAGCGCGGCGACAAGTTCTACGCGGCCGAGACGGGCACCCTCTCGCCCTTCGACCCGCTGATCCGGAAGCACGCCGAGGAGCACGGCTTCGATTGGCGCCTGGTGGCGGCGCAGATCTACCAAGAGAGCCGCTTCGATGTGACCCGCAAGAGCTGGGTCGGCGCCGTGGGCCTCTTTCAAATCATGCCGAAGACGGCGGCGGGGCTTGGCATCAAGAAGCCGACCGACCCGGAGCAATCGATTCGCGGCGGACTCAAGTACATGAAGCAATTGATGGCCCATTACGAAGACGTGTCTGACGACGTCGAGCGCTATCGATTCGCCATGGCGGCTTATAACTCGGGCTTTGGCCACGTGGACGACGCGCGCAAGCTGGCCGAAAAGGCCGGCGAGGATCGCGCCGAGTGGCGCACGGTGGCCAAGTGGCTCTTGCGGCTCTCCAAGCGCGAATACTTCCAGAAGACGCGCTTTGGATATTGCCGCGGCTTCGAGCCGGTGGACTATGTCCGCCATATCGACGAGCGCTATGCCGGGTATGCGCAGCTGGTGCCGCTGAAGAAGCGCGAGGAAGCCAAGCGCGACTGATCGGTTGAACGCGGAGCGCGCGGTGGCCCTGCTCGCTCTAGATCGTGATCCGGCCTTCCGCGATGAAGACCACGCCGCCGGCGACGTGCGGGCGGCCCTGCTGCATGCGGGCGTAGAGGGTCGAGGGGCGGCCCATCTCGACGCCCTGCCGCGTGACCAGGGTAGCGCCTTCGGCGAGCTTGCCGTGCGCATGCAGATAGGCCGCGAAGGGCGCGTTGGCGCTGCCTGTCGCGGGGTCCTCGGGGACGCCCGCGCCCGGGCAGAAGACGCGCGCGTTGGCTTCCAGAGCGGACGGGAGCGCGAAGGGCATGATGCCGACGAGCTCGCCGATGGGCTCGCGCGGGCAGCGCGTGGCGGCCACCAGCTCACGGGAGCGCAGCGGGACGAAGGCGAAGGCGTTGCCGCAGCTCCAGGTCTCGCAGGGCAGCTCCGGGTCCAGATCGCGCCCGTGCAGGCCCATCGCGGTCGCGAGCGATTCGCCGCTGGGGCCGTCGAGCTTCCTGGCGGGCACCGCGGTCAGCTCGGCGCGCGCTCCATAGGCGGTGCGCTGCACCTCGACGGGCACGTCGCCGACGCCAAGCTCGAGGACGAGGTTGCCGCCCTCGGGCACGAGCACCGCCGCGGTGCCGAGGCTCGGGTGGCCCGCGAAGGGCAGCTCGACCTCGGGCGTGAAGATGCGCACGCGCGCCCTGCCCTCGCTGCGGGAAATGACAAAGGTGCTCTCGGAGAAGTTCAGCTCGCGCGCGAGCCGCTGCATGGTCGCGCCGTCAAGCTCTGCCGCGTCGGGAAAGACCCCGAGCTGGTTTCCGGCCAGCGGCACGTCGGTAAAGACGTCGACGATCTGGAACTCGAGTCGCATCTGCACACCCTATCCCGGCTCCTTCGCGTCGGTAGCGGCGGGCCAGGAGGCCCGTGGGCGCGAGCACGGGCCGATCCAGCTTGCCATTACCACCGCCCCCTTGTAGGGTCCGCCCCCTTCACGGGCAGGATTGCCCAATTCCAGAGCACTCGACCTCTCGCCTGGCCGGCGAAGGAGCGGGTGGATCGCCAGGAGCAGCAGATGAGCGCAGGGCCTTTGCACTACCAGAACGAGAAGCAGGACGTCGTCACCAGGTTCAAGACCCACGAGAAGGACACCGGCTCGCCCGAGGTGCAGGTCGCCCTGCTCACCGAGCGCATCGTGTACCTGACCGAGCACTTCAAGACGCACAAGAAGGATCACCACTCGCGCCGCGGGCTGCTCAAGCTGGTCGGCCAGCGCCGCCGCCTGCTCGATTACTTGAAGGGCAAGGACGGGACGCGCTACAAGAAGCTGATCGAAGGCCTCGGCATCCGCAAGTAAAGCACTCACGAGGGCGCCCGCGCAGGAAGCTGGCGCCCTCGGCAGTTGTTGGTCGTAAAAGATGGAGGACCCGGCGGTCTTGGTCCCTTATCGGAGCAGCGAAACCAAGCTCTTTCGCTGCTGCGATCAGGATACCAACCCCGCCCACGGCCCTCGGAGTATTGGCCGGGCGGTGGCGACCCCACCTCCCATCACGAAGAAGAAACCATGGCGGCCAGGGGCCGCTCGGAAGGACGTTGCACATGATCCCTGAAGCAAAGACGATTACGGCAAAGGTCGGCAATCAATCGATTTCAATCGAGACGGGCAAGCTCGCCAAGCAGGCGGACGGCTCGGTCGTGGTCCGCGCCGGCGACAGCATGGTGCTGGTCACCGCGGTCTCGGCCAAGGAGAAGAAGGAAGGGCTCGACTTCTTCCCGCTCACCGTCGATTACCAGGAGAAGCTCTCCGCCGCGGGCCGCATCCCCGGCAGCTTCTTCCGTCGCGAAGGCCGCCTGACCGAGCGCGAGACGCTCACCTCGCGCATGATCGACCGCAGCTGCCGCCCGCTCTTCCCCGAGGGCTACCAGAACGAAACGCAGATCATCGCGACCGTCTTCTCGGCCGACAACGAAGGCGACACCGACGTGCTCTCGCTGACCGGCGCCTCGTTCGCGCTGGCCGTCTCGGACATCCCGTTCACCAGCCAGTTCGCCGGCGTGCGCGTGGGCCGCGTCAATGGCCAGCTCATCGCCAACCCGAATGAGAAAGAGCGCGAGACCAGCGACCTCGACATCGTCATGGCCGCCGGCCGCGACTCGATCTACATGGTCGAAGGCGGCGGCAAGGAAGTCGACGAGGACGTGATGATCGAGGCGCTGCTCTTCGGCCAGAAGGCAGTCTCTGAGATCCTCGACGCGCAGGACAAGCTCGCCGCCATGGTGGGCAAGAAGAAGCGCAGCTTCACCAAGGTCGAGACCGACCAGGCGCTGGTCTCCCGCGTGCGCGAATTGGCCAACGACAAGGTCGCCGCCGCCTACCAGAAGCACGACAAGGGCGAGCGCTACGGCGAATTGTCCGCGGTGAAGAAGGAAGTCGTCGCCCAGCTCTGCAGCGGCGACACGGCCGAGTTCAAGGGCCGCGACAAGGAAGTGAAGACCGCCCTCGAGGACCTCAAGTACGACTCGATGCGGAAGATGATCACCGATACCAAGATGCGCATCGGCGGCCGCGGACCCGCGGACATCCGCTTCATCTGGAGCGAGGTGGGCCTCTTGCCCCGCGCGCACGGCAGCGCGCTCTTCACTCGCGGTGAAACGCAGGGACTCGTCACCACGACCCTCGGCACCTCCGACGACGAGCAGCGGATGGAGTCGCTCAAGGGCCAGCACTTCCGCAAGTTCATGCTGCACTACAACTTCCCGCCCTACTCGGTCGGCGAAGTGAAGTCGCTCCGCGGCGCCGGCCGTCGCGAGATCGGCCACGGCATGCTCGCTGAACGCGCCCTCCGCGGCGTGCTGCCCCCCGACGACAAGTTCCCCTACACGGTGCGCATCGTCTCGGACATCCTCGAGTCGAACGGCTCGTCGTCGATGGCCACCGTCTGCGCCGGCTGCTTGTCGCTCATGGACGCGGGCGTGCCCATCAGCGCCCCAGTCGCCGGCATCGCCATGGGCCTCATCAAGGAGGGCGAGAAGATCGCCATCTTGAGCGACATCCTCGGCGACGAGGACCACCTCGGCGACATGGACTTCAAGGTGTGCGGCACCGCCAAGGGCATCACCTCGATCCAGATGGACATCAAGATCGCCGGCGTGGACAAGCAGATCCTGACCGACGCGCTCTACCAGGCCCGCGACGGGCGCAAGCACATCCTCTCTGAGATGGCCAAGGCGCTCGCCACCCCGCGCACTGACATCAGCAAGCACGCGCCCAAGATCACCACCATCCGGATCCCGGTGTCCCGCATCAAGGACGTCATCGGACCCGGCGGCAAGGTCATCAAGGACATCATCGCCCGCACCTCGTGCTCGGTGGACATCAACGACGACGGCACCGTGGCCATCGCCTCCGTCTCGAGCGAGAGCGTGGACCAGGCCATCAAGATGATCCGCGCGCTCACCCAGGAGGCCGAGGTCGGCAAGACGTATCTCGGCACCGTGCGCAAGATCATGGAGTTCGGCGCCTTCGTGGAGATCTTCCCGGGCACGGACGGCCTCGTGCACATCAGCGATCTCGCCAACCAGCGCGTCAAGAAGGTGGAGGACGTGCTGCACGAGGGCGACGAGGTGCTGGTCAAGGTCGTCAGCGTCGATCGCTCGGGCAAGATCCGCCTGAGCCGCAAAGAGGCCCTGGCCGAGAGCGAGGCCGCCAAAGGTGGCGCCGCGGCCGCGGCCAAGCCGGCTCCCACGCCGACGCCGAGCGCGTAGACAATTCGGTAGCTCGTGGTTATCGAATCGGCTACCGATCGCAAGATCGGTAGCCGATTTCATTTGGAGCAGCCGATGCCTGACGACAAGCTCGAGCAGAAGCAAGCAGCGCCGCTGGAGGAGAAGAAGGAGCTTCCCATCGTCACCCGGCTGGTGATCGAGATCCGCTCCGATGGCAGCCGCACGGTGGCCCGCGGCGCCATCGAGGACGCGCGCACCGGCGAAAAGGTCGAGCTCAACGCAGAAGGGGCGACGCCGCTGTTGCTCATCGCCTCGCTGTTGCGATCGCTGACCGACGTGCCGGCGCTGGCGAAGCGCGCTGCCTCCTTGTTCCTGCCGGGCAAGAAGCGCGACAAATAAGTAGAGTGGCCGGATGCGCAAGATCGTCACGCTGCTCATCGGCCTCGCCGCGATCGCGTACGCGGCGCACTGGGCGCTCAACCGCTCGGTCCAGCCGTCCACCGAAGGCCCAAGCTCGGCCAAGACCCGCCTCGACAACGTGCGCGAGAAAGTGCGCGGCTTCGAGGAGGGCGACGAGCGGCGCAATCGCGAGGCGCTGGAAAAGACGGAGGGCAAGTGACCGCGCGGCGCTGGCCGCGGCGCCTCCTCTACCTGCTCGCCGGCGTGGCCATCGGAGTCGCGATCGCCCTCTGGTTCGCGGTGCGCCGCCAGCTTCCCGGCAGCGAAGCGCCGCGGCTGCCGGGCCTCTCGACCTCGCTGGGCGTGGATTTCGACGCGCGCGCCGTGCCCACGCTGCACGCCGCCAACCTGCTCGACGCCTCGCGGGCGCTGGGCCTGCTCCACGCCCGCGAGCGCTTCTTCCAGATGGAGCTGCAGCGGCGCACCGCCCGCGGCGAGCTGGCGGAGCTGGTCGGCAAGGCCGCGCTGCGCCTGGACCAGCTGCATCGCACCTACGGCTTCGCCCAGGTCGCCGAGGCGGCCGCGGCGCTCCTGCCACCCGCCGAGCGGCAGCACCTGCAAGCCTATGCAGACGGCGTCAACGCCTGGCTGGCCGCGCGCCCCCGGCGGCTGGGGCTCGAGCTGGCCATCCTTCGCTCGGCGCCCAGGGCCTGGACCCCAGCGGACTCGGTCGCCACCCTGCTCTTGATGCACGAGGACCTCTCCTCCAGCTGGCGCACCGAGCAGCGCACAGGCGCCCTCCAGGCGCTGACCGAGGCGAAGCGGCTCTTCCTCTTCCCTCGCGCCACCGACGAGGACGTGCTGCTGGTGCCAGATGCCGTGCCGGTGCCCAAAGGCGGTGACTCCGCGCTGCTCTTCCACGCCGAGCACGCGGAGCTGCAACTTCGACACTTATCGAATCCTATCGAACCAGCTGATTCGACAACCCTGCCCGACGATGCCGGCACGCGTCCCGCCTGGCTTGGCTCGAACAACTGGGTCATCGCCGGGAGCCGCACGCGCTCGGGCAAGCCCATCCTGGCCAACGACCCGCACCTCGGCCTGCGCGCGCCGGGGCTCTGGTACGCCGCGCGCATCGAGTGGGCCGGCCGCTTCGTGCAAGGCGTGACGCTGCCCGGCGTGCCCGGCGTCATCATCGGCCAGAACGATCGCGTGGCCTGGGGCTTCACCAACATCGGGACCGACGTGCAGGACCTGTATCGCGAGGCGCCCGTCTCGGAGCGGCGCGAGCGCATCGCCGTCAAGGGCGAGGCCGCGGTGGAGCTGGTGGTGAAGATCGGCGCTCACGGGCCGCAGGTGATGGACGGGCTGTCCCTGCATTGGACCGCGCTCGACCCGCGCACGCTCTCGACGCCGCTGGAGGCGATCATGACGGCGCACGACTGGGCCAGCTTCAACGCCGCCTTCGATCAGTTCCCAGGCCCCGCGCAGAATGTCGTCTATGCCGACGCCGACGGGCACATCGGCTGGCGCGCCACCGGCCGCATTCCCCTCCGCCCCGCCGGCGACGATGGCTCGTCGATCGTCGAGGCCCAGGGCGGCGCGCACGAGTGGCAGGGGTTCGTCCCGCAGTCCGAGATGCCGCGCATCGCCGATCCGCCGAGCGGCCGCCTGGTCACAGCCAACCAGCGCGTCATCGGCAGCTCGTTCCCTCACGCGGTGGCGACGCAGTGGGCGAACCCGAGCCGCGCCCGCCGCATCGTCGAGCTGATCGACTCAGCCAAAGACAAGCTGACGGCCGACGAGGTGCGCCAGATGCAGCTCGACGCCACTTCGCCCTTGCACCGCGACCTGGCCGCCCTGCTCCAGGGTCAGCTCGGCAAAGGCGCGCTGGCGACGGCGCTCGAGGGCTTTGACGGCTCGGCCCGCGCCGACGACAAGCGCATGCTGGCCTCGGTGGCGCTGCTCAACGCGCTCCGGCGCGAGCTGCGGGTGGCCGCCGTGGCGCAGCCGCTCGAGGAGCTGAGCTGGGGGAATGACGCGCCCTCGGTCGAAGAGGCGCTGCGCGAGCCGCAAGCGGCCTGGACCCGCGCGGGGCTCGGCGACAAGGCGGCGCTGCTCGCGCGGGCGCAGGCGCGCGCCGAGGAGTGGCTTGCCTCGCAACATGGAGTCACCTGGGGCGCCTACAACAAGACGCAGATCCACCACGCCTTCGGCTTTGGCGGCGGACCGCTCGCGTGGCTCTTTGACCCGCCCCAGGCGGAGCAGAGCGGCTGCTCGACCTGCGTGCGGGTCGGCAATCCTTCGCACGGCCAGAGCATGCGGATGGTGGTCGATTTCGGCGACCCGGACGCGACCACGCTGGTCCTGCCGCTCGGCCAATCGGGCCACCTCGGCAGCCCGCACCGGCTCGACCAGCAGGGCGATTGGCTGCGCGGCGACACCACTGGCCGCACCCGGCTGCACCAGCCTGCCGTGGGCACTCCGCTGCTCTTGCAGCCCTGAATCGGGCAGGATGGTCCCATGCTGATCTATCTTTGCCGCCACGCGCAGACCGCCTCCAGCGCGGTCGATTCCTTCAACGGGCAGCGCGAGCTGCCGCTCACCGAGCAGGGCCGCGCCCAGGCCGCCGCGCTCGGGGCGCGATTGAAGAGCGTTTCCTTTGCCGCGGTCTATCGCTCACCGCTCGGCCGCACGGGGGAGACGTCCACCTTGATTGCTCCCGCTCTATCGGCGTCGATCCTGCCCGGACTGACGGAGATTCACTACGGTGATTGGGAAGGACTCTCTCCGACTCAAGCGCGCGAAAAGAGCGGCCAGCGCTTCGACGATTGGCAGCGCGACCCGGTGAACATCTCGCCTCCGGCCGGCGAGACCATCGCTGAGGTGGCCGCCCGCGCCCAGGCCGCCCTGCAAGAGATCCTCGCCCGTCAAAGCGTCGCCACGGGCCCCGTGCTCGTGGTCTCGCACAAGGCCACCATCCGCGCGCTCGGCGCCGCCTTGAGTGGCGCCCCGCTCGCTTCCTATCGCACGCGCTGGGCGCAAGATGAGTGCGCCTTGAACCTGATTGAGTTGCGCGCCAACAAGGATCCCTTCATCCGCCTGTGGAACGATACTTCGCATCTGGGGCCAGATCCGGCCAAATCAACACGGTCCGGCCACTGATATAGCAGCTCGCAAGCAGACCCTGCCTTTGCCTCTGCCTCTGCCTTATCCCCAGCTCTTGAAAAGGTAGGGAGCAGAGGCAGAGGCAGAGGCAGAGGCAGGGTCCGACTTCGGGGCAGCCGGGCTCGACCACGCCCGGCGTGCAGAAACCATTTCTTACTTGCGCGATTTCTTCTCGTTCACCAAAGTCTCCACCACCGTCGGGTCCGCTAGAGTGGTGATATCACCTAGAGTATCAAATTCATCGGCCGCGATCTTGCGCAGGATGCGCCGCATGATCTTGCCCGAGCGCGTCTTGGGCAGGCCGGGGGCCCAGTGGATGACGTCGGGCGAGGCGAGCGCGCCGATCCCCCTGCGGACGTGCGCCACGAGGTCCTGGCGGAGCTTGTCGCTCGAGGCGATCCCTTGCTTCAAGGTGACATAGGCATAGATGCCCTGCCCCTTGAGATCGTGCGGGAAGCCGACCACCGCGGCCTCGGCCACGTCTTTGTGGCTGACCAGCGCGCTCTCGATCTCGGCCGTGCCCAGGCGGTGGCCGCTGACATTGATCACGTCATCGACGCGGCCGGTGATCCAATAGTAGCCGTCCTCGTCGCGGCGGCAGCCGTCGCCGGAGAAGTACTTGCCCGGGAAGGTCGTGAAGTAGGTCTTGTGAAAGCGCTCGGGGTCGCCGTACACGCCGCGCATCATCCCGGGCCAGGGGCGCTTGATGCAGAGATTGCCGGAGCAGGCGCCCTGGAGCTCATTCCCTTGGTCGTCCACCACCACCGGCTCGACGCCAAAGAAGGGCAGCGTCGCAGAGCCCGGCTTTTGCGGGATGGCGCCCGGCAGCGGCGAGATCAAGACACCGCCCGTCTCGGTCTGCCACCAGGTATCGACGATCGGGCAGCGGCCCCCGCCGATGACCCTATGATACCAAAGCCAGGTCTCTGGATTGATCGGCTCGCCCACCGTCCCGAGCAGCCGCAGCGAGGCGAGGTCATGTCCCTTGACCGGCTCGTCACCCTCGCGGGCCAGCGCGCGGATGGCCGTGGGCGCGGTGTAGAAGAGATTGACCCCGTACTTCTGGATGATCTGCCAGTTGCGGCTCCAGGTGGGAAAGTTGGGCACTCCCTCGAACATGACGCTGGTGGCCCCATTACATAAAGGCCCATAGACGATATAGCTGTGCCCGGTCACCCAGCCGATATCGGCGGTGCACCAATAGGTGTCTTCCTCGCGCAGATCGAAGACCTGCTCGTGCGTGAGCGAGGCAAAGACGAGATACCCGGCGGTGGTGTGCATCACTCCTTTGGGCTTGCCGGTCGAGCCGCTGGTGTAGAGCACGAAGAGCGGATCCTCGGAGTCCATCGGCTCGGCCGGGCACTGGTCCTTGACGTCGTCGCGGGTCATCTGCGTGCGCCACCAGTGGTCGCGGCCGTCGGTCCAGCCGATCTCGGCGCCGGTGCGGCGCACGACGATGACCTTGTCGACGAAAGGGATGCTCTCGAGCGCCTTGTCCATGTTGGCCTTGAGCGGCACCTTGCGGCCGCCGCGCAGCCCCTCGTCGGCGGTGATGACCAACTTCGAGCCGCAATCCTCGATGCGGCCTTTGATGGACTCAGGCGAGAAGCCGCCGAAGATGACGTTGTGGATGGCGCCGATGCGCGCGCAGGCGAGCATCGAGATCGGCAGCTCGGGAATCATCGGCAGATAGATGGTGACGCGGTCGCCTTTCTTGACTCCGTTGAGCTTGAGCACGTTGGCGAAGCGGCACACCTGGCGGTGCAGTTGTTGATAGGTGAAGACGCGGCTCTCCTCTGGGGAATCTCCTTCCCAGATGAGCGCCGCCTTGTTCTTGCGCGGGCCCGCCAGGTGTCGGTCGAGGCAGTTGTAGCTGGCGTTGGTCTTGCCGCCGAGGAACCACTCTATCTTGGCGGTATTGAAATCCCAGCGCGACACCTGCTGGAAGGGCTCGAACCAATGGAGCCGCTTTGCCTGCTCGCTCCAATAGCCGTCGGAGTCCTTGATCGACCGTTCATAGAGCTGCTGATACTGGTCCATCGATTGGACGCGCGCGCCGGCGGAGAACGCGGGGCTCGCCGGGACGACAATCTCGGAGGGGCTGGCCATGGCCTACGACGAGAGCCTGCGGTCAGCCCGGGTGTCAAGAGGGAGCGTCTCTCTCTAAGAGCCGGTGAACGAACGAAAGCAGGGTCGGGGCCAGCACCTGCGTAAGTAGTGCAAGGGACAGGGAGCCGCCGATGACGACGATGGCGAGGGGCTTCTGGGTCTGCGCGCCGATGCCGTTCGAGAGGGCCGCGGGCAAGAGGCCGAGCGTGGCCACCAGCGTCGTCATCAGCATCGGACGCAAGAGCTGGCCGGCGGCGGCATAGGCCGAGTCTTCGATGCTCTGCCCCGCGGCCCGGCGGCGCTGCGCGTACGAGACCACCAGGATGGCGCCCTCGATGGCGATGCCGAAGATGGAGACGAAGCCCATCGCGGCCGAGACCGAGAAGTTCTCGCCCGCGAGCAGGAGCGCGACGATGCCGCCGGTGCAGGCCACCGGAATCGACACCAGGACGAGGATGGTATCGACCCACTTCTTCACCGCCGAATAGATGAGGAACATGATGAGCAAGAGGGTGATGGGAATGACGACCAGGAGCCGGCCGAAGGCCTCGTTGAGCTCGTTGATCTCGCCGGCCCACTCAAGGTGCGTCTCGGGCGGCAGCAGCACCTTGTCGGTCACGGCCTGCTGGGCCTCGACCACCGTCGAGGAGAGGTCGCGTCCGCGCACCGAGAACTTGACGGGCGAATAGCGGCTGCCGTCCTCGCGAAAGACGACGGCGGGGCTGTCCTCGAGCGTCACCGAGGCGAGCTGGCCGAGGGGGAGCTGGGTTCCGTCGGGCGAGGCCACCGTGATCTGGCGGATGGCCTCGACGCTGCCGCGATAGGTCGGCAGCCAGCGCACGGTGAGGGCAAAGGACTTTTCGCCCTCGAAGACCGAGGTGACGGTCTGCCCGCCGATGGCGGCTTGGATGACCGCCTCGATATCGCCGGTATTGAGCCCATAACGCTGCGCCTTCTCGCGATCGGGCACGATGCGCACGCTCGGCTGGCCCATTGAATGAAAGACGCCGACGTCCTTGACGCCGGTGACCTTGCCCATGGTCTCGGCGATGGTCTCGGCGGCGGCCTCGTTCTTCTGGATATCGGGCCCGACCACCTTGACGCTGTTCTCGCCTTTGACGCCGGAGATGGCCTCCTCGACGTTGTCGGAGATGTATTGAGAAAAGTTGAAGCCCATCCCGGGCGCTGCCTCGCCGAGCTCCTTGGCGAGCTGCTCGGTGAGCTTCTCCTTGGTCAAGCCCTTGGGCCACTGGTCAAATGATTTCAATGGGGCGAAGAACTCGATATTTCCAAAGCCCGCCACGTCGGTCCCATCGTCGGGCCGGCCCACCTGCGAGACCACGGTGATGATCTCGGGATGGCCAAGGAGGATCTTGCGCAGCCGGCCCACGTGCGCGGTGGAGGTCTCGAGCGCCACCGACGACGGGAGGGTGGCGCGGATCCAGAAGTTGCCCTCCTCGAGCTTGGGCATGAACTCGCGGCCCAGCAGGGGGAAGAGCGCGATCGGCAGGAGGATTGGAATCAAGGCCAACGCAAAGGCGATGCGCGGATGCTTGCGCGAGGCGCGGAAGAGCGGGTTGTAGATGCCTTCGAAGGCGCGCACGACCAGCGTCTGCTTCTCCTCCATCGCGGCGGGAATGAAGAGCGAGACGAGCACCGGAGTGATGGTCAGCGAGATGAGCACCGCGCCGCCGATGGCGAAGGCATAGGTGATGGCCATCGGCGAGAGGATGACTCCGGAGACGCCGGTCATGGTGAGCAGCGGCAGGAAGGCGACGCCGATGATGATGGTCGAGAAGGCCATCGGCCGGCCCACCTCGGCGGCGGCGTCGTGCATGCGCTCGCTCATGGTGCCGCGGCCGTGCGAGCCCAGGTGGCGAAAGATGTTCTCGACCATGATCACGGCTGAGTTGACGACGATGCCGAAATCGACCGCGCCGAGCGAGATCAAGTTGGCCGACGAGCCGGTGGCCACCATTCCGCAAAAGGCGCAGAGGAGCGCCAGGGGAATGGTCACCGCGGTGCAGAGGGCGGCGCGGATGTTGCCGAGAAAGCCCAGCAGCACGAGCGTGACGAGGCCCATCCCGATCAGGAGGTTCTCCATCACGGTGCGGGTGGTGACCGCGACCAGCCAGCCGCGGTCATAGTAGGGAATCAACTCCATCCCGGGCGGCAATAGCTTGTTCTTCTTGATCAACTCTACCCGCTCGTGAATCCCTTCTAGAGTTCGCGCGGTCTCGCCGCCATAGCGCATCAGCACGGTCCCTTGGACCACGTCCTCGGTCTGGTCGCGGCCCACCTTTCCCAGGCGGGGCGCGGCCCCGATGGAGATCTTTGCCACGTCGGAGACGCGCACCGGCACGCCCTTGGCGGCGGTGATCACCACGTCGCCGATGTCCCGCTCGTTCTGCAATAGACCGATGCCGCGGACGGTATAGGCCTGCTCGCCGAGCGTGAGCCGCTGGCCGCCCACGTTTTGATTGGCATTGGAGAGCGCTTGATTCAATTGCGCGAGCGAGACGCCGCGGGCGCGGAGCCGAAAGGGATCGACCTCGACGTGATATTCCTTGGTCTCGCCGCCAAAGCCGGTGACGTCGATGACTCCGGGCACCTGCTTGAACTGCCGCTCGAGGATCCAGTCCTGCGCGGCCTTCAAGTCGCGCAGCGCATGGGTCGAGCCCTTCTGCGCGCGCACCTCATAGCGAAAGACCTCGCCGATCGCGTTCCAGGGCGAGAGCTGCGCCGAGAGGCCATTGGGCAATTGGATGAACTGCAGGCGATTGATGACCTCCTGCCGCGCGTCCTTGTACTCAATGCCCCATTTGAAATAGCACTTGATATCGGCGAGGCCGAAGAGCGACTGCGAGCGGATGTGATCCAGGCCCTGCATTCCCGAGAGGCCGATCTCGATCGGGATGGTGACGTAGCGCTCGACCTCCTCCGCGCTCCAGCCCTGCGGCTGGACGATGACCTCGACCAGCGGCGGCACGGGGTTTGGATAGGCCTCGATCGGGAGCCGCTTGAAGGCGAGCAGGCCCGCGAGCACGAGGCCAGCGCCCAAGATGCCGACCAGCAGGCGATTGCGCAGCGCGAAGGCGACGACTGCCTGGATCACAGCGCGCCCGCCAGGAAGATGGCGCCGCGGGTGACCACGCGCTCGCCCGCGGTCAAGCCGGCGAAGATGGGCACCATCCCGGTCGGGTCGCCTTCGCGCGCCAGCACGCGGCGCCGCTTGAAAAGCGAGCGACCCTCCTTGTCCTTGGCTGCGCCCTCGACGAAGAGCACGGTCTCGTCGCCCAGGCGCAGGACCGAATCGCGCGGGACCGCGAGGACCGGGCTGGCGGCGACCGAGATGCGCACCGGCTGGTACATCTCGGGGCGGAGCCTGGCGCGCTCGTTGTCGATCACGCAGCGCACCTTGGCGGTGCGCGTCGCGGGGTCGAGCGCGTCGCTGATCCAGTCGATGCGGCCACGGTAGCGCTGGCCCTGCGCCTCGATCTCGATCCGCTCGCCCAGCACCACGCGCGGAAGGTCCATCTCGAAGACGTCGGCCACCACCCAGAGCTCGCGCAGGCTGCCGACGGTGAAGAGCTCGACGGCAGCGGCGCCGCCCGCGTACTGGCCCTGCACCTCCATGCCGGGGCTGACCGAGCGCGCGATCACCTCGCCCTCCAGCGGGCTGCGGACGACGTACTCGCCGCGCGCGCCGCCGCCGCCCTGCTGGAGCGAGCGGGCCCTGAGGGCTGCCCGCCGCTCCTCCGCCAAGGCGCTGCGGTGGCGATCCTCGGCGATCTCGAGATCGCGGCGCGCGCCGGCGCCGGCCTCGACGAGCTCGCGCTGGCGCCCTTGGTCGCGCACGGCGGCGGAGAGCTCTGCGCGCGCCTTGGCGAGGTCCGCCTCGGCGGCGGCGAGATCGGGGGAAGCGACCACCGCCAGCGGCGCGCCGCGCGAGACGTGCTGGCCGGCGGACGCGAGCACGCGCAGCACCCGGCCCGTCACGGGCGAGAGCACGTGCGCCACCGCCAGATCGTCGAAGGTCAAGCGGCCGCCCGCCAACACCGAATCGGGCAGCGCGCGCTTCTCGGCGGCCTCGACGCGGATCCCCGCTGCGTCGAGCTGGGCAGCGGAGAGCGCGGCCTCCTCGTTGCCCGGCTCGCGCGCGCCCTCGACCTGCACCAGCACCTGGTCGTTGGCCTTCAGGCCTTCGGTGATGGGCAAGAGCGCCTCGCCCTCGGCCGGCGCGACCCGCATCTCGAGCACCTGCTTCTGGGCCTTGTCGCGCCGGCTGCCCGAGCGATCGTCGGCCACGCGCACGCGCTGGCGGCGAAAGATGGGCCGCCCGTCGGCCGTGACGCGGCCGGTGGCGAGCTGGACGAAGGCGAGGTCGTTGACCTGCACGACCGCCTTGGCCGGCACCCCGAGCAGCGTGCGCGCGGGCCGCGCCACCGAGAGCGTCGCGTACATCTCGGGCTTGAGCCGCCCGTGGTCATTCTGCAGCGCGCAGCGGACCCTCGCCGTTCGCAGCGCGGGGTCGAGCGCAGACGAGATCCATTCGACGCGCCCCTTCCAGCTCTGGCCCGGCCAGGCGATGACCGAGACGCTCACCTCGGCGCCTTGGGCGACGTCGGGCAGGTCGGCCTCGGCCACGTCGGCGATGGCCCACACCTTGTCGACGTTGCCGATGGTGAAGAGCTCGACCGCGCTGCCGCCCGAATATTGGCCCTGCACCTCGCCGCCGGGGCTGACCGAGCGCGCCACCACCTGGCCGTCGATGGGGCTGCGCAGGACGTACTCCTGCGTGACCGCGTCGTAGCTGCCGGCGCGCAGGAGCCGGGCGCGCTGCGCGGTCCGCCCCTCCTCGGCGCGCGACTTCTCGAAGGCGCTCTCGGCCGCCTCGAGGTCGCGCTGCGAGCCGGCGCGCACCTCGGCGAGCTGCTTCTGCCGCGTGAGCTCGCGCCTGGCGGCCGCCAGATCAGCGCGCGCCTTCACCAGATCGGCGGCGGCGCTGCCCATGTCGGGAGAGACGAGCGCGAGCAGCGGCTGGCCCTTGGTCACGCTCTGGCCCAGGCGCGCCAGCACGCGGGCGATGCGGCCGTTGACCGGCGAGAAGACGTGCGCCACCCGCGCGTCGTCGAAGGCGATGCGGCCCGAGGCGATCACCGCTTGCGCGAACTGGTGGTCGGCCGCGGAGGCCACGCGCGCGCGCCCCTTGTCGATGGCGTCTTTCGGCAGCCAGAGCTCACCGTCGGGGGCGCCCTCGGGCGCGGCGATCTCGCTCTTGCAGCCGCCGAGCGCGAGGCAGAGCGCAAGAGAGCCGGCGCAGAGGCACAGGGAACGCAGAGGGCCGCAGAGGAACCACACCGTCTTCTCGCTCATTGGCGCAGCTCCAGGGCGGTGACGGCCTCGAGCTGCGCCACGGCGGTCCAATAACCGGTCAGGTCCTGCAGGTACTCGCCGTGGATGGCGATGTACGTGCGCTCGGCGTCGAGCAGCTCGAGCAGCGTCGCCGCCCCCTTCTCGTACTGCACCTCGACCAGGTCGCGCGCCTTCTTGGCCCGCGCGAGCAGACCCGAGCGCATCCGGGCGAGCAGGCTGGACGCGGTCTGCAGCTGCCCCGACGCCACCTCGAGGTCGCTGGCGAGCTGGGCCTGCAGCTTCTGCCGCTGGAGCGTCTGGGTGCGCAGGTCGGAGATGGCTTTACCGATCTCGCCCTGCTGTTGATAAAAAATCGGTAATCCCATCGACAGCCCCAGGGTCAAGGTGGGCGGCGTGATCGCGCTCTGCCCGCTGCCTTCCTGCGAGTAGGTCAAGGAGACCGACGGGTCCGGCCAGCGCTGCCGCCGCGCCAGCGCAATGGAGCTCTCGGCGCGCTTGATCTGCTCGTCGAACGCGAGCAGGTCGGGCCGGTTCTTCTCCGCTGCCTGCAGGAGCTCGGCGCGCGACCGGCTCTCCAGCTGCTTCTCTGGCACCTCGGAGAGGGCCGCCTCGTCGACGTCGAAGTCCGGCAAGAGCCCGCGCACGCCGAGCAGCAGCCCGAGCTGCGCCCGCGCGGCCCGGAGCGCCTGCGCGGCCTGGTCGCGCGCCTGCAGCGCCTCGAGGGCAGCGACGTCGACGCGGGCCAGATCGGCGTCGGAGATGGCCCCGAGGCGCAGCTTCTCCCGCTGCAACCCCTGGGTGCGCGCGAAGGTCTGCTCGGTCTCCTCGGCGAAGCGGAGCTGGGCGCGGGCGAGCACCGACTGCAGATAGACCTGCTTGAGCAAGAGCTCGAGCGTGCGCTGGGCATCGGCGCGGCCGAGCTTCGCGGCGGCGAGCGCGTGGGCCGCGACGTCCTTGCGCAAGCCCCGCTTGCCCGAGATGGAATCGGAGAGCGCCGCGTTGTCCGAGAGCCCGACCGAGAGCTGCAGCGCCGAGCAGCCCTGGCAGCTCGGGTCGTAGTTGAACGAGCGGCCGACGCCCGCCGAGGCGTTGGGATTGGGGACCGCTGCCGCCGAGGCCTGGTCCGCCTGGGCGCTCTGCACCTGCGCGTCCGCGAGCAGCAGATCGAGCCCCCGCTCGCGAAAGAGGCGCAGGGCCTCGCCGAGCGTCAGCTTCGCGGGAAGCTCCGGCGCGGCAGGCTGGGCGGCGAGGACGGCAAGTGTGATCGCAAGGCAGATCATGGACGGTCCAGCACGAGCAAGGCCCGTACCGGGCAGGGCCCCTGCGCGCGCTCCGAGCGGAGCCCCGAGGCTGCAAGGTTCTTGGAGCTGCGACTGCAGGTTTCTTGTAGTTCGGCCACGAATCCCCGGCGGGCGGTAAGCTCGGCCCCGATGAACCTGCGTCCCCGCATCGCGCTGCTCTCTTGCCTGACGGCGCTCGGGGCCGCATCCGCCACAGGTCTGTTGCTCGTCGCCGAGTCGCGCGCCAGCGCCGCCGCCGAGCTCTTACAGAAGCAGCTGCTGCTGGTGCAGAACCGCGCCTTCGCCCTCGGCTACAACCTGGAGCTGGCGACGCGCGAGCTGGTCCGGCTTTCGCAGATGGCCGAGGTGGACCTCACCGACAACGACCTGAAGCCAGAGGCGGCCCTGCTCGCGCACGCCCACCGCAACTCGACGCTCTTCAACATCGGCCTGCAGATCGAGGACGCGCAGGGCCGCTGCCTGTGGTCCGAGCCGGCGTCGCCCGACTGCGAGGGGCGCGCCTTTCCCGAGGCGGCCTGGTTTCGCGCGGGCAAGAGGGCCACAGGTCCCCTGGTGCTGGGCGAGCGCACCGGGGATGGCGCTACGCGGCTCGACGTGGTGGTGCCCATCGGCGGCAAGCCCGGCAACGCGGCGGGCGTCCTGCGCGGCATCATCGATCTGCGCAACGATCGCGTGATCTCCCCGGCGCTCACCGGGGCGCTGCCGTCGGGCACCGAGGCGGCGCTGGTCGATCGCTCGGGCGGCGTGCTCTGGCCGACCGCGCTCGCAGGCGGCTGGGAGCGGGCCGTGCGCGCCTCGCGCGGGGCGGCCTCGGCCTTTGTCGAAGAGAGCCAAGGCGTCCGCTACCTCTATGCCCACGCGCCGGTCGCGCGGGCCGACTTCGGGCTGGTCTACCGCTGGCGCTACTCGCAGCTCGACCACAGCCAGCGACGGTTATTGAAATTATTGACGCTCTCACTTTCGATAGGCGCGGCATTTGCGATCCTGCTCGGCTTCTTTGCCTCGCGCTTCCTGACGGGGCCGCTCAACGCGCTGGTCTCGGCGGTGCGCCACCTCGGCGAGCAGCGCGGCAGCCCGGGCGCACCAGCGCCGGCCGCGCCGGTCGCCGGGCTGGCCGCGCGCACCGATGAGCTGGGCGAGCTGGCGCGCGCCTTCCGCGAGCTGCGCGAGAAGCTGGCCGAGGGCGACGACCGCCACTCCGCCGACCTGCTCCGCATCCGCGAGCTGGCCGCCTCGCTCGAGGAGAGGGTCCACGCCCGCACCGCCGAGCTCGAGGAGGCGCAGCGCTCGCTGCTGGCCCAGGAGCGCCTCGCCGCCATGGGCCAGGCCGCGGCCGTGATCTCGCACGAGCTGAAGAACTCGCTCGGGGCCATCGGCATGGGCGTCGATCTGATCGCGGGGCACGCGCGCTCTGTCGAGGGGCTGGCCCGCGTGCACGCGCAGGTGCGCACCGAGGTGACGCGGCTGCGCACGCTGACCGACGAGCTGCTGGTGTTCGCGCGGACCCCGCGCATCGCCCGCCGCCGCGTCGATCTGCACGCGCTGCTCCGCGCCGCGGCCGACCTCTGCAGGGAGCA
The DNA here is from genome assembly GCA_038231075.1 of Myxococcales bacterium. Classification (GTDB taxonomy): domain Bacteria; phylum Myxococcota; class Myxococcia; order Myxococcales; family 40CM-4-68-19; genus JBBRMA01. Next base: position 55,694 of record JBBRMA010000020.1, on the reverse strand, counting down.
GGCAAAGGACGCCGACGTGCGGCTCGAGCTGCAGCTGTGCGGGGCCTCCGCGCCGCTCCTGGTCGACTGTGACGAGGAGCGCATCCAGAGCGTGCTCGTCAACCTCCTCCAGAACGCCATCGAGGCCGTGGCCTGGCGCAGCGACGGCAAGGTCGACGCGCGGCGCGAGGTGCGGGTGCAGACCTTCGCTCCGGCGGCCGGCAGCGCGCCCCTGGCGACGGTCGCGATCGAGGACAGCGGCCCCGGCGTCGCCGACGAGGCCCGCGCCCACCTCTTCGAGCCGTTCTTCACCACCAAGCGCAACGGCACGGGCCTGGGGCTGGCCACCGCGCAGCGCTTCGTCGGCGCGCACGGCGGACGCATCGAGCTGGGAAAGGCGCAGGCCCTGGGCGGCGCGCGCTTCTCGGTGCTGCTCCCGCTCGAGGGTCCGCCCTCCTCGGCCGAGGCGGCGGCGTGAGCGGCGAATCGGTCTTGCTGGTGGACGACGAGAAGTCGTTCCGCGTGATCGCGGGCGAGGCGCTCTCGCGCGAGGGCTACCGCGTGCGCACCGTGGACAGCGGCGCCGCGGGGGCGCGCGCGTTTCGCGAGGACCCGCCCGACGTCTGCGTGCTCGACCGCAACCTGCCCGATCTCGACGGCGTGGAGCTGTTATCGACATTATCGAAAGAGGCGCAGGAGCGCGGCCTCGACACCCTCTTCCTCGTCGCCACGGCCTACGCCGACGTCGAGAACGCTGTGCTGGCGCTGCGGCAGGGCGCCGAGGACTACCTGACCAAGCCCATCCAGCTCCCGGATCTGGTGATCAAGATTCGCAAAGCGCTGGAGACGCGGCGCCTCCGACACCGGGTCCGCGCGCTCAAGCCGCCGCCCTTGCACTCGTCGCTCTCGACGCTGAGCGGCGCCATGCGCGAAGTGCTGGAGCGCGCCGAGAAAGTGGCGCAGAGCCCCAGCACCTCGGTGCTCTTGCAGGGCGAGAGCGGCACCGGGAAGGAAGTGCTCGCGCGCCACATCCACGAGAGCACCCCGGGCCGCCGCGACGAGGCCTTCGTCGAGCTCAACTGCGCCGCCATCGCCGAGGGGCTGCTCGAGAGCGAGCTCTTCGGCCACGAGCGGGGCGCCTTTACCGACGCCAAGAACTCCAAGCGCGGCCTGCTCGAATTGGCGGGCGGCGGGACGCTCTTTCTCGACGAGGTCGGCGAGCTGCCCCAGGCTTTGCAAACCAAGCTGCTCCGGGCGCTCGAGACGCTGACCTTCAGGCGCGTCGGCGGCACGCGCGACCTGCACTCCGACGTCCGGGTGATCGCGGCCACCAATCGCGACCTCGCCGAAGAGGTAGAGAAGGGCCGCTTCCGGCTCGATCTGTTCCACCGGCTCGACGTCTTCCACCTCACCCTGCCGCCCCTGCGCGAGCGGCGCGAGGACATCCTGCCCCTCGCGCGGTTCCTGCTCGAGCGCATCTCGCAGCGACTCCTGAAGCCGGTGCTCTCGCTCTCGCCGGCGGCCGAGAAGGTGCTGCTCGCGTACCGCTATCCGGGCAACGTCCGCGAATTGCGCAACGCGCTCGAGCGCGCGGTCATCCTCGAGAACGCGCCGCAGATCGGCCCCGCCTCGCTGCTCCTCGGCGACCCGGTGCGCCCCGGCGAAGGCCAGCCTTTCTTCGCCGTGCGCCTGCCCGAGAGCGGCAAGCCGCCCACGCTCGATGAATTGGAAAAAGCATATATCGAACGATTGTTGGCGCACGCGGGAGGCAACCGCACCCAGGTGGCCCGGCTCCTCGACGTCAGCTACCCGACGGTGCAGAAGAAGATCGTCGACTTCGGCATCAAGCTGCCGGAGTAGGCGCGCGCCTTCAAGGACCGATCAGGACCGACGGGAAGCCGACTGAGATGGAGCCTCCGTGCGCGGTCTGATCGCCCGCCCGGGCCGCCTGCTTGCCCTGGATGAAGACGGTGCGCGAGCCGGTGACCACCACGTCCGGCGGACCGGCGCAGACTGCCATGTCCCCGAGGCGCGCGGCCGGGAGGGCGCCGATGAGCACGGTGGGCCGCGGATTGGGCAAGAGCGGGCCGCCGACGTGCGGGACCGTGCCCGTCACCATGGGACAGATGTGCATGTCGGAGGCGCGAGCGGCCGGCCGCCGGCCCGCGGGCCACCGATTCGACGGGCGTCGCGAGCTTGGGTCGGGAGGCGGCGTGAGCTTGATCTTGGGCGGTGGCGGCGGCGGGACGATCTTGGGCGGCGGCGGCGGCGGATCGACCCTGGGCGGCGGCCAAGGCGGCGGCCCAGCGAATCCCGGCGGCGCGAATGCCACCGCGGAGAAGAGCAGCAACAGTGAGAAGATTGAGCGCGCCATTTGCTTAATTGAGGGAGATGGGAGCGCCGCGGAAGACGGCCGGACCCTTGACGTCCATGGTCATCTGCTTGTCCGCGCGCACTTCCACCGTGCCGGCGCGGAGGACCAGCTGGTTGGCCTGGATGGTCAGCGTCTTGTTTCCCGAGAGGCGCAACACCTCGCGCAGCCGCCCGTTGTCTTGCTCCAAGGCGCCGAGGCGGGCCTCGAGCTTCTGCACGCGCTGCTCAAGCCCGTTCGCTGCTGCGGCGTCGGCGCGGCGGGCGCTGACCAGCGCGGTCAACCCTGCGCAGAGAAGGGCAATCAATGCGAGAGCGACATTTTTGCCATTTTTCATAGTAGCGTCCATACGTCGGAGGGACTGCCTGAAAATGATAGCATCAATCGGCCCCGAACTCAAATCCCGAACCGATCGACGCGGAAAGGGCCGAGGTCGATCGCTGGCTTCTTCCCCTGCGCCAGATCGGCGATCAGTTGCGCGGTGATGGGCGCCAGCAGGACGCCATTTCGATAATGGCCCGTCGCGAAGAGCAGCCCGTCGAGCGCGCTCTGGCCGAGCAGCGGCAGTCCGTCGGCGGAGCCCGGGCGCAGTCCGCTCCAGTGCTCGAGCACCTTGGCGTCGGCGAGGCCGGGCCAGAGCGCCTGGGCGCGCTCGAGCAGCCAGGAGAGGCCGGAGGCCGTGACCTGCTTGTGGAACCCCACCCGCTCCACCGTGGCGCCGACCAGCAGGCGGCCATCGACGCGCGGGATCAGGTAGACGCCGCCGCCGCCGATCACCTCGGGAAAGAGCGGGCCGCGCGGCAACAGCGCCACCATCTGGCCGCGCACCGGGACCACCGCGCCCGAGGGGATGGGCACGCCTTCGATGGCCGAGCTCCAGGCGCCGGCGGCGAGGACTGTCGTCTGCGCGTAGGCGGCGCCGTCGAAGAGCTCGACCCCGGTGCAGCGCGGCTCGAGGCCGTTGCCCGCCAGCAGGCGGCGCACCGCCGAACCTTGGCGAAACCGTGCCCCCGCGCGCACCGCGGCCGCGTGCAGCGCCGACGCGAGGAGCTGGTTGTCCACCTGCGCGTCGTCGGGCAACCAGAGGCCGAGCCGGCCGGGCGCGAGCCCCTTGCGCTGCGCCAGCTGCTGCGCGAGCACCAGCGAGGCGCGCAGGCCGGCCGCGTGCTGCCAGGCCTGGGCCCCGAGCAGCGTCTTCTCTTCCTCTTCGTCGAGGGCCACCTCAAGGACGCCGCAGGGCCGGTAGCGGACGTCGATCCCGGTGAGCGAGCGCAGCTCCTCGGCGAGCCCCGCGTGCAGCTGACGCGAGGCCAGAGAGAGCTCGAGCATCGCGCCGGTGCCGTGCGCCTCCATCTGCGCGCCGAGGATGCCGCCCGCAGCCCACGAGGCCTCCTGCCCGGGCTCGCCGCGCTCGAGGACCAGCACGTCGGCGCCGGCCTGCGCGAGCCGCAGCGCGATGGCCGAGCCGACGACCCCCGCGCCCACCACGATGACGTCGGCGCCGTCGGGCGAGCTGAAACCCTGGGGCTGGGGAGAGGCCATGTCCCCCCTTCGCACGATCTGGCGGCCTTTGCCACCAGGGCGCCGAGGCGAGGTGCGCCAGCGGCGGCGCCGTGGTACGCGCGGCCGATGACCATCGAGATCGCCGTCCTCCGCCTGCCGCCGCGGGGCGAGCCGCTGCCGCTGCCTGCCTACGCGACCGACCTGGCCGCGGGGCTCGACCTGCGCGCCGACCTCGCCGCGCCCCTCTCGCTGGCGCCGGGCGAGAGGGCGCTGGTGCCGACGGGGATCGCGCTCGCGCTGCCCGAGGGCTACGAGGCGCAGGTGCGGCCGCGGTCGGGGCTGGCGCTGCGCGAGGGCGTCACCTGCCTCAACTCGCCCGGGACCATCGACGCCGACTATCGCGGCGAGGTGGGCGTCATCCTGGTCAATCACGGCCAGCGCGCGGCCACCGTCAGCCGCGGCGACCGCATCGCGCAGCTGGTCGTCGCCAAGGTAGAGCGCGCCGTGCTGCGCGAGAGCGAGGCGCTGCCCGAGACGGTCCGCGGCGGCGGTGGATTCGGGCACACCGGCAAGTGAAGGCGCCGGCGATGGAGCTCGTCGCGGCCCGGCCGATGTCGGGCGAATGACCGAGGCGAGAGGCGCCCACAGAGGGCGCGCGCCGGCATCCGTCAGCGATCGGAGACCCAGGCGGAAACCAGCGTGCTACACGCGCCCTCGGTCAGGCAGGCCTCGCCAAGAGGTCGACTCAGCAGAGCGGGTGACCCGTGCTGTGCTATCGCTGCGGTGGGCACGTCAAAGATGGTTCCGAGAAGTGCGGGAGCTGCGGGCAGGCGTTCGCGCTTGGCCTCAAGCCCGGCCCGATCGCGGGCTTCGGCACGGGGAGCCGGAGGCACCGCGTCGCCATCGAGGGCACGCCGTACAAGCCCGGCGACGCCATCGCCTCCCGCTACCAGGTCAAGGAGCACGTCGGCGCCGGGCCCGTGGGCTGGGTCTACCGCGTGCTCGACACCGAGGCCGATGTTGACGTCTGCCTCAAGGTGATCTCGCCGCGCTTCCTGCAGATGGCCGAGGAGCGCAAGGCGTTCTTCGCCGAGATGCAGAAGGCCAAGGCGCTGGTGCACCCGAACCTGGTCCGCGTGTACGACGCGGGCGACGACCAGGAGCGTCCGTTCCTGGCGCTGCAGTTCCTCGAAGGCTTGACGCTCCGGCGCATCATGGATCTGCGCCGCCAGAAGGGGCAGGGCTTCTCGCTGCGCGAGGTCGAGCCGATCGTCGCGCAGATCGCCTCGGCCCTCGAGGCGGCAGGGCCGGTCTTCGCTCATGGAGACTTGAAGCCCGACAACGTCATCGTCCTGCCTGATCTGCTCAAGCTGACCGACTTCGGCCTCGCCACCAGCCTGCCGCGCGCTCCGTTCATGGCGGCGCAGAAGGCCGGCGGCGTGCACCGCTACCTGGCGCCGGAGTTCCTGCTCGGCGACCGGCTCGACGCGCGCGCCGACGTCTATGGCCTGGGCGTGATGCTGGCCGAGATGCTCTCGGGCGTGCAGTACGAGCCCGCGCTCGATCTCACCGTGAAGAACCCGGCGCTGCCGCGGGGCGTGCAGGACATCTTCCGGCGCGCGGTCTCCGCCAAGGCGCACGAGCGCTACGGCAGCGCCGCCGAGCTTGCCGACGAGCTCTCCGATCTGTTGGAGAAGGGCGACCTCGCTCCTGCGCCCGGCGCGACCACCAAGCCGAACGCCCGGCTGCCGCTCGCGGCCTCCGGCGCGCACCCGCCGCCCATGCCGCACGCGATGGCGCCCTCGATGGGCGTCTCCCAGCTGGGCACCGGGGGCGCGTCGGGCAGCGTCGCCGCGGTCTCGGCGCCTCCGCTGCTGCCGCAGTCAGCGCCGCCGAGCGACGCCGATGAGGTCGTGATCGAGGAGATGCACACCGACCCGCGCGTGCGCATCGCGCGGGCGCTGGCGGCGCAGGACGAGCAGATCCGCGCCGACGCGCGCAAGCCCTCTGCCCACGCGGCGGCGAGCGCGGGCGCGACGCAGATCCCCGGCACGCTGCAGACGCATCTGAGCGCGGCCGACGCGGCGCCCGTTGCCGCTCTCGGCAAGAGCGCGGACGCGGCCGCGGTGGCCGCTCGCCTCGGCGCGCCTGCCGACATCCTCACCGCCGAGACCAACGTCAAGGCGGCCCCCACCGCGCCTGCGGGCCACCCGAGCCTCGCGGCCGTCGCCGCGCCCGCACCGGCGGCCTCCGCTCAAGCAGAAGTCGCAGCCGACGAAGACCAGGCCGCTGACGCGGAGGTCGCTGACGTCTCGCCGGGCGACGAGCCCACGCAGCTCAACGCACTTCCGGCCAAGCGGCGCGGGCGCGGGCGGCGCGAGGAGAAGAAGCACCACGGCCGCGGCCGGCGCGTGGCGGGTTCTCCGCTCTCCGCCCCGCCGCCCGCGGAAGCACCGCGCGACGCGGCCTGGGCGCTGGTGACGGGCGCTCCAAACACCGCGCCTGTCGCCCCCATCGTCACGGCGCCGGTCGTGCACATTCCCGTCGCGCCGGTGGTCGTCCCTGCGCCGGCGGCGCCCGCGAGAGCCGCCGCCCCGCTGCGCAGCGCCGCGCCCAAGGCCGCGCCTAGCTTCGGCAACCTGGTCGAGAAGAAGAGCAAGCTATCGCTGCCGATGAAGGCCGTCGCGGGCCTCGTCGTGCTGATCCTCGTCGTCGCCGCGGTGGCGCTCTTCCGCGGAGGCCAGGGCGAGCCCGTCAAGGACGAGGGCAAATCCGAGGCAGCCGCCGCGCCTGCGTCTCCGAGCCTCCCTGCCGCCGACAAGGCCAAAGCAGCCGCCGCGCCCGTCCAGCCTGCTCCGGTCGTGCCGGCAGCGCCCGCCAAGACCGAGGCCCCCGTCAAGGCGGTCGCGCCTGCTCCGGCGCCGAAGCCTCCCAAGGCAGCGCTCGAGGCGCAGCGTCCGTCGCGCAAGGCCGAGGCCGAGCGCTCGCGCCGTCGCGCCGCCGCCGACGAGCGCCACCGCGCCCTGGTCGCGAGGATGACCGCCCGCCGCGAGGCCCGGACCGCCTCGCACAAGTCCGAGCAGGCGACCGAGAAGCAGGCGAGCGACGACGAAGATCGAGGCGCCGCCGCGAGCAAGAGGGCGGAGGGCGAGGCCATCGCCAAGGCAGCCCTGCACCGCTCGGCAATGGACAGCCAGGTCGCCACCTCCGCGCTTCCTGTCGCGGCGCCGGCGCCCGCCGCGACCCCCGTCAAGACCACGGGCGGCATCCCCGGCCTCGACGAGGGCGAGCTGCTCGCCTCGAGGCAGCGGCCCGAGCGCAAAGTGGTGATGGCGGGCCCCGCCCCTGTCGCCGCTCCGCCCGCAGCCGCGCTCGCGGTTCCGGCGGTGGCCACGCTGGCGAAGGCGCCGGCCGTCGCCGCGGTGGCGCGCACCTCGGGAAGCTGCCCCGCGGGCATGGAGATGATCCCGGGCGGCCGCACGCTCATCGGCTCGGACCCCAAGGACGACCTGCGCAACTTCGGCGATCGCAACCTGACCGCGGTCGAAGTGCCGGCGTTCTGCGTCGACCGCTTCGAGTACCCGAACGCGCCCGGCAAGCTCCCCCGCGTGGGGATCGGGTTCGAGGACGCCGCGGCCGCCTGCCGGTCGCAGGGCAAGCGCCTCTGCGCCGAGGAAGAGTGGGAAAAGGCGTGCAAGGGCCCGGGCGACTTGCGCTTCCCCTACGGCGCCGCGTTCGACCCCGACGCGTGCAACACCCAGGACAAGGGTGACAGCCCGCGGCAGGTCGGGCTGTCGGGCGCGTTCGACCGCTGCAAGAGCGGCTACGGCGTCTCCGACCTCTCGGGCAACGTGGCCGAGTGGACCTCGAGCTCGTACGAGGGCGGCTCGGACAAGGCGGTCAAGGGTGGCAGCGCCAGCCGGCCCGGGTTCGACGATCGGTGCGCGAGCCGCCGCAAGGCCAAGCCCGGCCTGCACGACGTCAAGGTCGGGTTCCGCTGCTGCTCGCAGCCCCGGTAACTCTACGCCAGCGCGGGCCCCTCGACGCCGAGCGCGAAGAGGGTCATCGACTCCTGCAAGTGGACGCGGATCTTCTGCGCGAGCCGGCGCGGCTGCCGGAGGAGCGCGAGGCCGTCGAGCGGCTCGGCGCCGCCCGCGAGCTGGCTGACCACGACCGAGCGGAGCAGCGCCGCCGACGCGGCCGGCACGGGCGAGCTCCCCTCTTCCCAGGCGCAGACCGCCGGCGCGGAGACGTCGAGCAGCTCGGCGAGGCGCGTGGTGGACAGGCGCAGCCCCTTGCGCTGCGCTCGGATGGCGCTGCCGGTGCGCTCGCCGGACCGCGCGAGCAGCAGCACCGCCGCGCTCTCGAGCTGCCGCAGGTGCCGGGCCTCGATGCGGATGTCGCCGCAGCGCTGACACCGCTGCGCCGGCAGCTGCGAGACGAACAGGTGCCCGGCGACTTCCAGCGAGTCGTCCACCGACAAGTGCTGCAGCTCCTCGGTTCCGCAACGCCCGCACGTGTCCATGGCCGCCTCCCTGCTGCGGTACGGGTGGAGACGGGAGGGCCAGACGTCAAGGCCAGCGCCCGTCAGGCTGCTGGCCTTTGTCCTCCATCGACCGGTGCGGCCCGGCGCTACTTGTTGCGCGTGCCCTTGCGCAAGCTCTTCTTGCGCCGCACCCGCTTGCGCTTGAGGGCCTTCTTCTTTTCCTTCGACCGCGAGCTGATGCTCTTCTTGGTGCGCGCCATACCTGACCTCTGAGACGGTGGGGCCGGCCTTCTAGCACGCAGCGAGGCCGATGGGAATGCGTTCCCGCAGTGGCCGGCGCAGCGTCCGCTTGCTGCTCGCCCATTCAGTCTGGTACCTCCGATCCTCGATGCGCCTTTGCGTTCTCTCCAGCGGCAGCGGCGGCAACTGCCTCTGGGCGCAGGCGGGCGCGGCGCGGGTGCTGGTCGACGCGGGGCTCTCGGCGCGCGAGACGTCGCGGCGCTGCCAGGCGGCGGGGATCTCGATCTCCGAGCTGACCGCGATCTTGATCACCCACGAGCACGCCGACCACTCGGGCGGGGCCGCGGTGCTGGCGCGCAAGCTGGGCATTCCGGTCTACGCCACGCGCGGCACCTTTGCGGCGCTGCGCGACTGTCCGCCCGACGAGCTCTTGCGCATCGTCGAGCCGGGGCAGCCCTTTCTGCTGGGCGAGCGGCTCTTCGCGACTCCCCTGCACGGCGAGCACGACGCCGCCGATCTGGTCCTCTACTCATTGGAAGAGCGCTTCTCCGACGGCGCCACCGTGCGCGCCGCCGTGGTCACCGATGTCGGCCACGCGCCGCCCGCGCTCAGCGAGCAATTGCTCGAGCACGACGCGCTCATCCTCGAGATGAACCACGATCTGAGGCGGCTGCTGGAAGGGCCCTATCCGTGGTCGCTCAAGCAGCGCGTGCGCTCGCCCATCGGCCACCTCTCGAACGCGCAGGGCGCGGCGCTGCTCGCGTCGGTGTTGCACCAGCACCTGCGCCAGGTGGTGCTGGCCCACTTGTCGAACGAGAACAACACGCCGGACCTGGCCCTGCGCGCCGCCTCCGCGGTGCTGGAAAAAGCCGGCTCGCGCGCCAGGCTCGAGGTCGCGTCGCAGTCGGCACCGTCCGAAGTGATGGAAATATCACCCGCCCCCAGAGCCACCCGGCGCGCCAGGCAGCTGGCGCTCTTCTAGCCGATAGCCGATAGCCAATCGCCCCTCGCCGAAGGCCAAGACATATGATTCCCCGCTACAGCAGACCCGAGATGGCCCGCCTCTGGACCGCCGAGCACCGCTACGCGGCGTGGCTGCGCGTCGAGTTGGCCGCGGCCCGCGCGATGGCCAAGGCAGGCCTCGTGCCGCAGGCCGCGGTGGATGAGTGCGTGGCCAAGGGGGGCAGCTTCTCCGCCGAGGACGCGGCGCGCATCGACGAGATCGAGCGCATTACCAAGCACGACGTCATCGCCTTCTTGACCTTCCTCGAAGAGCGCATCGGCCCGGCAGCGCGCCACCTCCACTTCGGGATGACCTCGAGCGACGTGCTCGACACCAGCCTCGGCCTCTTGCTCCGCGACGCGGCCGAGCTGCTCATCGCCGGCGTCGAGCGCGCGCGGGCCGCCGTGGTCAAGCGCGCGCTCGAGCACAAGCACACGCCCTGCGTCGGACGCTCGCACGGCATCCACGCCGAGCCGACGACGTTTGGCTGGAAGTTGATCGTCTGGGCCGACGAGCTGACCCGCGCCAAAGAACGCCTCGAGCGCGCGCGCGACGTCATCTCGGTGGGCAAGCTCTCGGGAGCCGTGGGCACCTTCGCGCACCTGACGCCGGCCATCGAAGAGGCCACCATGGCCGAGCTTGGCCTCCGCCCTGCCCCGGCCTCGACCCAGATCGTCCAGCGCGATCGCCACGCCGAATATTTTTCCACGCTGGCGCTGGTGGGCGCCTCGATCGAAAAGTTCGCGACCGAGGTGCGCCATCTACAGCGGACCGAGGTGCGCGAGGCCGAGGAGCCGTTCGGCCAGGGCCAGAAGGGCTCGTCCGCCATGCCGCACAAGCGAAACCCGATCTTGAGCGAGAACCTGACCGGCCTCGCGCGGGTGCTGCGCGGCTACGCGCTGGCGGCGCTGGAAGACGTGGCACTCTGGCACGAGCGCGACATCAGCCACTCGAGCGTCGAGCGGGTGATCGGCCCCGACGGCACCGTCACCCTCGACTTCATGCTCCACCGATTCGCAAACATGATCGACGGCCTGCGCGTCTACCCGGAGCGGATGTTGCAAAACCTGCAAGCCACGCGGGGCCTGGTCTTTTCGCAGCCGGTGTTGTTGAAGTTGATCGAGAGCGGCCTTCCGCGCCAGGAGGCGTACGTGGTCGTCCAGCGCAACGCCATGAAGGTCTGGGACGAGAATGAGGACTTCAAGTCGCTGCTCGCCAAGGACCCGCAGGTCACCGCCTGGGTGACGCCCGAGCAGCTCGGGCAGGCGTTCGATCTGCAGCACGGCCTGCGCCACGTGGACGCGGTCTTCGCGCGCGTGCTCGGGAAGGGCTCGTGAAGCGAGTCTGCGTCTTTTGCGGCTCCGCGCCCGGCGCGCGGCCGGCTTATCGAATCGCGGCGCAGGCGCTGGGGGCCGCCATCGCCGAGCGCGGGCTTGGGCTGGTCTACGGCGGCGCCTCGGTCGGCCTGATGGGCGCGGTGGCCGACGCTGCAATGGCCAGCGGCGCGCAGGTGATCGGCGTGCTCCCGCGCGGGCTCGAGACGCGCGAGATCGCGCACCGCGGGCTCACCGAGCTGCGCGTGGTGGACACGCTCCACGAGCGCAAAGCGCAGATGACCGCGCTCTCGGACGCCTTCATCGCGCTGCCAGGCGGCATCGGCACCCTCGACGAGCTCTTCGAGACGGCGACGTGGAACTATCTCGGCGTGCATGCCAAGCCCTACGGCGCGCTCGACGTCGAGGGCTACTGGCAGCCGCTCTTGCGCATGCTCGACACGATGGTCGAGGAGGGCTTCTTGCGCCCCGAGACGCGCGCGCGGCTTGTCGTGCGCACGACGCCCTCGGCGATCCTCGACGCGCTCCTCCCGTAAAGCGGTAGATTCGCTGCATGCCCTTCGACCCCCAGGCCTCATTCGGCAAGTCCCTCTTCTTCGGCGAGCTCCTCGAAGACCAGATCTTTCCGTACCCGGAGATGGACGCCGACTCCCGCGAGACCGTCCAGGTCCTCTGCGACGCGGTGGACAAGTACATGGCGGGCATCGACGTCGCGAAGCTCGACCGCGAGGCGAAGATCCCGCCCGAGCTCTTGCAGTCGCTGCGCGAGATGGGACTCTTCGGGCTGATCATTCCGCAAGAGTACGGAGGCCTCGGGCTGACCAACACCGGCTACGCGCGGGTGATGGAGCAGGTCGCCGCCTGGGACGGCTCGATCGCCGTGACCATCGGCGCGCACTCGTCGATCGGGCTCAAGGGCCTCTTGCTCTCGGGCACGCCCGAGCAGAAAGCGCAGTACCTGCCAAAGCTGGCCACCGGCGAGATGATCGCCGCTTTCTGCCTGACCGAGCCGGGCAGCGGCAGCGACGCCTTCTCCATCAAGACCCGCGCCGAGAAGAGCGCCGACGGCACGCACTATGTGTTGAACGGCCAGAAGCTCTGGATCTCGAACGGCGAGTTCGCCGACTTCTTCACCGTCTTCGCCAAGACCTCGCCCGACGAGGAGGGCAAGAAGGGCAAGATCACCGCCTTCGCCGTGACGCGCGACATGGGCGTGACCCACTCGCCGCACGAAGACAAGATGGGGATCCGCGCCTCGTCCACCACCGCGATCTATTTCGATAACGTCAAGGTCCCGGTGGAGAACGTGATTGGCGAGGAGGGCAAGGGCTTCAAGGTGGCCATGGCCATCCTCAACCATGGACGGACGGGGCTCGGCTCCGGCGCCGTCGGAGCGCAGAAGCATCTGCTCAAGCTGGCGGCTGCGCACGCCAACGAGCGCAAGCAGTTCGGCCGCCCCATCGGCGAGTTCGTCCTGGTGCAGGAGAAGCTCGGCCGCATGGCCTACAATCTCTATGCGAGCGAGTCGCTCTGCTACCTGGTCTCGGCGACGATTGACAAGAGCGGGGTTGATTACTCGCTCGAGGGCGCCGCGACCAAGATCTTCAATAGTGAAGCGCTCTGGACGGCCTCTGATGAAGCGCTGCAGATCGCCGCCGGCATGGGCTATATGCGCGAGCAGCCCTATGAACGGATGATGCGCGACGCGCGAATCAACCGCATCTTCGAAGGCACCAACGAGATCCTCCGCATCTATGTCGGGCTGACCGGCGTGCAGAAGCCGGGTGAGTATCTCAAAGGATTGGGCAAGGAGCTGAGCCGCACCTTGAGTGACCCGATCAAGGGCTTTGGGTTGCTCCGTGAGTATGCCGAGCGCAAAGCGCGCCAGAACCTGCCCTATGACCGCGCGCAGATCACCAAGGCGCATCCTTCGATGAAGCAGCAGGTGAGCTGGGTGGAGGACGCCGTGCAGGAGCTGGCCGGGCTCTGCGAGAACATCCTGCGGCGCTATGGCAAAGACTTGATTGGCCAGCAATTGGTGACGCGTCGCATGGCCGACATCGCCATCGATCTCTACGCGATGTGCGCGACCATCTCACGCACCACTTCGCTGATCGGCAAGCGCGGGCTCGAGAAGTGCGAGCACGAGCTCAACCTCACCTTCGCCTTCTGCTCCGAGGCGTACCGTCGCATCCGGACCAACCTGCGCGCGGCTGCGCGCAACAACGACGAGGAGCTGAAGGCAGTGGCGCGCCACGTGCTCGAGGTCGGCAAGGCGGAGCATGACGTGCTGCGATAACGCGTGGCAAGTTTGCAAATAGTGTTTCGATAATGAACTCAAGTGCGGCGCGCTTGACAGCAAGGGGCCATCAGGGGCAGCGTCGCCCTCGCTAGACAACAGTCGGAGGCGAATGATGCATCGTCGCTCCTTCCTGAAGTTGGCCTCCGCCGCCTCTGGCGCAGCAGCGCTCGGGTTCGACCTGTCGAAGGCCCGCGCGGAGATCCGCGAGCTGAAGATCGCGCGCACCACCGAGACGCGATCGACCTGTCCCTATTGCGCCGTCTCGTGCGGCGTGATCATCCACACCATCGGCGACGGGGCCAAGAACGTCGTCAAGGCGGTGGTGCACGTCGAGGGCGACCCGGACCACCCGATCAACCGCGGCACGCTCTGCCCCAAGGGCGCGACGCTGCGCGACGACATCAACAACCCGAGTCGCCTGCAGACGCCGAAGATCAGGCGCCCCGGCTCGGACAAGTGGGAAGACATCACCTGGGACGACGCCGTGCAGAAGATCGCGCGCCACATCAAGGACACGCGCGACCGCACCTTCGTGGCCAAGAACGCCAAGGGGCAGACGGTCAACCGCACGCCCGGCCTCGGCATGATCGGCGGCTGCACCGACACCAATGAGTTCAACTTCCTCCAATGGAAGTTCATCACGGCGCTAGGAGTGCCTTACCGAGACTCCCAAGCAAGAGTTTGACACGGTCCTACGGTGGCCAGTTTGGCCGCCACTTTCGGCCGCGGGGCGATGACCAACGGCTGGGTCGACATCAAGAACGCGGACGTGGTCCTGGCGATGGGCGCAAACCCCGCCGAGAACCATCCGTGCGGTTTCAAGTGGGCCATTGAAGCGAAGAAGGTGCGCAACGCCAAGCTGGTGGTGGTCGATCCGCGCTTCACCCGCACGGCCGCCGTCGCCGACGTCTATGCGCCCATCCGGCCGGGCACCGACATCGCCTTCTTGAACGGCATCATGCGCCACGCGCTGGCGACGGGCCGCTTCCACGAGGACTACATCAAGATCCACACCAACGCTCCATATGTCATCTCGGAGAAGTTCAGCTTCGAGGACGGCCTCTTCTCCGGGTTCGACGCCGCCAAGGGCGAATACGACAAGAGCACCTGGGCCTACGAGGCCGATCCAAAGACCAACGCCTATCTGGTTGATATGGAGCTCAACCACCCGCGCTGCGTCTTCCAGCTCTTGAAGAAGCACCTGGATCGCTACACGCCCGAGATGGTCGAGCGCATCTGCGGCACTCCGCAGAAGGACTTCCTCAAGGTCGCCGACATCGTCACCTCGACGGGCAACGCGGCGCGCGTCGGCACCATCATGTACGCGCTCGGCTGGACGCAGCACTCCATCGGCGTCCAGATCATCCGCGCCGCGGCCACCATGCAGCTCCTGCTCGGCAACGTCGGTCGGCCGGGCGGCGGCGTGAACGCGCTGCGCGGGCACTCGAACATCCAGGGCGCCACCGACATGGCCGGGACGTTCGAGATCCTGCCGGGCTACCTGAAGACGCCGGTCAGCAACCAGGCGACGCTCGCGGAGTACCTCGACAAGGCCGCGCCCACCACGCTGAACAAGCAGGCGTGGTCGTCGATGAACTATTGGTCCAACTATCCAAAGTTCATGGTCTCGCTCCTCAAGGCGGCCTACGGAAAAGCGGCCACCAAGGAGAACGACTGGGGCTATAGCTGGCTGCCGAAGACCGACGGCAACTATTCCTGGATGTATCTCTTTGACGATATGTACCGCGGCTCGAATCCAAACCGCGCCGGCGGCCAGGAGCCGGGGCCCGAAGGGTTCATCACCTTTGGCATGAACCCGGTCGGCATCGGCCCCAACACCTCGAAGATGATCAACGCCCTCTCCAAGCTGAAGTGGCTGGTGGTGGGCGAGAACTACGAGATCGAGACCGCGACTTTCTGGAAGGCCCCGAAAGAGTACGGCGGGCCCGAGGCGTCCAAGATCCAGACCGAGGTGTTCCAGCTTCCCTGCTCGGGCTTCGCCGAGAAGGACGGCACCTTCACGAACTCCGCGCGCTGGCTGCAATGGAAATGGAAGGCCATCGATCCGCCGGGGAACTCGAAGACCGATCAAGAGATCCTGGCGCGCATCTTCCTCGCCGTGCGCGAGCTCTATCGCAAGGAAGGCGGCGCGCTGCCCGAGCAGGTGCTGAACGTCGCTTGGGATTACACCAACCCGGCGGCGCCTGACTTGGAAGAGGTGCTCAAGGAGATCAACGGCAAGGCCGTCACCGACATCAAGGACCCGAAGGACCCGAGCAAGAACATCCGCACCGCCGGCCAGCAGCTCGAGAACTTTGGCCAGCTGCAGGACGACGGCAGCACCTCGTGCGGCAACTGGCTCCACCTCGGCGTCTATACCGACGCGGGCAACCTCGCCAAGCGGCGGAGCAACGAGGATCCGACCGGCCTCGGCATGTTCCCCAAGTGGGGCTTCTCCTGGCCCGCCAACCGGCGCGTCATGTACAACCGCGCCTCGGCCGATATCAACGGAAAGGCGTGGGACCCGACGCGGCCCGGTATCGTCTGGAACGGCGCCAAGTGGGTCGGCGACGTGCCCGACATCAAGCCCGACTCGCCGCCCGGCCAATTCGGGGCCTTCATCATGAACGCCGAAGGGGTGGGCCGGCTCTTCGCGCCCTCGCTCAACGACGGCCCCATGTCCGAGCACTACGAGGCGATTGAAGCGGCCATCGACAACCCGCTGCACCCGAAGGTGACGTCGAACCCGGCCGCCAAGCGGTTCAAGTCCGACAAGGACGTGTACGGGAAGAAGGAAGACTTCCCGGTAGTGTGCACGACCTATCGATTGACCGAGCACTATCACTATTGGACCCACCACACGAACGTGCTCAATCAACTGCAGCCGGGGTTCTTCATCGAGATCCCCGAGCAGCTCGCCAAGGAGAAAGGCATCGCCAATGGCCAGCGCGCGCGCATCACCTCGGCGCGCGGGTCGATCGAAGGCACGGCCATGGTGACCAAGCGGCTGCGGCAATTGACGGTCGATGGAAAGACGGTGTGGCACATCGGCTTCCCGCTGCACTGGGGTTATTCCGGCGATCCACAGCACGTTGGGCCGCTCGCCAACTTCCTCACGCCCTCGGCGATGGATCCGAACACCTGGACCCCTGAGTACAAGACGTTCCTCGTCAAGCTGGAGAAGGCCTGATGGCAGCGTCCATGCAGATCCGCCGCTCGTCGGCCTCGCTCCGCGGCGAAGACTCGCTGATTCGCAAATTGCCGGTGGTATCGAAATATATCGATACCACCACCTGCATCGGGTGCAAGGCCTGCGAAGTGGCCTGCCAGGAATGGAATGACCTGAAGGTCGTCAAGACCGAGCAGACCGGCACCTACCAGACGATGCCCACGCTGCACGCTGAGTATTGGAACTTGATCAAGTTCAGCGAGCACGACCTCGGCGACTCACTGGCCTGGCTGATGCGCAAGGACCAGTGCATGCACTGCGCGGACCCGGGCTGCCTGAAGGCCTGCCCCGCGCCCGGCGCCATCGTCCAGTACGCAAATGGAATCGTCGAC
The DNA here is from genome assembly GCA_038231075.1 of Myxococcales bacterium. GTDB lineage: Bacteria > Myxococcota > Myxococcia > Myxococcales > 40CM-4-68-19 > JBBRMA01. The sequence continues at coordinate 38,915 of JBBRMA010000020.1, read as the reverse complement.
GTCAATCCCGACAAATGCATCGGCTGCGGGATGTGCCAGACGGGCTGTCCCTTCGACGTGCCGCGCTTCCACGAGAAGACGGCGAAGATGTCGAAGTGCTCGCTCTGCGTCGATCGCGTCGAGGTGGGCCTGGAGCCCGCGTGCGTCAAGTCGTGCCCCACTGGCTGCCTGCACTTTGGAACCAAGGAGGCGATGCTTGAGTTGGCGGACACGCGCCTCCTGCAATTGCGCGCCAATGGGTTCACCAACGCGGCGGTCTATGACCCGAAGGGCGTCGGTGGCACCACCGTGGTCACCGTGCTCGCCCACGGCGACCACCCGGAGTGGTACGGCCTGCCCAAGGACCCGCACATTCCCTTGGGTGTCCGCTTCGCCAAATCAATCTTGAAGCCGCTGGGCTTGATCGCCATCTTCGGCGCCGTGGCCGGAATGTTCGGCCACTACCTGCGCTCGGGACCGAAGGAGCCGCACGAGCCCCCGCCCGGCGGCGCCGACCAGAGCGGCACCACCAAGGAGACCCGGCCATGAGCGAGATTGCTCCTCACGCGGTCTCCGCCGGCGACCCTGCGGTGATCGCCGCGCGAACCCAAGAAGACGTGGCGGTCGGCAATGAGATCGTCCGCCACCGGCTCTCCTCGCGCGTGATGCACTGGACGGTGGCGCTGGCGTTCATGCTGACGCTGATCACGGGCATGCCAATCTGGACGCCGATCTTTTCCTGGATGGCGTTCCTGGTCGGCGGGCTGCACGTCTGCCGCTGGCTGCACCCGTGGTCGGGCGCGGCCTTCTTCGTCGGAATGCTCTGGATGCTGATTCATTGGCTCGCGTCGATGAAGCTGGCGGAGGTGGACAAGAAGTGGCTCAGCCCCACCGCCATCATCAAGTATCTGAACTATCCGGAGACCGACCAGCAGACCGGCAAGTACAACGGCGGGCAGAAGCTATTCTTTTATGTGGTCGTGATCGACGCGGTGCTGCTCTTCGCCACCGGGTTCGTCCTTTGGTGGCCAAGCTTCTTCCCGCAGGCCGTTCGCGAGCCGTCCATCCCGCTGCACGACATCGCTTTCCTGCTCTTTGTCGTCTCCATCATTGGCCACGTCTATCTCGGGACCGCCGCCTTCCCTGGGACGTTCGGGTCGATGATGCGCGGCACAGTGACCCGCGCCTGGGCCAGGCTGCACCACCCGAAGTGGTATCGGGACGTCACTGGTGACAAGCGCAGCTGAGTCGCTGTTCTCTGCATTCGAGGCGCGGGCCGAGCGAGCTGAGCTGCTCGCGCCCGCGTCGCGCGCCGCCCAGGCGCCGCTGCTCTTCGCGGCGTCGCTCTTGCGCGCCCAGGCCGCGTGCGCGAAGTCGCTGGCCACGCTGCCCCTGACGGGCAAGCTCGCCGACGACGTCGATCGCTTGCACAAGCCCTTCCTCGAGTTGCTCCGCGCCATCGAGAAGAGCGCTCCGCCCGAGCTGGCCGCCGATGCGCGGGCGCGCGGGCAGAGCAAGGACTCATTGCTTCCGCCGCTCTTTGCGCTCTGGAGCGGCGACTCGGCGGATTACCTCTCGCGCGCCCTGCTCCGCCCTTATACCGAGACGCTGCGCGAGCTCTCCTTGACTCCCGACAAATCGCGCGGGCCGGGCTGCGGCTTCTGCGGCGGCCCGCCTTGGGTCGCGGTGCGCCGCACTTCAGTGGAGACCGAGGGCGCCGATGGCGCTGCGCGCTTCCTCTGCTGCGCGCTCTGCGGCTCGGAGAAGCCCTATCCACGCATTCGCTGCCCCGGCTGCGGCGAGCAGGACCCCGCCAAGCTGCCGCAATACAAGAGCGAGACCTATCCCGAGGCGCGCATCGAGGCCTGCGAGAGCTGCCGGCGCTATCTCAAATCAATCGACTTGACGATTGACGCGCGACCGATCGCCGAGGTCGATGAGTTGAGGTCTGTGGCAATGGATCTCTGGGCGCTCGAGCAAGGCTTCGTTCGGCTCGAGCCTGGTATAGCGGGCGTCTAGAGTATCGGCCGTTCGGCGCGCAGAGGGTCGTGGACGCATCGGCGCCACCCGGCACTCTGCGCCCGAGGATCCCGGTGGCCGGGAGCCAAGAGCGTCCCCGACCCTCTGCGCGCCGACCGGCCTATGAACGGCACCTTGCAGGCGCGGCGAGCCGTGCCCTGCTTGAACGCCCAGCGATCCGTGGGTGCGGTGGAGGTGCGAAAGAATCACCCGAGCTGGGGGCCGACGTTGCCCTCGGCCTCGCCCGCCGTGAGCGCCGCGTGGAGCTCTGCCAGCTTCTCTTGCGGCCAGCCGAGGAGGATTCCTTCGCCGCGGAGCCAGGTCTCCGAAGGAGAGACCTCGGCGATGACGATGGCACCCTGCCCCTGCGTGCAGGCGAGATCAAGGCGCCAGCCCGGCCGGTGTGAGGTGGCCTGGCGGGTGCAGAGGGGGACGCGGCGGAGCGATTCGGTGCGGAGAGCGGTGAGACCTGCGGCATCGAGCGATACGGTCGGCATGAGGGCATCCTACTCTTGGTCGTTCTTCCCTGTGCTAACACTGCCGCGTGGCCACTCCTTCTTTGTTGGCGCTGCTCCCCAAGAAAGGCGAGCCGGCGCTCGCCGACGACGAGATCCTCTCGCGCTTCGTCACCTGGGCCGCGTCCCGCGGGCTCGAGCTCTATCCGGCGCAGGAAGAGGCCATCCTCGAGATCGTCTCCGGCAAGCACGTCATCCTGGCGACGCCCACGGGGTCGGGCAAGTCGTTGGTCGCCACGGCGCTGCATTTCAAGGCCATGGCCGAAGGCAAGGTGTCGTTCTACACCTGCCCCATCAAGGCCCTGGTCAACGAGAAGTTCTTCGCCCTCTGCGACGCGTTCGGCGCCGAGAACGTCGGCATGATCACCGGCGACGCGTCGATCAACCGCGAGGCGCCAATCCTCTGCTGCACGGCCGAGATCCTCTCGAACCTGGCGCTGCGCGAGGGGCAACTCAAGGCCGACTATATCGTCATGGATGAGTTCCACTACTATGCCGACAAGGAGCGCGGCATCGCCTGGCAGATCCCGCTCCTGCTGCTCGACAAGAGCACGTTCCTCTTGATGTCGGCGACCCTCGGCGAGATGACGCCGATCATCGAGAGCCTGCAGAAGCTGACCCACCGCGAGGTGGCGCTGGTGCAGAGCAGCGACCGGCCCGTGCCGCTCGACTTCGAGTATCGCGAGACGCCGCTGCACGAGACGATTGAAGAGCTGGTGGAGAAGAACAAGGCGCCGGTCTACCTGGTCAACTTCTCGCAGCGCTCGGCGGCCGAGCAGGCGCAGAATCTGATGAGCGCGAACTTCACCTCCAAGGAGCAGAAGGAGGCGATCGCCAAAGAGCTGCACGGCGTGAAGATGGACACGCCCTTCGGCAAGGAGATGCAGCGCTTCCTGCGCCACGGCATCGGGCTGCACCACGCGGGGCTCTTGCCCAAGTATCGGCTGCTGGTCGAGAAGCTGGCGCAGCAGGGGCTGCTCAAGGTCGTCAGCGGCACCGATACTCTAGGGGTCGGTGTCAATATCCCCATCCGCACGGTGCTCTTCTCGCAGATGTGCAAGTTTGACGGCGAGAAGACCGGCGTCCTCACCGTGCGCGACTTCCTGCAGGTGAGCGGGCGCGCGGGACGCAAGGGGTTCGACGACCGGGGCAGCGTGGTGGCGCAGGCCCCCGAGCACGTGATCGAGAACCTCAAGCTGGAGAAAAAAGCGGCCGCGGGGAAGAAGGTCGTCAAGCACAAGCCGCCGCAGAAGGGCTATGCCCATTGGGACCGGGCGACGTTCGAGCGCTTGCGCACGCAGAAGCCCGAGCCTCTCGAATCGCGGTTCGACGTCACCCACGGCCTGCTCTTGAATCTATTACAAAGCGACAACTCAGCCGGCGGCGGCGGATATCGCAAATTGATGACGCTGATTGCGCGCTCGCACACCCGCGAGGTCATCAAAGGGCGACTCAAGCGCAGCTCGGCCCAGGCGTTCAGGCGCTTGCGGGCCGCGGGGCTGCTCGAGCTGGTCAAGCAAGCCAACAAGCGCGGGCGGCGCGTGCAGGTGAGCACGGAGCTGCAGAAGGACTTCTCGCTCCACCACACGCTCTCGCTCTGGCTGCTCGAGACGGTGCCCAAGGTGCCGCGCGAGAACGAGACCTATGCGCTCGACGTGCTCTCGCTGGTCGAGGCCATCCTCGAGAACCCGATGCCCGTCCTCTATGCGCAGATCGATCGCGCCAAAGGAGAGAAGGTCGCTGAGCTGAAGGCGCAGGGGATGGATTACTCCGATCGGATGAAGGAATTGGAGAACGTCACCTATCCCAAGCCGCACGCGGACTTCATCTATGCCACGTTCAATGACTTCGCCGCGCGGCACCCCTGGGCGTCGGGCGACAATATCCGGCCCAAATCAGTCGCCAGGGAGATGGTAGAGACGGCCGCGACCTTCAATGAGTATGTCCGCGACTATGGCTTGCAGCGGAGCGAAGGCGTGCTCTTGCGCTACCTGACCGACGTCTATCGGACGCTGGTGCAGAACGTGCCCGAGGTCGCGCGCACCGAGGAGCTCGACGACGTCATCGCTTTCTTGCGGCAGCTGGTGCGCGGGGTCGACTCCAGCCTCCTCGACGAGTGGGAGCGCCGCCTGGAAGCACCTGCTCCCGCGACGCTCATCGCGGCCGCCGCGGAAGCGCCTCCGCAGCCGGTCAAGCCCAAGGACCCGGCGGCCGACCCTCGCGCCTTTGCGGCTCGCGTGCGCGCCGAGCTGCATCGGTTGTTGATTGCGCTCGCCAAGAAGCAATTCGAAGAGGCGTCAACCTATCTCTACCCGCCCGCGACGCCGGCGGCGCTGGAAGAAGCCATCGCTCCTTATTTCGCCGAGCACCCGTCCATCGACCTCACCCCGCGCGCGCGCCGGCCCGACAAGACCGTCCTGAGAGTGCTCGAGCCGCGCGTCTGGGAGGCCGCGCAGAAGCTGGTGGACTCGACCGGCGAAGAGGGCTGGGTCTTGGAGTGCGTGGTCGATCTGCGCGAGAGCCGCGCCGACGATCTGCCTTTGCTCGAGTTTCGCGGGATCAAGAGCTGATGGCCTCGGACGGCAAGCGCGACTGCTCGATCTTCGAGGATTTCTGGAGCTGGATCAACGGCCGCACCGAGGCGGTCAAGTCGTGCGCCGGCGCGGCCGGGACCGACTTCAAGGAATAGGATTGATTGATCAAGCGGCGCCGCGCTCCTGCTTCCCTTCGGCATAGAGCGCGTCGAGAATCGACGCATATTTGGTATCGACCACCTTGCGCTTCACCTTCAAGGTCGGCGTCAGCTCGCCGCCCTCGACGGAGAACTCCTGGGGCAAGATGGCAAACTTGCCGATGCGCTCATATTGCGCCGAGCGGCCATTGGCCCGGTCGATCGCCTCCTGCACCGCCTTCTTCACCGCCGCGCTTTGGTGGGCGTCCTTGTCCTGGGCCAGCTTCTTCAGCTCGTCGGGGTCCAGGCAGATGAGCGCCACCGGATAGGGCCGCCGGTCGGCGTGCAAGTGGCAATAAGAGATGAGCGGGTGGGACTTGACCTCGTTCTCGATATTGGAGGGCGTGATGTTCTTGCCGCCAGCGGTGATGAGGATGTTCTTCTTGCGATCGGTGATGCGCAAGAAGCCGTCCTTGTCGAAAGCGCCGATATCGCCGGTGCAATACCAGCCATCGGCGGTGAAGGCGGCCGCGGTCGCCTCTGGATCCTTGAAGTAGCCCTTGAAGACGTTGGGACCGCGGGCCTGGATCTCGCCGTCTTCGGCAATGCGCAGCTCGACGCCGGGCAGGGCCTTGCCCACCGTGCCGTAGCGGAAGGCGTCAGGGCCGTTGATGGTGAGCAGGGCGCTGGTCTCGGTCATGCCGTAGGCTTCGAAGGTCCGCAGGCCGCAGGCGTCGAAGAACTCGAGGATCTCGACCGCGATGGGAGCGGCGCCGCTCACCATCCAGCTGCAGCGGCCGCCAAAGCCCGCGCGGACCTTCTCGGCGATGGTGCGCTGGAAGACCCAGGCGAAGAGGCGCGTGTAGAGGCCCACGCTCTCGCCCCGCTGTCTCGCCCGCCACGACTCCATGCCCGCCCGCAGCGCCGCGCGCCCGATGAAGCCGGCGAGGCCGCGCTTGGTGGAGACCTTGCCAATCACGCCGGCGTAGACCTTCTCGAAGATGCGCGGGACCGAGCCGAAGATGGTGGGCCGCGCCGCCTTTAGATCCTCGATGATGGTGTCGAACGAGCGGGCGAAGCGCGTCGCGTAGCCCTGGCGGATGCGTCCGTAGTGGCCGACGCAGCGCTCGGCGACGTGGGCCATGGGAAGAAAGCTCACGGTGCACTCGTCGTCCGAGTGGGGCGGGACCACCTGGCTGAGCGACTCCTCGAGAGCGAAGACGTTGCCGTGCGTGAGCATCGCCCCCTTGGGCTGCCCCGTGGTGCCCGAGGTGTAGACGAGGATCGCCACATCGGAGGGCTTGGCGGCGTCGCAGGTGCGCTGCCAGAGTCCGGTGTCGCGCGCGTGGGCGGCGCTGCCGAGGGCGGACACCTCGGCGAAGGAGACGACGCGGGGGTCCAGCTTCTTCGCCTCGGCGTCGCACTCCCAGAGGATGATCTTCTCGACGCGGCCGATCTTGCCGAGGATGGGCCCGATTCGCTCCTTGAGGATCTTCCCGCTTTCGACCACGAGGTAGCGCGACTCCGAGTGGTCGATGACGTAGAACATCGAGCCGGTGCCTTCGGGGTTCAGCGTCGGGTAGAGGCCGACGGTGATGGCGCCCGCGCCCACGGCTCCGATGTCGCTCAGCACCCACTCGCGCCGGGTCGAGCCGAGGATGGCCACGGTCTCGCCGCGCTTGAGCCCAAGCTCGACGAGGCCCAGGCCGAAGTCGCGCGAGTCCCGGTCGTAGTCTCGCCAGGTGAAGTCTTGGTAGCTGCCGTCGACGAAGGAGGTGAAGGCGCGGTGGGCGGCGCTCTTCACCACCCGGTCGAGGAACATGCGCGGAATGGTGGACATGGCTTTACTTTGCCATATCGCGACTCAGTCTTCCTCGACGAACCCAAGGAAATCGCCGCGCAGGATGCGGCCGCCCTCGCCGAGGATGGCCTCGTACTCGCGGTTGCACGCGGGGCAGGTGAGCGCCTCGACCTCGACCGGAGTCGGCGAAGGCACGCCATCGACGATGTGCAGGTAGGCTTCCAGGACGAACTCGCCCGATCCGCAGGCGCAGGCCGTCACGGCGGCGCTCGTCTGCGGGCCGGTGGCGCGGGCGGCCTCCGCGGCTTCGGCCTCGGCGGCGGCCAGCGTGCGCTCGGATTCCCAGGACTGAGAAGGCTCTCGGCGATTCGGACGGCGGGCCATGGAGGGAGTGTAACCGGCGATCGGCGATTGGCGAACGGCAAGAAGCAAGACGGATCACATCGCGCGGGGACCCTTGAGCCACTCGTCGATGGTCTCGAGCTCGGTCTTTCGGGCCTGCGGGCGGCGCGTGTAGTACTCGCGGGCGGAGATGGCGAGGTCGCGCGCGCGCTGCTCGTCGCCGTGCTCGCCGCGCAGCGCCCGGGCGAGGTTGAAGCGCGCCATCGCGGCCTTGTCGTCGTCGCGGTCGCCGAGCAGCTGCAGCGCGCGCTCGAGGTAGCGCCTCGCCTCTTGCGGCGCGCCCAGGTCCACCTCGACGTGGCCGAGGATCGACAAGGGCGACACCAGGCGCGGGCTGTTCTTGCCGAGCGCCGACTCGTAGATGTCGAGCGCCCGCCGCGCGTGGGCCCGCCCTTCGGCGTTGCGGCCGAGCGAGATCAGATCGACGCCGACGTTGAGCACAGCGGTCGCGACCATCATCGCGCCTTCTCCGAGCGACCGCTCGCGGGCCCGCAGCGCGCGCTGGTGGTAGTCGAGCGCGGCCGCGAAGTCGCTCTTGAAGAAGTACATGTTGCCGATGGCGTTGAGCGACGAGGCGACCTCGGGGTGGTCGGGGCCGAAGACGCGCTCGCGCAGCGCGAGCGCCGCGCGGTGGCGGTCGAGCGCGCCGTCGAGGTCGCCGACGCAGCGCAGGGTGTTGCCGATGTTGTTGAGCAGCATCCCGCGGCGCGGGTCGTCGGCCTCGTAGGCGCGGTCGGCCAGCGCCAGCGCCAAGCGGAGGTGGGGCAGCGCCTGCTCGCACTTGTCCTGGGCGGTGAGGACGCCGGCGTGCACCGTCTCGAGGCTCGACTCGAGATCGGCATCGGCGCCAAAGCGCTGCAGCGCGGCCCCGGCCTCGCGCAGCCAGTTGCCGGCGGCATCGGCGGCGCGGCCTTCCAGCTCGCCGACCACGTAGACGAGGTCGATGCGCGCGTGCGCGGCCAGGCGATCGTGGCGGCCCGCCTCTGCCTCCCAGGCGGCCTCGAGCAGCGCGTGCTCGGCCTTTTGCGCGTCGCCGTTGCGCATCGCCAGGAGGCCAAGCTGGTAGAGCGCCTCGGCGCGGATGGGCGCGTAGGGCACCTCGCGGGCGAGCGCGACGGTGGCCTCGGCGCGAGGGGCCGCGGCGGCGTCATTGCCCGCCGAGACGAGAGCGCGGACTTCGGAGAGCTCGGCCTCGACGGCGGCGATGCGGCGGCGCTCGGCGGGATCGGAGGGCTGCTTCACCTGCGCGGCCAAGGCGTCGGTCTCGGCGCACTCGCGCAGCGGGGGGAGCGCATAGGCGGCCTTGGCGGCCTCGGGGGCGACCTCCTGCCCGCGCCGCACGAAGAGCGCGGTCAAGGAGCCGAGGTCGCGGGCGCGGCGCTCCAGGCAGGCGACGCGCAAGTCGAGCAGCTGCTCGCTCTGCTCCTTGCGCACGCGGGTCGCGAGGCACGCCTCCAAGTGCATGCGCGCCCAGCTCTGCGCGTAGCCGTCGAGCGCGCGCTCGAGGCCGCGCCAGGCCTCGCCGGCGACGGGCAGCTTGAGCGAGGCCCGGACGACCTCCTTGCGCTGCGCGTCCCAGATGCCGGCCAGCTTCTGCTCGGCGCCGCTGCAGATCAGCGGGTCCCGGTGCTTCGCGCCAAGGACGATGCCGAGCGCCACCAGGACCAGCGCCGCCGCCGCCGCCAGGGGCTTCCTGAACGGCGCCAGCGGATCGCGCTGCAGCTCGGCCAGCAGCTCGCGCATCGACGGGTAGCGCGCGGCGCCGTCCTTGTGCAGCCCGCGCAAGAGCACGCGCCGCAGCCGCGAGGGGATCAGCTCCGCGTGGCCCTTGGCGGAGATGTGCTCGCGCTCGATCTCGCCGGCCAGCAGCTCGAGCTTGTCGGCGTGGAACGGCCGCGCGCCGGAGAGCGCCTCCCAGAGGGAGACGCAGAAGCTGAACTGGTCGCTGCGCGCATCGGCCGGCAGGCCCGCCCATTGCTCGGGCGCCATATAAGCGGGGGTGCCGAGCAGCCTCGCCTCCCCTGCCTGCGCCGGACCCTGCTCCTTGCGCGCCAGGCCGAAGTCGGTGACGCGCACCCGGCCGTCGTCGCCGATGAGGACGTTCTCGGGCTTGAAGTCGCGGTGGACGAGGCCCGCCTCGTGTGCCGCGAAGAGCCCCTCCCCCGCCTTGACGAAGATGTCGAGCACCTGCGCGCGCGGCCGCTTCTCTGCGAGCCAGCGCGCGAGCGTCGTCCCCTCGACCAGCTCCATCGCGAGCCACACCCGCTCACCCAGCGCTTGCGCCTCGTAGACGGTGACGACGTTGGCGTGGCTGAGCCGCGCCAGCGCCTGCGCCTCGCCGAGGAGCCGCTCGCGCTGCCCTTCTTGCGCGTGGCCGCTGGCGTCGGGCTTGAGCAGCTTGAGCGCGACCTTGCGGTCGAGCTGCGGATCGAAGGCGGCGTAGACGACGCCCATCCCGCCCGCGCCGAGCTCGTCCAGGACCAGGTAGCGGCCCAGCTGATCGCCGCGCCGCAGCGGGCGGGCCTCGGCGCCGGGCGCGGCGGAAGCGGTGTCGGCCGGCGTCTCGCGCGCGAGCTCGGCCACCATGCGCTCGCAGGCGGGGCAGCAAGCGAGGTGCGCGTGGAGCGCGTCGGACTCCGCGCAGCCGAGCGAGCCGGCGACGAAATCGAGCAGCTCGGTCTCCGAGGCGCACGCGCTCATTCGAGCGCCCGGTGCAGGCTGAGGTGGAGCTGGCTGCGGAGCGCGCCGATCAGGCTGTCGAGCTCGGCGGACGAGAGCTTGAGCTGCGCGCCGAGCCGCCGCTTGACGTCGGCCAGCACCGAGCCGCGCGTCTTGGCCAGCCAGCGCGAGATGGTTGACTTGTGCGTGCCCTCCATGCGGCCGATCTCCTCGACCGTGAGCCCCTGCACGAAGTAGAGCCGGAGCAGGTTGCGCTCGCGCGCGGGCAGGCCGCGCAGGGCGTCGTCGAGCGCGCTCTTGAACTCGGGCGCGTAGCGGCGGCGCACCAGCTCCAGCTCGGGGTCATCGCCGCCCGAGGGCAGCCGCGCGAGCTGGGCCGAGTCGAGCGGCGAGTCGTTGCGCTCGCCGTCGAGCAGGTTGAGCGCCTCGCGCAGGGCGGCCGCGCGCAGCCAGCTCGAGAGCGACCCGCGTCCCAGGTAGGCCAGGATCTTGGGGCTGCCGTCGGGGCCGCCGATGAGGAGCTTCTGGCGCAGCCGCTGCTGCACCTCCTCGACGAAGGCGTTCGAGGCCCGCATCCGCGCCGCGGCCGACGGGACCACCGCGCGCAGGCGCAGGTCCAGCTCCTCGTGGGCGCGGCGGTCGCCCGCGGCGCAGGCGCAGGCAAGAAGCACGTCCTCGACGTGGAGCAAGCCGACGGCGGCGGCCTTGTCGGCGCCCGCCTGCGGCCCGCGCAGGAGCCAGGCGCGAAAGCTCGCCTCGTCGGCCTGCAAGAGCGGGAACGCGAGCCTCGCCCGGGCGCTCGCCGCGCACAGGGCCGCCTCGAGGGCGGGGTCGGTCGCGGGGCGCAGTTGGGGCATCGCATCCATGCAGGCCAGTCGGTCAAAACGCCTGGGCGATAAGGTTATTCCAGCCTGCCCGGCCGTCCCCCAAGCAGCCGGGCGCCGCCCACTGTATCGTTTTGCTTCATGCGCCTCCACCTGGTCGACGGCACCTTTGAATTGTATCGGGCTCACTACTCCAAAGCGCCCGACCGGCCGCTCAAGGCCACCCGCGGCCTCACCTCGGCGATGCTGGCCCTCCTGCACGACGAGGCCGAGGCGGTCACGCACCTGGCCATCGCCTTCGACAACCCGATCCGCTCGTTCCGCAACGACCTCTTTGCCGGCTACAAGAGCGACGAGGGGGTGCCGCCCGAGCTGCGCGAGCAGTTCGATCTGGTCGAAGAGGCCTGCCGCGCGCTCGGGCTCTGCGTCCTCTCGATGCGCGACTTCGAGGCCGACGATGGCCTCGCCACCGCCGCCGCCCGCTTCGCCGGCCAGGTCGAGCAGGTGCGCATCCTCACGCCCGACAAGGACCTCGGCCAGTGCCTCGTCGCCACGCGCGTGGTGCAGGTCGATCGCATCCGCAAGGCCGTCATCGACGAGGACGCGCTCGTCAAGCGCCGCGGCGTGCGACCGGCGAGCATCCCCGATCTGCTGGCCCTGACCGGCGATGACGCCGACGGCATCCCCGGCCTGCCGGGCTTTGGCGAGAAGACCGCGGCCGCGCTCCTGGCAGAGTTTGGCCACCTCGAGCAGATCCCGGCGCAGCCGCTGCGCTGGCCAGCGGGCGTGCGCGGCGCGCTGCGCTTGTCGGCGACGCTCGAGGCGCAGCGGGCCGACGCGCTGCTCTACCGCACCCTGGCGACGCTGCGGCTCGATGCCCCCGTGCCGGAGACCCTGGAAGAACTGCGCTTCCACGGCGTCCCCAAGGAGCCCTTCTACAAGCTCTGCGAGGGACTTGGCGCTGCCGAGCTGCGGGAGCGCCCCCGCCGCTGGGCGTAATGCGGCGGATTGCAAATCGGGGCCTCGATCTGCGAGGCTGTGCGCCTCCACTGGCTGTGACTGTTTCTACACCGAGGGTATCGATGGGCTTGCGTCGCGCATTGGCGGGTCTCTTTGTTGCTTCGCTACTGGCAGGCGCGGCGCACGCGCAGTCGGCGGTGCATCCGCTCTTTTCCGTTCGACCCGAGGTGTTGCCGCTGGGTCAATCGAGCGAGGTGCTGCTCCAGCTCGGCGCCACGGTCAACGGTTTCGTCGCGCAGAACGACCAGTTCATCTTCACCTTCGATTCGGCCAACCGCGGCGTCGACGTCGCGATCGCCTCGGGGTTCCTGGTCAACCCGAGCGGCGGCGTGTTCACGGCGAGCGACTTCACCGCGACGGCAACGTCGGCGACGGGCGGTGCGCCGTTCAACATTGTGGTGGTCAAGTACACCAACCCAAAGGGCGGCACGTTCTTCACGACCAGCACCGTCTCGCTGCTGGTCACCTTGACCCCGCGCTTTTCCAGTTCGTTCATGGCGTTGGTCAGCTACGTCTACACCAATCAGAACGTCACTCCCGTCAACGGCGATGTGATCGCCTTCGTGAATGGCGCAGCAGGCCCGACCGGGCCGCAAGGTAGTACCGGACCTACTGGGCCGACTGGTAACAACGGCACGAACGGGAGCAACGGCGGGACTGGCCCGACCGGCCCCATCGGGCCTACCGGCACCAACGGAACCAATGGTGCGATCGGTGCGACGGGCGCAACCGGCTCGCAAGGCCTGACTGGAGCAGTCGGCGCGACGGGCGCAACCGGCTCGCAAGGCCTGACTGGAGCAGTCGGCGCCGCGGGCGCGAAGGGCGCGACTGGAGCGACCGGGGCCAACGGCGCGACTGGAGCGACCGGAGCCAATGGCACCAACGGCACGACGGGAGCCCAAGGCGCCACGGGGCCTGCCGGGCCTCAGGGCGCGACCGGCAACACGGGCATCCAAGGACCGACGGGCGTCATCGGGCCGCAAGGCGCGACTGGCCCGCAGGGCGCGCTCGGACCGACGGGCAGCACCGGCACGCAAGGCATCACGGGCGCGGTCGGGCCGCAAGGGGCGACCGGCGTCCAAGGTCTCCTCGGACCGACCGGCGCCACCGGACAGCAAGGCACGACCGGCGCAGTAGGACCGCAGGGGGCGACGGGCGTGCAAGGTGCGGTCGGGCCGACCGGCGCCACCGGGCAGCAAGGCACCACCGGCGCAGTGGGACCGCAGGGCGCGACGGGCGTGCAAGGCGCGACCGGCGTCCAAGGACCGGTTGGCGCTCAAGGCGCGACCGGAGTGCAAGGCATCGCTGGTCCGACCGGCGCAGTGGGCGCGACCGGCGGAATCGGACCGCAGGGAGCCACGGGCGCGATCGGCGCCACCGGCCTGCAAGGCAACGTCGGTCCGCAGGGCGCCACCGGCGCGCAGGGAATCCAGGGAATCCAGGGCCTGACGGGCGCGCAAGGGATCCAAGGTGTGGCCGGACAGTCCGTCCAGGGAACGGTCGAGCCCGCCGGGATCAACTGCGCCAGGGGCGGCGTGAAGTACCAGTCCGCCACGGGGACGACCTTCGTCTGCAACGGGTCCCCCGGGACCGACGGCGCGCAGGGCGTCCAAGGTCCGCCCGGCCTCGCGGGCGCGACTGGACCCACCGGCGCTGCGGGCAGCGGCGGCGCGACCGGCACCATGGGCGTCACCGGCCCGACCGGGCCGTCGGGCGAGTCGGTCAGCGACGCGGTCGAGCCTCCAGGCGCCAACTGCCCGACCGGCGGCTACAAGTTCGTCACCGCCAGCGGCACGAGCTACATCTGCAACGGCGCCACCAGCACGGCCAAGGCGGGCTGCAGCACCTCGTCGACCGAGACGCAGCCGGCGGTGTTCGCGGTCCTGGCCATCGGGCTCGCGCTGGCCACGCGGCGGCGCCGGAAGAACGGCGCAAGGTAGCGCTGGGCTTCCTGCAGGTCGCCGCGCGCAGAGGGCGGCGACCTGCTACCGGCGCGTCCCGCCGGCCATCAGCTTGTGGACGGCCTCGCCGAGGCCGTCCACGGTCATCCGATACATGGGGAAGACGCGGCCGATCACCTCGGCCGTTCCGTTCCACGAGACCTTCGATTCGGGGTTGAGCCACGCCGAGTGGGTGAAGTGCTGCGCGAGGTGCGCGAGCCAGGCGATGCCGGGCGCGCCCGAGTCCTCGCCCCAGGTCCAGCGGCTCCCGGCAGAGTGCAGCTCCCAAGGGTGCATCAGCGCGTCGCCGACGACGATGAGACGCCAGGTAGAGTCGCACTCTTGCAGCAACTCAACGACGTCTTTACGTCCCGAGAGCGACGCGCGCGCGAAGACCGAGCCATAGATGCAATTGTGGAAGTAATAGGTGCGCAGCTCCTTGAAATGGGTGGCGCGCCTGGCCGCCGAGAAGAGCCTCTCGCTGACCTCGGCGTGCGGGTCCATCGAGCCGCCCACATCCAGCAGCAAGAGCACGCGCAAGGAGGACCTTCGCGGCGGCCGCAGCTTCACCTCGAGCTCGCCGGCGTTCTTGGCCGTGGCGTCGATTGTTCCTTCCAGGTCCAACTCATCCAAGGCGCCTTCGCGGACATAGGCACGCAGGCGTCTCAAGGCCAACTCAAGCTGCCTCGTATCTAGGGTGATATCCGATCTCAAATCCGCAAAGCGCCGCTCGCCTGCGCGCTCCAAAGCGCCCTTGCCGCCATTCGGGCCCTCGCCGACGCGGATGCCGCTCGGGTGCGTCCCGGCCCGCCCGTGCGGCGAGGTGCCGCCGGTGCCGACCCACTTGCTGCCGCGATCGTGGCGGGACCGCTGCTCGGCGATGCGCTCCTTGAGCCGCGCTCTCGCCTCGTCGAGGTCGAGGGCCTCGAGCAGCTTCTTCTCGTCCTCGGTCAGCTCGCGCTTCTCGGCCGGCTCGCGCAGCCACTCGAGGAGCTCCTCGGTCAATTGCAGCGCCTCGTCGGGCACGCCCTTGAAGTGGTGGGCGAAGGCGCGGTCGAACGCATCCAATTCCTGCTCGCGCTTCACGCACAGCGCCCGCGCCACCTCATAGAATCCATCGAGCGTGGTGCCGTGCAGGTCCTGCGCGAGCGCGGTGGCGAGCGTCATCGCCTCCTGCGGGCCGACCTTCACGCCGCGTTGACGCAACTCGTAGATGAACTCAACGAACATCGTGACCTCTTGCTTTGGACGCGGAGAGCGCGGAGGCACCTTGGTTCAAGCTACGCCCTCGGCCGGCGGCCGCGGTGGGAGGCCTCGGCGAAGGCCAATAGATCCTGCTCGCGCTTGAGCAAGGCGCCAAGGAATGGCAACCGATCTTCCAACTCAGCCACACCCAACCCCGCGCGGCGGAGGACTGCGATCCAATCGATCAATTCGCTCGTAGAAGGGCGCTTGCGCAGACCTTGAGTGTCGCGAAGGCCATAGAAGGCCTTGAGTGATTGCTGGAGCAATTTGTCGTCGAGGTCCGGGTGGTGGACGCGGACGATGCGCGCCATCAGCTCCTTGTCGGGGAACTCGATGAAGTGGAAGACGCAGCGGCGCAAGAAGGCGTCGGGCAGCTCCTTCTCGGCGTTGGAGGTGATGATGACCACGGGGCGCTCGCGTGCCGCGATCTCGTCGCCGGTCTCGCTGACGGTGAAGCGCATGCGGTCGAGCTCGTGGAGCAGATCGTTCGGGAACTCGAGGTCGGCCTTGTCCACCTCGTCGATGAGCAACACCACCCGCTCCCTGGCGGCGAAGGCCTGCCCGAGCGGGCCCATCTTGATGTAGCGGCGGATGTCCTTCACGTCGCCATCTCCAAAGCGCGAGTCGTAGAGCCGCTGGACGGTGTCGTAGACGTAGAGGCCGTCCTGCGCGCGCGTGGTCGATTTCACCGGCCAGTGGATGAGCTTCATGCCGAGCGCGGCGGCGACGGCCTCGGCCAGCTGGGTCTTGCCGGTGCCGGGCTCGCCGCGCACCAGGAGCGGCCGCTCGAGGGCCAGCGCGCAGTTGACGGCGGCCTCCAGGCCCGTGGAGGTGAGGTAGCGATCGGTGCCCTTGAACTTGCGGAAGTCGGTCATGGGGCAGCTAGCGTAACAGCCGGGCGCGAGTCATGCGACGATGGCAACATGCGCATGCTCGCCGGCCTGCTCGCCGCACTTGTCTGCTCGTGTTCTGCGCGGGCCCAACATCCAGATGGGGCGCAAGCCTCCGCCGTGCGCCCGCGCGCCGAGGCCGGCGACGGCACGGTGCGCTTCCTCGCCGTCGGTGACACGGGCATGGGCAACGCCGAGCAGCTGAAGGTGGCCGCGGCGATGGCAAAAACCTGCGCAGCGCGCGGCTGCGACTTCGTGCTGTTGCTCGGCGACAACATCTACCAGACGGGCGTGGACTCGGCCGACGATCCGCAGTGGCGCACCAAGTTCGAGGAGCCCTACGCGGCGCTGCAGCTGCCGTTCTATGCGACGCTCGGCAACCACGACTACGGGGGCCTCGGCAACGACTTTGCCCGGCCCGAGGGCGAGCTCGCCTACGCGCGCCGCGGAGGCCGCTTCAAGCTGCCCGCGCGGCGCTACCACTTCGTGCAGGGCCCGGCCGAGTTCTTCTCGCTCGACACCAACGCCGCCCGCTGGCAGCGCGACCCGGAGCAGACCGCCGAGGTGGCCGGCTGGATGGCCGCGTCCAAGGCCCCCTGGAAGATCGCCTTCAGCCACTTCCCCTACTTGTCGAATGGCCCGCACGGCAACGCCGGGGCCTACGAGCCCGCGAGACCGTCACCATTGAAGCGATTTGGCACCGACGTCATCGGCCGGGGCGCCGAGGTCAAGGCGCTGCTCGACGCCGCCGTCTGCGGCAAGGCCGACCTCTACCTCTCGGGCCACGACCACAGCATCCAGTGGCTCTCCGAACGGTGCGGCGGCTCGACCGAGCTGATCGTCTCCGGCGCGGGCGCCGAGGCGACCCAGGTTTCCGACCGCAACCCGGTGCACTTCCAGGCGGCGGCGCTCGGCTTCGTCTACCTGGTGGCCAGCGCCGCCGAGCTGACCGCCGAGCTGGTGGACGCCGAGGGCAAGACCTGGCTCGCCCGCACCCTGCGGAAGGCCCCGCCATGATGGAGAACGAAGCGAAGCTGCGCGCCGGCTGGCCCGGCTGGCCCTCTGCCGACGAGTGGGCGCGCCAGGGCGATGTTGGCGTGACCTCGCAGCCCTACGGCACCGCGCTCGAGGAGGAGTTTCCGCCGGTGGAAGACGCGCCTGCCCTCGGCGAAGGCATCGAGGCGCCCTTCGGCTTCAATCCCAACTGGGACTTCGAGGCGCGCCGCTTCGCCGAGCGCTCCGCCAACTCGCTGTTGCAACGCTGTTGCGACAAGGACCAGCTCGATCCGGCGGCCCTCTCGCAGCCGGACTCGCGCGCGGTGGTCTTGGGCGAGGAGCGCAAGCTGCCCTACCAGCCCGGCGTTCCGCTCTGGGTGCTGGCCTTTCGCGAATCGGTCTCGCGCAGCCGCGCCTTTACCCCGGCCGCCGAGCTGCGCGCGCTGCTGGCGGGCACCTTCTATCGCTCGTTCCTGCGCGCCGCCTATCTGTCGCCCGAGCGGGACTTTGCCGAGAGCGGCGACGTCTACTGCGAGCACCTCTACAAATCGGCGGCCAGCCACGGCAACGGCCGCGCGCTGGACCTGGGCGACCGGCCGGACATCGCCAACTTCCCACGCGACTTCTGCGGCGCCACCGCCTCGGCCGCGCTGGTCGAAGGGCTCAAGCGCGGCGGCTATCGCCTGCGGCTCGGCGACGATTGGCCGGAGCTGGTCTATCGCAAAGATTGGAACCTCGACGTCACCGAGTATTCCAATGGGCGGACGCCGAAGACGCCGCTCTGCGACGACGACAACGCCGAGCCCAAGGCGCGCTCGGGCGACATCGTCACGCTGCGCACGGGCCACGCCAAAGCGCCCGCCACCGGCCACTACGCCACCGTGCTCGCGGCGCGCATGGAGACCCCTGACCGCGGCTTCCTCTATGTCGGATCAGGAGCCAACGGACCGATGCGCACGGTCGCCATCGACCTCGTTCGCATCGAGCCGCGCAAGCCACCGCCGGAGCGGCCCGGCTCCGGCGGCGCGTTCCTCCTCGAGCTGAACCGGACCAGCCTGGTCGTTCCCACGCGGCGCATCGCGGCCTGGACCAAGGCGGGCCGCGAGCAGCTCAAGGTGGAAAAACTCCCGAACACAGAGACACGGAGGACTTGAGAAAAGCTCTCCGTGTCTTCTGCTCAGCAGTCGCTGCTGCTACCGCGCGTTGCGGCGGAAGACGAAGACCACCGCACCGACCACGGCGAGGCCGAGCGCCGCGACGGCCAGGTAGTCGAACCAGCCGGTCGAGGTGGACACCGCGGCGGTCTGCACGGCGGGGGCCTTGTCGCCCGTGAGGTTCCCAGCGGCGATCGCCTTGTCCATCATGCGGATGGTCGCGTCGAGCTCTGCCATGGCGCGCCCGTAGGTCGGCTTGCCCTTGGCGACGGTCTTGCCGAAGCGGCCCATCATCTGGGCGACCTTCTCCAAGACGAGCTTCCTGCGCTTGAGCGCCTCGACGTTGATGCCGTCCTTGAAATACTCAGGATATTTCGCCGAGAGGGTCTCCATCACCTTGGCCTGGTTCTCGACCAGCTTCTGGATCTCCTCGACCGGCTGCTCGATGCGGCGGCCTTCGACCGTGACGGCGAACTGGGCCGACTCGGTGCCCGCGAGCGCGAACAGGTCGTTGTAGAGCTCTTCATTGAACGCCGAGAGGCCGTCGAGCTCTGCCTTCAAGCGATCCAGCTCGGTGCCGCTCTTGAGCAGCTTGGCGTTCTGGTCGGCGATCTGCCGCTGGAAGTGCTTGACCCGCTTGGCGAGGCCGTCGACCTGCGCCTTGTAGGTGGTGAGGATGAGGTCCTGCGCGCGGCCATAGCTGTCGCGCAGCGAGATGGCGTCCGAGACCAGCGGCTTGTAGACGCTGTCGCAGTCGAGGAACTCTTCGCGCAGCTCGAAGACCTTGACGCGGGTCGCGTCCATCGAGCGGTAGAGCTCGACGATGTCGCCCAGGCGCGGCGTCAAGGGACCCTTCTCGGTCTCGAGCGCGGCCACCGCGGCGGCGTGCTTCTTCGACGACTCGCGCGCGTCGGTCATCGCCTTCTGCACGTCAGGCGTCACCTGGCAGGGGTCGAAGTTGGCCGAGTCCATCTCCTCGGCCTGCTTGGGCAGCGTGCGCAGGAAGTCCTTGGCGCTCTGCCAGAACATGCACTTGTCGTTCTTGCCGACCAGCAGGCGCTTCGAGATCTGGATCGCTCGCCGGTCCTCGCCGCGCTCGTGCGCCGAGCGGGCCGAGTCGAGCAGCGACTTCTGCCGCTCACCGGGCTGGCACGCCTGGTAGCACTCGTTCAGCTTCTCCACCTTGTTGGAGGCGATGGACTCGAGCTGCGAGCGCGTGGCCTTGTCCATGATCTGCGCGATGGACTGGTTGGCCTCCTGGTACTTGAGGAAAGCCGTCTCGCAGTTGTCCTTCTCGAACGTCGCGGCCTCGCGCAGGATCTTCTCGGCGGCGATCCGGTTCGGATCGTTCTTCGGCGAGATGGGCGCGGGCGCCGCCACCTTGGTGGGCGCGGGCTGGGTCGGATGATTGCCCTGGCTGCCCTGGCTTGCCGGCATGACCGGCGTGATGGCGGCTGCGGGAAGCGCGAGCGCGAACGCTGCGCAAACGGCGATGAGGGTCTTCACGCTATTCGTCTCCACACTTCTTCGCATCGGCGTCTCCGTCAGCGGTGATGTAGGCCTGTGCTGGCCCGGCCCTGCCCTGCCACTTCAACAGCGCGCACTTGCCGCTCGCCTCGAGCGTCGGCGCCTGGAACAGCGATCCTGCTGGTCCTGCCTCGAGGCCAACGGCCTTGTACTTCGCCTCGTCCTTGCCGGCGGGCCAGATGCGCCACGCCTTCTTCCAGCCGTCGCCGATGAGCACGTAGCTGCCGTGCACCTCGAGCACCTGCACCCGCTCGCCCATCCGCGACTCCTGCGCCTTGATGGGCGTCAGGTCGAACGTCTCACCGGTGGACTTCAAGCTGGCGTACCCGGTGCTCGAGAGCTTCAGCTCCTCGGGGACGAGGAACGACCGGTTCATGAACAACGTCGGCGTGCAGCCCATGCCCGAGAGCGGGGCGAGGGCGAGGAGCGCGAGCGAGAGCGCGGTGCGGGACATCGAGCCTCCGGTCAGTGCGAGGGTGCTCTCCTACACCACTCGCGGCGCGCCCGGGACTCCGCTAGTTGCCGGAGTGAGCGCGCCCTCCGCCGCCTGGCGGACCGCGGGCGCGCATCCTACGACGTTTGTCGCTGCTCCAGAAGCGGGCGCGCCGGCCGATCACGGGGAAGACTTCGAGGGAGAGTGCATGGTCGGCCTCAATCCGGACCCGCCGTTCGACCTCGAGGAGGCGCTTGTCGCTTGCCTGCGCGTGGGGAAGCTCAAGCTGCCGCCCTATCCGGCGGTCGCGCTGCGCCTCTCGGCCATCGCCCGCAAGGACGACTATTCGATCGCGGAGATCGTCGCTGCCATCTCGGCCGACCCGGTGACCGCCGCGGGCGTATTGCGCTGCGCAAACTCGGCGTTCTTTTCGCGAGGCGCGAAGATCACCACCCTTCCGCAAGCGGTCGGCTGGCTGGGCGCTCAAGAGATCGTGCGCATCTCGCTGGCCTCGGCGCTGGCGGCGACCACCACGAGCGCAGGCGGCCTGCAGGCGCTCAAGCGGCAGGCGTGGCACGGCTCGGTGGCGTCGGCGCTCATCTGCCAGGAGCTGGCGCGGCTGCGCGTGCTCAACATCGAAGAGGCGTTCCTCTGCGGGCTGCTCCACGACTTTGGCTGGGTGGTCGGCATCTCGCTGCTCGAGGAGCTGCTCGCCCAGCGCCCCGAGGTCCCCGCGCAGGACGCTGCCCACCTGAGCGCCATGCTCTCGCGGCTGCACGTCGAGATCGGCCTCGTCATCGCCGCGCGCTGGAACCTGCCGGCGGTCTTCTCCGACGTCTTCTCGCTCCACCACGACGCAACTCCCGGACAGGGCGCGCACGGCAGCGTGGTCGAAGTGGTGGCCGCGAGCGACCAGGTGGTCGCGCTGCTCGCCCACCACTCGTCGGTCTCGGCCGAGGAGCTCAAGCGCGTGTCCGCCCTGACCCGGCCCGAGCGCGAGGCGATCGCCGCCATCCTGCCGGACATCCCCGCCGTCATCGCCTCGTTCGAGGGCACGCCGCCAAAGGCCGCCCCTTCCAAGCTGGTCGAGCCGACGCCGCTGCCCGACGGCTTTCGCCCGCTCAGCGCGCCGGTCAAGATCGTCCAGCCGGCGGCGCGCGGCGACTACAGCGTCGTCGGCATTGCCTCGCAGAGCTTCCGCATGGAAGGCCGCTGGCCGCTGACGTTGAACCAGCTCGTCGAGTGCGAGCTTGCCGTCGAGCCGGCGCCGCTGCGCCTCTGGGCCAAGGTGGTGCGCTGCTCTCCGCAGGGCGATGGCTTCGGGCTGGAAGTGAAGCCGTTCGCCCTCAACGGGGCCGCGCTCAAGCAGTGGAACTCGCTCTTCCGCGCTCAGTCGCCGGTGTAGACGCCGACGGTGCCAGGCGCGGCCCCCGCGGCCGTCCAGCCGACCAGCATCCGCCGCGGGGTGGACCAGGCGTCCGCCTGGATGTCGGTGATCTTGGCGAAGGTGAGGTCCCAGCCGAAGGTGTCGCCGGTGAAGTAGGCGACGTTGTACGGGGCCTGCGAGCCGGTGATGCGCGCGATGCCCGGCCCGTAGACGTGGCCCGCCCAGATGCTGCCGTCTTTCGGATCGGTGGCCAGCGCGCCGAACGAGCCGTTGTCGATCTGGTCGGCCGTCCGCGCCGTCTTCGGGACCTTGATGCTGACGTAGTCCTGCACCGTGCCGCTCAAGGTGAGGTGCGCGATGCCCAGGTGGAACGAGCTGGCGAAGACGCTCTGGTCGGGCGCCACGGCCATGCCGCTGACGAGGTCGTCGAGCGTGCAGTTCTGGCCGTTGGTGCAGCCGCGGTCGCTCGGCGTCGGATAGTTCGGCTCTGAGACCTTGTCCGGCCAGACGTCGATCCGGTTCCAGGCGTGGGCCGAATCCTGGGTCTGGTCGCCGGCCGCGGCGAGGAAGACGTACTTGTTGGTCGCGCCGCCGTTGGTGCCGAAGAAGAGGTGCGTCGAGCGGTTGAACCCGCCGAACCAGACGTCGCCGTTGGCGTCCGGGGCAATGCCGTAGTAGCCGCCCGTGTAGTAGACGAGGTTGGTCCTGGCGTCGGTCTGCCAGCCGCTGATCGCCGGGTGCACGTGCTCGAGCAAGCCCTGGCAGGAGCGCCGCCCATCGCAGGTCGGCGCGCCGGTGAAGTCCGGGTCGCCCCAGGCGAAGCCGTGGTTGCCGCCGAACCAGACGCTGTGGGTGCTCGCGTCGTACTTGATGCGGTGCACGTCGCAGATCTTCTCGCGGCCCTGCGGCTCGGGCTTGACCATGCCGGGGCCGCTGAAGATGTCGTAGTGGGCCACGGTGATGCCGGCGCCGCTCAACACCACGCGATCGGCGTCGCCGCTCTTGTAGACCGCCGGATCGTTGAGGGCCGGATTGTTCGGCTGCGTCGGATCCCAGTTCGACTCGCAGCCCACCTCGCCGGACGGGGGCTGCCGCGCGCCGTCCACCTCGCCGCCGATGCCGGCGTAGCCGACGTAGACGGTGCTGCCTTGGCCGCCTGCCACAGAGATGACGTTGAGGTAGGGGTCGGTCGTCGACGGCGAGCCGTCCGCCATGTAGCCGTACGGGTGGAGGCCGTCGGCGAGGCCGAACTGCTGGAAGCGCGTGTCGTTCGGGCGCATGAGGAAGAGGCCGTCCTCGCCGCCGGCGACCCAGATGTTGCCGTCGTGATCGGCCGTGACGCCGTAGACCTTCGCGGGCACGCCGTCCTGCGGACCGTAGAACTTCCAGCCGGTCGCGTCCGGATAGGTGTACGGCGGGCCGGCGTCGAAGGGGCCCGCGTCGGCAGGCGAGCCAGCGTCAGTCCCAGCGTCAGCCGGAGTTCCAGCGTCGTAGACGGTGCCCGCGTCGGGCGTCCCGGCGTCGGCGGGCGAGCCTGCGTCGCTCACGGTTCCGGCGTCGCTATCAGTGCCGGCGTCGCTAACAGTGCCGGCGTCGCTAACAGTGCCGGCGTCGCTGACAGTGCCGGCGTCGCCCGGCGTGCCCGCGTCGGTCGGAGTGCCCGCGTCGGCCGGAGTGCCGGCGTCGAAGCTTTTGCCGCCATCGGCGGGCGTGCCTGCGTCGGAGACCTGGCCGGCGTCATTGCCGGCGTCTCCGCCGAGCTGGAGGGAGCCGCCATCATCGGGCGTCGCCACGCTGCTCGAGCAGCCGGCCACCGCGAGGACGAGCGCACAGCCGACCCGCCGCCAATTCCACCCTGACCGCATTGCTGCCCCCCGGACACTCGCGACACTTCACGCGTAGGGGCACAGAGCACACACCGTGCCGTCGCTGCGGCAGAGCGGTGGAGGGACCAAGCGCAGACGTCCTGCCGCCCGGCAGTGGGCAGCGCCGTTCCACGGGCTGGGCAAGGAAGTGCTCAGCCGGGGAACTACTTCGACAGCGCCGAGCGCAGCCCCACGCCAAGCTGGCTGCGCACCAGCACGAGCAGGCTCTCGAACTCGGACTCGCTCAGCCGCAGCTTGTCTCTCAGGAGCGCCTTGGTGGTCTCGAGCAGCTTGCGCCGGTGGTCCGCGAGCCGCCGCGCGATGGTCGCCCGGTGCACCCGATAGAGCGCGGCCAGGCGAGGCAGGCTGAGCCCGTCCACGTGGTGCAGCTTGAGCAGGAGCCGCTCGGGGGCGTGCAGCGACTGCAGCGCGGCGCGAAAAGCAGCCTCGTACTCGCCCTGGTAGCGGAGGCGCAGATAGTCGCGCTCGGGATCGGCGCCGTCGAGCAGGTCCGCGCCGTGCTCCCGTTCGCCGAGCGCGTGCAGCCCGTGCCTCCGCTGGGCGCGGCGCAGCTTGAGCGCGGCGCGCAGTGCCACCACGCGCAGCCAGCCGAGCAGGTCGCCGCGGCCCGAGTAGTCGGCGATGCGCGGGCCGCCCTCGCCAGCGACGAGCAACTTCTCGCGCAGCTCTTGCGCCACCTCCGCGCCGAGCGTGCCCGAGGGGTCGAGCCGCCGCACCAGCGCCGGAACGCGCGCGAGGAACTGCTCCTCGAAGAGGCGCAGCGCGACCGGCTCGCCGCGGGCGCAGGCGAGCGCGAGGGTCAGATCGGCGGCGCGCACCTGGGCGAGGGCGGCGAGGGGCTCGCCCAGGTCCTCGGATTCGAGCTTGTCTCCGAGCGCGCGCGCAAGCCCGGCGCGGTCTGGCGCGATCTGGGGCCAGGCGGTCCTGGCCGAATCTGCCGCTGCGGCGAGGGCGCGCTCGAGCGCGTCGCTTGCGCCCGGCGGCGTGAGCCCGCGGGCCTGCAAGGCGGAAAGAAAATGCTCCGAGAGCGACGCTGGCGGATCGGCGGGCACCATGGGGCGTGGACCCCGATGTTACAAAAGATGGCGTGGCGTGCCTCTCGGAATCGCGGCTGCACGAGTTCGTCGAGGGGGCGCTCTCGCCCGCCTCGGCCGCCGCGGTCGAAGCTCACGTCGATGGCTGCGAGGCCTGCCGCGAGCTGCTGGTCGAGACGGCGCGGTCGGCCTTTCCCGAAGAGCGCGAGGCCAATGAGCCGGGCGAGGCGGGGCGCTCGCGTGTGGGCCGGTACGAGATCGTCCGGCCGCTCGGCGCCGGCGGGATGGGCGTCGTCTACGAGGCGAGTGACCCCCGGCTGGATCGACGCGTGGCCCTCAAGCTCTTGCGGCTCGAGGTGCTGGCCGGCCTCCCCCAGGCGCGCGACCTGCTGCTGCGCGAGGCGCGCGCGATGGCCCGCCTCGCGCACCCGAACGTGCTCACGGTCTACGACGCGGGCGAGATCGACGGCCAGCTCTACGTCGCCATGGAGCTGGTCGAGGGCGGAACGCTCGCGCGCTGGCTGGGCGCGGCCGGGCGCTCGCCGGGCGAGATCCTTCGCGCCTTTCTCGCCGCCGCGCGCGGGCTCTCGGCCGCGCACGAGGCGGGCCTCGTCCACCGCGACTTCAAGCCCGACAACGTGCTCCTCGGCAGCGACGGCCGCGTCCGCGTCGCCGACTTTGGCCTCGCGCTGCCGGCCGCGGCGGAGAGCTCTGCCTCGGGCAGCCCCGCGTACATGGCCCCCGAGCAGCGCCGCGGCGAGCCGGCCGGCGCGCGCGCCGACCAGTACAGCTTCTGCGTGGCGCTCCGCGACGCGCTCGGCGATCGCGCGCCGGCCCGCGTGCAGCGCGCGCTGCGGCGTGGCCTGGCGGAGGATCCGGCGCAGCGCTTTGCCAGCGTGGCCGAGCTGTCCCGCGCGCTCTCGCCCGCTCTGGGCGCGGGCCGGCGCGCGCTGGCGCTGGCTGCGGTCGCCTTCTGCGCAGCGCTCCTGGTGGCGCTCGTCCTGCAGCGGCGCGAGCTGTCCGAGCTGCGGGAGCGCAAGGCCCTGGCCGACGCGCGCATCGCCGAGACCTTGCGCGCGATGCAGGACGAGACCCGGCCCGAGCGGCTGCGCAGCCTCGAGTCTTCGCTCGGCGCGCTGGAAGGGACCGCCGAGAGCGCCGCTCGCGAACTGGCGAAGAAGGACGGCAAGGGGGCCGTGCCCGCGGGAGACGCGCTCGATCAAGAGCTGCGGGCGCTGCTCGCGCGCTTCGGCGCCGGGACGTACGCCGTTCCCCCCCTCTTCAAAGAACGGCTCTCGGCGCACATCGCGAGGATCTTGCGCGGCAAGGGACTCCCCGCGGCCCGCGCGGCGATGGCGCGCACGCTGCCGTTGGTCCAGCGCGAGCTCGCCGCGCGCGGGCTGCCTCGAGAGCTCGGGTACCTCGCCTTCGTCGAGTCGCACTTCGACCCGCTGGCCAAGAGCCCGCAAGGCTCGCTCGGCCTCTGGCAGTTCCAGCCCGGCACGGCGCGCCGCTATGGCCTGACGGTGTCCCCCGAGCGCGACGACCGCACAGACCCCGCGCTCTCCTCGCGCGCTGCCGCGCAGTACCTCGCCGACCTGCTCGCCGACTTCGGCCGCGAGTCGTTCATGCTGGCCATCGCCGCCTACAACATGGGCGAGACCCAGCTGCGCGAAGTGCTCCACGCGCTGGCCCAGGAGCCCGGCGGCCTCGCCCCCGAGCGGCGCGACTTCTGGCACCTCTATCGCCGCAAGCTGCTCAGCGAGGAGACGCGCGAGTACGTCCCCGCCGTGCTGGCCGCCGCCATCGTCTTCGAGAACCCGGCGCACTACCGACCCGGGCGTGTCGCGGAAAAATAGGGGCGCCCGTGCGACGGTCGCGCGCGGGCGGGAACAACCAGGCAGAGAGGGCAAGACGCCCTCGACGGAGACTCCCATGACGAAGATGCTCGCCTGCCTCTCTCTCGCGGTTGCCCTGCTGGCCCCGGCCGCGCGCGCCGCGCCGGCGACGACGCTCGATGGCGACCTGGACGCGCTGCTCGGCCGCCTCGGCGAGGCGAGGCCCGAGGCGACGCCCTGGCTGCGCGGCAAGGTCTTGCACCACTTGGAGCGACTGGCGGCGCAGAAAAACCTCGGCGCCCTCCTCGCGAGGAAGCAGCAGCGCTGGCCGACGATCGCGCGCGAGCTGGCGGCGCGCGGGCTGCCCGAGGAGCTCGGCTACCTCGCCTGGGCGGAGTCGGGGTTCGACGGCAGCCTCAGCTCGCCGCTCGGGTCGCGCGGGGTCTGGCAGTTCATCCCGGCGACCGCGCGGCGCTATGGCCTGACCGTGACGGCAGAGAGCGACGAGCGGCTCGACTTCGCCAAGGAGACGCACGCCGCCACTGAGTATCTCATCAAGCTCTTTGGCGAATTCGGCAAGGGGTCGCCCCTGCTCGCGCTGGCGGCCTACAACGCCGGGGAGACCGCCGTGCACAAGGCCCTCGACGCAAGCCCTGCGCACCGCGACTTCGCCTGGCTGGCCGAGCAGAAGAGGCTGCCGGAAGAGGCCACCGAGTACGTGCCGACCATTCTGGCCGCGGCCCTGCTCGGCGAGCACGGCGAACGATACGGACTGAAGTAGATGGCCGCGTGACCGTGACTCTGACCGGGTCAGGCGGCCGGCATGAGTGAAACGTCCTCGCGCTCGAGGGCCGGCAGCTCGAGGAACGCCGCCAGCACCAGCGAGGCCTGCTCGCGGCGGTACTTCTCGTACTGCAGCTTGCCCTGCAGGCGCAGCTCGGCGCAGACGGCGTCCACCAGCTCGCAGGGGCTCGGGTGCGCGCAGAGCCGCAGCCGGACACGGCGGCGCAGGACCCCTTCGTCGGTGCTCTCGAGGAACGCGGCCACCAGGACGGCGTAGATCGCGTTGTCGATTTCGTTCTCGTTGGAGAGCCGCAGCTCGGACAGGTCAATCACTCGCAGCGCCATGACGCCTCGCTTCCGCGCGGACCGGGGGGTCCGACGGAGCCTTTGAATGCGAGGACCAAGCCAACGCCCGCCCGTCTGCCCGACCACCGGGAGCGCTCTACCTTCTATCGAACAGGGCTCACGGGCCGTCTTCCGTCGGCGACTCCTGGTCGGCGACCCTCGGCGCCACCGGCTCCTGGCCTAAAACGCCTGCCGGATGACCAGCGCCAGCCCGTGGTCATTCCGCCCGTCGGTCGTCCAGCCATACCCGTAGTACGCGTCGCACTGGAACTCATCGAGCAGCAGCAGGTGCGCCGCGAGGCCTGCCGCGTTGGCCCCGAGCAGCTTCTCCGGCCCCATCGACGGCACCGTCCGGTCGATGGCGCCGAACCCGACGGCGTCGTGGTAGATGCCGACCTTGAAGACGTCGCGCAGGAATGAGTAGCGATACTCGACGCTCAGGCTGGCCACGTGGCGCGCGAAGTCGGTCCCTCCGAAAGGACCGCGCAGGTCGTTTCCGATCGATCGCTCGTCCAAGAAGAGCACATCGCCGGCGAGCAGCGTCCCGCGCAGCTCGATCCAGAGCTCGTTCCAGCCGAACGTCCACATCTTTTGATAGTGCGCGAGAAGCCGCAGAGTGTCCGCGCGCCCGCCAGACGATGCGCCGTAGACGCGGCCATCGACATCGAGCGCGTGCCGCCGATCGCGCCGGATCTCGTCGTGGTTGAAGGTGAGCCCGAGCGACGTCTGGCCATAAGGCCTCGTCTGCGCGATCGGCGCGGCGGCAACTTGTGGAGCCGGCGCGCCGACGCTGTGCACGTCGATGAGGAAGCGCCGCTCCAGGCCAAGTCCAACGCTCAGCTCGATCTGCGGCGCGATCTGATAGCGCGCGTCGAGCGAGCCTTCGAGGACGAGCTGGTCGTAGCTGTCGAGGTGCAGGTCTCCCCGCTGATAGGAGATCAGATCGCCGCGCACGGTGAACGAGGGGCGCAGATTCTCGCCGATCAACGGCGGCGCGATGTAGCGGACGGCGGCCAGCGCGCGCGTCAGCACCGGCCGCGAGTCTGCCGAGTCGAGGTGCTGGCGCACTGCGGTGGCGACGCGGCCCCCGGCCTCCCAGCGGTCGTTGCCGAGGAAGAGCTGCTTGCCCGTGTAGTGCGCGCCGATGCCCAGGCCCTCCACGCCGCCGACGTACAGGTCGGGCGAGAACCCGGTGCCCCACGGCGTCGGCGAGACGAAGATGCGCAGCTCGTACGGCCGCCCCGCCTGCACGAACGGCAGCGCCTGCAGCGACTCGATGGTCGACTCGATCTGCGGCAGCGGCCGGCCCTTGTCCTCGACGGCGACCAGCTCGTAGGCGAAGTCCTGCAGCTGGAAGCGCAGGGCCAGCTGCCCCAGCTGCCGCTCGAGCAGCGGCCGGTTGAAGACGTTCTGCGGCAGGCTGAACTCGAGCTTGAGCCGCAGCGTCTGGAACGCGCCCTCGCCGAGGAAGATGACCTTGTCGAGCTGACCTTCCTGCACGTCCACGCGGATGCGCCCTTCGTGCACCCGCGCGCGCACCGTGGCCAGCTGGTAGCCGGCGTCGTGGAGGAAGCGGGCGATGGTGCGCGCCACTTTCCGCGCCGTGCCGAGGGTGGCGGGCGAGTCCTCCGGCAGCTCGAGGATGCTGCGGTAGACGAACTCGTTGAAGAGGACGTTGCCGGAGAAATCGATGGGCGGGCCCGTCCCCTGGGGCATGGCCGCGCCGGCGCCGAGGGCGGTCAGGAGCAGGGCGGCTGGCAGAAAGGCGCGCATCAGGGGCTTCAGTTGTACCCTGGACCCGATGGCCACCAAGAAGGAGATCTTCCAGGTCGCCGGGCGCGAGGTGTCCGTCTCGAACCCCGACAAGGTGATGTTCCCGCGCGCGGGGCACACCAAGCTCGACCTGGTCCGCTACTACCTCGCCGTCGCCGAGGGCGCGCTCGCCGGCATCCGCGGCAGGCCCATGGCGCTCAAGCGCTATCCCGACGGCGCCGAGGCCGAGTTCTTTTTTCAAAAGCGCGCGCCCACCAGCCGGCCCGAGTGGGTCGAGACCGTCGAGCTCAAGTTTCCTTCGGGACGCACCGCCGACGAAGTGGTCATCCGCGACGCCGCGGGCCTGGCTTGGGTCGCGAACCTCGGTTGTCTCGACCTGAACCCGCACCCGGTGCGCGCCGACGATCTGGACCATCCGGATGAGCTGCGGGTCGATTTGGATCCGCAGCCCGGGATCGAGTGGCCGCAGATCCGCGCAGTGGCGCTTCTCGCTCGGCAAGTGTTGGAAGAGAACGGGCTGCGCGGGTTTCCCAAGACGAGCGGCTCGCGCGGCATCCACATCAACGCCCGCATCGAGCGCAAGTGGGGCTTCCAAGAGGTGCGCCGCGCGGCGCTGGCGCTGGCCCGCGAGGTGGAGAAAAAGGCGCCGACGCTCGCGACCAGCAAGTGGTGGAAGGAAGAGCGGCACGGCGTCTTCATTGATTACAACCAGAACGCCAAGGACCGCACCGTGGCCTCGGCTTATAGCGTGCGGCCAACTCAAGACGCGCGGGTGTCGATGCCCTTGCAATGGGACGAGCTGTCGAGCTGCAACCCGGCCGACTTTACCCTGGCGACTGTACCCAAGCTCTATGGCGAGCGCGGCGACGCGGGGGCTGGTATCGACGAGAACTCATTCAGCCTCGACGGCCTATTGGAGCTATC
Organism: Myxococcales bacterium; assembly: GCA_038231075.1. Classification (GTDB taxonomy): domain Bacteria; phylum Myxococcota; class Myxococcia; order Myxococcales; family 40CM-4-68-19; genus JBBRMA01. The sequence continues at coordinate 8,850 of JBBRMA010000020.1, read as the reverse complement.
AAAGCGGCAGGAAGTGGAAGGCCAGGGCGACGCACCTTGGCCGCCGCAATATGCCAAGCAGCCCGGCGAGCCGCCGCGGGTGCAGCCTTCGCGGAAGAAGAAGCCCAAGGAGAGTTGAGCTTCAGCGCGCGCTCGGATCCGACCGCAAGCTCGCGGGCATGGTGCGGCTTGCCACCACCGAGACGGGGTGAGCGGAGCGCGCGGGTCAAGCGGTCGGTCCGCGTGCCGATAGGGGGTTGGAGGCGCTGCGATTGCCGCATTGGATCCCGCTCGTCATCTGGCTTGGCGCCTGCCTCGCCCTCTTCGTCGCGGCCTTCGAGTGGCCCTTTGGCTCGGTGCCCCGCTATCGCTCCGAGCGCTGGCACACGGTGATCGCCGCCGGCACGGGCGTGTTCGCGGCCTGCAGCGCGCTCGAGTTCACCGACCTGTCGCAGGGGCGCGTGCTGCTCGTCCACCGCCTGCAGATCGCGGCCGGCGCGCTGGCGGTGTTCGCCTGGCTCCGCTACGCGCGCGTGCAGGCGGCGACGCCACCCAGCGCGGTCGAGCGCCTGCTCGAGCGCTGCGCCCTGGTCGTTGTTCCGCTCTCGCTGCTCGGCCTCTTGCAAACCGGCGCGCTGACGCCCTCGCCCGCGGGTCTCGGCCCGCGCTTCTGGCTGATCAACTGCAACCCCCTCGGTGAAGCCTCCTACGCCGTGCTGCTGCTCGGGATGGCGCTGGCGCTCCGCCGCTTCATCCAGGCCGTCCGCGCCGGCGTCCCGCACGCCTGGCCGCACACGCTGGCGCTCGGAACGATGCTCGCCGCAGGCATCAACGACGCGCTCGGCACTGTGGGCGTCCGCACCGTGCCGTACCTGCTCACCATCGGCCTCTTCGGCGAGGTGGTCGCGCTCGGCATTGTCGCTGCCCGCCGCTGGGCGCATGACGCCCGCAGGGCCGCGGAGCTGTCGGCGACCCTCGAGCTGCAGGTGGAGGCGCGGACTCGGGAGCTGCAGGCCGTCCATTCGGCGCTCGAGCGCAGCGCGCGTCTGGTCGTCCTCGGCCGCCTCGCTTCGGGCGTGGCGCACGAGATCAACAACCCCGCCGCGGCCATCAGCGTCTGCTTGGACTTCCTGCGGGAGGCCCACCAGGACGGAAGGCTCTCTTCCCCCGAAGTGCTCGAGTCGATCAACGACGCCTCGGCCGCCGTCGGGCGCATCGCGCACATCGTCCGCGAGCTGCTCGCCTCCGCGCCCGCCGCGGCCGACGCCACCGGGGTGTCGCTCGACGTAGACGCGTCGCTCCAGCGCGCCGCCCGCAAGGCCGGGCTCACTCCCGGCGTGTCCTCGCGCGCGCAGATCGAGTCGCGCGACTGCCGGGGGATGAGGGCGATGGGCGAGCCCGACCTGCTCGAGCAGGTCCTCGTCAACCTCGCCATCAACGGCGCGCAGGCCATCCAACCGGGCCGGCACGGACAGGTGGCGCTCTGGTCCGAGCGGCGCGGCGGCCGCGTGCTCATCCACGTCACCGACGACGGCGCGGGAATCTCCGACGAGGCCCGCGCCCACTTCTGCGAGCCGTTCTTCAGCACCCGTCCGTTCGGCGAGGGCACCGGGCTTGGCCTCTCGGTGGCGCTCGGCATGGTGCGCGGAATGGGCGGCGATCTGAGCGTGGACACGCTGCCCGGACGCGGCACCACGGTGACCGTCTCGCTCCGCGCCGCCTAGATCGTTGGCAATCGGGACCTCGCGCATGCGGCGGGAGCATGCGCATCCAGCTCCGGGTCTTCCACGCCGCCCTGTGGCCGAGCTCGCCAACTCAAGGTCTGACCACTTTGCTGGCAGGGATCGCCCGAATGAAACACCTCTTCATCGCCGCCCTGTTGCTGTCCGCCTCCGCCCGCGCGCAAGAGGTCGAGCCCGCGGCCCTGCGCGGCGGCATTGGTTTCGGCGTCGGAACTCAATATGGGGTGATTGGCGCTCGCGCCGAGCTTGGGTACGGAGCCTTCTCCGGCTCGATTGCGGTGCCGGTCTTCCTCTGGGACAAGAGCTTCAAGACCTACGCTCTCGCGGTGCGCTGGTCTCCGCGCGGCAAGAGCGGTCCCTTCGTCAGCGCCGGCGCCATGCTCGCGGTCGATGACAACGAGTTCGACCAGACGACCCTGGTCGTCTTCTCGCTGATCGGCGGTTGGCGCTGGCGCCTGGGCCCGCTCTCGCTCGAGGTCGGCGCAGGCCCGGCGGTGAGCCACCTCGATTATCGATTCCCCAAAGAGGACTACGGCGCACGCAATGGAAGCCTGGTGCGAAGCTGGTCCTATGGGATCCGGCCGGATGTGACCACCCAGCCGGGGTTCCCGTTCGACGTCAGCGTGGGTCTGGGATTGAATTTCTAGATCGCCGATCTAGGCAGCCTTGGCGGACAGGACCACCGGCGGGGTCGCCTGCCTGCGGTGGTGCTGACCCGCTCTCCAGCTCACCTGCCGCAGCAGATCCGGCTGACCCTTGAACGCGAGGCGACCGGAAAGGCGGAGCATCTCCGCCAGCCGCCACACCTCACTCCGTGAGTCGAGCAGCGCCTGTCGCCGCGACGCCAGTTCGGCTTTGGCTTGCTGCTGCGACAGCACCGCCGCCGAAAGCCTTGCCTGCAGCTGGTCCAGTCGACCCAGCGGGTCACCCATGAATGGCGACAGCAAGCCGGAGAGCAGCTCGATGTCGGTCCGGACCTGATCCATCCACACCAGACAGCGCTGGGAGATCCTCCCAAAGCTGGTCCGCTTCCTCACCTTTGGCATCAACGGCCCGCCGTGCTTTTTCACCAGGACGAACGAGACGGTCAGCTCCTGGCGGTAGTCCATCGACTCGGCGACCAACTCCGTCACCAACCTGCGCTTCTGTGCAATGGAGCCCCGCGCGGCCTGGAAGGCCTTGTTGGTTTTTTTGTACTGAAGAAGCGCCCTCGCCATCGCCTCTGTCCTGTCCGGACCGAACTCGCGCAGGGCGAGCCGCTCCGCATGGGTCCGGCCAAACTCGACGAGCGCATCCATCTGCTCGCCGAACCGGTTCTCCGAGGCCATCTGCTGCTCCACCTTCGACTCGTTCTTCTTCGCGTGCATACCGTGCTCCCTTGGGTTGTGCTGCAAGCGCGAGAGTGCGGAGGGGGTCTGACACTTTCGCCAACGCCTCGGGCCAACGACGATTTTCACGGCGCGCCGCAAAGCCTGGGACCGGAAGATCGCTGACCGCGGTGGCCAGATCGATTTGCTCGGTGGTTCGCTGGCTGAACACGGTGGCCGGATCCATTTGCTCGGTGGTTCGCCGGCTGAACGCGGTGGCCAGATCGATTTGCTCGGTGGTTCGCCGGCTGAACGCGGTGGCCAGATCGATTTGCTCGGTGGAACGGTGGAAGAACGCGGTGGCCAGGTCGATTTGCTCGGTGGACCGATGGCCAAGCTCGGTGGCCGCGTCGATTTGCTCAATGGAGCTGTATGCAGACTGCGTCGGGGCCGCTCGCCTCAACCGCTAGCAGGTGCCTAAGCGGTCCCCTAGAACGCCGAACGGGTTGGTTCCCGTCGGACAACCGGCCGATTCGCTGCCCAACGCCGCGTCCCTCTCGTCGCCGTACAGAAAGTACGGCTCGCTCGTCGTTCCTTGCGAGGCTTGCGACTCGGCCGTTCTCCTCGGTCCACCAAACCGATCGGCGTTCTAGCAGCCTTTAGAGGGAGGAAGAGAAGCGACGTCACCCAACCATTTCGCTCCACGCTCCTCCTCAAATTCAAAGCTCGACGTCGGACAGGCCAATAGGCCGCCGACAGGCAGAGTCCCCCGGCGCGACTCTAGGGCTCCCGACACAAATCCGATCGCCGCGAGCGCAGCGAGCCACATCAGTCGGGTGGCGCCCGCGCCGCGCCGGGGGTCTCTGCCCGCAGGCGGCCGATCGGCGTGCCGCGTTGACCGCGCGACTACCCATGATACGAACCTCGCTGATCGCTACCTCGGGGAGCGCATGCCCAAACCCTCAATTCGCGATTGCCTGTCCGCGCTCCTCCTAGCGAGCCTTGCCTCGCTCAGCTGCGCAACTCCGGCGGCAAAATCCGGCGCGTCCGCCCAGGCCGCCGCGTCGTCAGGCGCGGGCCTACCACCGCTCCTCGACCGCGAGCTGCTCTTCGGCAACCCCGAGATCATCGGCGCGCAGCTCTCGCCCGACGGCGCGTGGATGTCCTTCCTCAAGCCCTTCGAGGGCACGCGCAACATCTGGGTCAAGCGCGCCGGCGACCCGTTCGACAAGGCGCGCCCGCTCAGCGCCGACAAGAAGCGGCCCATCTCGCGCCACTTCTGGAGCCGCGACTCGAAGTACGTCCTCTTCGTGCAGGACCAGGGCGGGGACGAGAACTTCAACGTCTTTGCCGTCGATCCGGCGGCGCCGGCGGCTGCGGACGGAAAGGTGCCGGAGGCGCGCAAGATCACCGACGCGAAGGGCGCCCGGGCCGAGATCTACGAGGCGCCCAAGCGCAAGCCCTCGGTCCTCTTTGTCGGCCTCAATGATCGCGACGCCAGGTGGCACGATCTCTACGAGGTCGAGATCGCAACCGGCAAGCGCACGCTGGTGCGCAAGAACGACGAGCGCTTCACCAACTATGTCTTCGATCTCGACGGCACGCTGCGGCTGGCCGAGCGCTCTACCGAGAAGGGCGACACCGAGATCCTGCGGATCGACGCCACGGGCGCGAAGAAGGTCTACGGGTGCGGGGTGCTCGAGTCGTGCAGCGCGGTCAAGTTCCACAAAGACGGCAAGCACGCGTATCTGGTCACGAGCGCTGGCGCCGCAGATCTGCAGCGGCTCGAGCTGCTCGACGTCAACAGCGGCGCGACCGAGCTGGTCGAGAGCGACCCGAGCGGGCGCGTCGATCTTCTTTGGCCGATCTTCTCCGCGAGCACCGACGAGCTGGTCGGCACCTCGTACGAAGACGAGCGGCTGCGCTTCTATTGGCGCGATCAATCCTGGGCGGCGGACCACGGGGTGCTGGCCAAGAAGTTCCCGGGCCGCGACGCGCTGGTCCAGTCCGAGACCGCCGATGGCCGCTCCTGGCTGGTGACAGTCAGCGCCGACGTCGAGCCAGGCGAGGTCTACTTGTTCGATCGCCAGACGCAGGCGAGCTCTTTGCAATACCGCATCCGTGAGCGGCTGCCGCGCGAGGCGCTCGCCAAGGTCGTGGCCATTCGCTACCCGTCCTCCGATGGGCTCGAGATCCCGGCCTACCTCACGCTGCCGGTCGGCGTTGAACCAAAGGGCCTGCCGCTGATCGTGCTGCCGCACGGCGGACCGTGGTCGCGCACCGACTGGGGATACTTTGGCCAGCCGCAGTTTCTCGCCAATCGCGGCTATGCCGTGCTGCAGCCGAACTTTCGCGGCTCGACCGGCTACGGAAAGAAGTTCCTCGACGCGGGCAACCGCCAATGGGGCGACAAGATGCAGGATGACCTGACTTGGGGCGTGAAGTATCTGGTCGCCCAAGGCACGGCCGACGCCAAGAGAGTCGGAATCATGGGCGTCTCCTATGGCGGATATGCCACGCTGGCCGGAGTCACCTTTACTCCGGGCTTGTATGCAGGCGCGGTTGCGATCGTCGCTCCTTCCAATCTACTGACGCTGCTCGCGACGATTCCGCCCTATTGGGAAGCGGTGCGCATCGTCTTCCAGACGCGGATGGGCGATCCCAGTACCGAGGAAGGCAAGGCACAGCTCGCGCGGCAGTCGCCGCTCACGCACGCGAGCCTGATCACCACGCCGCTGATGGTCGTTCAGGGCGCAAATGACCCGCGGGTGAAGCAGGCCGAGGCCGACCAGATCGTCGTCGCGCTGCGCGACCGCCACTATCCGGTGGCGTATCTCTTGGCGCCCGATGAGGGCCACGGCTTTGCGCGGCCGGTCAACAACATGGCGCTCTTCGCCGCGGCGGAGAGGTTTCTGGCCCGCTATCTCGGCGGTCGATATCAGGAAGAGATGACCCCCGAGGTGGCGCAGCGACTCAAGGAGATCACGGTCGATCCGGCCACAGTGAAGCCAGGCAAGAGCGCCGCCGCGCCATGACCGTCGCAGGCCTGGGGCTGCTCTTCGCAATATTGGCGGGGGCGCTCCCTTCGCCCGGCGACGAGGGCAGCCACGAGGCGTATGCGCGCGAGATCGGAACGGCCGGTGCGCGGGCGGCCACCTCCGCGCTAGAGGCCTATGATGCCCACCTGCGCGCGCACGCGGGCGACGCGACGGCGGCCGCCGAGCGCTGCGAGCTCATCAGCGCGGCGAGCGACGAGGAGAAGCCCGACCTTCCGCTGCCGCCGCTGGAAGACTGCTTGCGCGCGCTCGAGCGCGACTTCCCCGAGTCACCGGCCGCGGCGCTCACGCGCGTCAAGCTCACCTACGGTGAGAAGGGCGTTGCCCTCGCCGAGCGACTTCTGGCGGACCCCAAGCTTGTCTTCAGCGACAAGCAGCGCGCGCGGATCTACCAGAGGCTCTCGCAGCTCGATCTGGCGCATGGAGCGGCCTCGGCGCGAGCGGCGCGCAAGGCGGTCTACCTCGATCCCGCGGTCGATCTGAGCACCACCCTGGCCGACCGGCTGCTCGAGCAGGGGCGCAAGAGCGAGGCGGTGGTTGCGCTCAGCTCGCGCCCGGAGGGCTCGTGGTTCGAGCTGCAGGCAAAGGCCCGCAAGCTCGCCGACGCCGGCTCCTTCTCACGCGCACGGTGGATGCTCGGCCTCGCGAGGATGAAGGGCGCGACCGCCGACTTGAGGCTCCAGGCGCGCATCTTCGAGGGCCTGGGAATGGGCGCGCAGGCGCGCGAGGCGTACGAGGCGCAGAGCGCGGGCTGGAACAAGGCGGAGGTGCTGCCGCGCCTCTTCAAGCTCGAGCTCGCGGGCAGCGACGGCCCCGCGGCCGATCGCGCCTACCAGCTCCTGCGCGATCTCGGCTGGAAGCAGGATCCGCTCGGGCACCGCCGCCTCTCGCTGCAGTGGAAGTTTCCCAAGACGCGCGTGCGCGCCCGCGACTTCATCGGCCTGCTTGCGCTGCTCGGCGTCCTGGCCGGGTTCGCCCTGCTGCCTTTGGTGACGTTCTTGCCGCTCCACGCGTGGACGCTCTGGCGAAGGCTGCAGCGCCCGCGCCCAGAGGAGCCGGCGCCCGGCGCGTGGTGGTTTCGCCACCTCTACCTCGCGTTTGCCTCCTTCCTCCTGGCGCAGTTCCTCGCGCTCTACCTCTTCTCGTACGAGGAGGTGGCGAGCTGGCTCGCGCCGCTCAAGGGCGTCGAGACCTCCTCGCCGGCGCTGGGGCGGTTCGGGCTCGTCTACGCGCTGTTGCAGTCGGCCGCGCTCGGCTGGATGCTCGTGCGTTCGCCAGGCCGGCTGCGCGTGCTCGGGGCTGGCGCCTGGCCCTTGCTCAAGTGCGTCCGCCAGGCGGCCTTCTCGCTCGGCGTCGTGTTCGCAGCGGGCGCGGTCGCCTCGGCGATCTCCCAGCGCCTGGGCGCGCTGCCAGCGGCGCTCAGCGTCGAGAGCCTGGTCCGCTCGCTGATCGAGACGTACGGTCTCTTCATCACCCTGCTGGTGGCGGCGGTGCTCATCCCCATCGGCGAGGAGCTGATCTTCCGCTCCATCCTGCTCGACGTCTGCGCCCGGCAGCTGAAGTTCTGGAAGGCGAACCTGCTCCAGGCGTTGCTCTTCGCGGCGCTCCACGGAAACCCGGCGCGGCTCGTCTACTACACGGTCCTCGGCTTGCTCTCCGGCCGCCTCCGCCGTCTCTCGGGCGGGCTCTTGCCGAGCATCCTTTTGCATGCCGCGAACAACGCCATCGCGCTCTTGCTGGTGGCCGCGGCCGGTTCACAAGGCGCGCCGGGTCCCGGCGATCTGCGCAAACCGCTCACCGCGCCAGAGCCAGAGCTCTTGGCGTGCGCGAAGGCGGCGGGCGTGCCGGTCGAGGGCGGCAAGCTCAGCGCCGGCGAGCTGAACAACGCCGCGTGGGCGCTGGCCATCGGCGCCGCCACCTCGCGTGCGTGCCTGTTCGCTGCGGAAGAGGCGATCGAGGCGGCGCTGCAGACCCTCCCTGAGAGGGGCAGCTTCCTCGACACCAAGGCCGCGGTGCTCTTCCGCCTGGACCGGCTCGACGAGGCCATCGACCTGGAGCGCGCCGCCATCGAGCGCTCGACGTCGCCGTCGATGTTCGCCCAGCTCGACCGCTTCCTCCGCGCGCGCGAGGCCCGCAGCCGCCCCCTCTCGATCGGCGACGCCGAGGCCGCGGTGACGCTCTCGCCCGCTCCAGGCGCGGTCGCGGTCGATCTAAAGGCGTCGCTGCCCGACGGCTTCGTGCTCTATGCGCGAGAGGCGGGCGGCGGCGCTTTCTTCCGGCTCGCGGCCGGACCGCAGCACGAGGCCTCCTATCGGCTGCCGCTTCCCGCAGGCTTTCCTGACCAGGCGCGCTTCGAGCTGTCGCTCTTCGACACCCGCGGCTGCGACGATTGCAAAGGCAGCGGTCATCGCTTCCGCCTGGAGCGGCTCGAGACCAGATAGAGCACCGATCGGTTTGGTGGACCGAGGAGAACGGCCGAGTCGCAAGCAGCGCAAGGAACGACGAGGCGCCGTACTTTCTGTACGGCAACGAGGAGACGCGGCGATGCGCAGCGAATCGGCCGAGCGGGTTGCGCTCTTGCAACCCGCGGTTATCCGACGGGAACCAAACCGTTCGGTGCTCTAGCAGGTTGCTGAAGAACCCGGACCGAGCCCGGCGAAGGAGCGCCAAGCGATGCAAGGAGCGACGACGAAGAAGACCGGTCGTCTCTGAGGAGGAGCGACGCGGCAGCGCGCCGGCGATCGTTCGCCGGGCGACGGGAGGGTT
>JBBRMA010000019.1:0-98735 GCA_038231075.1 Myxococcales bacterium | reverse complement strand
CGGCGGGGCATTGATTGGTCACGCACGCGCCGCTGGTGCAGGTCTCGGCGGCGGCGCAGGCCGGGAAGCACGCGCCTTGCGGGATGACGCACGCCATGCCCGCGTTGGTGGGGCTGCACTTCGCGCCCGGCTGGCAATTGGCGTCAGTGGTGCACGCGCCGTCGATCTTGACGCTGCAGGCGCTGGTCAACAGGACCGCGGTCAGGAGGAGCGAGGCTTTGATGGACATGGTTGTCATCCCCCTTAGAACGCAAACGTCAGTACGGCCGCGGCCACGATCAGCCCCGCGCCGACGGCCATGAGTACGTTGCCCGTCTTCATCGCCGAAGAGGCCGAGTTCAAGTTGCCCACGTCGGCCTGCGAATAGGCGCCGCGCGATTTATAACCGTCGTTGGCTTGATTCTGCAGGCTCTTGCCGTGCAGCCCTTCATAGGCGCCGATGCCCAACGCCAGGACGCCCACTCCGGCGGTGACGATGGCAGCAACCTTGGTGGGCTTGAGTCCGGTTGAGTATTCACAGCTCTGCCGGGCAACGCCGCCCTGCAGTTGGTGGCGCTCGTAGACATAAAGACCGCCCTCGCAGGTCTGCCGCGCGAAGACCGTGGTGGTCTTGTTGCGCCGCAGGGGAACGCGCCGCTCGAGGCTGGTGCGCTCGTCGATCAGCACGCGGAAGGAATGCAGGCCGGGCTTGACGCTGACCTTGAGTTGCGTGCCGTCGCTCCTCTTGAGCGTGTGCTTGTCGAGGACCAGCGCCATGTCCTTGCGGTCGGCGTCAACCACCAGCGTGGACTTGCAATCCACCTTGAGTGCCGAGCAGGCCTGCCCTTCGGCCCAAGCCTGGATGTGGTCGACGTTGTCGCTCTCGACCACCGAGTCGCTCTTGGAGACGACCTCGTTTTTCTCGGCGCTGATCCAGCGCGTGTGCAGGACGAGGCCGTTGGCCTTGGTCGAGGAGCCGACCAGCATGGTGCCGCACTGGAGGGCGTTGCCGAGCTTGATGAAGCAGGCCGTGTCGTCGAGCTCGCAGGCCTGGACCGGGTCGAGGAAGAGGACGGCGTCGGACAGCGACTTCGACTCCTTGGCGACGTCGAGGAAGATGCTCTGCACGTCCAGGCTCTGCGCCTCGGCGCTGGTGAACTCGTTCTTGAAGGGCCAGACGCAGAGCTTCTTGCCGGCGATGTCCACGTCGGGCAGCGCGGGCAGGTCGAGCGGCAACAGCTCGTCGGTCGGCACCGCGGGCAGGGGCGGCGGCAGGTCGACCACGCTCGGCAGCGAGGGCGGCGGCGCGCCGAGCGGCGGCGGTGGACGGTCAGTGGCCTGCGCGCGCGCGGCGAGCGGGGCCAGCAGGGAGAGGAGCAGCAGTAGGCGCTGCAAAAACGGTCGCTGCGCAACAGCCATGGTCTTCCCCCTGCCGGGTCACGAGCAGAAGCAGCTGTACCACGCGTTCCGGGGAGCAGCAACCAAACGGCCGCGCGATTTCGGAGAGCGAACCGCGCGGCCGCTGTGCGCGCTCATGCCGGCGCAGCCGCACCATCGGCAGCCGCGCCCGGCTCCTCCGCCTCGCGCCGATATCCGCATTCCTTGTCGGGGCAGGCAATATATGCACCGTCCTTCTTGGAATACTTGGCGACGAGGAACGGCCGGCTGCACTGCGGGCACTTCTCCGGCAGCGGCCGATCCCAGCTGGCAAACTTGCAGGCCGGGTAGTTGACGCAACCAAAGAAGGACTTTCCAAAGCGCGTCTTGCGCTCGGCCAGGCCGCCGCCGTCGTCGGGGCAGACGATGCCCTTCAGCGTCACCGGCTTTGTGGTCTTGCAAGCGGGATAGTCGGAGCAGGCGAGGAATCTACCGAACCGGCCTCGCTTGTTGACCATCGGCTTGCCGCAGGTGGGGCAGACCTCGTCGGTGGGCAGGTCCTTGACGATCTCGATCTTGCCGTCCTTCTCGATGAAGTCGGTGGTGTTCTTGCACTCCGGATATCCCTGGCAGGCGAGGAACCGGCCCATGCGGCCCCACTTGATCACCATCGGGCTGCCGCACTTCTCGCACTTGAGATCGGTCGGGTGCTCCTCGCGCTTGACGTCGCGCATCTGCTCTTCGGCGACGGCGAGGGTCTTCTTGAACGGCTCGTAGAACTCACCGAGCACGGCCACCCAGCCGATCTTTCCGTCCTCGACGTCGTCGAGCTCGTCCTCCATGCGCGCCGTGAACTGCACGTCCATCACGCTCGGGAACGAGACCAGGAGCAGCTCGGTGACGAGCTTGCCGAGCTCGGTCGGCCAGAGGCGGTTCTCCTTCTTCTCGACGTACTCCTTGTCCTGGATGGTCGAGAGAATGGCCGCATAGGTCGACGGGCGGCCGATGCCGCGCTCTTCCATCTCCTTGACGAGCGAGGCCTCGCTGAAGCGCGGCGGCGGCTGGGTGAAGTGCTGATCGGGCAAGAGCTTGACCAACTCGAGGGTCTGGCCTTCCTCGAGCTGTGGCAGCGTCTTGTTCTCGTCGCCCTTCTCGTCGTCAGACCCTTCCATCTTCTCGGCGCCGGCCTCCTCGATCTTGTCCACCTCGGCCACCTGGCCATAGACCGAGAGATATCCGGCGAACTTGAGTATCTGTCCCGAGGCCCTGAAGGTCGCGCGCCCGGCGGCGATATCAGCCGTCGTTTGATCGAAGACCGCGGGAACCATCTGGCAGGCCAGGAAGCGGTTCCAGATCAGCTCATACAGGCGGAGCATGTCGCGCTCGAGGAAAGGCGCCACGCGCTCGGGCGTGTACTCGAGCGAAGTGGGACGAATCGCCTCGTGGGCGTCCTGCGCGCTCTTCTTGGTCTTGTATTGAATCGGGTCCGCCGGCAGATACTCCTTGCCGTACTTGCCCGTCACGTATTCGCGCGCCGAGGTGATGGCGTCGGGCGAGAGGCGCACCGAGTCGGTGCGCATATAGGTAATCAATGCCGTCTGGCCTTCTTCGCCAAGCTCGACGCCTTCGTAGAGCCGCTGCGAGAGCGTCATCGTCTTCTTGGGCGAGAACCCGAGCCGCGTGGACGCGTCCTGCTGCAGCTTCGAGGTAATGAACGGCGGCGGGGGATTGCGGCGCCGCTCCTTCTTCTCGACCGTGGCGACGACGAAGGGCTTCTGTTGAATCTCCTCGGCCAGGGGCCTCGCGACCGCCTCGGTGCCGATCTCGATCTTCTCGCCGTCCACCTTGATGAGCTTGCCGCGGAACTGCGGGGGGAGCGCGGCCTTCAAATCAGCTTCAATGGACCAGTATTCGACCGAGACGAACTTCTTGATCTCTTCTTCGCGCTCGACCACCAGGCGCACGGCCACGCTTTGCACGCGCCCCGCCGACAGCCCGCGCCGGACCTTTTTCCATAGGATGGGCGAGATTTGATATCCGACCAGCCGGTCCAGCACGCGCCGCGCCTGCTGCGCGTCATACTTGTTTGAGTTCAACTCAAGCGGGTTCTGGATCGCCTCTTGAATCGCCTTCTTGGTGATCTCGTTGAAGAGCACGCGCTGCGAGGGCACCTTGTTGCCGATCTGATCGGCAATGTGCCAGGCGATGGCCTCGCCCTCGCGGTCGGGGTCGGTCGCGAGCAGCACGCGCGAAGAGATCTTTGCCGCCGCCTTGATCTCGGCGAGGACCTTTTGCTTGCCCTGGATGACCTCGTAGGTCGGCTTGAAGCCGTCCTCGATGTCGATGCCGATCTTCGACTTGGGCAGGTCCAGGATGTGGCCGACCGAGGCCTTCACCGTGTAGCCGTCGCCCAGGTACTTCTTGATGGTCTTCGCCTTGGCGGGCGACTCGACCACCACGAGCGTGTTGCCGGTGGCCTTGGTGGAGACCTTCTTCTTTCCCTTCTTCTTGGGTGCGTCGTCTGCCTGCTCTGCCTCGCCGCCCTCCTCGGGCTCGACCTCTTCGATCGGCTCCTTGGCTGCGAGCTCGCTCGGCGGCGGGGCTTTCTTCTTCTTCACTTTGGCCTTGCTGGTCGTGCTGCGGGTCGTTGCCATTGGGTCCCTTGGACGCCTCAGCCCCGATTCGGGTGCAAAGGGCGTCGCGGTGTCGTGCAAAGCTTAGCGCCGCAAGAAGTATTTCCCGGGGCTCTGAGCGCAGAGGCCTTTGACCTCAAGCTCCAGGAGGCGGCGCAGGGCCGCGGCCGGCGACAGCCTGGCTTTGGAGGCCACCTGATCGACGTGCAGCGGTTTCTTGAAATCGAGCGTCATCAAGACGCGGGCGCTCTCTCCTTCGAGGACTTCCTCGGAGAGCGTGTTGACCGCCGAGGGCTCGTCCACCGTGGCGGCGGCTTTTTCCTTCGCGCGCGACGGGCGCGGGGCAACATACTTCTTGCTGCGCGTGCCCTGCGCGGGAAGCGGCGGCGGAGCGAGCGGCCAGCCGAGGGCCTTCAAGATGTCGTCGGCCGACGTGCAGGCCTGGGCGACCCCCGCGGTCAGCAGCGAGTTCGGCCCCTCTGACAGATCCTCGCCGTGCTGGCCGGGCACCGCGAAGAGCCGGCGCCCCTGCTTGACCGCGTGGCCCGCCGTGCTGAGCGCGCCCGAGGCCATGCGCGCGCGGACGATCACGGTGGCCGAGCAGAGCCCCGCGATGGTGCGGTTTCTCCGCGGGAAGCTCGAGCGGCTCGCGGGCGTGTTGGGCGGGAACTCGCTGACCACCGCGCCGCCGCCGTGCGCCAGGCGGTCGAAGAGCGGGCCGTTCTCGGGCGGGTAGACGATGTCGATGCCGCAGCCAAGGACCGCGCAGGTAGTGCCGGTGCCCCAGAGCGCGCCGGCGTGGGCGGCCGCGTCGATCCCGCGCGCCCCGCCGCTGACCACCTGCACGCCCGCGCGGGCCAGCACTTCGGAGATCTCGCGCGCGAGCTCGAGGCCATAGTCGTCGGTCTCGCGGGCGCCCACCACGGCCACGCGCTTCATCTCGGGAGTCAGGCCGCCGCGCACGTAGAGGAGCGGCGGCGGGTTGTCGATCTCGCGCAAGAGCTCCGGGTACCAGGCGTCGCCGAGGACCACCACGCGGGCGCCGGCAGCGCGGGCCGTCTCCACCGCCCAGGTCCCGAGCGCTTCGAGGTCGGGCTTCCTGCTCAGGTAGTCGGCGGCCTCTTGCCGGAAGCGCAGGCCGATCTCGTCGGCGCGCTTCAAGATCTTCTGCGGGCCGGCCTCGAGCGCGCCCGCGAGCGTGCCAAACGCCTCGGTCAGCCTGGCGATGGACGAGGCGCCGAGCCCCGGCACGGCCGACAGCGCGCACGCTGCCACCACGTCGGGACCCACGACTCCGCCGGCGTCTGCCGCGGTGTGCGTGGCGTCCTTCACCGCCGCTCCTCCTTAGTTAAAGCAGGGCCGCGGGCAGTAGCAGGAAGGGCCGCAGGCGGTCAAGGCTGCTCAGTAACCGCCAGAGCCGGTGCCCGTCGCGGGACGCATCTGCGCGTGCTCGCCCACCAGGAGCTCGCGGATGCTCTTCAAGACCAGCGCCGTCGAGACCTTGTCCTTGGCGTCCACCACCAGGAGCAGGCCCACGTCCTCGTCGGGGTTGTCGTCGCGGCGACCGTGGCCCTGGTCGGTGAAGCTGGTCTTGAGCGGGCCGCCGAACGAGCCCAGGCCGTCGCCCTTGCGGTGCACGACCAGGGTGTTTCCCACCTCGACGCCATCGGCGGTGCCCTTGTCGATGAAGACCTGCATGCCCTGGCCGAGCGCCGACAGATCGTTGTTCTCGGCGCCGAGGATGACCGCGTCCACGGACTTGGTGTTGGGCTTGGAGGCGACCTGCTTGACGCTGTCGTTGGCCCAGCTCGCGAGCAGATCGCCGCGCTCGATCTCCTCGTTGGCCGACTGGATGACGATGGTGGCGATGTCGTTCTGGACCGAGACCACCTTGGCCTCGCCGAGGATGCGGATGCGGCGCCCCACGACCTGGTGCGTCTCTGGGTGCACGATGGAGTCGCCGCGCCGGAAGATGGCGTACTTCTCGCCGACCTTGGGCGGGTCTCCCTTGAGCTTGACGTAGGCGGTGTCGGTCCGCGCGAGCAGCGCCTTCTCCTCGAACGAGGCGTTGATCTCGCCGGCGGTCTCTTCTTCCTGGTTCGAGATGATGCCGGCGGTCTTGATCGACAGCTCGCGCGAAGGCACGAACGCGAGTCGGCCCGACTCCTGGACCATGCCGGTGAACTCGCGCTGGCCGTGGCGCAGCACGGCGAAGTCGGGGACCTTCTTCTTGGTCTCGGTGGGCAGCGAGGGCGGAGACCCCTCTTCCTGCTTCTCCTCGGTCTTGGCCGTCGCGTCTTCCTGCGCCTCGGCGACGGCGACCCGCTGCCCGCCCGGCCCGACCTTGATGCGCAGCTTCTGGCCCGGATAGATCCAGTGCGGATTTTCAATATACGGGTTCGCCGACCAGATCTTCGGCCAGTACCAGGGGCTGGCGAGGAACTTGTTCGACAGGTCCCAGAGCGTGTCGCCGGTCTGGATGGTGTACGTCGATCCGGCGGCGTCGGGCACCGCGACCTGTCCCTGGTCTGCTGGGGCGGCGGCCGCCTGGCCCGGCTCGCCCGGCTCTTTGGCGGCGCCCTCTTCGGCCTTGGCCGGCTCTTGCGGCGTCTCGTCGGCCTTGTCTGCTTGCGCGAAGGCTTGCGGCGCCCCGAGCAGCGAGGCGGCCGATGCGGCCAGCGCCGCCCTGCGCAACTTCATGATCAGGCTGCTCGACCTCGACATGGTGCCTCCGAAAAACTAGTAGAGCCCGTTCAAGAGCGCCCGGGCTTGTGACGCCTCGGGCACGTCGGGGTGATCTTTTTCAAGTGCCGCGAGCTTCTCTTTGGCCTCGCCGCTGCGGCCGAGCTTCAAGAGGCAGCGCGCCTCCTCCAGCCTGGCCTGCGGGACCGCGTCGCCCGCCGGGTACTCTTGCTCGACGCGGACAAACAGCGGCAGCGCGCCTGGGCAGTTGCCCGACTGCGACGCGGCCAGCCCCGCGAGGTAGACGGCGTTGTCGGCCGCCGCGTGGCGCGGGTGCGAGGCCGCGAAGGCGAGCAGATCGCCCTGCGCGCCGCCCCGGTCGCCGTCGTTGAGTCGCTGCACCGCGCGGGCGAAGGCCCGGTCGGCAAGCGAGGTCGAGGCCGCGCCGTCGGACGAGAAGCGCACCGGCTCGGCCAGGCGCGACAGCTCGGTCTCCTCCGGCTCCTTCAAGTTGGTCACGGTGGGGAGCCGCGGGGCGCGCTCGACCGGGTTCTTGCGCGGCCTGCGTCCTTTGGCGGGCGCCGACGGCTCGAGCCTGACGGTCTCGAGCTTCTTGCGCGGGTCTTCCGCGGCGGGCAGCGGCTGCCTCGGCTTGCCGTCGCCGTCGAACTCGATCACTGGATTGGCCGCTTTGTCAGCCGCGGCCTTCGTGGTCGCCTTTTCCTTGGCGGAGATCTTCGAGGTCAGCGAGGCGAGCCGCACCTCGAGCTCCTCGAGCCGCTTCTGCTGGTCGGCCACCAGCGCGGACTGGGCGCGAAGCTGCCCCTGCATCTCGGCCAGCTGCGCGCCTTGCGCCGCCTCGGGCTTTTGCTGCGCGCCGGCGCAAGCGGTGAGGCTCGCGGCGGCCAAGAGCGGCAGCCACGCACGGGGAGTGAAGCGCTCTGGTTGCCTCGTCAGCAGTGTCATCCCCGATGAAACAGTGCGCCTGCAGCCGCCATTCGCGAGCCATGATCGCCAGCAGGCGAGGGCCTGTCAAAGAATCGGCCAGGATTTCCAAAGGCGGTGCGCGCTCTTCTGCGACCCGCCCCTGCTATGCCCGACCCACGGCAAAGGCCAGGTGGCGGCCGGTGCGCCCGGCGTCGCGGCGATGGCTGAAGAACGACTTGCCGTCGCACGACGTGCAGCCGGCGACCTGCTCGATGCGGCCCGGAAGCACCCCGGCAAGAAGCAAAGATCGCCCGACGGCGAGGCGCAGATCGAGGTGCGGCGCGGCGGCGGCCGAGGGATCGTCGGCCACCTCGTCGCCAAAGAGCCCGCGAAACAGCGCCGCCAGCTCGCGCGAGACCTGGTAGCAGCAGCGGCCGACGCAGGGGCCCACCGCGGCGATCAGGCGCGCCGGGTCTGCGCGGGAAGTCTGCGCCAGGGCTCGCACCCCTCGGGCCGCGATCCCGAGCCTGGCGCCGCGCCATCCCGAATGGATCGCCGCGACTGCGCCGCTGTCTTCATCGGCCACCAAGAGGGGCACGCAGTCGGCCACGCGGACGCCGACCGCCACGCCGGGCTCGAGCGCCAAGAGAGCGTCCGCGGGCTCGCCTGGCAGGTTCGGCGCCATGGGCGCGGGTTCGCTCTCGCCGAAGATCTCGATCAATGAGTCGCGCCGCGCCCCGAGAACGCGATCACCGTGGACCTGGGCCGCCGTCGCGAAGGCGCGCTCGCCGCCCAAGAGGTCCGCTGCTTGGGCCAGCAACGCGAGGTTCGCGTCCACCGCCTTTGCATCATCCCCGACCGCATGGCTCAGGTTCAGCGAGGCGTACTCCCCGCCCGAGGTGCCGCCGGACCGCAGCGAAAAGCCGTGCACGACGCCTGCGGCCTCCAGCAACTTCGAGGTCAAGAACGGCTGCGCGCCCATGCTGCCCAGTCTAGCTGGACGGCGATGGGCGCGCTGGAAGAGCCAGGGACTTGCTCTTTGCCGTGCTGCTAGCCCTGAATCCGCGCGACGGTGCGCGGCGGGATCAGGACAGTTCGCGCCGGCGAATACGCCGACGGCCTCCTAGATCTCGTCGGCCGAGGGGCCTTCGACCGTCGCGGTGTCCTCGGTGCCAACCCTGGTCTCCGTCGAGGCCGACTGCGTGCCGAGCGGGCCGCGGCCCTGCACCAGGACGATGCGCTCGCCGTGGGCGTCGCCCATCACCTTGCCGTCGGGGCCGACATCGCTGACGCCCTCGAGGATGAGCCGGTCGCCGTCCTTCTGGACTTTGTAGAGGGTGCGGGTGCCCGCGCCGGTCTCGCCGAGGAAGAAGCGCTCGCCTTCGATCTTCCAGTTGCAGGCGCGCTCGGAGACGCCGGGAGCCTCGCCGTCGACCGAGACCGCCAGGGCCAGCTGGCAGGCGCCCTCGGAGCCGAGCGTCAGGGCGCCGCGCTCGGTCAGGGTGTGCTCGGCGCCCGAGCGGTCCTTCATCTTCGACCCGGACTCGCTGATCTCGATGAGCTGGTCGATGCCGTCGATGGTCGCCCGCGAGCGGATGGACTCGACCGCGTACTTGCCTTCGGCGATGGCGATGGAGGCCGCCTCGACCGTGGCTGCAGCGTCGCCGCCGGAGCCGACCTGCGAGGTCGCGACACCGGAATGCATTGCCTTGGCGGTGGAGCCCCCGGCGTGCGCGCAGGCGCTGCCGAAGAGTGCCAGGGCGCAGGTGGCGCCGAGAACTTCGACCATCTTGAAACCCAACCCCGCCCGCCCTGCCATGTGGCCTCCGCCGTTGAGCTGCCCGGTCCCCCCGCGCCGCTCGCAGTCTGGCTAGAGCAGGAACGGGGCCAACTCGCGCCGCCTGCACAGCCGCCGGTTGGATGAGGCTCGAGGGGAGAAAGTTTTTCCCCCGGTGACGAAAATTCTTCCGTGGGGAAGCGTGGCGCTACCCGCGCAGGACCCGAAGCCGTCGAGCAGGCGCGCTGGCCTGCGCCGGCGCCGCGGGCAACCCAGCGACTCGCCCAGCGTAGAAGACCGCATCGTACGGAACCGAACAGTCCGTCTCCGCGGGCTCTGGGTACCGATAGAGCTCGCCGCGGTAGTTGCGCAGCAGGGTCTCGTCGGCGCGCCGCTCCACCACATAGTCGGGCTGGAGCGTCACCTTGCCGCCGCCGTCGGGCAGATCGACCGCGAGGTGCGGCACCGCGAGGCCGCTGGTGAACCCGCGCAGCTCGCGGAGGATCTCGACGCCCTTGGCCAGCGGCGTGCGCAGGTGCTCGAGCCCCTCGGCCACGTCCATCTGGTGCAGGTAATAGGGGCGCACGCGCATCTTCAGGCACTGGTGCATCAGGTCCTTGATGGCCAGCGCAGACGAGTTCACTCCCCTCATCAAGACGGCCTGGTTCTCGACCGGCACGCCGTGGTCCACCAGCCGCTCGCAGGCCGCCCGCGCCTCGGCGGTGATCTCCTTGGCGTGGTTGAAGTGGGTGATGACGTAGAGCGGCGAAAGCTTGCGGAGCGCGCGGCAGAGCTCGTCGTCCACGCGCATCGGCAGGCAGACCGGCACGCGGGTGCCGATGCGGATGATCTCGACGTGGGGGATCTGCCGGATCGGCTCGATCAGCTCGGTCAGCCGGCTCGTCGAGAGCAGGAACGGGTCGCCGCCCGACACCAGCACGTCGCGCACCTCGGGATGCGCGCGAATATACTCAATGGCCTCGCGCAGCTCGTCCTTGGTGAGATCGCCCTCGGAGCCGTTGGTGATCCGCCGCCGCGTGCAGTGGCGGCAGTAGACCGAGCAGCGATCGAGCGCGAGCAGCAGCACCCGGTCCGGGTACTTGTGGACCAGCGCGCGGACGGGGCGGTGGTGGTCCTCGCCGAGCGGGTCGCGCAGCTCGCCGGGGGCAATTTGCGCCTCGGCCCGCGTGGGGATGGCCTGCATCCGCACCGGGCACTGCGGGTGGTCCGGATCGATCAGCGACAAGTAGTAGGGAGAGATGCCCAGGCGGAAGATGCCCGCCGTCTCGACGCAGCCGCGCCGCTCGTCGTCGGTGAGGGGCACGAGGCTCGAGAGCTCGGCGAGCGTCTTGATGGCGTGCCGCTGCTGCCAGCGCCAATCGCTGAAGTCGGCCTCGGTGGCGGCCGGGAACAGCTTCTGCCAGCGCGGCGTCATCGGCGCGGGTCTATGCCCGCCCGCCGTCCGCACGTCAAGCAAGGCAGCGGCAATCCAAGCTAGGGTCCCGCGCATGACCCTGACCCACGCGCCTCTCTTCGTCGCCCTGATGATGCTGCTGCTCACGCTGCTCGGCATGAACTCAAGCCGGATGCGCGTGAAGCTGAAGATCTTCTACGCGGACGGCGGCAACCTCGACATGCGCGCCGCCGAGCGTGCCCACGGCAACGGCGTCGAGCACATGGTGCCCCTGTCGATCCTCCTCGTCCTGCTCGAGCTCGGCGGCGTCTCCAAGCAGGCCATCGTGGTCCTCGGCGTGCTCTGCGTCCTCATCCGCCTCGCCAAGGCCGCCGGCACGGTCTTTCGCGTCCGCCAGGTTGGCGCGCCCCTCGCCGGCCTGACGTACGGGCTCGAGCTGGTGATGTCGGGCTGGCTGATCGCCACAGCCTCTCGATTGATGCGCTGATTCAGGAGACGAGCGGTCCGAGCTCAGCGTCGCGCTTGACCGCCTCGGCCGGCGCGCCCGCCTCGATGGCGCGGCGAATCCAGGCGCGCGCTGCGTCCATTTCGCCCATGCGGAGGTTGGCGCGAGCGGCGACCACGGCGGCGTCGGGCTGGGGAACGAGCGTGAAGCTGCGCCCTGCGAGGAGGCCCGCGTCCACCAGCCTGCCCTGCGAGAGGAAGACGCCGGCGCGGATGCGCAGGCCCGCGGCCGGGCGGAACTGGCCCTCGCTCGACTCGAGCAATTCTGCGGCAGCGAGGGCAGAGGGCGCGTCGCCCGCGGCCATCGACGCGCGAGCCACCTCGGTGAGGCGGTCTACGTCGGCGACCTCGGCGGCGCTCTGCTGCGCGGGGCTCTCCTCGTCCGCGGCCAGCGCCCGCGCTCCGCCCGCGCGCAGCTCGGCCACGTTCTTGAAGAGGAAGAGGGCAAAGAAGATGGCGATGAAGGCGTCGCCCATCCCGAAGTACGCCCAGGCCGCGACCAGCGCGGCGATGACCGCCGAGATGGCCGCCGCCGGCCGCCGCGACGGATTCTTGCGGATGCCGCTGATCGCCGCCTGCAGCACGTGGCCGCCATCGAGGTCGAGCACCGGCAACAGATTGAGCACCGCCCACCACTTGCTCGTGTACGCGAGCTGGACCACGGCGATCCCCAGGGGTGAGCCTGGCGCAGGGTGGAGCCCGGCGGCGAGCCCATAGGCCACCAGCCAGAGCGACAGCCCCGCGAGCGGCCCGGCGATGGAGAGGATGATCTCGGCGATGGCGGAGGGCTTGTTGCGCAGACCGGGCATGGTCACGCCGCCAAACGCGCGCAGCACCACTTGCGGCCGGCCGCCGAGCGCCAGCGCCACCCCTGCGTGGCCAAGCTCGTGGACGAGCACGCTGACGAAGACCACGGCCACCCAGATGGCGAGGCTGATGATGCTGCCGCCCATGCCGGTCAGCAGCACCGCGCTGATCCAGAACCAGGGCTCGATGGCGACGGGAAATGGACCCAGGCGGAAGCGGAGCACGAGGCAGTGTACCGCGCGCCGCCTTGACCCGCTCTCGCTTGCACGCTAATTGCGGCCACGATGACCACCGCCGCCCCCGCCACCAAGA
Source organism: Myxococcales bacterium (assembly GCA_038231075.1). Taxonomy (GTDB): domain Bacteria; phylum Myxococcota; class Myxococcia; order Myxococcales; family 40CM-4-68-19; genus JBBRMA01. The sequence continues at coordinate 86,323 of JBBRMA010000019.1, read as the reverse complement.
CGTCTGCCAGGCCCGCCGAGCAGCCCTTCAAGTACCCGCTCGACCGTGCCTTCGTCGAGCCGGATTGGACGCGCTTCGCGGGCTACCGCGGGGTCACCAAGGACGAGTGGGAGAGCGCGCTCTGGCAGCGCAAGAACACGCTCAAGTCGCTGGCCGACGTGAAGGCCGTGCTGGGCGCGCTCCTGCCCGACGACCTGCTCGCGGCGATGGAGAAGGACCAGCGCGAGCGGGCGACGATGTCGATCCTCATCACCCCGCACATGATGAACACGCTCGACGAGCGCGACCTGTGGGGCGACCCGCTGCGCCGCTACATGCTGCCCGCGTTCGACGACCGGCGCACCGACTGGCCGAGCCACCCCAAGGCCTCGCGCGACTCCTTGCACGAGGCCGAGATGTGGAAGGTGGAGGGGTTGACTCATCGCTATCCAACCAAAGTATTGGCTGAGTTGCTCTCGACCTGCCCGCAATACTGCGGCCATTGCACGCGCATGGACCTGGTCGGCAACAGCGTGCCGCAAGTGACCAAGCTGAAGTTCAACGTGCCGCAGAAAGACCGGCACCAGCAGATCCTCGACTACTTGCGGCAGACCAAGGCCGTGCGCGACGTGGTGGTCAGCGGCGGCGATATCGCCAATGTCCCCATCCAGAATCTGGAGAAGTTCGTCGACACCTTGCTCGACATCGAGCACATCCGCGATATCCGGCTGGCGTCAAAGGGATTGATGGGGATTCCGCAGCACTTCTTGCAGACCGACGTTTTGCAGGCGCTCGGCCGCCTCGCCAAGAAGGCCTTCGATCGCGGCGTCGGGCTGGCGCTGCACACTCACGTCAATCACGCCAATCAAGTGACGCCACTCTTGGGGCGCGCGGCAAAGGCGCTGCTTGAGTTGGGCTTTAGAGACGTGCGCAACCAAGGCGTGCTCTTGCGCGGCGTCAATGACTCATCGAAGGCCCTGCTCGAGCTCTGCTACATGCTGCAGGACCACGCGCGCATCCTTCCCTACTATTTCTATATGTGCGACATGATCCCCAACTCGGAGCACTGGCGGGTCGCCGTCTGGGAGGCGCAGCAGCTCCAGCACGACATCATGGGATACCTGCCCGGCTTCGCGACCCCGCGCATCGTCTGCGACGTGCCCTTCGTGGGCAAGCGCTGGGTGCACCAGATCGCGAACTATGATCGCGAGAAGGGCATCTCCTATTGGACCAAGAACTACCGCACCGGCATCGAGGGAGACTCGACCGACGCGCTCTCGCGGCAATATGAGTATTACGATCCAATCTATTCGCTGCCCGAGAGCGGCCAGGCCTTCTGGCGCGCCGAAGCCAGCAGCGCCGCGTAGCGACCGCCATGGGTTGGCTCGACCGCGTCAACTTCCGCAAGTCGCCGAACGACGACATCGTCGTCATCCACGCGCCCACCAACTTCTTCGGCGACCTCTACCACGTGCTCTTGCAGGCGCCGTGGTGGGCGGTGATCGCCGGCATCGCCGTGGTCTTCCTCGGCACCAACGTCGCCTTCGCGGTCGGGTACCTGCTCTCCGGCGGCATCGCCAACGCGCGGCCGGGCTCCTTCGAGGACGCCTTCTTCTTCAGCGTGCAGACGCTCGGCACCATCGGCTACGGGACGATGTTTCCCGCCACCCGCGCGGCCAATCTATTGGTCACCGCCGAGGCCGTCGCCTCGCTCGCGGTCAGCGCCCTGGCCACCGGCATCGTCTTCGCCAAGTTCTCCATGCCCACCGCGCGGCTGGCTTTCTCGCGCGACGCGGTCGTCTACAAGATGGACGGCCAGCCGACGCTGGCGCTGCGCATCGGCAACACCCGCGGCAACTTCGTGGTCGAGGCGCAGGTGCGCGTGGTGCTGGTGCGCCAGGACCCGACCAAAGAGGGCGTCGCCATGTATCGCATGGTCGATCTGCCGCTGGTGCGCGACCGCTCTCCGGCGCTGGGCCGCAGCTGGATCGTCCTGCACCGCATCGACGCCCAGAGTCCGCTCTTCGGGCAGGACAACGACACCCTGGCCAGCCGCGACAGCGAGCTGATCGTCAGCGTCATCGGCATCGACGGCACCTCGGCGCAGACCATCCATGGCCGCCACGTCTACGACGCAAAGCAGGTGCGCTTCTCCGCCCGCCACGCGGACATGATGACGCCGCTGAAAGACGGCAAGCTCCTGCTCGATTACTCAAAGTTCCACGACGTCATCGTCGCCGAGCTTTGAGGCTCTCTATCAAAGCTAGATCTTGAGCTTGTCGAGTGCGACGCCGAGAGAGGTGAACTTCTTCTCCCGGAACAGGTCTCCCTGCACCTTGATGCCCTTGCTCTCCACGATCGGGTGGTGGACCTCTTTCGAGCAGATCTTGAAGGCGGCGTCCTGCATGCAGGGATAGTGCAGCTTTGCAAAGATCGATAAGTCGCCCTGCAGCATATTGAGCGCGTTGTGCACGCCGATCTGCGAGTAGATGCCCCAGACCACTTTGCCCTGGACCTTCGCCGGCACGATGGTGGCGTTGGCGGCCAGCTCCAGCTCGTCTTCGATCAGGATCAGCTCGCCCTTGGCGCCGGCCTCGGCAATCGGGATGGTGAGGGCGATGGCCGCCTGCACATAGGCGGTCGCCTTGACGAAGGGCGTGACGTGGGCGCCCAAGGCGCCCGGCGCCAGCGCAGCGCCGTACTCGAAGCCCGCGGTGCCGGTGAAGCCCATCTTGGCGACGACGTGGACGATGCCGATGCTGAAGATCGGCACGGTGGCCGCGAGGTCGAAGGTCTTCGAGAGGCGGTCGGTGAGCGCGAGGTTGTCCTTGGCGCTCTTGTTGACGGAGAACACGCTCTTGCCGGCAACGCTGCCGTCGAGCTTGACCTCGAGCTTGCCCGCCTTGGGGGCGTTGATATCGGCCTTGAGATTGAGGATCTCGCGCGCGCCGGAGAGGATGTGCCCGCCCACGACCGCCTCGGTGTGCAGGCCGACGCCCGTTCCGTCGCCCCACAGCTCGGACGTTCCGCGGACGTAGGCGCCGACGTACTTCTTCTGTCCGGCCTCCAGCGCCCACGGCTTCTTCACCGACACGCGCGTGGCCGTGCCGCCATCGCCGGCCGCGCTCGAAAGCTCGGTGGCCAGGGCCTGGTTCTTCGAGCTGGCCTCGGTGAGCGAGGTGCGGAGGAGCAGCAAGTCTTTCTGCTGCGCCTGGACGTCGGCGAGGTTGGCCTTCTTCCACTGCGCCGCCGGATTGTGCAGCGAGAGGATGGTGGCCTCGGCGACCTTGAGCCGATCGGCAAAGGTCGCGTTGCGCCCCAGCTGGATCGCCTTGGTGACGTCGTTGATCAGGTGCGTCCCGATCGACGCCAGCGCCTTCCCGATGTGGTTGACCGCCGAGAAGAAGCGCTTGGCCTTCACCTTCTTGCCATTGGGCAGGGTGATATAGCCCGCCTTCACCATTGCCTTGTATTTGGCCTCGTCGAGCTGCTCCCAGGCGACGGCCTTCTTCACCACCACCTCCGAGCCCTCGAGATGCGACTTGACGGTCGCCTCGGCGTGGTCGAAGTCCTCCTCGAGGCCGCTCTGCGGTTTGGCCGCCGCGCCGGCGAGCGCCGGAGATGCGAGGGCAAGGTAGATCACGGCGCAGATCGCGCGGGCTGGCACGGCAAAACCTCCTGGACGAGTCCGCCGCATGATTTCGCGGCCGAGGTGCACCGGTCAATCCTCCGGGTGCAATTCGGCGCGCGAACCCGTGATTCCACCCTGCTCCGCGCCGGCCCCCAATTGTCCGGCGCGCTATTTCTTTTCTTTCAACTCAGGAAAATCCTCGTCCCAATACTCATTGACCGCCCTGCCCGCGCCGGCGCGGCGCCGCTCCATCTCCGTCCGGCGCAGCTCGACCCGCCGGATCTTTCCCGAGATGGTCTTCGGCAGCTCGTAGAACTCGAGCCGCTTGATGCGCAGATAAGGCGCGAGCTTGCCGCGAATGAAGGCGAAGATCTCCTTGGCCACCTCGCGCGACGGCGTGATGCCGGGCCGCAGCGCGACAAAGCCTTTAGGTACCGAGAGGCGCAACTCATCCGGGCTGGGCACGACCGCGGCCTCGGCGATGGAGGGATGTTCCACCAGGACGCTCTCGAGTTCGAAGGGGGAGATGCGATAGTCCGATGATTTGAAGACATCATCGGCGCGGCCCACGTAATGGAAGTATCCGGCCTCGTCGCGCAAGGCGACATCACCGGTGCGATAGACGCCGTCGCGGAAGGCGCGGGCGGTCAGCTCTTCGTCGCCGCGGTACCCGGCCATCAACCCGAGCGGCCGCGGGTCCAAGGTCAGCGAGATCTCGCCCTCGTCCACTTGTTTTCCCTCGGCGTCGAGCAGCACGGCGTCATATCCCGGCAGCGCGCGGCCCATCGAGCCTTTGCGCACGACCTGGCCGGGTGAGTTGCCGATCTGGCAGGTGGTCTCGGTCTGCCCATAGCCGTCGCGCAAGGTCAGGTTCCAGCCGCGCTTGACCCGGTCGATGACCTCCGGATTGAGCGGCTCGCCCGCGCCGACGACTTCGCGCAGCCTGGTCTGATAGGACGGCAAATCCTCCAAGGTCAGCATGCGCCAGACGGTGGGCGGGGCGCAGAGCGTGGTCACGCCGGCTTTCACCACCAACTCAAGCGCCGCCTTTGGGTTGAAGCGGGCATAGTTGGAGACAAAGATCGTCGCGCCGGCGTTCCAGGGCGCGAAGAAGCTCGACCAGGCGTGCTTGGCCCAGCCGGGCGAGCTGATGTTCCAATGCAAGTCGCCTTCGCGCAGGCCGATCCAATACATCGTCGAGAGGTGGCCGATCGGATAGCTCGTGTGCGTGTGCTGCACCAGCTTTGGCTTGGCCGTGGTGCCGCTGGTGAAATAGAGCAGCAAGGGATCGTCCGCGCCGGTGATTCCCTCGGGCTTGAACTCACTTGATTCCGAATAGCCGTCTTCCAATGCCACCCAGCCTGCGCGCTTGCCGCCGGCGATCACCCGCGCGAAGTCGCCTTTCACGGCGTCGAGCTTCTCGGCGCCGGCCTCTTCGCACACGGCCAGGCGCACTCCGCCGCGATCGACGCGATCTTGCAGATCGGCCGGGGTCAGCTGCGGCGTGGCGGGAATGATCACCGCGCCGAGCTTCATCGCCGCGAGCGTGACCTCCCAGAGCGGCGCAGTGCTCGGCAAGAGCGAGAGGAGCCGGTCGCCGCGCCGCAGACCTTGCCGGTGGAGAAAGCCGGCCAGCCTCGTCGAGCGCTCGGAGAGCTCGGCGAAGGTGGACGACTGGTCGCGCCCGGCGTCGTCGGTGATGCGCAGCGCGGGCCTTGAGTTGCCTTTGGCCAGCACGTCGAACCAATCCAGCGCCCAATTGAAATGACTCAAGCGGGGCCATTTGAACTCAAGCCGAGCGGCGTCGTAATCGTCGCGGTGCTTGAAGAGCAGATCGCGCGCCTGCAAGAAGGTCTCGGTGGGCGTCATGGGGCTCCTGGTTGCGTCAAATGTGGTCGAGCAAGGCCAGATCGCTCACGCCAGCCGGCTCGGGGAGCGGCGAGGTTGTCCGCAGCGGCGCGACCATGGCCAGCGCGGTCGGGCGAGGGACTGGCCGGAACAGATCGCGCAGCTGGTGCGCGGGCCAGAGGCGCAGCAGGTCGCGCCGGCACCGCCCGCACGCGTCTCGCAAGCCGCCGAAGAGCGACTCGCGGGCACCCTCGCTGGTCCAGCCGGCGTCGAGCACATCGACCGCGTCGCGCGAGAGGCGCACCAGCGCCGCCGCACGGCCGGCGCGACCCTCGACGACGATGCCCCACTCGGGCTCGCCGACGTTGCGCGCCCGCGCCAGCTCGCGCAGCCGCCGCAGCTGGAAGCGCAGGACCCAGCCGTCGCGCCCCAGCGACAGCCCCTTGGGCGCGGGCCGGCACGAGGCGAGGATGTCGCTGATCAGGGCCTCGTCGCCCGGCGCCGCCGGACGAAAGCCGCCCAGGCGCGGCAGGCTCGAGGGCGGCACCAGGCATTCGCTCGAGTCGAGCAGGCGGAACCCGAGCCGCTGGTAGAAAGGGGCGCCGATGTCGCTGAAGAGGAGCGCGGCGTCAAAGCCCGCCTCGGCGTGCACTTGCAGCGCGCGGCGCAGCATGGCGGACGCGTGGCCGCGGCGTCGGTTGGACAGCGGGGTGAAGACGGCGCCCACGCCGAGGACGCGCTGCCGCCGGGCAGGCGCGCCGTTCAGCTCGTAGGCCTTGAAGGCCGAGAGCAGCTCTGCGCCGTCGAAGAGGCCAAGCACGCGATAGCGGAGGGCGGCCTCGGCCGAGCGCAGGAGCCGGCGCTGGTAGGCGATGAACGGCTCCTCGGCGAGGCCGCCTCCCCAGAGCGGCTGCAGGCCGCGGAAATACCCGGGCCATTCGTCCGCGACCAGCTCGCGCAGGACCGGATCCGACATGCCCCGACGCTAGCACGCAGCGGCTCGCCTTGAAGATGGCAATTGTCGCGCGCCGGAAGTACCGTGGCGCGCCGATGGACCCTCTCTTCCACGTCCGCCATTTTTCGCTGCGCGAGGCCAACGCGCTCGTGCCCACGCTGCAAGAGACCTTCAGGAAGGCGCGGGCGCTGCGCGAGCAGCTCTTGCCGCTGCAGGACCGGCTCAAACGGCACGGCCTCCCCTGGGAAGCCGACGAGATCGCAGCCGACCCCGCCCAGCCGCCCGCGCTGCGCGAGCTGCAATCGCAGGCCGCCTTGCTGGCCCACGCGCTCCTCGCCACGCTGCGCGAAGTGTCGCAGCTCGGCATCGAGGTGAAGTCCGCCGACGGCCTCTGCGACTTCCGCACCCGCCTGGGCGGCCGCACGGTCTACCTCTGCTGGAAGTACGGCGAAGAGGGCGTCACGCACTACCACGACCTGGGCACGGGCTTCGCCGGTCGCAAGCCGCTCCCCGAGGGCGCCGAGTTCGTCGGCGAGCTTCTCCACTGACAAGCGTCTCCGCGTTGGATGTCCGGGCCTGCTCCTGGCGTTCTACCCGCGGACGGCGATGAGCTCGATCTCGAGGCGCGCTCCCTTGGGCAGCGCGGCCACCTGGACGGTGCTGCGCGCGGGCGGGTTCGACGGGAAGCGCTTTCCGTAGACCTCGTTGACCACCGCGAAGTCGTTCAGGTCGGCGAGAAAGATCGTCGCCTTGACCACCTGCGCGAAGCTTGCGCCCGCGGCCGCGAGCACGGCGGAGAGGTTCTCCATCACCCGCTCGGCCTGGGCGCGGACATCGCCCGCCACCATCTGCTGCGTGGCCGGGTCGAGGGGAATTTGACCGCTGGTGAAGACCAGGTTGCCCGCGGTGATGGCCTGCGAATAGGGACCGATCGCCTGCGGGGCCTGCGGGGTCGAGACGGGCGTGTTCGCCATGGCTGCTCCTGAAAGGGTGCGCATGGTCCGCCGCTCCACACTCAGCGTCAAGGCCGGTATAACCAACTCATGGACCCAATCGGACGCAGGACGTTCCTTGGCGGCGCGGTGGCGTCTGGTGCCTCGCTCCTTTTGGCGCGGCGCGCGCTCGGCGACTCGGGCCACGAGGCCGTCCACGCCGAGATCGAAAAGCGCCACGACGAGGCGGTCAAGCGGCTGCAGACCTGGATCGCGCAGCCCTCGATCGCGGCGGAAAACCGCGGCGTCGCCGAGGGCAACGAGCTGCTCCGGGAGATGTTGAAGGACGCCGGCTTCCAGCACATCGCCAAGATCCCCACCGACGGGCAGCCCGGCGTCTTCGCCACGCTCGACGCGCGGGCGGCGCGCACGGTTGGCCTGTACTTCATGTACGACGTCAAGCAGGTGAAGCCCGAGGAGTGGAGCTCGCCGCCCTGGGAGGCGCGGCTGGTGGACGTGCCCGGCGTCGGCAAGTCGGTGATGGGCCGCGGCGCGGTGAACCAGAAGGGCCCGCAGTCGGCGCTGCTGGCCGCGCTGCACGCCATCCGCGGCGCCGGCGGAAAGCTGCCGGTCAACCTGGTGCTGGTGGCCGAGGGCGAGGAGGAGATCGGCTCGCCGCACTTCCCGCAGATCGTCCGCCGGCCCGAGGTGCTCTCCGCGCTCGACCAGTGCAGGGGCGGCATCTTCATGCCCGCGGCGCAGCAGGGCCTCGACGGCAGCGTGCAGATCACGCTCGGCGCCAAGGGCGTCATCGAGCTGGAGCTGATCTCGACGGCCGAGCGCTGGGGCCGCGGGGCCGCCAAGGACATCCACTCGGGCAATCGCGCTCGCGTGGACAGCCCCGCCTTCCACCTCGTGCAGGCGCTGGCCACGCTGGTGGACAAGGACGGAAACCCCGCCATCGACAACTACGCCGACGCCGCCCGGCCGCTCACCGCCGAGGAGCTGGCGATGGTGGACGAGAGCGCGCGCCGCCAGAGCGAAGAGACCGCCAAGAAGTCGATGGGCATCAAGGTCTGGGCGCGCAACGCCGACTGGCGGCAGAGCATGATCGACTCTTGCAGCCGGCCCACCGTCAACATCGAGGGTCTGGTCGCGGGCCACACCGGCCCCGGCGGCATGACGGTGCTGCCGCACAAGGCGGTGGCCAAGATCGACATGCGGCTGGTGCCCGACATGACCGCGCACGGCGCCCTGGCGGCGCTCAAGCTGCACCTCGAGAAGCGCGGGTTCGGCGACCTGGAAGTCAACATGAGCGGCGGCTACGACCCGAGCACGACGCCGGCCAAGGCAGGCCTCGTCCGCGCCGCACAGGCGGTCTACAAGCGGGCCGGCATCGACGCCCTGCTCTGGCCCCGCAGCGGCGGCTCCTGGCCAGGCTACGTCTTCACCGGCGCGCCGCTCAAGCTGGCGGCGGGCCACTTCGGCCTGGGCCACGGCCTTCGCGCCCACGCGCCCGATGAGTATTACTTGATCGAGTCATCCAACCCGAAGCTCACCGGCTACGACGGGGCGGTCAAGTCGTTCGTTGATTGCCTCTATGAGTTGGCGACGGTGGGCTGAGAGGCGAAGCCGCCCAGCCACCGAGCCGCTCAGAGTGATTCAAGGAACGCGAGGAGCGCTGCGCGCTCGCTTGAGTGGAGGGCGGCGAACTTGTCGCGCGCCTTGCGGCCCTGACCGTCGTGCGCCAGGACCGCTTGCTCGATGGTCGCGGCGCGCCCGTCGTGGAGCAGCGCGGTCTGCACGCGCAGGCCCCAGAGCGGCGTGGTGCGCAGCTCCGGACCCTTGGCATTCCCCTGCACGATGCCGTCGCCAAGCGAGCCCATGTCGTGCAGGAGCAGATCCGAATAGGGATGGAACGCCTTGTGCGCGAGCGCGGCGATATCGGTCGCGCCCGTGAACAGCGTCGGCACGTGGCAATCGAGGCAGCCCGTCGAGAGCGCGACGGCCTCCCCGAGGTGCGCCTGCAGCGTCACCTTTCCCCTCGGCGGCGGCGCCAGCCCGCGCATGAAGTCGGTGAAGGCGCGCACGTCGGTGCCGTCGTCATTGAGGCCGGGCTTCGGGTTGGCGGCGAGCAGCGAGCAATCGCCCTGCGGACAATTCTCATTGGGAAATTGGGGGTTGGTGATCCCCATTTCATTCAGGTACGCGTCGCCGGCGAATTGAAAGAGCGTCGGGTTCTGGCACTTCCACCCGAGCTTGCCGATGGCGGGCCCATTGGTGCTCAAGTTCGTCACCACGTTGGCCGTGCCGGCGCTGGCCGGGGTGAGGAGCGCCTGCAGCCTGGCCAGCGCGCGGAGCTCTTCGTCGGGCACCGCGTCCACGAGGCCCAGGCCGAAGAGCGGCGTCGTCCTCCGGCGCGCGACGATGGTGGCGGCCTGCGGAATCGCCTCGGCGAGGAAGTCCACCCCGTTGGCGACGCCGATGCCATGGTCCTGCAAGAGCGAGCCGCCGGCGTACGCCATGGGGTCGAAGTTGCCCTGGGCGTCGAGCTTGCCGAAGCGCGTCTCCAGCCGCTGGTTGGTGCCTCCCACCGCGGGGCCCGCATGGCAGGCGACGCAGGAGGCCTCATTGAAGACCGGCCCCAGCCCGTCGGCGACGCCCTCGACCTCCTGGAATTTTCCTCTCCCCGTGTTGAACGCCGCGAGCTGCGTCGCGGTCAAGCCCGGGATTGGGTCGCCAAACGAGGCGGAGGCCTGAAGCTCGGCCGTCCCGCTCGAGTAGTCCGACTGCTCTTGCCCAGAAGCACAAGCCGTCGCAAAGATCGCGGCGGCCCAGATCGCGTTTCGCGTCATGGACCCCTCCCGCGTCGCTCTTCGCGATTACTTCACTGCCGGTGCGTGAAGGGGGTCAATGCGGTGCGAGGCCCGCCCATCGGTCAACCGACCGAGTTACACGCGCTCGACAGAGTGCACGCCCGGGATCTGGCCGATGGCCCGGAGCACGTCGTTCAACTGCTGGATGTTCGAGATCTCGATCTCGAAGTTCGAGACCGCGCCCTTCTCGCCCGCCTTGGCATTGGCCTGCAGGATGTTGACGCCGACATCGGTGAAGGTCTCGCTCATCTTGGCGAGCAGGCCCTTCCGGTCGTCGCTGCGCACGCGCAGGTTGATCGAGCGCTTGAAGTCGCCCTGCACGTCCCAGCTGACGTCCACGCGCCGCTCGAGGTCGGCCTCCATCGCCTTGCGACACCCCTTGGTGTGCACGGTGACGCCGCGGCCGCGGGTGATGAAGCCGACGATGGCGTCGCCCGGCACGGGGCTGCAGCACTTGCCGTAGCGCACCAGCACGTCGTCGATGCCGCCGATGCGCACGCCGCCGCCGGTGCGGGTGCGCTGGGCCACGCGCTTGAAGAGCTCGGTGAGCCGGCCCGGCGCCGAGAGGATGCCGTTGCCGCCCTGCTTGCCCTCGCCGTCCTTGCCCTCGGGCCTGGCGAACTTCTCCGGCGGGAGGATCTTTTGCAAAATTTGCGAAGGCGACACTTTTCCGTAACCGACTGCCGAGATGAGATCCTCGGGCCGCGCCTGCCCCTGCTCAGTGGCGACGCGGGCGAACTCGGGCATCTTCAATAATTTCGATAACGAGAGATCGTACTTGCGGCACTCGCGCTCGAGCACCTCGCGGCCGATCTCGACCGAGCGCTCGCGCTGCTGCCCCTTGATATAGGCCCTGATCCGCGCCTGGGCGCGGCTGGTCTTGACGAAGCTGAGCCAGTCCTTGTTGGGCCGGATATTGGCGCTGGTGAGGATCTCCACCGCGTCGCCGTTGTGCAGCTTGTAGCGCAGCGGCACGATCTTGCCGCCCACCTTGGCGCCCGCGCAGTGGTTGCCGACCTCGGAGTGGATGGCGTACGCGAGATCGATGGGCGTTGACCCGAGCGGCAGCGACTTGACGTCGCCCTTGGGGGTAAAGACGAAGACCTCGTCGGTGAACAACTCTACCTTGACGGTCTCGAGGAACTCGGAGGGGTCCTTGAGATCCTGCTGCCACTCCATCAATTGCCGCAGCCAGGCGAACTTCTGCTCGTCCTTGGAGAGCGCCTTGCCTTCTTTATAAGACCAGTGGGCGGCGATTCCCTCTTCAGCGATCCGATGCATCTCCTCGGTGCGCATCTGGATCTCGATGCGCTCGCCCTCGGGGCCAATGACCGTGGTGTGCAGCGATTGATACATATTGGGCTTGGGTATCGCGATATAGTCCTTGAAGCGGCCAGGGACCGGCTTCCAAAGCGAATGAATCAATCCCAGGGCTTCATAGCAAGCCGGCACGGTCTTGAGTATCAATCGAAACGCGACGATGTCGTGCAGCTCATCGAAGGAGACGCCGTTCTTCCGCATCTTCCGCCAGATTGAGTAGAGGTGCTTTGGACGTCCCTGCACGTCCACCACTTCGAGCCCTGCCTCTTTCAGCTTGTGCCGGAGCAGCTCGACCACGTCGTCGATGAAGCGCGCGCGGTCCTTCTCCGACTTGCTAAAGTAGGCCGAGACCTCGGCGTACTCCTTTGGCTTCAGATACCTGAAGGCCAGCTCTTCCAACTCAACCTTGATCCATTGGATGCCGAGCCGGTGCGCGAGCGGCGCATAGATGTCGAGCGTCTCCTGCGCGATGCGCTGCTGGCTCTCGGGCTTCATGTGCTCGAGCGTCCGCATGTTGTGCGTGCGGTCGGCGAGCTTGACGAGGATGACCCGGATGTCCTTGGCCATCGCCACCAGCATCTTGCGGAAGTTCTCGGCCTGCTTCTCCTCGGTGGTGATGGACTGCGCGAGCGGCAGCGCGGCCAGCTTGGTCACCCCTTCGACCAGCTCCAGCACCTCCTGCCCGAAGAGCTCGCGAATCTCTTCGGGCTTGGCGAGCGTGTCCTCGATGGTGTCGTGGAGCAGCCCGGCGACGATGGTGTGCTCGTCGAGCTTCAGCTCGGCCAGGATGCCGGCCACTTCCAGCGGGTGGACCAGGTAGGGCTCGCCTGATTTGCGCACCTGACCCTGGTGCACCTTGGCGCTGTAGACGTAGGCCTTCTTGACGAGGTCCAGGTCGGCGTCGGGGCGGTAGCCGCTCACCCGTTCGAGAATGTCGTGGAGACGAATCATCGCGCGCCTTCTGAACCCTAGCCCACCGATGGGCGGGGCGGCAAACCTCCTGGACCGAGTATGACGCACCGCGCGCGGACTCGGTTCATCGGCGACTCGCGGTCCGCGGTCCGGCCGCGGCCTGACCAAATGGCTCGTTGACCCTCTGCGCCCGGGCTGCGTAGACTCGCGCCTTCATTCCCTCACCTGTGCGACGAGCGACCATGAGCTTCTGTCCGAACTGCGGGATGGAGAACGCCGAAACCGCGACCGAGTGCCGGCGCTGCCACGTGCCGCTCGAGCTGCAGGCCGAGGCGCCTGCCGCCGCAGCCGCGCCTCCCTCGCCACCGCACGCCGCGGCCGATCAGCTCAGCGAGCAGCTGGGCGAGGTCTGCCGCCGCTGCGAGACGTACAACGAGCCGGGCACGCCCCGCTGCACGACCTGCGGCTACAAGCTCATCCTCGAGCCGGGCGATCCTGGCTACGGCGAGACCACTGCCGCGGCTCCGGCGCAACCCGAGCACCACGAGCACGGCGGCGAGGCCCACCTCCCCGAGGAGCACGCAGCTCTCAAGCCCGCTCCGGCGGACGAGCCGCACCAGCATCACGAGGGGCACGCGCGCGACGGCCACGACGAGCACTTCGCCGACCACACGCCGGCCACGCCCATCCCCGCGCACGTGCCGACCGACACGCCGCACGACGGCTTCCACGCCATGCACGAGGACGAGCCCGCGCACCACGACCTCGAGTCAGCGCTGGCCTCGGTCCATCCGCCCGACCACACGCCGCCCGATCCCGTGCCGGTTCCCACGCGGGTCCCGCCGCGAGCGCCGCCTCCGCAGCTCTCGAAGCCGCCGCCTGCCAGGTCAGTCGCGGCCCCTCCCCCTGCCAGCGCTCCGGCGCCCGCTTCTGCCTTGCCCGGCGCCGCCGCCCAGGCGCGGCCGGCCCTCAGGCCTCCTCCTCCGGCCGCGCCGCCGACGGTCGATCGCTCGCCCTCCACGCCGCCCCCCTCTGACACGCCGCCCGCCGCATCGCCGGCAGCAGAGACCAAGACCTGCGCGGAGTGCGGCAACGTCAATCCGCCGGCGGCAAAGTTCTGCGCCGAGTGCGGCACTCCGTTCGCCAAGGCCGCGCCCAAGGCCATCGCGAGGCCCCTGGCGCCCGTCGCGCTTCCGGCGGCGCCGCCTCCTCCTTCCATCCACGTCGAGCCCGAGCTGCAGCACATCGAGGCCGAGCCTCCCGCTCCCCACGAGGCCACGCACGAGCAGTCCTTCCAGCACGGCGAAGAGGCGCACCCTTCCACCTCCGTCGACGACAGCGTGCCCGCCGATCTGCAATCGGCCCACGACTCGGCGGACGACGCGGGCATCGCCGAGCGCATCGACCCCGACGTCTACGAGGCCGAGGCCGAGGTTGAGCCTCTCGCCGAGCCGTACGAGGAGCCGCCGCAAGAAGTCGCCGAGGTGCAGGAGGTGCAAGAGGTCGAGGCTCTCCCCGAGGCGGAGCAAGGGCCGCTGCCCCCCTCGCAGCGAGAGGCTCCCTTTCACGCGAGCCTGGTGGTCGAGCGCGGCGCCGCGGCCGGCACGACCTTCGTGCTCGCCCACGTCGAGAGCGCGGTCGGAGGCGAAGGCGCAGCGGTGACCCTGCACGAAGACCCGCACGTGGCGCCGGTGGCGGCGACCTTCGTGTTCGAGGACGGCGCCGGGCCGCCCGCAGAGCATGCGCGGCTCATCCTCCGCGACGAGCCGGGCAACGAGCCCACCGCGGAAGCGCCGTACACCGAGGGCATGCGCTACGCCAGCGGCGAGGAGGCACCGGCCAATGGCCATCGCCTGCTCCTGCGCGACGAGGCCTCGGCCAATGGCGTCTTCGTGCGCGTGCGCGGCTCGGTCCGTCTCGAGCCCGGCGACCAGTTCGCCGCCGGCGAGCGGATGCTGCGCTACGACGGCCCGCAAGAGCTGCCCGTGCCGGCCGACGGCGAAACACCCGTGCTCGGCTCGCCCAGGCCCGCCGGCGCGGCGCTGCGCCTGACCGAGGTGCTGATGGGCGGGCAGCCCGGCCGCACCTGCCACCGCTCGGGCCCGGTGATCGCCGTGGGCCGCACCGGCTGCGACATGAACTTCCCGGCCGATGCGCTCCTGGCCGCCCGCCACGCCGAGGTGCGCATCGACGAGCAGGGCAACGCGCTCCTCTGCGACCTGGGCTCGAGCCCCGAGGGCGTCTTCATCCGCCTCCGCCCCCAAGCTGAATACGAGGTCCAGCAGGGCGCCCTGGTCCGCCTTGGTACTCAACTACTCAAGGTAGAGTTGGGTTGAGTTGAACCAACCGGGTCCTGCTCGCCGCGCACCTCCCACGACCGCAGCCTTCGCAACCCAACAGGCGGGCTGCGGTCCTACATATCCTTGAGTATGCCCTTGACCACTTCGCTATAGCGGGTGGGGTCGAGCCGCACGCTCGACTCATACTCAAGCCTCGCCCGCTGTGGCTGCGAGTTGAGGAAGAGGTTGCCGAGCCGGTAGTGCGCCTCGGCATTGTCCGGGTCGAGCTGCACGGCCTGCTCGAGCAGGTCGCGCGCGGCGCCGGTGTCGCCGTCGCGCTGCCACTCGCTCGCCTTGGAGATGAGCGCGCGCGCCTTGTCGGGATCGCGCTGCACCGGCTGCTTGGCGGGCCCCGCGGAAAAGCCCAGCTGCACGGTGGGCACGTCGGGAGGCGGCGGCGCCTTCTGCGCGCGCGACCAGCCAATCGCGAACGAGAGCACGAGCACCGCGGCGAGGCCGCCCGCGAGCCACATGCCCCAGTGCGCGGGCCGCGCCGGCTTCACGCGCACGGGGGTGTGGCGCTCGCCGCTCGGGATGCTGTGCGCCCTCGGCGTCGCGGCGAGCAGCGGCGCGGGCGTGACTTGCGGATGCGAGACGAGGCGCGGCTGGACCAGGTCGAGCAGCTCGTCGCGGAACTGCGCCGCGTTCTGCGGCCGCTGGGCCGGATCCTTCGACATGGCGCGGAGGATCAGCGCCTCCATGCCGGCGCTGACCACCAGCCCCGGCTGCCGCTGCGAGGGCAGGATGGGCGGCTCGTTGACGTGCTTGGTCAGCACCTCCATCGAGTTCTGCCCGTCGAACGGCAGGTGCCCCGTCACCATCTGGTAGAGGATCACGCCGACGGCGTAGAGGTCGCAGCGGGCGTCGAGCGCGCTGCCGGTGGCCTGCTCGGGCGCCATGTACTGCGGCGTGCCGCAGACCACGTCGCTGCGCGTGAGGCCGGGCAGATCCGAGTCGAGGATCTTGGCGATGCCGAAGTCGAGGACCTTGACGAAGTCGGGCTGCGATCGCCGCTGCTCGACCATGATGTTTTCGGGCTTGAGATCGCGGTGGATGACGTTCTGCGCGTGCGCCTCGCCGAGCGCCCCCAGCACCTGCGCCATGATGTTGCAGAGCCGCGCCTCGGGCAGCGGCCACTCGTCGCGCAGGACGAGGCGCAGGTCCTTGCCCTTCACGTACTCCATCGCGATGTAGAGCGTGCCGCCGCGCTCCTCCAGCCGGCCGAAGTCGAGGATGGCGATGCTGTTCGGGTGGTTCAGGCGGCTCGCCGCCTTGGCCTCGCGCTCGAAGCGGCCGACCAGCGTCGGGTCCTCGAGCAGCGCCGGCTTGAGCATCTTCAGGCAGACGGCCTTCTCGAGCGCGAGGTGGCGCGCCTTGTACACCTTGCCCATCCCGCCTTGGCCGACGAGCTCCTCGATGAGGAACCGTCCGGCGACGGTCGTGCCGATGACGGGGTCGTGCGAGCTCTTGTGCGGAGGCGCGGGCGGGGGCCACTGCGCGGTGTCGTGCCAGGTCCCCGCGGCGAGACCGCTTGCGCCGACGCCGCCTGGAGGCGAGCCGCGACGCCCTGGCGTGGTGGGCCGGGGCGCGGCGGGCAGCGCCTTGACCAGCGCCCCGCAGTGGACGCAGCTGTCCGCCGAGGGCGGCAGGGCGCGCGCGCAGCGGGGGCAGGTGGACACAGGACCTCGGTCGGAGCCGCCGCTACCTAGGCGAGAAGCGACCCCTGCTTTCAGCGTCTCACAGAGTGCGGCTCAAGTCCAAGCCGTAGAGGCTGACTCTTGGGCCTCGCGCACGACAGCGCCCCACACCCGTCTTGACCCCTGTCGCGGCAGAAGCTTAGAAGAAGCGCATGATCTGTCCTCGCTGCGGCGCCGAGAACGAGACCGAAGTTGGCTCCTGCATGTCCTGCGGCGCACCGATGGCGGAGGAAGAGGCCGCGCCCCGTCCGGCCGCCAGACCGCCCCCGCGGCCCGCGCCACGGCTCTCCTCGCCGAACGCGCCGCCCAAGTCGTGCCCCAGCTGCAACACGCTGAACGCCGCCACCTTCAAGTTCTGCGCGCGCTGCGGCACGCCGCTCGGGGCGACCGCGCCCGCCGCGCCGCCACCGGTCCCGGCCATGCGGTCCGCCGCGCAGGTCACCAAGCCGCCACCGGCTGCCCCGGCGCGACCCGCCACCAGGCCCCCGACTCCTTCGGTCGCGAGCCGGCCCGCGCCGCCCTCGCCGGGCAAGCCAGCCGCTCGCCCGCCTCCGCCGCCCCCCAAGCCCGCGCCTCCGCCCAAGCCCCGTGCGCGCGTGAGCGCCATCGCCCGCGACGGCAGCCGCTCGGCCGAGTTCGTGCTCACGCGCGACGAGACCCGCATCGGCCGCGCCGTGCCGGACAGCGAGGTGAAGCTCGACAAGGACCCCTTCATCGCCCCGCTGCACGCGCTGCTCCGCTTCGACGGCGAACAACTGGTGGTGCAGGACTCGGGGTCGCCGAACGGCGTCTTTCTCTCGCTCAAGGATCGCGAGCTGCGGCCCGGCGACGAGCTGCGCGTGGGCCGGCAACGGCTGCGCATCGAGTGGATGCCCGAGGAGCCGCAGCCTCTCGCCGACCAGCCGCTCTGGGGCAGCCCGAACCCTGGCTACACGGCGCGCGCCGTCCAGCTCTTGGAGGGCGGCGGCGAAGGCGACATCTACCCGCTGCGCGCCGGCGACAACCTGGTGGGCCGGGGCACCGGCGACGTCAGCTTCCCGCACGACGGCTACGTCTCGAGCAAGCACGCGACGCTCACCATCGGCGAGGGCACGCTCCACATCCGCGACATGGGCTCGGCCAACGGGACCTACGTCCGCGTCAGCCAGGCCGCCAAGATCCAGCAGGGCGACTTGCTGCTGCTGGGCGAGCAGATCCTCCGCATCGACCCGCTCTAGAAATCTAGAAGCAACTGCTGAGCGCTACGAGTTCGCGCCCAGCCGCTCGACGAGGGCCTCGCGGATGCGGGCGCGGAAGCGCTCGAGCCGCATCGTCACCGCGCTCTTGCCGACGCCCATGCGCTGGGCGATCTCGCGGGCAGACAGCGTCCCCTCGAGATAGAAGAGGCGCACGGTCTCCTTCTCGGGACCTTCGCGCAAAGCGTCGATCACCTCGCGCACGGCGCGCAGCTCGGCCTCGCGCTCCATCTGCACGTTGGCCGCGGGCACCATGTCCTCGGCCAGCAAGGCCTCGCGGCTCGCTTCCTCGGCTGCGCGCTCGTGGATGGCGCGCGACGAGAGGAAGCTGCGGGCGCGGTTTCTCGCGATGGTGAAGAGCCAGGCGCTGAAGCGCTCCGGATCCTTGAGCGAGGGCAGCGCCCTGAACGCGCGGACGAAGGCCTCCTGGACCACGTCTTCGGATTCGTCGGCGTCGAGCTCGCTGAACGAGGCCGCGAGCCGCGCCACGGCGGCGCGATAGCGGCGGTAGAGATCCTCTTCGGCCAGGGCGCCGAGGTGCCCGCCGGCGGCGGCGCGGCGGACCAGCTCTGCGTCTGTCTCCTGCGACGGGACGAGCGCGAGGTTGCGGGGGGTCGGCCAGATCCTGCGGGGGGCGGCGAGGGCGGTCGAGGTTCGCATGCAGGGGACTAGAGCAGCCGGCGTGCCGATCGCGGTTGTGTCCGCAACATGCCGTAATTACTCAGTTACGTATCTCCGCCTCCCGCGTCACCACCCGATCGACCGCGACACCGATGTCAGGCTCCCTCCTCCTGCTCAGTGACCGCGCTCACGCCCCGCGCTACCTTGCGCCAAGCTTGGAAAGGGCCTGACCGCATGCTTGGAAACGTGAACGACAAGGCGCTGGCCGCGCTCGGCTGGGCGACCCTCTGCGCCGAGCTGGCGAGGCTCTCGCGCACGCCGATGGGCCGCGCGCGCTGCCTGGCGCTGCTGCCCGGCGACGACGCCGCGCTGGCCGAGCGACGTCTTTTGCAGATCGAGGAGGCGCGCGGGCTGCACCGGCGCGAGCGCGAGGTGCCGCTGTCCGACGCGCTCGACGTCAGGCCCGCGGTGGGCCGCGCCTCGCGCGAAGGGACGCTCGAGCCGGAGGCGCTCTTGCAAGTGGCCCGGCTGATCCGCGCGGCCACCTCGGCGCGCCGCTTCTGCCTCTCGCAGGCGACCTTTGCGCCCTTGCACGCCGAGCTGGCCGCCGAGCTGTCAGAGCTGGACCCGCTCGCGACCGAGCTGGAGCGCGCGTTCGACCCCGCCGGCAAGCTGCTCGACTCGGCCAGCCCGCTCCTCGGCGAGCTGCGCGAGCGCGCCCGCGGACTGCACCGCGCCGTCAAAGAGCGCCTCGAGCAGATGCTCAAGGACGAGCACATCGTCCCGATGCTGCGCGACCTCTACTACTCGGTGCGCGGCGATCGCTACGTGCTGCCGGTGCGCGCCGAGCACAAATCGCACCTGCCCGGCACGGTGCACAACGCGAGCGGCAGCGGGCAGACGCTCTTCATCGAGCCGCAAGAGCTGGTCGAGCTCGGCAACCAGCTCACCATCGCGCAGGCCGGCATCCTCGAGGAGGAGTTGCGCATCCTGGGCGAACTGTCCGGCGCGGTTGGTCGCGAGGCCGAGCGGCTGGTGCGCGACGTGGAAGTGCTCGGCGCGCTCGACGAAGTGGCCGCGGGCGCGCGGCTGGCCGATGCGCTGCAGGCGTTCCCGCCCGCTCTGGGCGCGGGCGAGCGCGCGACCTTCGATCTGAAGCAGCTGCGCCACCCGCTGCTCGCGCTGCAGATGCACGCGCGCAAGCAGGGGCCGGTGGTCGCCAATGACGTCGCCCTGCCCGAGGGCGCGCGGGGCTTGATCGTCAGCGGGCCCAATGCCGGCGGCAAGACCGTGACCATCACCGCCGTGGGCCTGTGCGCGCTGATGGCCCGCGCGGGGCTGCCCATCCCGGCCGCGGCGGGCTCGCGCGTTCCCTTGTACCGGACGGTCTACACGGCCATCGGCGACGAAGGCGACCTCTCGCGCGACCTGTCCACGTTCACGGCGCACCTCGCGTCGCTGCGCTACATCCTCGAGGCGGCGGGCCCGTCCACGCTGGTCTTGATCGACGAGATCGCCGCCGACACCGATCCACGCGAAGGTGCGGCGATCGCCATCGCCTCGCTCGAGAAGCTGGTGGACGCGGGCGCGACGGTGCTGATCACGACGCACCTCGAAGAGCTGAAGGCGCTCGGCTTGTCAGACCCGCGCTTTGCTTCTGCCAGCGTGGGCTTCGATGTCGATCGCCTGGCGCCGACGTACACGCTGACGCTCGGCGAGGTGGGCGCGTCGTCGGCCATCGAGATCGCGCGGCGCGTGGGGCTGCCCGGCGACGTCTGCGATCGCGCGCGGACGCTGCTCGGCGGCGCGGGCTCACAGGTGTCCTTGGCCGTGGAGAAGCTCGATCGCGAGCGCGCCGATCTGACCCGCGCGCGCGAGTCGATCCAGGGTGAGCTGAAGCTCGTCGAAGAGGAGCGGCAAGCGCTCTCCGCCGAGAAGGAGAAGCTGCGCAAGGCCGAGCGCGAGGTGCGGGCGCTGGCCCGCTCTGAGCTGATCGCGGACCTCGAGGCCAGGTATCAAGAGGCGAGCGCGCTGGTGGCGAAGCTCCAGGCCGCGCCCGCCATCGGCGAGGCCGTGCAGGCGCAGCGCGAGCTCAAGGCGCTGGTCGAAGCCGAGGAGGCCGCCGGCGCGCGCGAGCAAGCGCACGGCGAAGTGCTCGAGCAGGTGAAGGCCGCCGCGGAGGACAGCGAGGCAGCGCCGGCCCTCGCCGTGGGCGCGCGCGTGCGCCACGTGCGGCTGGGCAGCGAAGGGGTGGTCCTCGAGCTGCAAGGCGGCCTGGCCACCGTGCAGCTCGGCGCGCTCAAGACCAAGGTGGCGGCGGACGAATTGGTGCCGCTCGCCCGCCGTGCGCAGAAAGCGCCGGGCTCACGCTTCAAGAAGACCAACGCCGAGAAGCTCGAGCTTGCCGAGTCGTTCAAGGCCGCCGAGGTCAAGGCCCGCCTGCCCGTCATCGACGTGCGCGGGCAGCGGGTGGACGACGCGCTTCGCGATCTGGAGCAGGGCCTGGATCGCCACTTCCAGGCCGACGAGCGCAGCATCGTCGTCATCCACGGCCACGGCTCGGGCGCGCTCAAGGCCGCCGTGCGCGAGAGCCTGCAGCGCAGCCCCTACGTCGCCTCGTCGCGGCCCGGCGAGTCGCACGAGGGCGGCGACGGCACCACCGTCGTCCAGTTGCGAACTTGACGAATCGGTAATTTCGATAATTAGCGCGACGCCCAGAGCGCGGCCAGCGCCAGCACGGCGGGCACCGTCTGGATGAACAAGATGGTGCGCATCGCCGTGGCGGCGCCGTAGAGCCCGGCGATGGCGACGCAGGCGAGGAAGAACGTCGCGCGCGGCACCAGCTCCGCGGGCGAGGAGACCATCGCCCAGACGAGCCCGGCCGCGAGAAAGCCATTGTAGAGGCCTTGGTTCGCGGCCAGCACCGCCGTCGCTTCCGCCTTCTCGGCGCTCATGCGGAACCGCTTCTGCCCCGCCGGCGTGCGCCAGATGAACATCTCCAGCACGAGGATATAGACGTGGATGGCGGCGACGAGGCCGATCAGGACCAGGGCGAGCGTGCGCATGCGCGCACGATAGCAGCCTTTAGCGACGCACCAAGAGTGACACCGGCAGCACGCCAAAGAGCGCGTCCACCTCGACCGCTCCGCCGCTCGCGTGCGGTCTCACCACCTGCTCGTCATCGGTGAACACATCGGTCAGCCTGTCGCCGGGCTTGCAGCCGGGGATGGGCAAGAGGGCGCCGCTCCAGACCCGCGCCGGCAGCGTGCGGGCGCGATCGTCGCCGGTGAGCAGGTCGGCGATCAGCCGGGGCGCGACGGCCACCGCCAGCGCGGAGCCGTGCTGCCGAGCGAAGGCGCAGAGCCGGTCCGCGTTCGGCCCCTCGGCGGCCAGCGGCACGTAGGTCCCGTCGCCGAAGAGCGCGGGCTGGTCGCGCCGCGCGCGCAGGGCGAGCGCCGTCACCAGCAGCTTCACGGCGCCGTCCTCCCAGCGCAGATAGCGTTCGCGCGCGGCCGCCACGGGGCCCCTCCGCGCGCGATCTTCGTCGAGCTCGCGAAGCATCCTCTTGCGCAGCTCGAAGTCCACGGGCCTGCGGTTGTCCGGGTCCACCAGGGAGAGGTCCCAGAGCTCGCAGCCCTGGTACAGGTCGGGCACGCCGGGCGCGGCGATCTTGAGCAGCACCTGCGAGAGCGAGTTGTGCATGCCGACCTGGGCGACCTTGCGCGCGAGCGGCAGGAAGATGCGCCAGAAGCGCGAGGCAGCGGGCTGCTCGACCACGCCGGCCACGAACTTCGCCACGGCAGAGTCCCAGGCGTCGTCGGGCTGGATCCAGCTGGTGTTGACCTTGGCCTCCTTGGTGGCCTTGTTGAGATAGGCCTGGACGCGCTCGCGGATCGACTTCAGCTCCTCGGCCGGCGGCATCGCGAGCGGCGCCTCCTCCCCGCGCGGGGTGCGCCACGGCCAGGCGCCGAGCAGCGACTGGTAGAGCAAGAGCTCCTCGTTGCGGTCGGGCGCCTCGCGGCCGTCGATCTCGCTCTTGAAGCGCGCGTTGGCCTTGGCGAACGACTGCAGCGCGTCGGCCCACTCGGCGGGCACTTCGCTGAGCGCGTCGATGCGCGCGCGCACGTCCTCGCCCCGCTTGGTGTCGTGCGTCGCGGTGGCGAGCAGCGAGCGCGGATAGCTCTTGGCGCGCTCGGCGGCGGCGGCGTGGAACACCGAGGGCGGGTGGCCGAAGGCCTCGGGCTGGCCGCCCACCTCGTTGAGCGAGACGAGCCGGTTGTAGACGTACAGCGTCGTGTCCTCGAGGCCCTTGGCCATCACCGGGCCGAGCACTTGCTGCAGCTTGATGGCGAACTGCAGCTGCGCCTTGCGCTCCTCGTCGCCGACGTGGGCCGAGAAGCGCTGCAAGAGGATGTCGGCGATGAAGTCGAAGATCGACCCGTTCACCGTCGGGTTCATCCGCTTGGCGCGGCGCACGGCCTGCTCGATGTAGCTCCGGTCGCGCTCGTCGCAGCCCGACTCATCGACGTAGGTGCGGTAGACCGGGAAGCTCGCGACCACTTCGACGAGCGCCGACCGCAGCGAGTAGAGCGTGAAGTCGCGCGTCCAGCGGTTCGACTCGGCGATGCGCGACAGCTGGCGCGCGAGCACGTTTACTTCCGAGACGAGCGACGAGTAGAGGATCAGCTTCTTCTTCTCGTAGACCAGCTCGCGGAACTGGTAGCTGCGGCCGGTGAAGCGCGCGGTGAGCCGGTCGAACTCGCGCTCGTTGGCGCTCTTGACGAAGAGGCCGTTGAGCTGGTTCAGGAAGTCGTAGCCGGTGGTGCCGCGCACCGCCCAGCTCTCGGGCAGCCGCTCCTTGCCGCCGAGGATCTTCTCGGCGACGACATAGAGCGGATTGGCGAGCGGCGAGGCCGCGCCCTTCTCGGCCACCTCGCGCGCGAGCTCCTTGCGCACGTGCGGCTCGAGCTGCTCCCAGGTCGGCTCGTCGTTGGCGCCCTTCGATAACAATTGCAAACGCTCGGCGATGGCGCGCGCCTTTTGCAAAACCCAGGACTCTTGCAAGTTGCGGAAGTAGCCGGTCGGGTCGGCGAGGCCGTCCGGGTGGTCGATGCGCAGCCCGGTGACGACGCCCCGTGCCACCAATTGCAGAGGGAGCCGGTGTGCCTCCTCGAAGACCACCGGGTCCTCGACGCGGATGGCGGCGAGCTCGTTGATGTCGAAGAAGCGTCGATAATTGATCTCTTCGGAAGAGACGCGCCAGTGCGACAATCGATAAGCCTGCGCGGCCAGCACCTTGTCGAGCAGATCGAAGCTGTGCGGGTCGCCGGGGGTCCCGTTGGCGAGCTTGACGTTCGCCTCGACGTGCGCGCGGACGATCTCGCTCTCTTCGCAGAGCTGCGACAGGCGCCGCTTGATGACCTCTTTCTCGCGCCGCCGCTCCTCGATGCGAACACGGTCCTGCTCGGTGCGCGGGGGAAGGTTCTGCAGCGCGGTGAGGATGCTCTTGAAGTCGTCGAGCGCGGCGTCGCCCGCGGGCAGCTTCTTCTCCAGCTCGTCGAGGCGCTGGTTCAAGACGATGGGGTAGCTGCGCGGGTTGAGCGGGAAGGTCCTGTCGAAGTAGGCCAGCTCGAAGGAGCCGGCGGCGAAGCGGATCTGCAGCTGGCCGTTCTCGAGCACGGCGCCATAGCGGTCGCCGAGCACGGGCAGGAGCACCTGGTTCTCCAGCTCGGGCTTGAGCGGGTGCCAGTCAACGTCGAAGAAGCGCGCGCTGTTCGCCGAGGGCCCGTTCTCGAGAAGGTCCAGCCAGAGCGGATTTCCCGCGCCCACGCCCATGTGGTTCGGCACCACGTCGAGCACGTGCCCGAGCCCCGCCTTGCGCAGCCCCTCGGCCAGGCGGGCGTGACCCTCGGCGCCGCCGATCTCGGGATTGATGAGCTGGTGGTCGAGCACGTCGTAGCCGTGGTTCGACCCCTGCGCCGCCTTCATATACGGCGAGGTGTAGAGGTCGGTGATGCCGAGCTCCGCCAGGTAAGGCAGCTCGGCCAGCGCCTGGTCGAAGGTAAAGCCCTTGTGCAGCTGGACCCGGTAGGTCGCGAGCGGCAGCCGCATCTGCACCGCCTCGGCGGCCACTTCGTCGAGCAGCCGGCGAGCCAGCGCCCGAGCCCCTGGCAGCCAGCCAGGTGACCCCGGCATCACGTCGCGTTCCTGCCTCACGTGCGCACCCCCGGGCAGCCGCGCGCGAGTGCCCCTGATCTAGTGGAGTCGACGGTGCCGCTTGGCAAGGCTTGCAAATCGACGTTGCAAGGCAAGCCCCTCGGGAGCCGACGAAAGTGCGTCGAGGCTGAAGGGCAGCCGCCAGGTCCAGTTGTGCGGGCCGACCGTGCCGGGCGTGTTGAGCCGGTCGCGCCAGCCGAGCGCGTCGGTGATGGGCGTCAAGACCGAGTCGGACCCCGACGAGTAGAGCATCTCGAGCAGCGCCGCGTGCACGCCTTCGTCGAACTTCTGCAGCGACTCCGGCGGCTGCTCGGCCAGCGCGGAGAGCTGCGGCAGCTTGAGCTGGGCCGCGCGCTCGTGGTCCTTCAGCGCCTCCCACCAGACGGCGAGCGCCTCGGTGTCGTGCGTCCCGGTGACGGCGAGCGAGGCCGCGGGAAACGTCGCGGGGTTGCGAAAGGCGCCGGCGTCGTCTTCCCAGCGCAGCACCTTGGTGCCGGGGATCTCTTGCTGCGAGAGCGAGACGCGGACGAAGGGCGGCACCACGCCGAGGTCCTCGGCGAGCACGTCGGCCCGCGCGCCGAGCAGCGCCAGGACGCGCTCGCCCTGGAGCTTCTGCGAGGGCTCGTCGGCCGGGACGAAGTACGGCGGCGACTTGTCGATGGGCCGCACGTAGGTCCGATAGAGACCGACCACGTGGTCGACGCGGACGCCGTCGAAGAGCTCTGCCGCCCGCTCGGCGCGCAGGCGCAGCCAGGGGTCGCCCGCCTCGCGCATCTGGTCCCAGCGGGGGACCGGCAGGCCCCAATCCTGGCCCTCGGCGCTGTAGGCGTCCGGGGGCACGCCGACCGTCGCGTCGAAGCGGAAGAAGCGTTGCAAGCCCCAGACGTCGGCGGAGTCCTCGGCCACCATGAAAGGCAGGTCGCCGATGATCTTCACGCCCGCCTCGTTGGCCTCGCGCCGGCCTGTGCGCCACTGAGTATCTGCGATCCACTGAGTGTATGCGAGCCCGTCGATCACCTCGCGCAGCGCGTGCCTGGCGGCGGCGAGGGCGGCCTCGTCGCGGTCGCGCAGGCCCGGCTCCCAGTCGCGCCAGCTCTTCTCCCGCTGGTCGTGGAGCGCGCGGTAGAAGGCCCAGTCCTCGACCCAAGCGCGCTGCTCGCGGCGAAAGGCGGCGAAGGCCTTGGCGCGAGCGGTCTCCTTGCTCAGCTCCGCGTCGCGGAAGCGGCCAAAGGCCTGCCCGAGCGCGCGGCGCTTCACCCGGCGGACCGCCTCGAAGTCGACGCGCTCGGCGCCGCGATCGTTCTCCAGCGCGGCCCGATCAGCGGCAGGCAGCGACGCCTCGCCGCCGAGGGCGACGAAGTCTTCGACCGCGTCCAGATCGATGTAGACCGGGTCGAGCGCGCACGAGCTGGAGGCCGCGTAGGGGCTGTCCTGCCCGGGCGAGACCTCCGAGAGCGGCAGGTGCTGCCAGAGCGTGCAGCCCGAGGAGGCCAGCCAGCGCGCGATCCGGCCCGCGTCCGCGTAGGTGGCGAGCTCGCCGCGCCGGCCGCGGACGGAGGAGAGCGGCAAGAGGAGTCCTGCCCGGCGACCGAAGGACCAGCGAGTTGGCACGGCGATGCCCCCTACAGCGATTGCGAAGTCGAGCGATGTTCTAGGTCCGCCAACGCTTGCCGACAAGGATGGGCTGCGAGCACTCGTCCGCCATCGGCCTCCGCGGTAGTGTTGAATTCCGCTCGAGGACTACTTTTTTGGACAGCGACCGCAACGCGACGCTCCTCCGGTACCGGCTCGGCACGGTGGCCCAGACGCGGTCGCACCTGCACCTGCCGTCCCCTGGATCGCCCGAGCCTGACGCGCGCCGCTCGCTCTTCTTCTTTCCCGCAGCGCAGGGCCTGCTCGCGCCGGGCGCGCCGGTGCTGGTCGAGCTCTCCTTCCACGGCAGCGAGCAGACGCGCCTCCTGCGCGGGGCCGTCCACGGCGAGGCTGCGGGCGGCGCCTGGCTAGAGTTTCCCCGGCAGGGCCTCGTCAGCTCGGAGACCGAGAGCGGCCTGCTCTCGCGCCGCCAGCACCGCCGGTATGGAGCCGATCTGCCCGTCGAGGTGCAGCTCGCCGGACACTCGTTCCGCGGCCGGCTGCACGACGTCAGCCTGGTGGGCGCGCGGCTGGCCGGCGAATCGTTCGCGCTCAAGCCGTCGGCGCGGGTGGCGCTGCTCCTGCGAGGCCCGAACCTTCCCGACCGGGTCGGCCCGGCCATCGTGGTTTGGAGCAATCGCGGCGGCGCGGGGGTCTACTTCGACCGCGAGGACCCGGCCTGCCGCGCCTCGGTCGGCACGCTCTACGCGGCGCTGCAGGGCGCGTGGCAGGACGCCCCCGAGGCCGTCCATCCAGCCGGCTGCTGCCAAGGCGGACTCTTGCTCGAGCCGCCGCTGCCCGCAGCTTGACCTCTCCACTTCCAACGCGGTGAAAGAGCCTCTGCCCTTGCTCTGTTCCTGCTGCCGATCTAAGTGCTGACCATGCCCCTGCGACTCACGACCGACCACGGCGAGATCATCCACTTCGCCGGATCGCGCCACCTGTTTCCGGTCGCGCGCCGCGACGAGCCGACCAGCGTGCGCCTCGCCGGCAAGGGCGAGGCAACGGCCGAGGAGCTGCCTGTCGGCTGGCCGGTCTACTTCCGCCCCTTCATCGACAAGGACCAGGTCTTCCTCATCGACGACGCCGGCGGTCGCGCGGTCAGCCGCGCCGAGGGCGAGGCCGCGATGGCGGCCGGCGCCGCGGTGCCGATGGAGAAGCTGACCCCGTAGCGTTATTCGAGGCGGCTGAGGGCGAAGAAGAAGTGGTCGCCTTCGCCCGGGCCCGCGTTCAAGCCGCCGAGGCCAAGCACGAGGTTGCCGGTCAGCTGCTTCACTTCGTCGTAGAGCGTGCCCTTGAGCGCGCCGGGCAGCCGCGAGACCGAATAGTCGAGCTGCTGCGCCTCGGTTTCGCGCCACCTGGACTTGCCCGCGGTGAGCGTGAAGTGCCCGACCCGCAGGCGCGGATGGACGAACCACCAGCGCCGCGCGTCGAAGTCGACGCCGAAGGGCGAGGCGCGAAAGCCGATGGTGTCGATCGCGCGCACGTGCGCCTGGCGGGCTCCGGGCGAGTCTATCCAGTGTAAAAATGCACCCCGAAACGACCCGAGCGGCGCCGGTCCGAGCGCGCTCGTCCGCCAGAGCTCTTCCAGCTGGGCGAGCGACATCGCCTTCAGATCGGCCAGCGCGAGCATGGTCAGCGCTTCTTGTGCGTCTGCTCGCGCTGCAGCCGCCGCTTGCTCTTGGGCCGCTCGGTCTCTGCGGCGGGCGCCTCTTTGCTGCGCTTCTCGACGAACGTCAATTCGATGCGCCGGCGGAGCGGGTCGGCGTTGAGCACATCGACCACCAGCTCGTCGCCGACGCCGAACGTCAGCCCGCTCTTGCCGACCACCAGGCGGTGCAGGTCCTCGTCGAAGCGGGTGGCCTCGCCGAGCCCCTCGGAGCGCACCATGCCCTCGACGAAGAGGGTGGTGAGCTCGCAGAAGAGGCCGCCCTCGGACAGGCCCGAGACCACCGCGTCGTGCCGCTCGCCGATGTGATCGACCATGTAGAGCGCGGCGTAGAAGGCGTCGACGTCGCGCTCGGCCTTCATCGACGCGCGCTCGCGCTCGCTGCACTGGGCGGCCACGCCCGCCAGGCGCTCCTCGACCGCCTCGCGCTCGGGGCCGCGCAGGGGCAGGCCGGCGCGCAGCCAGTGCTCCTTGAGCAGCCGGTGGACCATCAAGTCCGGATAGCGCCGGATGGGCGAGGTGAAGTGCAGGTACGTCGGCGCGGCGAGCCCGTAGTGGCCGATGTTCTCGGGGCTGTACTGGGCCTGCATCATCGCGCGCAGGAGCAGCGAGTGGAGCGCGCGCTGCTGCGGCTTGCCTTCCAGCTCTTGCAGAAAAGCGTTGAGCACCAGCGGCGTCAGCTCCTGCTCTTCGTTGAGCGCAAAGCCGCTGGCGCGGGCCAGGTGGGCGAAGGCGGCCAGCTTCTCCTCGTCGGGCGCGTCGTGGATTCGATAAACCGTGGGCAATCCCCTGAAGTCGAAGTAGCGCGCGACCGCCTCGTTCGCGGCCAGCATGAACTCCTCGATCAGCCGGTGCGCGGCGTTGCGCGGCCGCTTGGTGATCTCGGCCACCGTGCCGTCGTCTTTGAGGACGATCTTGGCCTCGGGCAGATCGAAGTCGATGGCCCCGCGATCGGCGCGCCTGGCCGTGAGCTTTTTCGATAATTCATACGCTACCGAAAGATCCTCTAGCAGAGGCGTGGTGACCGCGTCGGGCTTGCCGTCGAGCGCGGCGGCGACCTGCGTGTATGTCAGGCGGGCGCGGCTCTTCATCACCGCGTCGTAGACCTCGGCGTGGAGCGGCTTGCCCTGCGCGTCGAGCGCGATGTCGCAGACCATGCAGAGCCGGTCCACCTCGGGGTTCAAGGAGCAGATGCCGTTGGAGAGGTTCTCCGGCAGCATCGCCACCGCGCGGCCCGGGAAGTAGACGCTGGTCGCGCGCCGCAAGGCCTCGCGGTCGAGCGGCGTGCCGGGCTTCACGTAGTGCGCGACATCAGCGATGGCGACGACCAGGCGATAGCCCGCGCCCGACGGGCTCACGTGCACGGCGTCGTCGAAGTCGCGCGCGTCCTCGCCGTCGATGGTGACGAGCGGCAGCTTGCGCAGGTCGCGGCGGCCTTCCAGATCTTCGTGCCGGACGTGGTCGGGGACGGCGCGGGCCTCTTGCAGCGTGGCCTCGTCGAACTCATCGGAGAAGCCGTTGGCGTAGAGCGCCGCCAGCATCTCGAAGCGCGGGTCGCCGGGCGGGCCGAGCACCTCGATGATCTTCCCGCGCAGCCCGTGCTCCTCGCTGCCGCGGTCGAGGCGCACCTTGACGAGGTCGCCTTCGCGGGCGGTCTTGTCGCGCTCGACCGCCACTGGCGCGGTCAAGCCGCGATCGTGAGGCTGCACGAAGGTCTCGCGCCCGGCGATGCGATAGCTGCCGATGCAGAGCCTGCGCCGGTGCTCGACCACTTCCACAAGCTGGCCCGCGCCGCGCCCGTCGCGCCCTTTGACGACCTTGACGCGCACCACGTCGCCGTCGAGCGCGCGCTGCGCGTCTTGCGGCGGAAGGAACAGATCGTCGGCGCGCGGCCCGCCCGCGAGCGGCGAGACGAAGCCGTATCCTTCCGGCTTCACGTGCAGGATTCCGACGACCTCGCGCCCCGCCCCGCGCTCGGCCGGCTCGCGCGCTGGCTCGCTCTTGGTGCGCCGCGCCTTGGCGGCCTCGACGAACGCGGCGGGCTGGGCGTGGTCGCGCTTGCCGGGCTTGCCGCGAACGGGCGGCTCAGGCTCGCGCCTTGGCTTGTGCTTGCCGGCGGGGACGGCGCGGTAGCGATTGCCATCGAAGGTGGCGCGGCCGGAGGCCAGCAGCTCGAGCAGCTTTTCGCGCAGGGTGCTGCGGTTTCCGGCGGAGAGATGAAGGCGGTCGGCGAGCTGTCTGAAGCTCATTCCTTCCGCGCGCGCCTGGGTGAGCGCGCTTGCGACTGTGTCGTGACTCAGCATTGTTCCAATCTTGTACTGCTTTGCGGGGCGATCAGGTCGCCTTCTTGACGACCGGGGCGGGAGCCGAGGGCTCGTCCGCCTGCGGCTGCTGGGCCACCGCCCCCTTGGTGCCGAAGCCCGGGACCCGCGCCGCGAGAAAAGAGGCGAGCCCGTTCTTGAGCTCGGAGGGCATCTCGCGCGCCAGCTTCCAGCGGCAGAGGTGCCCGGTGGCCTTGTACGTCCGCAAGAAGGTGATGCAGGGCATGCACATCGACAGGTGCCGCTCGAGGGCCGCCGACTGGTCTTGGGCGAGGCTCCCGTCGACGTAGTCGCCGAGGAGCTTTACACACTCGGAGCAGTGGTCGAGAGGCGATGTCGAAGGCACTTTGGTTGACCTGTCGGCTGGTCGGCTGGCGGCGCAAAAGATTTTTTCGTGCGGAGGCGGGCGCTGTCAACCGGCTTGTTGCGAATTCTTGCTAGGTGGATGCGGCCCGTGCGCGGCCGATTCGGGAATCACTCGCCGAAAAAGTCGCCGAGCTTCTCGCGCAGGGCGAGCCGCGCGCGGTGCAGGCGGCTCTTGACCGCGGGCACGCTCAGCTCCAGCGACTGGGCGATGTCCTCGTTGGAGAGGCCGTCCACGTCCTTCAAGAGGAAGACGGTGCGGTAGTCGTCGGGCAGCTCGGAGACGGCCTTGTCGATGGCCGAGCCCAGCTCCTTGGATTGCAGCTGCTCGTCGGCGCGCTGCGACCAGTCGCTGCGCGGAGGGGCCTCGAAGCCGCCCGACTCGGTGAAGCGCGGCGACGAGAGCTCGACCGGCTCGTCCGGCACGGTGTCGGGCGCGCGGCGCTTCCGGCGCAGCCGCATCAGCGCGCTGTTGGCGGCGATGCGGTACAGCCAGCTCGAGAACTGCGCCTCGCCGCGAAAGAGCGGCAGCTTCTGGTACGCGTTCAGGAAGGTCTCTTGCAGCACCTCTTGCGCGTCGGCCTCGCTGCCGGTCATGCGCAACGCGAGCCGGAAGAGCTGCCGCTGGTGCTTCTCCACCAATGAAGCGAAGGCGACGCCGTCGCCCTGCTGCGCGCGCGCGACCAGCTCCTTGTCGGAGTCCACGCCCTCTTGCCCCTCTGGCGGGACCTCGGGCGCAAGCGGCGCTGTGGGCGGAGCTGGTTCCATGGCGCGGGGTCGCGGACGGTAGTCGACCGCTGCGCACCGGTCAAGCAGCGCACTCACCGCGCCGCCTCGTCCCACCAGCGAGACGCCGGACGCCGCAAGCGGACACTCCCCATCTAAATTCTTCAATGATTTCAATCAAAATGCCGCCGCGACGCTGGCACGCCCCCTGCTCTACGAGAGAGGCAGGAGGAACTTCAAATGAGCTACTTCAGATCGCACCTCGTCCCCGTCGTCGTCGTCGCCTGGTACGTGGCCCTCGCCGCCAGCACCGTCGGCTTCGTCAACGCGGCCCTCACCACTCGCGTCTCCTTCCAGGCGCCGCTCGAGATCGTGGTGCCGGAGACCCACGCCCTGCGACATCCTGACGTGGATCCTCGCGGCGACTCGCGCGTCAAAGGGGATGAACGGAGCGGGACAGTGTCAAAGGTCACGCACAAGACCTCCCCGATCTGAGGGCGCCCTGACACAGGTGTCAGAACTTCGGCAGCGGATGGGGCGTCGCGAAACGCGACTTGAGAGGGCAGCAGGTCTCATCCAAGTGTTGGCATGCGAAGTGCTCTACTGATTGGCATCGGAAGCAAGTCAAGCGGAGAAGGCCATGCGGAACGTCAAAGTGATGAACATCCCGGTTGGTGTCCTGGCAGCAGGGATCCTCGCCCTCGGTTACGCCCTCTGGGGCGTCGAGGCGGCCATGGCGGCGGCGCCGGTGCAGAAGCTGCCCTGCTCGATCGTCGAGATCTCGGCCCCCGCGTACCCGGTCGCCACCAACTCGTAGAATCGTAGATTGTAGAATCGTCGAAACCGCCGCCGCGGTCAGGCGTCGGGGAAGATCTTGCCCGGGTTGAGCAGGTTGTCCGGGTCGAACGTCGCCTTGAGCCGCCGCTGGAGAGCGACCAGCGCCTCGCCCTGCTCCCGCACGAGGAAGCGCCGCTTGGCGAGCCCCACTCCGTGCTCACCGGTGATGGTCCCGCCGAGCGCGATGGCCGCCTCCATCACCTCCGCCACCGCGGCCTCACCTGCGACCCTGGCCTCTTTCGAGTCGAACAACAGATTGACGTGCAGGTTGCCGTCGCCGGCGTGACCGTAGTTCGCCGTCGCGATGCCGTGCCGCAGGCCGATCTCGCGCACCTTCCGAATCAGATCGACGAGGCGACCGCGGGGCACAGCGACGTCTTCGGAGATCTTGAACGGCTTCCACTCGCCGAGCGCGACCGACACCAGCCGCCGCGTGCCCCAGAGCTTGCGCCGCTGCGCTTCGTCCTGCGCCGCCAGGACCTCCAGGGCGCCTTGCTCCTGGCACAGCTCGCCCGAGCGTGCCAGCTCCTCGGCCACCCCATCGCCGTGTCCGTCGTGCTCGACCAACAAGCCGCCGCCGACGCCGTCGGGAAACTTGAAGGGCGCCCTGGGGCTGACCGCGCGCATGGCGACGCCGTCGAAGAGCTCGCAGGCGCGCGGCAGGAGCCCGGCGGCGAAGATGGCCTGGCAAGCCGCGGCCGCCTGGTCCTCGCTGGCGAAGAGCGCGAGCAGCGTCTCGACCCGGCGGGGCAAGGGCAGGAGCTTGAGCGTCGCCTGGGTGATGACGGCGAGCGTCCCTTCACTGCCGACCAAGAGGTGCGTCAGGTCGTAGCCGGCCACGCCCTTCCAGCTGCGATGGCCCGTGGTGAGGAGCGTCCCGTCAGGCAGCACCGCCTGCAGGCCGAGCACGTACTGGCTGGTGACGCCGTACTTCAGCGCCCGCGGGCCGCCCGCGTTGTGGGCGAGGTTGCCGCCGAGCGTGCACCACTCCTGCGAGTTGGGGTCGGGCGGATAGAACAGCCCCTGCTCCTCGACCGCGGTTTGCAAATTTTGCAAAATCACGCCCGGTTCGACGACCACCACGCCGTCTGGTTTCGAGATCTCGACGATGCGATCCATCTTCTCGAGCGAGAGGATGATGCTGGCCCCGGTCGACGCCAGCGCGCCGCCGCTCTTGCCCGTGCCGCCGCCGCGCGGGACCACGGGAATGCGCTTTTGCCTCGAGTAGCGCAGCACGGTCTGGACGTCGGTCGCGCTCCGGGCGAGCACCACCGCGCTGGTCGGATGGCGCCCGAGGCCGCTCTCGTCGCGCTCGAACTTCTCCTGCGGCGCCAGCGCGAACAGCCCGAGCTTTTGCAAATCTTCGATGATCACCCGAACACCTCCACCGCGCTGCCGGTCATCGCGAAAGGCGCCTCGGCGGCCAGGTAGCGCACCACCCGCGCCACGTCCACCGGCTGCATCTGCGGCGCGAACGGCGTCTGCTTGAGCATCTCGGTGTCGACGCTGCCGGGCAGCACGGTGGCGCAGAAGATGCCGTCCTTGCGCCCCTCCTCGGCCAGCGACTTGATGAAGCCGGTCAGGCCCCACTTGCTCGCGTTGTAGGCGCTGGCCTCGGGAGTGCCGAGCGTCCCGCTGATCGATCCGAGCGCGATGATCCGCCCCGAGCCGCGAGCGCGCATCTCTCCCAGGACCGCGCGAGCGCAGAGGAAGGCCGACTTCAAGTTGGTGTCGAGGACGCGGTCCCACTGCGCCTCGGTCATCGCCTCGACCGTCGAGCGCTCGAGCGTGCCGGCGTTCAGGACCAGCACGTCGGGCGCGCCGAGCCGCTCGCGCACCTGGGCGAAAAAGGCGGCCACCTGGCCCGCGTCGCCGACATCGCAGCGCGCGCTGACGTCGCGCTCACCCGCGCTGGGAGCGGTCCGCAGCGCGCAGAGGCCCAGGCGGGCCCCCTCGCCGGCGAGCAGGTCGGCGCAGGCGCGGCCGATCCCGCGCGACGCCCCGGTCACGACGCAGACCTTGCCTTGCAGCGATGCGTGGGATCCCATGGATTGGCTAGCTCTCGGATCGGCGCGCAAGCCGCTCGCGCAGGCCGGCGTCGCGCTCGAAGGCGCCGGACCAGGCCTCGACCGCGATGCGGCTCTGGGTGCGCCGCGGGCCGCGCACCTGCATGCAGCCATGCTCCGCGGAGAGGACCACGCCGACGCCGAGCGGGGCGAGCGCCTCCTGCACGGCGTTGCACAGCTTGTCTACCAGCGACTCCTGCAGGATCAGGCGGTGCGCGAGCGCCTCGACCGCCTCGGCGATCTTGCCAAATCCGACCAGGTGCTGGCCCGCGACGTACCCCACCGCGGCCATCCCTTTGTAAGGCAGCAGGTGGTGCGGGCAGGTGGAGTGGAAGTCGATCTGCGAGGCGATGACGAGCTGCCCCGGGCGCGGCGCGGGCACGAGCGAGCTGCGCAAGATGGCCACCGGGTCCTTGCCGTAGCCGTCGAGCAGGTCCTCGGCGAAGGCCTTGGCCACGCGCTCAGGCGTGGTGCGCGTCTCCGCGTCCAGCTCGGCGCCCGAGGCCTCGAGCAGGTCTCTGATCGCCTTCTCCATCGCCGGTCGATCGGGCGCCCGCGCCGGCCGATCGGGCAAGCTCATCGCAGCCCGCCCGGGCCTCGGTAGATGACGCTGGCGTTGTCGATCTCCCAGAGCCGCACTTCGTACAGCCCGGGCAGCCGGCCCTCGAGGCGCGCCCAGATCCAGACGGCGATGTTCTCCGCGGTCGGGTTCTCGATGAAGTCGTTCAGGTTGGCGTGGTCGCACTTGGCCATCACCTGCTCGTTGACCACGCTCTCCACGTCGCCGAAGTCGATGACGAGGCCCGAATCTGAGTCAGGCTCGCCGCGCAGCGCCACCGCGAGGCGATAGTTGTGGCCGTGCAGGTTGAAGCACTTGCCCTGGTAGCGCGGCAGGCGGTGGGCGGCGGCGAACTTGAATTCAACATTGAGCTCGACCTGTGGCATGGGCCCGGTCTAGCGCCGCCCTCGGCGACCGTCAAACGCGAATCCGGCGGCCCTGGCCCGCGTCTGATGTGCGGAGGGTTCAACTTGTCCCCAGATCCCGCCCGCGCCTTGCTTCATTCCGTCGCAGCCAACGACACCCTGGTCGAGCTCTACTCGGAAGCGCCCGTCCCCACGCGCCGGGGCCTCTTGCGCATGGTGGTCTTTCGCGAGCGCGGCACCGACAAGGAGCACCTCGCCGTCCTCCACGGCGACGTCGATGGACACGGCGAGATCCCGGTACGTCTGCACAGCGAGTGCATGACCAGCGAGATCTTCGGCAGCCTGAAGTGCGACTGCAAGGAGCAGCTCGACCGGGCCCTCGACCTCATCTGCGATGCGCCCCGCGGCGCCCTGCTCTACTTGCGGCAGGAGGGGCGCGGGATTGGCCTCGGCAACAAGATCGCCGCCTATGCGCTGCAGGCGCACGGGGCCGACACCTACGACGCCAACCGCGCGCTCGGCTTCCCCGACGACCTGCGCCGCTACGACGTCGCCGCCTGCATGATCAAGCAGCTGGGGATGAAGTCGGTGCAGCTCATCACCAACAACCCGCTCAAGATCTCGCAGCTCAAGGCCGAGGGCATCGAGGTCACCCGCCGCATCCCCTCGCGCGCCACCAGCAACCCGCACAACATCGGGTACCTGAACACCAAGCGCGAGCGCACCGGGCACCCGATCGAGCTGCTCAACGAGAAGTAAGCGTGGCCGCTTTGCGCAGGCCGGCGAACGGCAGCGTCGCGAGGGCGTCGGCAAGCGGCGCAAAGCGATGCGATTGGTGCTCGCGCGGGTCGAGGCGCGGCTCGCTCCCCTCGGGCACGCGGAGCGCATAGGCCGTCTCGTGCACGAGCACCGGGGCGCCCCCCGCCGGCAGTCCCGCGAGCGC
The DNA here is from genome assembly GCA_038231075.1 of Myxococcales bacterium. Taxonomy (GTDB): domain Bacteria; phylum Myxococcota; class Myxococcia; order Myxococcales; family 40CM-4-68-19; genus JBBRMA01. The sequence continues at coordinate 50,281 of JBBRMA010000019.1, read as the reverse complement.
GCGATCCAAGGCGAATGAGTGCGCATAGCTCAACTCAACAATTTCTTCTAATCGAGGTGAGTATCCGGTCTCCTCGAAGATCTCGCGCGCGGCGGCGGCCAGCGGGCTCTCGCCCATCTCCAGCCGGCCGGTCAGCGTCTGCCAGAACCCGCCCCGCTCCGGCACGCGCTGCAAGAGCAGCAGCTCTTCGCCGCGAACGATGGTGACCGAGATGGTGCGGAGCGCCGGAAGGACCTCTGCGGCCTCGCTCTCCCAGACCTCGGCGGCCACCTCGGCGGCGCGCGCTTCCACTTGGGCGAACGTCGGCGCGCCCGCGCCCAGCAAGGCCTGGAGCGACGTCACCCCCGCGTCGCGGAGGCCGCACGGCACGATGGCGGCGAAGTCCTCGAGTGCGGTGCTGACATTGAATGCAAAGCCGTGGCTGGTGATCCAGCGCGACAGGTGCACGCCGATGGCGCCGAGCTTGCCCGCGCCCTCCACCCAGATGCCAACGCGCCCAGCGACCAGCCCGGCGCGCACCCCATAGGAGGCCGCGAGGCGAATCATCACCTCTTCGACCGAGCGGACATACTTGCGCACGTCTTTGCGGTCGGGCTTGAGATCGAGGATTGGATAACCAACCAATTGCCCCGGCCCGTGATAGGTCACGTCGCCGCCGCGGTCGGTCTCGAACAGCTCGAACCCGCGCTCGCGCAGCAGCTCCTTCGACCAGAGGATGTTGCCGTCTTTGGCACCTCTGCCGAGCGTGATCACGCGCGGGTGCTCGAGCAGGAGCAGCGTGTCGGGGACCAGGTTGGCCGCACGGGCGGCGATGAACTGTCGCTGCAGCTCGAGCCCGTCGGCATATTCGACCAGGCCCAATCGGCGAATCTGCAGCGCGCGCATGCTGGAGGTCTTAACCGGCGATCGCCTTGGTGTCAGGCCGGGGCACCGGCGGCGACGCCAGCATCTCCTCGCGCTGCTCGCGCAGAGGCCAGGGCATGGTCGAATAGACGTCGTCGAACAGGCCCTCGCGCGGCGGGTCGGGCTTCTTCTCGGCCTCGGCGATGGCGCCGTTGATCTCCTCGAGCAACTTCGCCCGCAGTGAATCCTCTTGCACCGCCGTCCAGCTGCCCTGCCCGACCAGCTTGGAGCGGAGCGCGTCGATGGGGTCGCGCTTCTTCCAGGCCGTCACTTCGTTCTCGTCGCGATAGCGCGTGGGGTCGTCGCTCGAGCTGTGGGCGCCGATCCGATAGGTGTCGCACTCGACCAGCGTGGGCCCGCCGCCGCTGCGGGCGCGATCGACCGCCTCTTTCACCGCGCCGTAGACCGCGAGCGCGTCGTTGCCGTCGACCTTCACGCCGGGGAACCCGTAGGCGGACGCTTTGACCGCGATGCTCTCCGAGGCGGTCTGCTTGCTCGAGGGCACGCTGATGGCCCAGTGGTTGTTCTGGCAGATGAAGACCACCGGGGCCTTGAAGACGCCGGCGAAGTTCAGCGCCACGTGGAAGTCGCCTTCGCTGGTCGCGCCGTCGCCCATGTACGCGGCCACCACGGTGCGGTCGCGCTTGATGCGCGCGGCCATCGCGGCGCCCACGGCCTGCGGCAATTGCGTGCCGATGCACGAGGACCAGCTCACTTGATTGACCGAGCGCGACGCCATGTGGCTCGGCATCTGGCGGCCCTTGGTCTCGTCGCCCTCGTTGCCGAAGACCTGGCACAGATACGGGACCATCGAGAACCCGCGCAAGAGCATGGCGCCGCCCTCGCGCAGCGCGGGGAAGATCCAGTCGCCCGGCTCGAAGGCGATGGCCGAGGCGAGCGTTGCCGCCTCTTGCCCCGTGCACGCGCCATAGAAGCCGACGCGGCCCTGGCGCTGCAGCGTCATCATCCGCTCGTCGAGCAGGCGCAGCCGCACCATCTCGCGGTAGAGGCGCAGGAGCGTCTGGTGATCGGGCGCCGGCCACTCGCGCGCCTGGCCGTGCCTCAGCTCTGTCGGGGCGATGCTCATGGTGTCTCCAAACAATCAGTCGATGAGCAAGAGCTCGGGGGCCTCGAGCGCGCGAATGACTTCATAGAGGAACGCCGCGCCGATGTGACCGTCGATGACGCGGTGGTCGAATGAGCAGCTCAGGTTCATCCGCTCGGCGACGCCAAGCTCGAGCTTGCCGCCCTCGCCGCGGGTGACGGTGGGCTGCTCCTTGATCTTGTGGATGCCGAGGATGGCGACCTCGGGGTGGTGCACGACCGGCGTCGCGAAGAGGCCGCCGTCCTTGCCGAGGCTCGTGATGGTGAACGTGCCGTGCTGGAGATCTTGCAGCTGCAGCTTGTTCTCGCGCGCCGCCTTGGCGAGCCGGTCGATCTCGCTGCCGATCTGGCGGATCGACTTGTGCTCCACGTCCTTGACCACGAAGACCGTCAGGCCGTGCTCGGTGGCCGCGCCAAAGCCGAGGTTGACCTGCTTCTTGACGACCAGCGTCTGGCGCTCTTCGTCCATGACGGCATTCAAGTCGGGATACTTGCGAAAGCCGTGCAAGAGCGCCTTGGCGATGAACGGCAGGTAGCTGAGCTTTGCCTGGCCGGCCTTGGCGAGCGCGTCGTTGATGCGGCCGCGCATGGCCGTGAGCGCGCCCGTGTCGCACTCTTCGACGAAGGTAAACGGCACCACGTGCGAGTGGCTCTGGACCATCGACTTCGCGATCGACTTGCGCAGCCCGCGCAGCGGCACCTCGCGGTCGCCCTCGGTGGCCGGCGCGGCTGCTGCGGCCTTGGTCTGCTCGGGCGCCGACTTTTTCGCCTCTACGTGGGCGAGCACGTCGGCCTTCATCACCCGGCCGCCCTCGCCGGTGCCTGAAAGAGAGGCCAGATCGACGCCGAGCTCGCTGGCCATGCGGCGCGTGACCGGCGTGGCCAGCACCTTGCGGCCCGACTCAGCGGGAGCCGACGGGGCGGCTGCTTGCTGCTGCGCGGGGGCAGCGCCGTTCACCTTGGGCGCGGGCTGGTGCGCGGTCTGCAGCGGGGCGGGCTGCCCGGCCTGCGCGGCGGGGAGCGACGGCGCGACCTGGGCGGGAGCGGCGGGCGCGGCGTGGCCGGCGTCACCCTGCGTCGGAGGAGTGGCGCTGCCGATCTCCATCACCACCAGCGTGCCGTGGACCTTGGCGACCTCGCCCTCGCTGCCGACGGTGCGCACGACCTTGCCCTTGCGGGGGCTCGGGATGGTCACCGTGGCCTTGTCGGTCATCACCTCGACGAGGGGCTGGTCCTCGACCACCTCGTCGCCGGCCTTGACCAGCCACTTGACGATCTCGCCCTCGACGACGCCCTCGCCGATGTCGGGCAGCTTGAACTCGAACTGGGCCATCGCGATTCTCCTGACGATTGCAGAGATGACTAAGGTTGATAGGAAGCGAGGTCCTTCAAACCCTTGAGTATCCGCGGCGCGAGCGGCAGATACTCATTCTCGAGGGTATAGGGAAATGGCGTGTCCCAGCCGGTGATGCGCAGGATGGGAGCTTCCAAGGAAGTAAAGCAGCGCTCTTGGAGCAGGGCGCTGATCTCGGAGGCCAGCCCGCACGTGCGCGGCGCCTCCTGCACGATGGCGCAGCGGCCGGTCTTGCGCACGCTGGCCGTCAGCGCCTCGATGTCGAGCGGCCACAAGGTGCGCAAATCAATCAACTCAGGATCCAGGCCCAGCTCCGCGGCTTGAGTACAGGCCGCCTCCGCCTCGTGGAGCATCGCGCCCCAGCCGATCACGGTCATGCCGCGGCCGGGCCGCACCGTCTTCGCGACGCCGAGCGGGATTGTATAGTCACCCTCGGGAACCTCGCCGCGGGCGGCGCGATAGACGCGCTTGGGCTCCATGAAGATGATTGGATCGCTGCCGCGGATGGCGGAGAGGAGCAATCCTTTCGCGTCATAGGGGTTGGAGGGGCAGACCACTTGCAATCCCGGCGTGTGGATGAAGAGCGCCTCGGGTGATTGCGAATGATAGTGGCCGCCCTTGATTCCACCGCCGACGGGAGTGCGGATGACCACCGGCGCGGTATATTGCCCGCCGCTCCGATAGCGCAATTTGGCCAGCTCGGAGACGATTTGATCGAAGGCCGGAAAGATGAAGTCGGAGAATTGAATCTCGGGCACCGGCCGCAGCCCGTACATCGCCATGCCGATGGCGGCGCCGATGATGCCGGCCTCGGCCAATGGAGTGTCGATCACCCGATCGGCGCCGAACTCTTCAATCAACCCTAGAGTGGCGCGAAAGACGCCGCCGAACTTGCCGACGTCCTCGCCGAGCACGACCACGCGCTCGTCGCGGCGCATCTCGACCTTCAGGGCGTCGTTGACGGCTTGGATGATATTCCAAGTGGGCATTTGCTCAGGTTCCTTCGCGGACCCAACGCTCGATGAAGAACTCACCCGCCTTGTAGCTCGACCGCACGAGCGGGCCGGCGGCGATGAACTTGAACCCGAGCTTCATCCCCTCTTGCTCGAGCGCGGCAAAGGCTTCGGGATGGACGAACTCAATCACCTCTAGGTGCTTGTCGCTCGGCCGCAGATATTGGCCGAGCGTGAGGATATCGCAGCCGACCGAGCGCAGGTCGCGCATCGCCTGCACCACCTCGTCGTGCTGCTCGCCGAGGCCCAGCATCAGGCTCGACTTGGTGCGCATTCCACCGCGCTTATAGTGGTTGAGTACCCGCAGGCTCTGCGCATAGCTCGCGCGCCGGTCGCGCACCTTGGGCGTCAAGCGCTCGACGGTCTCGAGGTTGTGCGCCGCCACCGTGGGGTTGGCCTCGATGATCATATCGAGCGCGTCGGCCACTCCCTGGAAGTCGGGCGTCAATACTTCGACCAATGTGTTCGGCGCCGCCTTGCGCAGCTCGCGGATGGCCTGGGCGAAGTGGGAGGCGCCGCCGTCGGGCAGCTCGTCGCGATTGACGGAGGTGACGACCAGGTAATCGAGGCCCAGGCGGCCCACGGCCTCGGCCAGGTGGCGCGGCTCGAGCGGGTCGAGCGGGGGCGGCATCCCCGAGGCGACGTCGCAGAAGCGGCAACCGCGGGTGCACACCTCGCCCATCAGCATGACCGTCGCGGTGCCCGAGCCCCAGCACTCGCCGACGTTCGGGCAGCTCGCCTCTTCGCAGACGGTGGCGAGGTTCAGCTCGCGCAGAGTGTCGCGCACTTGCTGGAATCGGCCGCCGCCGGGCATGCGGACTTTCAGCCACTCGGGCTTGGGCTCGCGCGGCCCCTTTGCAGGCCGGCTTCCTAGCTGAACGAGGTTCGCCATCGCGGCGTTCTTGTAACCTGCAAAGGCCCCTCCGTCGAGGGAGGACGGCCCGAAAACGCCCAAAGTGCCGAGATGTGCTCTGAGGAAGGTCGTCTATCGGCCTGGAATGGGCCCGCACGCTTGGTGTGTTCGACAACCGCCTCATCCACGCAAGCTCATCCGACTGCGCCAAGCGGTCGAAAGGGAGCACTACGTGTCTCTGTCGTCCAAGCTCATCAAGCTGACCTTCTTCGCCCTCGCCTGCGGAGTTTCCTTCTCGGCGCACGGAAGCGTTGCCTTCACCGGCAACTTCGAGACTGGAAACCTGACTCAATGGACCAAGTACCAGGCGGCCTCTTCGGCGCGGGTCCGGACCCTGACTTCTCCGGTCGCGCAGGGTCACTACGCCGCCCGCTTCGAGGTCAGGCACGGCGACCTCGCGGCCAGCGGCAACCGCGCCGAGGTCGTCCACGGCACTCCCGAGGTCGAAGGCAACGAGCGCTACTTCTCGTGGAGCACCATGTTCGACGCGAACTATCCCATCCAGAACGCGTGGCAGCTCTTTACCCAGTGGCACCACAGCGGGCCGAATGGCTCGCCGCCCATCGAGTTCGGCATCTATGGCAGCTCGATCAAGCTGACGCGCAACGGCTCGACCACGCTCTGGACCGCGCCGCTGGTGCGCGGCAAGTGGCACAAGTTCGTCGCCCACATCAAGTTCTCGGCCAGCGCCTCGGTCGGCTTCATCGAGGTCTATTACGACGGCGTCAAGGTGATGAAGAAGAACTACGCCACCCTGTACCCGGGCCAGACCGACTACCTGAAGCAGGGCCTGTATCGCAGCGCCAGCATCCAGCCGACCGGCGTCATCTATCACGACGGAATGGTTGAAGGGACGCACCTCGCCGAGGTCGCCTCCGAGCTCGTCTCCGCCGCCGCGACCCTCGAGGCGCAGGACGCCGCCGCCTTCGCGGCCGAGCCCACCGCCAGCACGGCCACCTTCAGCGAGCGGGCCGCCGTCGAGATGAGCGCCTCCGAGCTCGCCCAGATGGAGAGCGAGCGGCAGGACTCGTCGCTCGAGAACCTGGCCGGCATCGACACCATCGAGGCAGACAGCCAGGCCTCGCTCGCCGCCGGCACCGGCTGCTCCAGCGGAGGCACTTCCATCCCCACCTTCGCGCTCGCCGCGCTTGCTCTTGTTGCGCTGGCGCGCCGCCGTAGGTCACTGGCCGTGAAGGCTTCGGCCTCCGGCCAGGGCGGCTGCGCCGGGCTTGCAAAGTAATCAACCGCCCGTCGGCGGGACGATGGGCCGCGCGCGCACCGGGACCCGCCCCGACCCGGTGTTCCAGATGAAGTTGCTCGGGGGCACCCAAAAAGCGCGCGCCCCCATCGTCCCCCCGCCGTTCCATTTGATCTCGACTTGGGCCTTTAAATCCCAACTCAGCATTTGATAGTTCGGCGGCGGGCGCATGGGTCGGTCGCGCTTTTGGGTGCCCCATATTTATGTTGAGTTAACTCACCGAGTAGGGGCGGGCCCCGTCTGCGCGAACGACCCATGCGCCCGCCGACGAACGATCAGGCTGCCTGACGCCCGCGCGCAGCGAAGCCTGGCCGGCAGGCCAAAGCCTTGCGCAGCAAACCGCCTGGCCGGCAGGCCAAAGCCTTGCGCAGCAGACCGCCTGGCCAGCAGGCCAAAGCCTTGCGCAGCAAACCGCCTGGCCGGCAGGCCAAGCCCTGCCGGCGAGGCACTAGATGTGAATCGGCTTGCCGCGAACCGCGTGGGCGGCCTCGGTCATCGCCTCCGAGAGCGTCGGATGGGCGCGCATCACATGCGCCATCTCCTCGCTCGTGCACTCCAGGCGCAAGAGCGAGCAGGCCTCGGCGATCAGCTCGGTGGCCTTGGGGCCGATGATGTGCACGCCCAGGATCTCGTCGTACTTCTCCTCGGCGACGACTTTGACGAAGCCTTCGTTGGCGCCGAGGATCTTGCCCTTCGAGTTGGCCGAGAACGGGAAGACGCCGACCTTCACCTTGTGGCCCTTGTCCTTGGCCTGCTTCTCGGTGAGCCCGACCGAGCCGACTTCGGGATCCGAGTAGGTCGCGCCGGGCACCAGATCGTAGCGGACGGGGTGCGGCTTCAGGCCAGCGAGGCGCTCCATCACGAAGATGCCCTCGGCCGAGGCGAGGTGGGCAAGCTGCGGGTGCGGCTGGCCCGCGATGGCGACGACATCGCCGATGGCAGACAGCCAGCTCTCGCCGGTGAGCAGCGTCTTCGGGTCCACCAGGACGAAGCCGCGGTCGATCTTCACCTTGGGGAACTTCTCGAGGTTCAGGTTCTCGCTCACCGGCCGGCGGCCGACGGCGACCAGGATCATGTCGGCCTCCAGCAGCTCCTGGCCCTTCTGCGTCGCCACGTGCGCGCGCAGGCCCTTGCCCTCGCCGAGCTGTTCAACCTTCTCGAGCTTGGCGCCCGTCAGGCTCTTGATGCCGCGGCGCCGCAGCGCCTTCTCCATCTCGGCGGAGACGTCTTCGTCCTCGACCGGCACAAGGCGCGGCAGCATCTCGACGATGGTGACCTCGCTGCCAAAGCGCTTGTAGACCGAGGCGAACTCGACGCCGACCGCGCCCGCGCCCAGAACGAGCAGGCGGCCTGGCACCTTGTCGTTCTGCAAGAGCTCGTCGGAGGTGACCGCCAGCTTGCCGTCGATGGGAATGTGCGGCAGCACGCGCGGCGCCGACCCGGTCGCCAGCACGATGTGCTTGGCTTCAATCTCGTTGGTCTTGCCGCCGGCCTCGACGCTGATCTTGCCCGGCGCGGTGATGCGCGCGTGGCCCAGCACCCGCTCGACCTTGTTCTTCTTGAAGAGGAAATCGATGCCCTTGACGTTCGAGAGCACCACCTTGTCCTTGTATTTATTGACGCCGGCCATGTCGACCTTGACGTCCTTGGCCGACACTCCGTAGCGCTCGCCGTGCTGGGCGTGCTCGAGGACTTCGGCCGTCTCGAGCAGCGCCTTGGTCGGGATGCAGCCGCGCAAGAGGCAGGTGCCGCCGAGCCGCTCGTCGCGCTCGATGCAGACCACTTTGAGCCCGAGCTGCCCCGCGCGGATGGCGGCGACATATCCGCCGGGACCCGCGCCGATGACCGCGACGTCGTACTGGTTCGCCACGCTGCCTCCAAGGCCACAAAAGAGGGCGGGAGGTAGCGCCGTCACCGGGCGGTGTCAAGGTGCTGCTCTTGGTTATTCCCCTGCCTCTGCCCCTGCCTTTGCCTCATCCCCAGGTTTGCTCTTGCCGCCTCGCCGCGGCGGGATCCAGAGCTGGCCCCGTTGGGGATTGCAAGCCATCCATGCCGTCCGCTCGTGGAACGATGCGTGCCACGATCGAACACGACACGAGAGGTCGCTTCCAGCAGGAGCGCGTCCTGCGCCAGCGCTCTACCCGCTGCCGTACGTGTGCAGCCCCTCGCCGGTGAGGCCGAGGTTGACGCCCATGAAGGTAAAGACCACCACGGCGAAGGCAAAGACCGCGATCACCGCGGGCCGCTTGCCCGCCCAGCCGAGCGTGATGCGCGTGTGCAGGTACCCGGCGTAGACGACCCAGGTGATGAGCGCCCAGGTCTCTTTCGGGTCCCAGCCCCAGAAGCGGCCCCAGGCCTCGTAGGCCCACATGCCGCCCATGACGATGCCGATGGTCAAGAGGGGCCAGCCGGCGATGACGACCCGGTAGGTGATGTCCTCGAGCTTGCGCGGCTCGGGCAGCGCCGCGGCGATGCGGTCGCGGAAGATGGCCGTCAGCAAGAAGCCACCGGTCGAGCCCCAGAGGAGCGCGATGAGGCCGAGCGAATAGTTCGAGGAGATGTTGAGGCGGAAGGGGCCATGCTCGCCCGGCGCCAGGGTCAGATCGGTGGGCAGCGTGATCTCGCCGGCCTGGACGATCCTGAAGACCAACAGGCCAAGGCCGATGGTGAGCAGCGCAAAGGCGGCGCCGACAATCTTGTAGCCCGTCGCTTTGGCGAAGGCCTCGGGCGCGTCCTTGCGCCAGGCGATGCCGTAGACCACCGCGCCGACGAGGAAGACGACGAGAGCGGCCATGAGGAGCGGGCCGACGCCAGCCACCGGCACGAGGTACTTCGCGGCCTTGTCGGAGCCAGCGGGGAAGTAATGGACGGAGGTGGCCACGCTGTAGAACTTGCCCGCGTGCAGCTTGCTCGGGACGTCGTGCATCCACGCCGGGGCCATCTTGAAGGTGGCCGCGGTGAGCAGATCGGAGCCGCCCACCAGCGCGAGGAAGAGCGCGGTCATGGCGGCCTGGACGGTGCCCATCGCCGCCGTGGGGACACCCGTGCGCACGAGGTACAAGAGCGCCGTGACCGCGCCGAGCGTGAAGAGCGAGTAGCTGATGAAGAGCATGCCGACGTGGATGAGGATCCAGTAGCTCTGCAGCGCCGGGACCAGCGGCTCGATCAGCTTGTCCGAGACCAGCGAGGCCTCGCCCATGGCGACCAGGGCGATGGCGACGGCCAATGCGCCGACGATGCGCAGGCCCCATTTGCGCTCGACGATCAGGTAGCAGACCATCAGCGCCCAGGCGACGAAGTTGAGCGCATCGAAGAGGTTCGTGTAGGGCGGGTGCGAGACGAGCAGCCAGAAGCGGTCGCTGCCCGCGACGATGTCGCCGCTCTTCTCGCGCAGCAGCACCTCGGTCTGGCCCGCGGCCATCCAGCGGGTGGCGAGGTAGGCGGTGTGCACGGTGACGCCGATGACCGCGAGCCAGGTGGCGACCTTGTCGAGCCTGAGCCGCTGCCAAGCGATGCGCGCCGCATAGCCGACGAAGGCCACCGCGTAGGTTCCGATGACGGCGAACCGCAGCTTCGTGCCCAGGTCGATCAGGTCTTCGACGGTGGAGCCCATGGCGGTCTTGTATCCCTCTTGGGAGGCGAAGTCACCGCGACGGACGGTCGCTCGCGGGCAGGCGGCCAAGCTGGCAGGCGGGGCAGAAGTAAGTGGAGCGCAGCGGCTGCCCCTGCCTTTGCATCTCGATCGGGACGCCACACTTGCGGCACGGCTCACCCTGGCGGCCGTAGACCCAGCGGCTCCCCTCGCCCTGCAACGAGCGCCGCGTGATCCTGGTGGGCGAGTAGCGATTGTCGAGCAGCAGCTTGCGCCCGAGCGCCACCAGCGCGGTCAAGCGCGCGTCGTCCACCTCGGCCAGCTTCATGAAGGGGTCCAGGCGAAGCATGAAGAGCATCTCGGACTTGAAGACGTTGCCGAGGCCGGCCAGCGCGTGCTGGCGCACCAGCGCCTCGCCAAGCTCGAGGTCAGAGAGCGCGCGCAGGCGGCGGAAGGCCTCGTCGGCGTCGAACTCGGCGGCGCTGCCGTCGGGCCCGAGCTGCAGCATGCGCTCCTCGCGCAGGCCCATGGCCGAGAGGAGCTCGACCAGCGGGGCGTTGAAGCAGACGGCGCAGAAGTCGTGCACGTCGAGCGCGAGGCGCATCTGCCGCTCGGGCCGCTGCCACTTCTCCCCCGCGCGATAGACGTGCCACGAGCCCGACATCTTGAGATGGGTCCAGAGGGCGCGGCCGTCGTCGAGGTGCACGAGCAGGTTCTTGCCTCGTGCCTCCACTTTTGGAATCAGGTGACCGACCAGGTCCGCGGCGGCGATGCGCGGGAGGGTCGAGCGCACGCGGGTGAGCGCCTTGCCGGCCAGCACCGCGTGCAGCGTGCGGGCGATCTTGAAGAGCGTGTCCCCCTCAGGCATCGGTGGTCACGGCGGGCTCGTCTTGCAGCTCCTCAGGCTCGTCGCGCCAGCCGAGCGGCGCGCGCTTGAGCCACCCGCGCGAGCCCGGCAGGAATCCCGCCGCCCGCAGCTCCGGAGCGAGCGGCGAGCGGGCCGGGTCGTCGCCGTCGATCTGGGCCAGCAAGACCGTTCGCCTGAGGCGTTGATCGAGGAGGCGCGCCAACGCCCTGGCCAGCGCGCGCGCTCGAGACGTTCGCTGCGGCTCGTCGCGCGGCAAGAACGTGGTCAGCGCAGTCTCGCCGCGCCCGAGGTAGCCGACCAGCTCGCCGTCATGCAGCACCACGTGCGCGCCGGCGGCTCTCTGCGGCCGGCCCGCGCGCGCCACTTCGCTCTCGCCGACGGCGGGCACGGCGCCTGGCCAGGGCAGCATCGCGCCGTAGGGATTGGCCGGGTCGGTGGCGGCGAGCAAAAGGGTCGTTGGCTCCTCTGCCGGCTCGCGCAGCGCGCGCAGGCGCTCCTCGGCGCCGGGCAGCGCAAACTGCGCGCCGCCGAGCCCGGCGACGAAGTAGCCACGCCGCGCCCGGCCCGACTCTTCCATCGCCTTGAAGACTGGGTACACTGAAGAGAATCCACCGAGTATCCCCTCGGCGTGGACGGCCTCGCGCGTGACCACGCCGTACCGCGAGAGCAGCGCCTGCGAGAGCGCGGCCGCGCGGGCCGTGGGCGAAACTTCGGCGCGCGGCAAGAGCGACCAGCGCCCTTCGCTGCCCGGCGGGCCCGCTCGGCGCGAGCGGAAGGCGAGCCCCGGCACCGAGAAGGCGCGCTTGTCGCGGCGCTCGCGCGGGGTCTCGGTGGCGAGCGGGCCGCGCAGGTAGCTGCGCAAGGGGCCGAGGGTGTCGTTGGTCAATTCGCCAGCCCAGACCAGGTCCCAGAGCGCCTTGAGCAAGTCGGCCGGGAAGCCGCCCGTGGCGGTCAACAGATCGGCCCAGAAGCTGGCCCCGCGCGCGGCGAGATGCTTTCGCACCTTGCCGGCCAGCTCGCCCTCGACAGGCCGCGCGGGCGGGGCAAGGAGCGCGAAGTGGTCGGCGAGGAAGAGCGCCACCCGCCCGTCGCGCTGGCCGATGGGCTCGACGCCCATCCAGACCACCTCGCCGGACGCGGTGAGCACGTCGAGATCGCCGAGCTTGAGCGGCTGCACGCGCGCGGCGAGCACTTCGCGCTCGAGGACGCTGGCCGGCACCGGCGCGCCCTGCAGCGCCTCGACCGCCGAGAGCAGCGCATCGAGCCCCGCGCGCGGCCGCGTCAGCCCTTGCCACTCGACGAGGAAGCGGCCGAGCGCCGCTGGCTCGACCGGCTCGACCTGCTTGCGCAGCTTGGCCAGCGAGCGCTGCTTGATGACTTTGAGGACCTGCGCGTCGCACCACTCGCGCCCGCGGCCGCCGGGGAGGAACTGGCCCTCGAGGACGCGCTCCGTCTCGCCCAGCCGCTCGAGCGCCGCGCGCACCGGCGAGACGCCCAGGCCAAAGCGCGCCGCCACTTCCTCGACGTGAAAGGGCCCGTGCGTGCGCGCGTACCGCGAGACCAGATCGCCGAGCGCGTCGGCCACCGGCTCGAGCAGGGCCTTCGGCATCCCGGCCGGCGGCGGAGTGCCCAGGGCGTCACGCAGGCGGCCGACATCTTCCGCCGCCGCCCAGCGCTCCTCGCCGGCGATGCAGGCAGCGAAGGCGCGCCGCTCTTTGCGCAGCTCGTGAAGCCAGCCGAGCACATCGGCGTCCGGCGCAGCCCGCGCGGCGATTTCACTCGCGGTCAAATCGCCGAGGGCGAGCAAGAGGTCGTGAACGCCATCTTTGCCCTTGGGCGGCCGGGTGCCGTCCAGCCGCTGCAGCGAGCGCGACAGCTCCCGCATCGCCTGCGGGTCGAGCAGTTCGCGCAGCTCCGACTCGCCGAGCAGCTCGCGCAGCTGCGCTTGATCGACCGAGAGCGCCTGGGCGCGCCGCTCGGCCAGCGGCTGGTCGCCGTCGTAGATGAAGTTGGCGACGTAGCTGAAGAGCAGCGAGGCCGCGAACGGCGAGGGCGCGCGCGAATCGACCGTGACCACGCGCAGCCGCCGGTCCTGCACCCGGCGAAGCAGCTCGACGAGGCCTGGCACGTCGAAGACGTCGCGCAGGCACTCGCGGTACGTCTCGAGCAGGAGCGGGAAGGTCCCGTAGCGCCGGGCCACGCCGAGCAGATCGGCGGCCTTCTTGCGCTGCGCCCAGAGCGGGCTGCGCTTGCCGGGAAAGCGCCGCGGCAGGAGCAAGGCGCGGGAAGCATTTTCGCGAAAGCGGGCGGCGAAGAGCGAGCTCTGGCCGAGCGACTGGGTGACCAGATCCTCGATCTCATCGGCGGCGGGGAAGAAGAGCTCGGGGTCCGGCGGCTCGCCGCGCTCGGGCAGGCGGAACACCATGCCGTCGTCCGAGTACATCGACTCGATCTCGGCGTCGCTCTCGGCCTTGAGCCGCGCGACCACGGCCGTGGCCCAGGGCGCGTGCACGCGGGCGCCGAAGGGCGTCAAGACGCAGACGCGGAAATCGCCGACCTCGTCCACCACCCGCTCGACGACGATCGATTCGTCGCTCGGCACCTCGCCCGTGGCGGCCTTCTGCTCATCGAGATACGCCAAGAGATTCCGCGCGGCCCGCTCATCGAGGCCGTGCTCTTTTTGCAAAATTTGCAAAGACTTTGCACGGGGCGCTTTCGATAACTCTCGACAAAGCTTGCCCACCTGCATGCCGAACTCGAGCGGGCGGCCCGGGCGGTCGCCGTGCCAGAACGGCATCTTCCCGGGCTGGCCCGGCGCCGGCGAGACCATCACCTTGTCCTGGGTGATCTCCTCGATTCGCCAGCTCGAGGCGCCGAGGACGAAGACCTCGCCCACGCGCGACTCGAAGACCATCTCTTCGTCGAGCTCTCCGACCCGGCGCTGCTTGCCGTCGCCGCTCGCCAGGAAGACGCCGTAGAGCCCGCGGTCAGGAATCGTCCCCGCGTTGGCCACTGCGACGCGGCCGGCGCCTTCGCGCCCGCGCAGGGTGCCGGCGATGCGGTCCCAGGTCAGGCGCGCTTTGAGCTCGGCGAACTCGTCGCTCGGGTAGCGGCCCGAGAGCATGTCGAGCACGCCCTCGAAGGAAGTGCGCGGCAGGTCGGCAAACGGTGCCGCGCGGCGGATCATGTTGAAGAGCTCGTCCACCTGCATGAGCTGGTTCGAGCAGATGGCGACAATCTGCTGCGCGAGCACGTCGAGCGGGTTGCGCGGGTAGAAGGTCTCTTCCACGCTGCCGGCGCGCATCCCGGCGGCGGCGGCGGCGCTCGAGATCAGGTCGCCGCGGTGCTTGGGGAAGATGACTCCCCGTGAGACTCCTTCCACCTGGTGGCCCGCGCGGCCGATGCGCTGCAAGCCCGAGGCGACGCTCGGCGGCGCTTCGATCTGAACCACCAGATCGACCGCGCCCATGTCGATGCCAAGCTCGAGCGAGCTGGTGGCGACGATGGCGGGCAACTCGCCTCGCTTGAGGCGATCTTCCATCTCGCTGCGCTGGTCGCGCGAGACCGAGCCGTGGTGCGCGAGCGCGACCTCGCGGCCCGCCAGCTCGTTGAGCGCGCCGGCGAGCCGCTCGGCCAGGCGGCGCGAGTTGACGAAGATCATCGTCGAGCGGTGCGCCTCGATCAGCTCGAGCAACCGGGGGTGGATCGACGGCCAGATGCTGCGGCGGATGGGCCCCACGGCGGCGCTGCCCGAGCGGATCTCCTCGGGACGGACGGCGTCGTTCTCGCCGATCAGCTCGCCGAGGCGGCTCATGTCCTCGACCGGCACCTCGACCGTCAGCTCGAAGGCCTTCTTGTAGCCGGCGTCGATGATCTCGACGGGCCGCGCGCGCCACTTTGCCTTCTTGGTCGCTGCGGGCTCGCCTCCACCCAGAAGCCGCGCAGCCTCATCGAGCGGCCGCTGCGTCGCGGACAAGCCGATGCGCTGCAGAGGTGTTCCGGGCCGGCGCAGCGCCTCGAGCCGCTCGAGCGAGAGCATCAGATGGGCGCCGCGCTTGGTGGCCACGAGCGAATGGATCTCGTCGACAATCACGGTCTGCACGGAGGCGAGCCGCTCGCGCGCCTGCGAGGTGAGCAAGAGGTAGAGCGACTCGGGCGTGGTGATGAGGATGTCCGCTGGTGAACGAAGGAACTGGGCCCGCTCCTTGGTCGGCGTGTCGCCCGTCCGGATCGAGACTTGCGGCCGGTGGACGGGCACGCCCGCGACCTCGGCCTCGGCGATGATGCCGGTCAGGGGGGCCCGCAGGTTGCGCTCGACGTCGACGGCCAGCGCCTTGAGCGGGGAAATATAAATCACGCGACAGCGTTCCAACTTGTCGGGAGGCGCCTCGAAGAGCAGCCGGTCGATGGCGACCAGGAAGGCCGCCAGCGTCTTTCCCGACCCGGTCGGAGCGAGCAAGAGCGTGGAGCTGCCCGCGAAGATGGGCGGCCAACCGAGCGCCTGCGCGCGCGTAGGGCTCTTGAACGAACGCTCGAACCAACGCTCGACCGGGGAATGGAAAAGAGCCGGCTTCATCCCAGCCTCTGCCTCCAGTCGCGGGCGTCGATTGCGGGAACCCACAGAGGGGAAAGTGCGTCTTCAACAGACCGGCAGGCAGGACCCGCGCGTTCACGAATCGTGCGTCATAACGACACACATTTCGTAACGCAACGGATCGAAGGCGAAGGCATCTACCTTCCGTGAGCGAAAGAAGGGCCGGGCAGTCAAATCCGGCAGGCCGCACGGAACGTTGTTCAGGCAGCAAGAAAGGAAACCGCACATGCGCGACCGCAGCGAGTTCGACGATCTCGCGCCGCTGATCAAGCTGATCCGCGCTCATCCTCCGTTCGATCGCGAGACGGAGCTGAAGGTCACGCGCCGCGCCCGCAAAGGGGAGCGACGCGCGCAGGAGCTCTTGGTCGTCCACAACTTGAGCCTCGTCATCTCGGTCGCGCGGAAGTTCATGGGCCGCGGCGTCCGGCTCGAGGATCTGGTGCAGGAGGGCAACTACGGCCTCCTGAAGGCGATCGAGCACTTCGACCCCGAGAAGGGGAACCGCTTCAGCACCTACGCCGTCTGGTGGATCCGCGCCTACATCACGCGCTGCCTCAAGGATGGACCGTCCGCGGTGCGGCGGACCATGCCGAACGGCGGCCTTCCCCCCCGCGACATCTCGCTGGAGGAGTCGCTCGACCCCGAGGGTGACGCCACCCACCTCGACCGGCTGGCGGACGAAGGGCCCACGCCCGACGACCAGCTCATCCGCGCCGAGCAGCAGGAAGACGTGCGCCAGGCTCTCGGCAAGGTGAGAAAGCGGATGGGCGAGCTGGCCTGGGACATCCTGGCTGACCGCTTGACCCAGGACGACCCGCGCACGCTGGAGGACATCGGCAAGCAGTGGGGCCTGTCCCGCGAGAGGGTGCGGCAGGTGGAAAAAAGCACCCGGACCTTCCTCAGCCGGTACTTGTCGGAGTTCGAGGAAGCCGCCTGACAGCAGCTCAAGCGCGCTCTACTCCGGCCGACCTGCGCAAGTGCAGGCGGCCGGTTTTGTTTTGGCTGCGCGCGTCCGGAAAGGTGAGGGCGGCGCAGGTCGCAGGCACCGGGGAGCATGTGCTAGAGCACCGAACAGGTCAGCTCCCGTCGCCTGAGGGCCGATGACCTGCGCATCGCCGCGTTGCTCGTCGTCGCCGTACAGAAAGTACGGCTCCTCCTCGCGCCTTGCGCTGCTTGGTCCTCGTCCCTCATGGCTCGGTCCGCTAACCTGATCGGTGTTCTAGCAGGTGAATCAAATGTGGAACGGAAACGACTGGCCGCTGGAGAGGCTTTGACCACGGCGCCCAGGCGGCAGGCACCTCCGGCCGGCCCCAAGCGGGCGCGACCGCGCACGGTCGAAGAGCATCTGCTCCAGGTGGTCGAGCAGCTGCCCAATGAGGGGCTGCGGCCGCGCGTCGCCCGGCTCCTCGAGTCTGCGACCGAAGCCATCTACCACCTCCAGGATTTGCAGCTGGTCCCGCTCGGCGATCCACGCGCCGGGGCGCCCCAGAACCTGGCCGCGTGGGAGGAGCTGGCGCCGGTCATGGCGCAGACCGTCTCCGCGGTGAACCAGCTCTTGCACGTGGCGGGGGAGACGTTTCCGGCGCCGCCGCAGAATGACTCGCTCGACTCGATCGACTTCGCGTTCGGCCCCTCGACCGGAGAGACGCCGCCGCTGGCGGACATCCTGCCGGACGGGCCCGAGGACGAGATCACCGGCATCACCAACGCGGTCGCCTCGGGGCTGCGCAGCGATGTGGCGCGGCTGGGCGAGCGGCTCAAGAACCCCTCGGTGGTCGCAGACCCGTGGAACCTGGTCTCGGACGTCCTCGAGTTCCGCGGCCGGCTGCGGGCGGGGGTCGGCGAGCTGATCTTCCAGATCGCCTGCACGGCGCGCCCCTCGGCCGAGCGCGCCGAGACCGTGCCGGGCTACGCCGAGGACCTCTCCGCGGCTCTGCTCTTGCGGCAGGCGGCGACCAACCTTGCCTTCCTCTTTCGCGGCCATGCGCGGCGCGTGGCCGGCACCAGCGAAGAGCGGCTGCAGGGCGCGCTGCAGGACGCCCTGCGCGACGTGTCCGCGTTCAGCCGCACCCGCGCGCTGCCCGCTCTGCGCACGGCCGATCTGCGCATCTTTCTCGAGGCGCGCGCGCGGCTGGTCAAGCTGGCCGCGGCGGAGGACTCGTCGGTGCGCGCGGGCCGCGAGACGGTCGAGAACCTGGCCCGCTTCTTCGACTCGCTCTCGGTCATCAGCAGGCGCGAGAACCTGCGCGTGCACGATCGCGCGCAGCTTGCGGCGGTGGGCCGGCTGCTCGAGGCGGCGCAGGAGTCCAAGGCGCCTCGCGAGCGGGCGCGCGAGGACCTGGTCCGCGCCGTCTCGGCGGCGATGGCCCTCTATGGACGCGACCTGCAGCTCGACGCGTACCTGCGCGGCCAGCGGCACTTCGCGGTCGATTGGCTCACCGACGGCGAGGTCGCGCCCGAGGTGGAGCGCGTGCTGGCGCTCTTGATGGGCGTCGCGCAGCCGTAGGGTCAAACCTCCCCGGCTGGGGCGCGCTTCCGCGCAGCGGGTGCGTGCGCTCGGTCGCGTCCCCAGCAGCCGACGTCGGTCCGAACCTTTGATAGATCCCGCGCGCGCGCCGCACGTTCACGAACGCACCCCGCTCGGAGGTGCCCCATGCGCCGCACGATGACCGTCCTCGTCCTCTCTCTGCTCTCCCTCGCCGCCGCCGCTTTTGCAGCGCTGCGGACCCGCGTCGCTCCCGGGCCCATCGGCGACAAGCCGCCGGCGGTGGTCACGCGCGCCGGCGCGCTCTCGATCAGCGCCCAGCTCGACCGCGCCTTCGTGTCCGAGCGCGGCGGCGGCGAGGCCTACCTCGAAGTGGACGTGATCGCCGACGGCAAGCGCGAGCAAGGCGCGCGCGTGCCCGTCAACGCCGTGCTGGTGCTGGACCGCTCCGGCTCGATGACGGGGCAGAAGCTGGCGCGCGCCAAGGAGGCGGCCCGGGAGCTCCTCACGCAGCTGAACGGCGACGACCGCTTCGCGCTCATCGACTTCGGCTCGGACGCGCGGGTGCTGGTGCCGTCGATGGCCGCGACCCCGGCGAACACGGAGTCGGCGCTGGCGCTGGTTGACGGGCTGCGGGCCTACGGCGGCACCAACCTGTCGGCGGCCCTCGATCTGGCCGCGCCCCAGCTGGCCAGCGGCCGCGGGACTGGCAGGACCGACAAGGTCTTCCTCGCCTCCGACGGCCAGGCCAACGAAGGCATCTCGACCCGGCGGGGCCTCCTGGAAGTGGCCCGGCGCGACTTCGGCACCATCGCGACCGTCTCCACTTTTGGCGTGGGCGACGACTACGACGAGGACATGATGACCTCGCTGGCGGCCCAGTCGGGCGGCATGACCCACTTCATCAAGAACGCCAACGAGATCGTTCCCGCGTTTCGCGCCGAGCTCTCGCGGGCCACCAGCGCGGTCGCGCGCAACGTGCGCCTGATCGTCACGCCCGCGCCCGGCACCCGTGTGCAGCAGGTCATCGGCTACGAGTCCGACGGCGGCTGGGTGCGCCTGCCCGACTTCGCCGCGGGCGAGCGGCGCCGCGTGCTCGTCAAGCTCGAGCTGGGAGCGGGCAAGGGCCAGGCCGAGCTCGCCAAGGTGCAGCTCTCGTTCCTGGGCGACGACGGCGCCACGCGAGAGTGCCTGGCGGCCGCCGCCGCGACCTTCACCGCCGATGAGAAGCAGGCCTCGCGCCGCGACGCGCCCGCGGCGTTCAATGGCGCGCGCGCCGAGATGAACGCGCTCGCGGCCAAGACCTCCGAGCTCTTCGCCCGGGGGCAGCGCGCCGCCGCCGCCGTCGAGGTGGGGAAGATGCGCGGCCTGGCCTCGATGGCCGCGGCAGCTCCCGCCGCCAAGCCTGCCGATCGGGCCCAGGTCCTCGACGAGATGAAGCAGTACGAGGCGATGTTCGACCAGACCGTGCCGGTGGGCCTTGGCGCCTCCTCGGGCGCGCCGAGCAAGGCGGCCAAGCAGGCGGCGTTCGACAACGTCCGCTCCTCGTACTGAGCGAGCCCGCGCCATGACCGCGTCCTTCGATGACCATCCGCTTTTTCATCGCACCGCCGTCCGGGCCGCGCTGGGCGCGGGCGCGATGGGCGCGCTCTCCGCCGTCCTCTGGTTTCGCCCGGGCGCCAGCGCGGCCTCGCCTTGCATCGCCGCCGGGGTGCTCGCGGCGCTGGTCGGAAGGCGTCGCGTCCCGGCCGCGCTGGTGGCGGTCGGGATCGCCCTGGCCGCGGCCGCCGATCAGCTGCCCGTGGCCCAGCGGCCTCTGCTGGCGCTGCTCGGCGCGGTGCTGTCGCTCGGGCTCGCCGAGGCACGCGCCCGGAGCGCCCGCGCGGCCGGCGAGCCGCTGCCCGGTGCTTTCGCGATCGCCGCGGCGCTCGTTCTCTCGACGGCCGCGGGATGGTTCTTCCCTGTCGGCGTGCGCGCCCTGGCGCCCGCGCTCACCGAGCTGATGCCCGCTTTGCTTGCCTGGATCTGCACCGGCGCGCTCTGTGGCCTCTGGTTCGCGGCCTCCTCGGCGCCTTTGCACCTTGCGGTCACGCGCGACCCCGTCGAAGAGAAGCTCGCCGAGCTGCGCGCGCACATGCTCGGCGAGCTGCGGCCGCTGGTCGATCGCGTGGCGGCCGCGCGCCGGGCGTCGCTCAGCGCGCTGCGCGGACAGCGAGGCGGCCTCTCGGGTCCGGCGGCGGCGGCGCTGCGGGCCGAGCTCGACGGGCTCGCGCTGGCGGCGCTCGAGCTGGCGCGCCGGGGCGCGGACCTGGCGCGCGCGGCGCCCGCCTCGAGCGAGGAAGAGCTGACCCGGCGCGCCGCCGAGCTGCACGGGGCAGCGCAGGGCTCGAGCGACCCGCTGGCGCAGGCGAGCTACCGGCGCGCGGCCCGGACGCTCGAAGACCAGCGCGACCACCTGCGCGTGGTGCGCAGCGGGCGCGATCGGATCGCCGCGCGGCTGCACGAAGAGGTCGCCCAGCTCGAGCGCGCGCGCTTCTCGCTGGTCCTCTTGCAGGGCGCGGACGCCGAGCGCAGCGCCGCGGAGCTCGAGCTGCTCTCGGGCCGCCTGCGCCACAGCGCGGCCTCCTTCGAGGCCGAGGCCGAGGTGTCGCAAGAGGTGGCGATGGCCGCCGCGGCGCTGCGCGTCTGACCGGCTATCGGCTCTCGGCGCCCGCCAGGGCAGCGGCCAATTCGCTCTCGGGGCCATAAGCAGAGACCGCTTCGCGGGTGACGACGAGCAGGTCGGGGGCCAGGGAGTGCGGCCCCTCGGCGGCGCGGCGCTGGCCCTCGGCCTGCAGCCAGGAGATGGCGTCCTCCTCGAGCATCGAGCAGGCCAGGAGCGCGTCGCGCGTCGGCACCACGCACAGGCACGGCTCGCCGAGCAGGTCGTTGAGAAGCCCGCGCGCGTGGGCGGAGAGAACGCGCCCAGCGCCGGCCGGATCGCTGAAGTCGAAGATGACGACGCGGCCCTGGTCGAGGTCGAAGTACGACAGGCCCGCGGGCTCGCCGAGCGTCAGAGCGTCCACGTTGGCGACGGCTCGCAGCAGCGCTGCCTCGAAGGTCAGCCCGTGCCGGGCGAGCGCCTCGTCCGTGACAGCCGCGATGCGGCGCCCATCGTCGAAGAGCAGCGCCGAGCGCAGGGGGCCGGCCAGCACAGCCGAGGCGCGCGCGGCGTCATCGTTGGCCAGCGCCAGCGCAGGCAAGAGGCCGGAGAGCAGGGCATCGGCGGGCAGGTCCTCGAGCGGCGCCGGCGTGGCCGCGAGCAGCGCCCGCACCGCCTCCACGATCGGCGCCGCCGGGTCCGCGGGCTCGCCTGGAAGCTCGAGGTACCGCGCGTACGCCTCTGGCAGCGGCGCGCGCAGCGTCCAGCCGCTCGCTGGCGCGGGCTGGAGCTCGAGGCGCAGCGCGTGCGCGCGCGTGATGCGCGCCTCGGGCAAGGCGGCCGCGAGCGCGACGCGGCAGGCAGAGGTGAAGCCCGCGTGCGAGAGCACGGTCGCGCGGTCGGCTTCGGTGAGGCGCGCCAGGAGGGGCCTGCCAGCGCGCGCGGCCTGCAGCAGGGGCAGGAGCAGGGCCGCGCGACCTTCACTGTAAGTGAAAGACAGCCGCGGCAGCCTGTCGCCCTCGACCTCCGCCGCCAGGTGACCCGCGAGCCGCCGCGCCTGCGCCTCCTCGACGGCGGCGAGCGCCTCGGCTGCCTCCCGCGCGACCGGCAGCGCAGGCAGCGCACGCACCTCGAGTGCGCACTCTTCGCCGGTGGCGCTCTTCACCCAGAGGTCCGGCACGACCGGCGGGTCCTGCCCTTCTCGCCGCTCGGGTGGCAGCGCGCGCGCGTCGGACCACGTCGTTCCAGCGGCCGACACCTCCACCACCAGCGCCGCGAAGCCGCCCGTCTCGACCAGCCCTTCGGCAGCCAGGGCGGCGTCGGCGAGCCCCACGCTGCCCGGCCCGCACAGGCGCAGCGAGGGTGGAACGCCCAGATCGCGCAGGGCGCGCCAGCCGACCGCCTCGACGTCGACGAACGGCGCGGCCTTGAGCGCGGCGTCCCAGGGCCCCTCGACGGGTTCACCCTGCGTGAATTTTCGCAGCCGGAGCGAGAGCGCTCCGCCGTCCAGCTCGATGGCCAGGGCCACGCCGCACAGCTCGCTGAGCAGCCGCGCGAGGCCGCCGTCGACGCCGCTGCGACCCTCCTCGTCGATCATCGCCCAGCCGTCCGCCAGCACGGCGACCAGGCGCCGCGGGCCGGCGGTCGCCTTCTGCCGGCGCAGGGCGCGCTCGAGGGCGTCGCGCAGCGCCTCCGGCGTCGCGACCGGCAGCAGGATCTGGAACGCGCGCAGGCTCATGCGGAGGGGGGCACCTAAGCCCGGCGGCGGCCCGCGCGCAAGGTCAGACGAGTGCAACAAAGCGGACCGGGGGCTGTCGGAGGAGGAGTGTCGCTGGTTCCCCGCGTTGGTCATCGCCTCGGGGGCGACGGTGACAACCAGGACGAACCCGCAAGCCTTGACCACCGGCAGCCGCTCTGTCAGAGGAGCGCGCGTCCGCCGACAGGAGCCTCGTGATGAAGCGCACCATCGCTGCACTCTTCGCAATGTCGATCGCCTCTGCAGCAGCACGCGCGGACGAGGGAATGTGGACGTACAACAACTTTCCCAGGGAGAAGGTGAAGCAGAAGTACGGCTTCCAGCCCGAGGAGAAGTGGCTGGACGAGGCGCGGCTCTCGTCGGTGCGCCTGGCGGGCGGCTGCTCGGGCAGCTTCGTCTCTCCCCAGGGCCTCGTGATGACCAACCACCACTGCGCCCACAGCTGCATCGAGCAGCTCTCGACCGCGCGTCGCGACTTCGTCAAGAGCGGCTTCTACGCGCCGGCCTTCAAGGACGAGGTGAAGTGTCCCGAGATCGAGCTCAACCAGCTCCTCTCGCTCACCGACGTGACCGCGCGGATGGAGGGCGCCACCAAGGGCCTGCAAGGCAAGGAGTTCGCCGACGCGCAAAAAGCGGCGATGAGCACGATTGAAACAGAGTGCGCCGGCGGCGACGACAAGCTGCGCTGCGACGTGGTCACGCTCTACCACGGCGGCGTCTACAATCTTTACAAGTACAAGCGCTTCCAGGACGTGCGGCTGGTGTTCGCCCCCGAGCTCGCCATCGCCTTCTTCGGCGGCGACCCCGACAACTTCAACTTCCCGCGCTACGACCTCGACGTCTCGTTCGTGCGCGCCTACGAGAACGGCAAGCCCGCGCACACCGATCACCACTTCAGCTGGGCGCCGCACGCCGCAAAGCCGGGCGACTTGACCTTCGTCTCCGGCCACCCGGGCGGCACCGATCGCGACCTCACCATGTCCGAGCTCGAGTACCAGCGCGACATCGCGCTGCCCGAGCGGCTGCTCTACCTCGCCGAGTACCGCGGCGCGCTCACCGAGTTCACGCACCGAAGCCCCGAGGCGCACCGCATCGGCGAGGCCGAGCTCTTCGGCGTCGAGAACTCGTTCAAAGCGCTCAAGGGCCGCGCGCTCGCGCTCATCGACCCGAAGCTGGTGAACGAGAAGGCCGCGCACGAGAAGGAGCTGCGCGGGCGGGTCGCCGCCGACCAGACGCTCGCGGGCAAGTACGGCAAGGCCTGGGACGAGATCGCGCGCATGGAGGGCGAGTTCAAGAGGGTGCACAAGGCGTACAACTTCAAGGAGACACCGGGGCCGATGAGGAACCGCCTCTTCGGCATCGCGCGCGCGCTGCTCCGCTGGTCGGAGGAGTCGCAGAAGCCGAGCGAGAAGCGGCTCAAGGAGTATCGCGACTCGGCGCTGCCGCAGCTCAAGCAGGCGCTCTTCTCGGCCGCGCCCATCTACGACGAGCTGGAGATCTTCCGCGCCACCTTCTCGCTCACCAAGCTGCGCGAGGAGCTGGGCGCGGACGACCCGTTCGTCAAGAAGGTGCTGGGCAACAAGTCGCCCGAGCAGCTCGCCACCGAGCTGGTCAAGGCGAGCAGGCTCAAGGACCTCGCGCTGCGCAAGAAGCTCTTCGAGGGCGGCAAGGCGGCGCTCGAGGCCTCCGACGACGCGATGATCGTCTTCGCCAGGTCCATCGACGGCGACTCGCGGCAGATCAGGAAGCTCATCGACGACGAGCTCGACTCGGTGAGCCGGATGAACAGCGAGCTGGTGGCGCGCGCGCGCTTCGAGACGGAGGGCACCTCGAGCTATCCGGACGCGACCTTCACGCTGCGGCTCTCGTATGGAGCCGTGCGCGGGTACGAAGAGGACGGCAAGAAGGTCGACCCGATCACGCACATGGGCGGGACGTTCGAGCGCGCCACTGGCAGCGATCCGTTCAAGCTGCCGCAGAGCTGGAGCGACGCCAAGGCCGAGCTGCGGCCCGGCACGGCGATGAACTTCTGCACCGACAACGACATCATCGGCGGCAACTCGGGCTCGCCGGTGTTCAACAAGGACTTGCAGATCGTCGGGCTCGTCTTCGACGGCAACATCCAGTCGCTCGGCGGCGACTATGGGTTCGACGAGACGGTCAATCGCACCGTGGCGGTGGCGGGCGAGGCCCTGGTCGAGGCGCTGGAGAAGATCTACAAGGCCGATCGCATCGTGCAGGAGCTGAAGCCGCGCGGCGCCGCGCCGGCGGGGATGAGGTAGCCATGCGCAAGCTGCTCGCATCGCTGTGCTTGCTGGCGTCGGCCTGCGCGACCACCGGCGGAGTGGCCGCGCTCCGCGACGAGGAGCCGGTGCGCGAGCAGCTCCTGGCGGCCGATCGCGCCTTCGACAAGGCCGCGCGCGAGAAGGGCGTAGAGGGCTTCAAGAGCTTCCTCATGCCCGACGTCGCCGACATCGGCGGCAACACCCGCGGCGCCGAGGCGATGGCTGCCTCGTGGGCGCCCCTGCTCTCGGGCAAGGGCGCCACCATCGCCTGGCAGCCGACCGGCGCCGGGTTCGTCGAGTCGGCGCAGGTCGGCTACACGGTCGGCCGCTACCAGGTCACCCAGGCCGACCAGGTGAAGACCGGCGCGTACACCACCGTGTGGAAGCGGCAGGCGGACGGGAGCTGGAGGGTCGCCATCGACGGCGGCTGCCCCGAGTGCGTCAAGTGCGGCCCGGCGCGCTAGCGCACCGATCAGGTGAGCGCGGCGTTCTAGCTTGGCTCTTGTCTTTGCAGTTCAGCGACGTTAGCGTCCGCCTCCCCCTCGGAGGTCGAGATGCGCGCACCTTGGATCGAGCGCCGCCGCGGTCACGCCAACGTGACCCAGATGCACTACGCCCGGCAGGGCATCGTCACCGAAGAGATGGCGCACGTCGCCGGCCGCGAGCGGCTGCCCGGCGAATTCATCCGCGCGGAGGTCGCGCGCGGGCGGATGATCATCCCCGCCAACATCCAGCACCCCGAGCTCGAGCCGATGGCCATCGGCATCGGCAGCAAGTGCAAGATCAACGCGAACATCGGCAACAGCCAGATCGGCAGCGACGTCAAAGGCGAACTGGAAAAGTTATCGAATTGCCTGAAGTACGGCGCCGACACGGTGATGGACTTATCGACGGGCGGCGACATCCCGCACATCCGGAACGAGCTGCTCCGCCACTCGACCGTGCCGCTCGGCACGGTGCCGATGTACGAGGCCATCGAGCGGGTCAAGGACGTCGAATCGTTAAAGCCCCAAGACCTGCTCGACATTATCGAAGAGCAGGCCCGGCAGGGGGTCGACTACATGACCATCCACGCCGGCATCCTGCGCGCCTTCCTGCCGCTGGCGCAGCACCGCGTCACCGGCATCGTCAGCCGCGGCGGCGCGCTGATGGCCCAGTGGATGATCGCGACGGGCCGCGAGAACCCCTGGTTCACCCACTTCGACCAGCTCTGCGAGATCTTCAAGAAGTACGACGTCAGCTTCTCGCTCGGCGACTCGCTGCGGCCTGGCTGCCTCGCCGACGCCAGCGACGAGGCGCAATTTGCCGAGCTGAAGGTCTTGGGCGAGCTCACCAAGAAGGCCTGGGAGCACGACGTGCAAGTGATGATCGAGGGACCCGGCCACGTGCCGATGGACCAGATCGAGATGAACATGCGCGTCGAGCGCGAGCATTGCTACGAGGCGCCCTTCTATGTGCTCGGGCCGCTCGTGACTGATATCGCGCCGGGATATGATCACATTACTTCTGCTATCGGCGCCGCTCTGGCGGGCTGGCACGGCGCCGCGATGCTTTGTTATGTGACCCCGGCCGAGCACCTGAGCCTGCCCAACGCCGAGGACGTGCACCAGGGAATCATCGCCTACAAGATCGCGGCCCACGCGGCCGACGTGGCGAGGCACAGGCCCGGCGCGCGCGACCGCGACGACGAGCTCTCCCGCGCGCGCTATGCGTTCGATTGGAAGAAGCAGTTCGCGCTCTCGCTCGACCCCGACTTTGCGCGGAAGAAGCACGACGAGACGCTGCCCCACGAGGCCTTCAAGACCGCCGAGTTCTGCGCCATGTGCGGCCCCAAGTTCTGCTCGATGAAAGTGCACACGCACCTGGGCGAGAAGGCGCAAGTGCCAATCACCGAATCGGCGGACCCGAAGCTGGTCGACGAGTCGCTCCGCATCGCCCGCGCGCTCGCGCTGCCGCGCACCGGCAGCGTGGCTCCCTCGCAGGCGCTGCCGGTCGCGCTCGGCAAAGGGATGGGCGGCCGGCAGAGCGCGCCCGCGCCGGCCCTGGGCAAGATCGATTAGTGGCGGACGAGGAGGCACGGCCGCTCGCCATCGAGACGCACGGGCTGACGCGGCGATTCGGCGCCCAGCTCGCCGTGGACGCGGTCGGCCTCGCCGTGCCGCGGGGCAGCTTCTACGGCTTCCTCGGCGAGAACGGCGCCGGCAAGAGCACGACCATCTCGATGCTCACCGGCCTGCTGGCGCCGACCAGCGGCTCGATGCGCGTGCTCGGGATGGAAGTGCGCGACGACGCGCCCGAGGTGAAGCGGCGCGTGGGAGTGGTGCCCGACGGGCTGCTCCTCTTCGACCGCCTGACCGGCCGCGAGCAGCTCTTGCTCATCGGCCGGCTCTATGGCCTCGCGCGGGAAGAAGCGGGCGCGCGAGCGGACGAGCTGCTGGTAGCGATGGAGCTGTCCCATGAGTCAACTAAACTGATTGCTGAGTATTCCTTTGGTATGCGCAAGAAGCTGGCGCTCGCGTGCGCCTTGATTCACGGGCCCGAGCTGCTCTTCTTGGACGAGCCGTTCGAGGGCGTCGACGCGGTGGCCAAGTCGGCCCTGACCGCGCTGCTCGCGGATCTGGTCGCCCGGCAGAAGCTGACCGTCTTTCTCACCTCGCACGTGCTCGAGGTCGTCGAGCGGCTCTGCACGCACGTCGGCGTCATCCACCGCGGGCGCCTGGTCGCGCAAGGGACGCTGGCGGAGGTCATCGCCACGGCGTCGGGGGCGCGCGACCTGCCCGCTGCGTTCGTGCAGCTGGTCGGCGAGGGCCGCGAGGGCCCGCGCGCGCTCTCGTTCTTGCCCTGACCCATGGCCTCGCTCGCGCTGCGACAGGCCTCGGCGCTCCTCTGGCTGCGGGTCACGCTCGCCCGCCGGCGCCTCTTCGGCGAGCGCGCCTATGGCCGCGCCGCGCTCTCCATCGCGGGCCTCCTGATCGGCGCCGCGGGAAGCCTGGGCCTTGGCGCGCTGGTGCTGGAAAAGTCTCACGAGCTCGCCCGCGACAAGGCCGACCTCGAGAGCCGCGGCGGCCCCATGGCGGTCTTCGCCATCTGGCTCGCGATGCTGCTGGTGGCGCGGCTCTGGTTCTCGGTGCGCGCGCTCGGCGGCACCTCGCTCTTCCTGGATCCGCGCCGCTTTTTGCCCTACGCGGTGCCGGCGCGGGTGGTGAGCACCATCAACTTCGCCGCCGCCGTGCTCGAGCCGACCTGGCTCTTTTTCTACGCGCCGCTCGCGGCCATCGCCGTCGGCATCGCCGGGCTGCCTGGCGCGCCGCCTTTCTGGGCGCTGCTCGCAGCAGAGGCCGTCACCGTGCTCTCGGTCGCGGGCGTGCTGCACCTCTTCGGCGCGCTCGGCGCCGTGCTCGAGGGCCGCCCCGCCCTGCAGCGCGCGCTGCTCATCGTGCTCGGCTTTGGCGGCTTCGCGGCCTTCCAGCTCGCGGCGGCGCGGCCCGGACGGCTCGGCCTCGCGAGCCTCTTCGCCGAGCGGCGCTGGAAGCTGATCGCGCTCACTCCGCCGGGCTGGGCCGCGGTGCTCGCGCGCGCGCTCGGCGATCACAGCGCGCTCCACGCCTTCACGCCGCTGCTCTTGCTCCTCACCATCGCCGCCGCGGCCGCGCTGGCCGCGCACAAGCTCTCTCTGCGCGAAGCCCAGCGGCCGCTCCCCGTCGAGCACCGACCTTCGTCGCGCGCCGCCGCCCACGGCTGGCAGTTGCCCTTCGGCTCGTCCGCGCTCTCCGCCCTGGTCGAGAAAGAGACCAAGACCATCCTGCGCGCGGGCTGGCTGCAGCTGGTGGTCGTCCCGGCCGGCTTTCTCCTCTTGCGCACGGCCTTCATCGGCGCCGGGCCCGGCACGTTCGGAGCCCAGCCGCTGCTGCTCGCCGCGGCCTACGCGCACCTCGGCGTGCTGGAAGTGGCCATCAACGCCTTCGGCCGCGACCTCGGCGCCACCCGCGGCTGGTTCCTCTGGCCGGTGGACCGGCGCACGATCTTTGCCGCCAAGAACGCGGTCGCTTATTGCTTCTCGCTCGTCCTCTTCGCGCTCCTGGCCGCGGTGGTCGCGTTCTCGGGCCGCGTCAGCCCGCAGGCCGTCCTCGTCGGCCTGCTCGCCCACGCCGCGACCTTTCCCATCCTCGCGGCCTTCGGGAACCTCGCGAGCGTGCTCTGGCCGACGCCGCTGCGCGCGTTGCTCCGCCGCGTGCGCGGTGCGGGCCCGATCGGCTCGAGGCTGGCCGCCGTGCTGCTCCTCGGCGTGGCCGCGTGGGCCCCGTACGCGCTCGCGTCGCTCGCCTCTCGCCCCGTGGTCTTTGCGTACGCCGGCGCGCTGGTGGTGGCCGCCATTGCATATGGAGGCCTGCTCGCGTTCTCGGCGGCGCTGATGGAGTCGCGCAAGGAGCAGCTGGTCGCGGCGCTGGCGAAGGACGACTGAGCGCGAGAGGCAGTTCGCCGTGCCTTACCCGCCGCCGAACAGCGCGAAGGCGACGTCACCAGCCCGACGCAGCACCTCGCGCCAGCCGGCAAAGCCGCATATGACGCGCGCCGAGACTCTGGCAGGCAAGCGCAGCCCGGGCGGCCCCTCCCGTAGGCGGACCTCGACGGCCTCGCCCGCGGAGAGCCTTGGCGCCGCGAGCTCCGTCCAGCCGTAGCGAATGTGCGCGGGGGCGAGTGCGCACTGGCCGCGAGCGCAGAGCTCCCAGGTGCCAGCCGCGCTCTCGGTGCCGCCCTCGATCCAGAGCTCGATGGCCTGCACCGGCGCGCGGCGGGAGGGCAGGAGCAAAGAGCAAATTTGCTCGCTCTCCGAGCAGCGGGCCTCGACGCTGAGCGCGACGCGCGCGGGCCGCGCCAGTGAAACGAACAGCTGCACGGCCACCGCTGCGGCAGCGGCGAGCGGGGCGAGCGACAGCAGCGAATGGCGCCGGTCAGCCATGGTAGCGGCCCAGCGCGCGCGCCACGGAAGCGACATCGAGCAGCGCGAGCAGCACGACGAAGTGCCAGGCGGGGTCCGCGAGCGGCCGCCGCGGCGCTCCCGGCGAACCAAGAGCAGTCACGAGCATGGCCGCGTGCAGCGGAAAGAGCGGCAGCAAGTAGCGGCCCTGCAGCATCAGGACGCCATAGCGGCGCGCCCAGAGCAGCTCGACCAGCGAGAGGCAGAAGAGCGCGAGCCCCGTCGCCACCGCGCCCGCCGCGAGCAGGCCGCGGGCGCGCGGAGCCAGGCGCGCGCGATGGATCGCGGCGACCAGCGCCGCCGCGAGCAGAACGCCGAGGAGCGCGAGGTAGTCGAGCTTGGGCAAGAAGGTGTCGAGCCATCCCCAGGCCATCCAATACAGCTCGTGCCAGGTGAACCAGAGGTGCCGCGGGGCCAGCGCCTTGAAGACAAATCCCGCCAGCGGATAAGGCGCAGAGGGGTCCGCCGGCAGCGTCAGTCCGGCGCGGCTCGCGGCCAGGGTCCAGCCGACGCCGGTCGCCGCCGCGGGAGAGAGCGCCAGCGCGGCAGAGAGCCAGCTCGCGCGCCGCCGTGGGCCAAGCGCCGCCACGGCCAGCGCGAAGAGCGAGGGCAAGAGGACGACCAGCGTCGGCTTGCAGAGCGCGCCCACCAGCGCCGCAAGGCCGAGCGAGGCGAGCGCGCGCGACGGCCTTGGGGTGTCGAAGAGGAGCGTGATCGACCAGAGCGCCCAGGAGAGGGCGGCAAAGAGCGCGGCGTCGTTGTTGCCGATGGAGAAGAGGAACGCCAGCATCGGCTGCAGCGCGAAGACGAGCGCCACCAGCAGCGCCTCTCGCACCGAGCCAAAGAAGCGCCGGGCGGCCGCGAAGACCAGGAGCGCCGCCACGGCGCCGAGCAGCACCGAGACCAGCCGCATGGCGAGCAGCCGCGCAAAGAGCGGCGCCGTGCGGAGCGGCAGCATGGCCAGCGCCGAGGCCGCGTAGTAGAGCGGCGGATATGCCGACGCGCCGCTGCAGCCGGCGGTGGCGCGCGAGGCCGGCAGGCGCGGGCCTGGCATCACGGCGCCGCGCACGTCGGGCAGCTGCAGCTAGGGGTGGAAGTTGATCGGCTCGACGAGCTGGTGCAGCGCCGCGCGCAGCTCGGGGCTGTACTCCTGGCAGGGATAGGGCTCGGGCAGCGCGCGCGCCTCGAGCAGACGCTCTGCGTAGTCGAAGTGGGCCTGCTCGTCGGCGCCGTGAAAAGGCGGGATGACGAGCGCCACCAGCGCGCCGCGCACCAGGGCGACGCCGACCAGCAGCAGCGCCGCCTGCCGCGCGGTCACTGCTTGACGGGCCGGACCAGCTCGTTCGGCGCGTCGGGCACGTGCAGCTTGGTGTCGTCGGGCAGGGGCTCGTCGCTGCCCGGCACGTAGTTCGGGTTCTTGCGGATCATGCCCGGCCCGCCGTCCCAGCCGAAGAGCGCCAGGATGGTGTGGTAGATGCCGACGAAGGCCATGTACGCGGCCGCGAGCCCCATCACGCCGAAGCAGACGATGAGCCCGTACATCCACGGCCGCGCGGCGCGCCCGGGGCCGCCCGAGGCCGCAAAGCCGATCAGGCAAGTCAGGGTAGCGACGGTCAGGAGCGCGGCGGCGGTGCGCAGGAACTTCGGCATGGGCGCAGCCTATACCTCAAAAGACGCGCCGCACGAGCAGCCCTTGCGCGCGCGCGGGTTGTCGAAGCGGAATCCCGGCGCGCGGCCTTCTTGCAGATCGATGCGCGTGCCCTCGAGCAAGGGGGCGCTCGCTTCGTCCACCGCGACGCGCACGCCGTGACCCTCTGAGATTGCGTCGCGCTCGCCTGCCTGCTCGACGAAGTAGAGGTCGTAGCTGAGGCCGTTGCAGCCGCCGCCGACGACGGCCACGCGGAGCAGCCAGCCGGAGACTCCGGCCTCGCGCTGCCGCTCCAGCACCGCCTGCGCGGCGCGCTCTGTCAGCGTGACGGCCATCGCGTGCGCCTGCTAGCGCCGGCGGCGCAGCTCGGCGAGCTCTTCTTCGCCGATGGTGAGGAAGGCCTCGACGGCGCGCGGGTCGAACTGCGTCCCGGCGCAGCGGCCGATCTCGGCGCGCGCCTCGCCATACGACGACGCACGGCGATACGGCCGGTCGCTGGTCATGGCGTCGAGCGTGTCGGCGAGCATGAAGATGCGCGCGCCGAGCGGGATGGCCTCGCCCCTGAGCCCGCGCGGGTAGCCGCCGCCGTCCCAGCGCTCCTGGTGGCTGAGCACGATCTCGGCGGGCACCGCCAGGAACGGAATGCTCTGGATGATCTGCCAGCCGATCTCCGGGTGGCGCCGCATCTCGCTCCACTCGAGCGGCGTGAGCGGGCCGGGCTTGAGCAGGATGCTGTCGGGCACGCCGATCTTGCCGATGTCGTGCAAGAGCGCCCCGCGGCCGATGTCCTCGAGCGCGGCGGCGTCCACGTCCATCCGCGCCGCGATGCCGAGGGTGTAGCGCACCACGCGCTGGCTGTGGTCGGAGGTCTCGTGCTCGCGGGCGTCGAGGGCCGCCACGAGCGCCGAGAGCGTGTTGGCGTAAGCCGCGCCGATGCCGAGCAGCGCCTGCGAGAGCTGCGCGGTCTTCTCGCGGACGCGGTCTTCGAGGTCTTCCTGGTAGCGATGGCGCGCGAGCGCCAGGCGCCGCCGGCTCGCCGCCCGCTCGATCGAGCGCACCAGCTCGGTGATGCGCGGCGGCTTGAGCAGGTAGTCGCAGGCGCCGCGCTTGAGGCAGTCAACCGCGTTCTCGGTGTCGCCGTAGCCGGTGAGCATCACCACTGCCGCGAGCGGGTGGCGCTTCAACACCTGGTCGAGCAGCCACTGACCGTCGTGGTCGGGCATCTTCAGGTCGGAGAGGATGATGGGGAGCCGCTCGCCCCCCTGGTGCAGGCACTCGAGCGCCGCGTCGGCCGAGCTGGCCTGGGTGACCCCGTACCCCTCCTCGCGGAGGATGGCGGTGAGCACCTCGCGGACGGCGGGATCGTCGTCGACCACCAGCACCCTGGCGGGCTCCTCGCGCGTGGGCACCTCGCGGTCCTGATCCGGCGACGCGTCGGCGGGGGCCAGCGCCGGCAACCCGTCCTCGGGCGTGAACCTCTGCTGCAGCGCCGGGTCGGCCATGCCTGCTTCGTTCCTCGCCCTTGAAAGCCCAGAGGTCGAAAAAGGGCAACATCACCAAACGGTGCGACGCAAGTCAATCCGCGAAATTACCCTGAACGGCGGCCATCAACCATCGGCCATCGGCTTAACTCCTTCCCAGTTGCGGTCTTCTGGCCGATAGTCGCCGGCCGATCGCCGCTGGCCGGCCGCTCGCTGAGGCTCAAATGGAATCCGCCGATGGCGCGGGCAAGCGCCCGGCACCGCCGCCCCCAGCGCCGCCGCGCTCGAATCCTCCCCCAGCGCCGCAGGCGCCTGCCCGCGCCCAGCAGCCAGGCAGCCTGCAAGTCTTCGAGCCCGCCACCGGCAAGCTCCTCGGCGAGGTGCGCGTGCACACGCCGGCGCAGGTGCGCGAGGCCGTGCTGGCGGCGCGCGCGGCGCAGGCCGACTGGGCCCGCCGCTCGTTCCGCGAGCGGGCCGAGGTGCTGCTCCGCTTCCAGGAGCTCTTGCTCGAGCGCGCCGACGCGCTCTGCGAGCACATCGCCCGCGAGAACGGCAAGACGCTGGTCGAGGCGCTCTACCAAGAGGTCCTGCCGGCCGCCGATCTGGCCGCCTGGTTCGCCCGCAACGCCGAGCGGATCCTCCGCGACCAGCGGCTGCCCTTGCACCTCTTCCCGCACAAGAAGAGCACGCTGCGCCACCTGCCGCGCGGGGTGATCGGGGCCATCTCGCCCTGGAATTTTCCACTCTCGATCCCGGCCGGCGACGTCCTGATGGCGCTCGCCGCGGGCAACGGCTGCGTGCTCAAGCCAAGCGAGCTGACGCCGCTCATCGCCGAGAAGCTGCGCCAGCTGCTCGAGGAGGCGGGGCTACCCCACGGGCTTTTGCAGCTCGTCCACGGCCGTGGCGAAGTGGGCGCCGCGCTCGTCACCGCGGGAGTGCAGATGGTGCTCTTCACCGGCTCTGTCGCCACCGGCAAGAGAGTGGCGGTGGCGGCCGCCGAGCAGCTCATCCCCTGCGTCCTCGAGCTGGGCGGCAAGGACCCGGCGCTGGTGCTCCACGACGCCGACCTCGACGCTGCCGCGCGCACCGTCGTCTGGGGGGCCTTCGCCAACTCGGGCCAGGTCTGCGCCTCGATCGAGCGCGTCTACGTGGACGAGCGCGTCGCCGAGGCGTTCACCGAGAAGGTGGTCGCGCGCACCCGGGCGCTGCGCCAGGGAGACCCGCTCAGCTTCGACACCGACGTCGGCGCCATGACCTCGGCGGCGCAGGTGGCGGTGGTCAAGCGCCACCTCGAAGAGGCGCAGCGGCTCGGCGCCCGCGTCCTCATCGGCGGGACCGCAACCGAGACCCCCGAGGGCGGCCGCTTCGTCGCGCCCACCGTGCTCGCGGGCGCGACGCACGAGATGGCCGTGATGCGCGAGGAGACCTTCGGCCCCGTGCTGCCTTTGATGACCTTCACCACCGAAGAGGAGGCCGTGCGCCTGGCCAACGATTCGCCCTATGGGCTCTCGGCCTACGTCTTCACGCGCGACGGCAACCGCGCCAGCCGCCTCGCCAACGAGCTGCAGGCCGGCACCGTGGTGCACAACGACGCGCTCTTCACCCACGCCGCGCCCGAGGCGCCCTGGGGCGGCGTGAAGTCGTCGGGCCTGGGGCGGGTCCACTCGGCGCAGGGCCTGCGCGACCTGTGCGAGCTCCGGCACGTCAGCCTCGAGCGGCTGCCCCTGCCCGCTCCCTGGCAGCATCCCTATACCGAAAAAGCATATCGATTGGGATTGCGCGTCTATCGCAGTCTCCTCGGCAGAGGTATCGCGAAAAAGATCCGTGCAATGCTCGATCGGTAATCAGCTCGAGGCAAAGAGATCCAACCGGGGAGGCGTGAGCTCTTTTGGGTCGCGTCCCACTTCCGGGATGACCAATGCCAGCCGCGGACGAGCCGGCGGCTGAAACAGGGACGCCCTCGCTCTCGTAGCCAGGGATGATGCGCTGGCACGAAACTGGCTCTAGGGTCTGCCATGCTGGCTGACCGCCCCTTCGAGACACGAGCCAACGTGGTGGACATCCCGCGCAAGCAGACGGGCAAGAAGCGGCGGCAGATCATCCTCGCCGGCGTCGCGATCGCGGTGCTGGGCGGCGTGACGTTTGGCCTGTCGCGGCTGCGCACGGCGGCGCCCAGCGTCGATCGCGCCGCGGTCTGGCCCGACACGGTCAAGCGCGGCGCCATGCTCCGTCAAGTGAAGGGCCCGGGCACGCTCATCCCTGAATACATTCGATGGATCACGGCCGACACCGCGGGGCGCATCGAGCGCATCCCGCTGCGGCCGCCGGCCAGGGTGCAGAAGGGCACCATCTTGATGGAGCTGTCGAACCCCGACGTGCTGCTCGCGGCGCTCGACGCCGAGCGGCAGCTGGCGGGCGCGCAGGCCGATCTGCTCAACCTCCGCACCAACCTCGAGGGCGCGCGGATGGTGATCGAGGGAACGGTGGCCAGCTTGAAGACCGACACGGCGGACGCGCGGCGCAAGGCAGACGCCATCCGGCCGCTCGCAGAGGAAGGCACCGTCTCGAAGATCGAGGCCGGATTGACGCTCGACAAGGCCGCCGAGATGAGCTCGCGGATGCGGATCGAGGAGCAGAAGCTGGCCACGCAGAAGTCGCTCGCCACCGAGCAGCTCGCTGCGCAGCGGGCCCAGATCCAGCGGCTGCGCGCGGTGGTCGCCTTTCGCAAGCAGCTCGTCGAGTCGATGAAGGTCCGCTCGCCCGACGAAGGCGTGCTGGCCGAGATGCCGCTCGAGCTTGGGCAGTGGGTGACCCCGGGCGCGGTGCTGGCAAAGGTGGTCAAGCCCGAGCGGCTCAAGGCCGAGCTGCGCATTCCGGAGACGCAGGCCAAGGACCTCTCGCTCGGGCAGAAGGCCGAGATCGACACGCGCAACGGCGTCGTCCCCGGCAAGGTGTCGCGCATCTCGCCCTCGGCCAAGGACGGCGCGGTGGTCATCGACGTCGCGCTCGAGGGCGAGCTGCCCCGCGGCGCGCGGCCCGACCTGACGGTCGAGGGCACCGTCGAGATCGAGAAGCTCAACGACACGCTCTACGTCGGGCGGCCCGCGGGCGCGCAGCCAGACAGCACCATCGAGCTGTTCCGCATGACGCCCGGCACCGACGAGGCCACCCGCGTGAAGGTGCGCCTGGGCAAGAGCTCGGTCAGCACCATCGAGATCAAGGAGGGGCTGCGCGAAGGCGACAGCGTCATCCTTTCGGACATGAGCGCCTGGGACAAGACCGATCGGGTTCGCCTGAAGTAGCCGGCCAAAAGAAAAGGATGACGATGGAAACCACCGCAACGCCCTCCCCCGCCGCCCGCGCCCCCGTCGGTCCCCCGCCGACGCTGCTCGCCATGGAAGGCATCGAGAAGGTCTTCCTCACCGACGAGGTCGAGACCCACGCGCTCGCCAGCATCCACCTCGCCGTCAAGCAGGGCGAGTGGTTGGCCATCGTCGGCCCGTCGGGCTCCGGCAAGACCACGCTGCTCGCCATCCTCGGCCTGCTCGACACGGCCACCGGCGGGCAATACCTGCTCGACGGCAAGCCGGTCTCAAACCTCAGCCCGAGCGACGCCGCGCACGTGCGCAACAAGCACATCGGGTTCATCTTCCAGAGCTTCAACCTGATCGGCGATCTGACGGTCTTCGAGAACGTCGAGCTGCCGCTCACCTATCGCGGCATGCCGCCCGCCGAGCGCAAGGAGCGGGTCGATCGCGCGCTCAACCGCGTCGGGATGAGCCACCGCGCCCGCCACATGCCGGGGCAGCTCTCGGGCGGCCAGCAGCAGCGCGTGGCCGTCGCGCGCGCGGTGGCCGGCGACCCGCTCATCCTCCTCGCCGACGAGCCCACCGGCAACCTCGACTCGCGCAACGGCAAGGCCGTGATGGACCTGCTCGAGGAGCTCCACAAGGCGGGCTCGACCATCGTCATGGTCACCCACGACCCGAGCTACGCGCGCCTCGCCACCCGCACCATCACCCTGTTCGACGGCCGCGTGGTCGAAGAGACGCAGCGCACGGGCACTTGAGCTGGCCGCTGGAAGCGTGCTCTCGCCCCACCTGAATCCATGGTCGTCCCGAGGTTCGAATGAGGCTCGACGCGCTCTGGCAGGACTTGAAGTACGGCGCGCGCTCGCTCGTGCGCACGCCCGCGCTGACGCTCTCGGCGGTGCTGGCGCTGGCGCTCGGCATCGGGGCCAACGCCGCCATCTACAGCTTCGTGGACGCGCTCTTGCTCCACCCCTTTGCCTTCGACACCGCGGGCCTCGTCTCGGCAGTCGAGCGCTCCCCGGGTCAGGACCGCCTAGAGGTGGCGACGGGCCGCTTCTACGAGTGGCAGAAGCGCGTCCGCAGCCTGGAATCGCTCGAAGGCGCCGCCTGGTGGGAGGTCAATCTCACCGGAGCGGAAGAGGCCGAGCGCGCCATCGGCTATCGCGTGACGCCCGGGCTGTTCAAAGCGCTCGGGACCGCGCCAAGCCTCGGCCGGGCGTTCGCGCCCGACGAGGACCAGCCCGGCAAGGACCATGTGCTGCTCCTCGCCGACGAGCTCTGGCAGCGCCGCTTCGACCGCGACCCGCAGGTGGTCGGCAAGACGGTGCTGGTGGACGGCGAGAGCTACACCGTGGTCGGCGTGATGCCCCCGGGCTTCCGCTTTCCCAAGGCAGCGCTGCTCTGGGCGCCGCTCACGTTCACGGCGGCGATTCGCGACAGCCGCGCCGGCAATCACTCGGTCTGGGCCGTCGGCCGCCTGCGCGCGGGGCAGACCGAAGAGAGCGCTGCCCGCGACATCGCCGCGCAGGACCTGGCGCTGCGCGCTGAGCACCCGGGCGAGGATCCGGGCCACACCGTCAACGTCTTTCCGCTCCGCGACTATGGCGACTCGCTCACCCGGGTGATGCTCTGGTCGTTGATGGCAGCGGTCATCCTGGTGCAGCTCATCGCCTGCGCCAACGTCGGCAACATGCTCCTGGCGCGGTCGGCCGGCCGCGAGCGCGAGCTGGCCGTGCGCGCTGCCCTCGGCGCCACCCGCACCCAGCTGATGCGGCAGCTGCTGGTCGAGAGCCTCTTGCTCTCGCTCGCGGCCTGCGCGCTCGGCCTGCTCTTCGCGAGCTGGGGCATCGACCTCATCCGCCTGCCGATGCCCCCGGAGGTGGCCCGCTGGATCAGCGGCTGGTCGCGCGTGGGGCTCGATGCGCGCGTGCTCTCGTTCAGCATCGCGCTCTCGATCCTGACCGCCGCCATCGCGGGCTTGCTGCCGGCGCTGAAGTCCTCGCGCCTCGACCTGCACGCGGCGCTGCAGGGCAACTCGTCCAGCTCGACGTCCTCCGGCGACCGCTCGCGCATCCGCAAGATCCTGGTGGGCGCCGAGGCGGCGCTGGCGCTGATCCTGGCGGTGGCCGCGGGCCTGATGGTGCAGTCCACCGTGCGCCTCCTGAACGCGCCGATGGGCTTCACGCCCGAAGGCGTGCTCTCGCTGCGCCTCTCGCCGGCCGAGGCGCGCTATCGCACCGACGCCGAGCTGAACCGCTTCTTCGCCGAGACGCTGCGAAGGCTGCGCTCGCTGCCCGGCGTGCAGAGCGTAGGCGCTGGCGCGCACCTGCCGCAGGCGGGAAGCTCCTCGTCGCGGTTCATGGGCATCGAGGGCCAGCCGCTGCCGCCGCCCGAGGAGCGCGTGTCGGTGAACCAGAACTGGATCGAGGGCGACTACTTCGCGGCGCTGCGCGTGCCGATCCTCGCGGGCCGCGCGTTCGGGCCCGCCGACGACGTTCCCGGCGCGCCGCTGGTGGCGCTGCTCAGCGAGGCGCTGGCGCACAGGCAGTTCGGCACCAAGGACCCGATCGGCGCGCGCATCCGCATGGGTGCCAAGCAGGACGAGCCTTGGCGCACGGTCGTCGGCGTCGTCGGCGAGGTGCGGTACGGCGAGATCCGCCTCGACACCTCGCCGATGGTCTACCTGCCCAACGCGCAGCAGACCGAGCGGACCATCGGTTTGGTCCTGCGCACGACCGTGCCGCCGATGACGCTCGCGTCCGCCGTGCGCCGGGAGCTGCGGGCCCTGGACCCCGACCAGCCTGTCTCCGACTTGAAGCCGCTGCCCGCGGTGGTCCGCGAGCAGACCATCGGCTACCAATATGGCGCCGGGCTGATGTCGGCCTTTGCCTTCCTCGCGCTCTTGCTCGGCGGCGTGGGCATCGGCGGAGTGGTCGCGTACTCGGTGCGGCAGCGGCGGCGGGAGATGGCGATCAGGCTCGCGCTCGGGGCGAGCCCAGGCCAGGTGCTGCGGCTCGCGCTGGTCGATGGCATGCGACCCGCGCTCATCGGCCTTGGCGCCGGCCTCCTGGGCGCGGCCGCCCTGACGCGCGGACTGACCACGCTGCTCTACGGCGTGACCGCGCTCGACCCGCTGACCTTCGCGGCGGCCGCGGCCTTCCTCGCCACCATCGCGCTCGCGGCCTGCTGGCTGCCTTCGCGGCGGGCCGCGCTCGCCGACCCCCTCGACGCCTTGAAGGCCGAGTAGCGCCATGGCCGCGCTGTCCCATCTCGCGCGCGGGGTGGCCTCACTGGCATTGTGTCAGCTGGTCGTTGCCGCCGTGCTCGCGGCTGCGCTGTTTGCGTTTCGCGATCGGAGCCGCCCGTGATCAAGCTGCGCAACCTCGAGAAGTCGTTCAAGCAGGGCGCGGGGCAGGTCTTCGTGCTCCGGCGCATCGACCTCGAGATCGCAGACGGCGAGTTCGTCACCATCATGGGCCCGTCCGGCGCGGGCAAGAGCACGCTCCTCGCCATCCTCGGCATGCTGGATGGGGGCTGGACGGGCGAGTACGAGCTGGCCGGCGAGGCGGTGCAGAAGCTCAATGCAAAGCGACGCGGCGAGCTGGCCAAGAAGCACATCGGCTTCGTCTTCCAGCAGTACCACCTGCTCGATCAGCTGACCGTGGCCGAGAACCTGGAGGTCCCGCTCGCGTATCGCGATCTGAAATCGTCAGAGCGGCAGGCGATGGTGGCCGACGCGCTCGACCGCTTCGGCATCGTCGGCAAGAAGGACCTCTACCCGAGCCAGCTCTCGGGCGGCCAGCAGCAGCTGGTGGGCGTGGCGCGGGCCATCATCGCGCGCCCGCAGCTCTTGCTCGCCGATGAGCCGACCGGGAACCTGCACAGCGAGCAGGCGCGGGAGATCATGGAGCTGTTCCAGAAGCTGAACAAGGAGGGGACGACGATCGTGCAGGTGACGCACAGCGAGGAGAACGCGAAGGCGGGGAATCGGGTCGTGCGGGTCAGGGATGGGTGGCTGGAAAAGTGAGCGACCACCGCCCCCGCGTCCTCGCCGCCGATGACCAACCCGACGTCCTCGAGGCCCTCAAGCTGCTCTTGAAGCGCGAGGGCATGGACCTCACCTTCGCCTCTTCTCCCGCGGGCGTGCTCGCCGCCCTCTCGCAGACCGACTTCGACGCCGCCCTGCTCGACCTCAACTACACGCGCGACACCACCAGCGGCAAAGAGGGGCTCGATCTGCTCTCGCAGATCCGCGCCTCTGACGGCACGCTGCCGGTGGTGCTGATGACCGCCTGGGGCTCGGTCGAGGGCGCGGTCGAGGCCATGCGCCGCGGCGCCCGCGACTACGTCCAGAAGCCCTGGGACAACGCGCGGCTGGTGGCTACGCTGCGCACGCAGATCGAGCTCGGGCGGGCGCTGCGGCGCAGCCGGCACCTCGAGGAGGAGAACACCCGGCTGCGCGGGGGCAAGACCTCGATGGTGGCGCACTCGGCGTCGATGCAGCCGGTGCTGCGGCTGATGGAGCGCGTCGGCCCGAGCGAGGCCAACGTGCTCATCACCGGCGAGCACGGGACCGGCAAGGAGGTGGTCGCGCGCTGGCTGCACGCGAGCTCGCGGCGGGCGCACAAGGCGCTGGTCACCATCAACGCCGGCGGCCTCTCGGAGGGCGTCTTCGAGAGCGAGCTCTTCGGCCACGTGCGCGGCGCCTTCACCGACGCCAAGGAGAACCGCATCGGCTGCTTCGAGCTGGCCGACGGCGGGACGCTCTTTCTCGACGAGGTCGGCAACATGCCGCTCGGCCAGCAGGCGAAGCTTTTGCGCGTGCTCCAGACCGGCGAGTTCCACCCGGTCGGCAGCTCGCGCGTGAAGAAGGCCGACGTGCGGGTCATCACCGCCACCAACGCGGACCTCGGCAAGGACGTCGCCGAGGGGCGCTTCCGCGAGGACCTGCTCTACCGGCTCAACACCGTCGAGCTGCGGCTGCCGCCCCTGCGCGACCGGCCCGAGGACGTCGGCCACCTGGCGCAGCACTTCCTCCAGCTGCAGGCGCAGCGCTACGGCAAGCCGGTCAAGACCTTCGCGCCCGAGGCGCTCCACTCGCTGGCGCGCCACAGCTGGCCGGGCAACGTCCGCGAGCTCGAGCACGCCGTGGAGCGCGCGGTGCTGATGGCGCGCGGCGAGGTGGTGGGCGAGCCCGATCTGCTGCTCGCGCCGCCGCGCACCGGACCAGCGCAGCTCGAAGGCATGACGCTGGAGGAGGCAGAGAAGCACCTCATCACCCGCGCGCTCGCCCGCGGAGGCGGCAACGTCACCGAGGCCGCGCAGCAGCTCGGCTTGTCGCGCAGCGCGCTCTACCGGAGGCTGGCCCACTTCGGAATCAAGGGGGGCGGTTGAAGCAAGGCAAAAGCGCGCGCGCGCGCAAGCGAACGCCGCACGACGTGCGCGCGCTGCAGCTGGCGCTGCTGGCGGGGCTGCCGGCGGTGATCGCGACCATTCTCCTGCTCTCGACGCACGACTTCTCCGCCAAGCTGCAGTGGACGGTGGGCACCTTCGTCATCGCCGTTTGGCTCGGGGCCGCGCTGGCGTTGCGCGAGCGGGTCGTCCGGCCGCTCCAGACCGCCTCGAACCTGCTCGCGGCGCTGCGCGAAGGCGACTTCAGCGTGCGCGGGCGAGGGGCGTCGGTGGGCGACCCGCTCGGCGAGCTCTTGCTCGAGCTGAACCAGCTCTCGGACACCTTGCACGAGCAGCGGCTCGGCACGCTGGAGGCCTCCGCGCTGCTCCGCGCCGTGATGGACGGCATCTCGGTCGCCGTGCTGGCCATCGACTCCAAGGGCCGGCCGGTGATGATGAACAGCGCCGCCGAGCAGCTCTTGGGCGCGCCGCTCGAGGCGCTGCGCAAGCGGCCGCCGGACCAGCTTGGCCTGCCCCCGGCGCAAGAGGGAGAAGCTCCGCACCGCACGGTGGAGCTGAAGCTGCCCGGCGGCAGCGGCCCGTATGACGTGCGGCGCAGCACGGTGCGGCTCGGCGGGCGGCCGCACGAGCTCCTGGTGCTGGCCGACATCAGGCGGGCGCTGCGCGAAGAGGAGCGGCTCGCCTGGCAGCGCCTCGTGCGCGTGCTCGGCCACGAGATCAACAACTCGCTCGCCCCCATCCAGTCGATCGCGGCCAGCCTGCGCGACCTGGCCCTCACCGTGCCGCAGCCCGACGGCTGGCAGGAGGATCTGGCCTCGGGCCTCGCGGTCATCGGCCGCCGCGCGGAGTCGCTCGGCCGCTTCATGACCTCGTATGCGCGGCTCGCGCGCTTGCCTCCGCCCGTCTTGCGGCCCGTCGAGGTGGCGCCCTGGGTCGCGCGCGTCACCGCGCTGGAGAAGCGGCTGCCCGTCGCGCTCGTGAAGGGACCGCCCGTCACCATCGAGGCCGACGCCGATCAGCTCGAGCAATTGCTCATCAACCTGGTCCGCAACGCCACCGACGCCTCGCTCGAGACCGGCGGCGGCGCCTCGGTCACCTGGGAGGTCTCCCGCGACTCCGTCGAGGTGCGCGTCGAGGACGAGGGCCACGGCGTCGCCAACCCGGCCAACCTCTTCGTGCCCTTCTTCACCACCAAGCCGGGCGGCTCCGGCATCGGCCTCGCGCTCTCGCGGCAGATCGCCGAGCAGCACGGCGGCACGCTGACCTTGGAGAACCGCACCGACAAGCCAGGCTGCCGCGCGCGGCTGCGCCTGCCCGCGGCCTATCTGCCAGTCATTGGGAGAATCGGAAAATGAAATCCAGTGAGTCAGCTTGAGTCGTCAAGCGCGACCAGCTTGAGTCTTTTTCCACCCCCCTCCCAATGTCAGGCAAGTGGGCAGATAGGCCGCCGGCCGGTACCCTACCGGTGCTGATTTGACTGGCATCAGGCCCTGCTGCCGAGGAGCCGACCCACCGTCTCCACCAGCATCGCCGGCTTGAACGGCTTGCCGAGGAAGCCCACCGCGCCGAGCTTGTCGGCCTGCCGCGCGGCGTCCAGGCCCGCCGACATCAGGAGCACGGGGATGGCTGCGATCGACGCCACCTTGCGCTGCTCGACGCGGAACTCGCCGGCGCTCATCTTCGGCATCGTCAAGTCGAGCAGCACCAGCCGCACGTCGGGCGAGTCCTGCAGCCGCTTCAACCCCTCATGGCCGTCGAGGGCCGCGAGGACGCGGTAGCCCTCGTCCTCGAGCAGGCTGACCATGCCGTCGCTGACGTCGAGATCGTCCTCGACCACCAGGAGCAGGGGCGCCTCGCCGCTCATGAGCCCACCTCCGCCCGCGCCTCGACAGGCGGCTGCAGGCCCGCGGCGACGACTGGCGGCACGCCCGCCGAGATGCTCCCGGGCGCGGGCTCGATCGGCGGAACCAGCGGCGCATCGGAGGCGGCGAGCGGCAAGGTCACCGTAAAGGTCGCGCCCTGGCCAGGCTCGCTCTCCACGCCGATGGTGCCGCCCATCTCGGTGACGATGCGGCTGACGATCCAGAGCCCGAGGCCCATGCCGGCATAGTTCTCGGTGGGCACGGCGCGCTCGAACCGCTCGAAGATGCGCGCGTGGCTCTCCTTGGCGATGCCGATTCCGTTGTCCTTGACGCTCAGGCGCGCCTGCTTGTCGTCGCCCTCGACGCGCAGCTCGACCGGCTTGCCGGGCGCGTACTTCATCGCGTTGGTCAAGAGATTGGTGACCACCTGGTCGAGGCGGCTCTTGTCCCAGTGGCCGACGATGGCGTTCGGCACTTCCAGGGTCAGCTTGCAGCCGACGCGCGCGAGCTGGTCCTCGAAGCGGCTGGCCACTTCTCGCGCCAGCTCGCAGAGATCGACCTGGGTGCGCTCGAGCTTGATGCGCCCCTCGGCGACGCGAGAGACATCGAGCATCTCGGCGATCAGCCGTCCGAGCCTGTCGACGTTGCGGTTGAGCGTCGCCAGCGTCTTCTGCGAGCGCGCGTCCTCGGCGACGCCGGACTTCTTGATCTGCCGCGAGAGGCTGTCGAGCTGCAGCACGATGGTGGTCAGGGGCGTGTTCAGCTCGTGCGAGGCCGCGCTCATGAACTCGTCGCGCGCGCGCACCGCGCGCTGCAGCTTGCCCTCGGTGCGCTTGAGCTCGGTGACATCGAGCGCCGAGATGATGACGGTCTCCTTCTGGCCGTGCATCGCGGGCAGCATCTCGCCCGTCAGCAGCATGGTGCAGGGGCCGCCGTCGGAGATCCAGTCGAGCACGAGGCCCTCGAAGCGCTCGCCGCGCGCCGCCCGCCGCACCTCGGAGGTCGGGTGCGAGAGCGGATTGGTCTCGTCGGCCAGCGCGCGCAGCACCGGCTGGGCCGCCCGATTGGCGAAGGTCATCTTGCCCGTCTCGGGATCCGCCAGGAGCAGCGCCCGCGGCAGCCCGTCGAGCAGCGCCTCGAGCCACCTCCGCTGCGCGGTGTGCGCCTCCATCTCGCGCTGCATCTGCTCGCGCTTGAGCCGCTCCCGCGCCGAGGTCAGCTCGCGCTCGTGCTCGCGCGCCTGCGCCTCGCGCAGCTCTTCGGCTTGCTTCCTGATCTCCTCGGTCTTGATGGCCAGCTCGACGAAGACCTTGACCTTGCTGCGCAGCACCTCGGGGTCGATGGGCTTGAAGATGAAGTCCACCGCGCCGGTCTC
This sequence comes from Myxococcales bacterium, assembly GCA_038231075.1. GTDB lineage: Bacteria > Myxococcota > Myxococcia > Myxococcales > 40CM-4-68-19 > JBBRMA01. The sequence continues at coordinate 5,448 of JBBRMA010000019.1, read as the reverse complement.
GTAGCCGCGGGTCAGCGGACCTTCGCCCTTGCGCGCCGCCGTCAGGAAGATGATGGGCGTGTGCTTGGTGCGCGGCCGCTCGCGGATGAGCGCGGCGGTCTCGAAGCCGTCCATGCCGGGCATCACCACGTCGAGCAGGATGAGCGCGAAGTCCTCGCGGAGCAGCAGCCGGAGCGCCTCGCGGCCCGAGGAGGCGCGCACCAGGTTTTGCCCGAGGTTCCCGAGGATCGCTTCCAGCGCGAGCAGCCCATCTGGCTGATCGTCGACGATGAGGATGTTCATCCTCGGCTCATTCGCCGGCCTCTCTTCAGTCTCGCCGCCCACGATCATCCTTTCCCGGCTGCCGGCGTAGCTCCTCGAGCAGGCTCGCAATCGTCTCTACGCCCTCGGCCACCAGCGAGTATCCGCCGCTCGCGCGCACGCGGGCCAGCGCCTCGTCGGCCCCGTCGGGAGAGCCGCCCTCGCCCTTGAAGAGCACCGCCGCCGCCGCCGCGCCGTAGCTGTCGGCCGCAGATTCGAAGAGCGCGCCCGCCGACGGCATCCTGGCTTCGCGGTCGCGGGCCAGCACGGCCGTTCCGCGCTCGAGCAGCAGGTGATAGCCCGCCGGCGCCAGATAGACGCGGCCGGGCTCGAGGTCGTCCTTGTCGTCGGGCTCGACGACCGGCAGTCGCGAGGCCGCTTGCAGCCGGCGCAAGAGCGCGTCGCGCTCGTCGGGGTCGCGCTCGCACGCCAGCGCCACCGGCACTGCAAGCCCCTCGGGCAGCGCGCCGAGCAGGGCCTCCACCGAGCGCAGCCCGCCTTCGGTCGCGCCGAGCGCGAGCACGCGATAGCTCAAGAGAGCCTCCGGTAGAGCCGCCCGCCGCCCTCGACCTCTTCGTACTCCGCCGCGTGCGGCGTGCGCGTGAGCGACTCCTTGCGCCCAAGCCCGAGCACGCCGAAGCGGCCCAGGCTCTCGTGCAGCCGCGTGTGGACGCGATTGTGCAGCGTGCGGTTGAACGAGAGCAGGACGTTTCTGCACAGCACCACGTTGAACTCGTTGAAGGCGCCGTCGGTCGCGAGGTTGTGCTGGGCGAAAAAGACGGCCGCCTTGAGCGCCGGCTTCACCTGCACGGTGCCGCGGTCCTCGATCAGGTGGCGCGAGAGCGAGCCTTCGCCGCCCGCCCGGAGCCAGCGGCCCTCGGCGGCGGCGTCGTGCACCGCCAGGGCCCCGGTGCGCGCGGTCTGCAGCACCGCCTCGGTGGCGTCGGTCGCGTAGATGCGCGAGCGGCCGAGCAGACCCTCCTCGTCGAGCACCATCGCGAGCGACCAGGCCGCCTCGCCCGCGCCGCAGCCGGCCACCCAGACGCGGGCGGTCGGGTGCGTGCGCAGGACGGGGATGATCTTGCGCCGGAACGCCAGGTAGAAGTCGGGGTCGTCGAAGAGCTCGGCGCGCTGTCCGGCGGAGACCCGCAAGAGCTTGTCGAGCGAGCCCTCGTCGTGCAGCACCTCTGCCTGCAGCGCCGAGATCGACGGCAGCCCCTCTGCGCGCACGAGCGCCCGCAGCCGGCGCAAGAGCGTCGGCCGGCAGTATCCGCGCAGGTCGAGGCCAAACTGCCGCTGGACGCCTTCCAGCAGCAGGTCGACCTCGATCAGCTCAAGCTCGGGGCTTCCCATTGCTCCCGTCCTTGGTGTGGAGCCACACGCGCATGAGCGAGAGGAGCTTCTCGGTGTCCACGGGCTTGGTGATGTAGTCGGAGGCGCCCGCGTCGATGCACTTCTGCCGGTCGCCCTTCATCGCCTTCGCGGTCAGCGCGATGATGGGCAGATCGACCCACTTCTCCACCCCGCGAATCTCCTTCATCGCCTGGTAGCCGTCCATCTCCGGCATCATCACGTCCATCAGGATCAGGTCGAGGTCGCCGCGCTTGGTGAGCAGATCGATGCCCTCGCGCCCGCCTTCGGCGAACGCCACGTCGATGCCGTACCGCTCGAGCACGGTGGTGAGCGCGAAGATGTTGCGGACGTCGTCGTCCACCACCAGGACCTTGCGGCCAAGGAGCAGCGGGTCGCGCTCGCGGGCGCGGTCGAGCAGCCGGCGCTTGGACTCCGGCAGGCTGGCCGGCGCGCGGTGCAGGTAGATCGACGTCTCCTCCAAGAGGCGCTCGGGTGAGCCGCCGTCCTTGATGACGATGGCCTCGGCCATCTGCCGCAGCGAGCGCTCATCGGCGTGCGAGAGCTCGCGGCCGGTGGAGACGATGATGGGCAGCTCCATCAGCTGCGCGTCGCTCTTGATCTTGCTCAGCAGCTCGAGCCCGTTCATGTCGGGCAGGCCGAGGTCGATGATGGCGCAGTCGAACCGGCTCTTGGCCAGCGCGTGCAGCGCCTCCGCCGCCGTGCCCACCGCGGTGATCTGCACGCCGTCGGTGCCGACCAGCTCGAGCAGCGCCTTGCGGTGCGTCTCGTCGTCCTCGACGATCAAGAGCTGGCGCGCGCCCCGGTCGAGGAAGCCCGTGATCTCCCCCACCGCCTTGAGCGCCTGCTCCGGACCCGTGACGTCGGCGACGTGGCCGATGGCTCCACCGCGCAGCGCCTTGGCGCGGGCGTTCTTGCCGCCCAGCGCCTCGACCGGGATGTGCCGCGTCTCGCCGTCGTGCTTCAGGCGATCGAGCAGCACCCAGCCTGCGTTCTCGGGCAGCCCCAGATCGATGGCGATGGCCGTGGGCCTGGCGTCGCGCGCCGTCTCCATCGCCAACTCGACGTCGCTCTCGACCAGCAGCTTGAGCTCGGTCTTGTTGGCCGACTCGTGCAGCACCTCGGCGACCTGCGGCACCTTGGTGACCAGGAGGAGCACGCGATCGCCGGGCAGGATGGTGTCGCGATCGTCGATGAGCGAGATGGCCGGAGCGGCCAGCTCGCTGACCACCGCCGCCGGCGCCGAGACCTGCACCGTGGTGGTGGCCATCGCGCCAACTCCGCCCGCCGCCGCAGCAGCAGCCTGCGCCGCCGCCACCGCCACGCTCGCGCCGACGCTCTGGCGCGGCATCGCGACGTAGTGGACCGGCAGGTACAAGGTGAAGAGGCTGCCCTTGCCCGGCTCGGACTCGAGCCTGATCTCGCCGCCGAGGAGGCGCGCGATCTCGCGGCTGATGGACAGACCGAGGCCCGTGCCGCCGTACTTGCGCGAGGTGGTGCCGTCGGCCTGCTGGAACGCCTCGAAGATGATCTGGTGCTTCTCGCGCGGGATGCCGATGCCCGTGTCGCTCACCGCGAAGGCGATGACTGCCTTGGCGGAGTTGAGGATCGGGTGGTCGGGGCTGTAGCCGGTCTTGGCGACCCGGATCGACATCTCGACCTTGCCCTGCTCGGTGAACTTGAAGGCGTTCGAGAGCAGGTTCTTGAGAACTTGCTGCAGCCGCTTGGCGTCGGTCTCCATCTCGGGGACCAGGTTCTCGCCGAGCACGATCTCGAACTCGAGGCCCTTCTTGTCGGCCACCTGCCGGAAGGTCCTGTCCACGAAGCCGCGCAGGTCGCCGAACCGCAGCGGGCCCACGTCCACGGCCATCGTTCCCGACTCGATCTTCGAGAGGTCGAGGATGTCGTTGATGAGCTCGAGCAGGTCGGCGCCGGAAGCGTGAATCGTCTTCGCGTACTCGACCTGCTTGCCGCTGAGGTTGCCCTCGACGTTGTCGGACAGCGTCTGCGAGAGGATGAGCAAGGAGTTGAGCGGCGTGCGCAGCTCGTGGCTCATGTTGGCGAGGAACTCGCTCTTGTACTTCGACGTCAGGGCGAGCTGCTCGGCCTTCTCTTCGAGGGCCTTCTTGGCCTGCTCGACCTCGAGGTTCTTGCGCTCGACCTCGGCCTTCTGCTCCGAGAGCAGGCGCGCCTTCTCCTGCAGCTCCTCGTTGGTGGACCGCAGCTCCTCTTGCTGGGCCTTGAGCAGCTCCTCGGACTGCTGCAGCGAGTTGGCCTGCTGCTCGAGCCGCTTGTTGGTCTCGGTCAGCTCCTCCTGCTGCTTGCGCAGCTCCTCGGTGAGCGCCTGCGACTGCTTGAGCAGCGCCTCCGTCCGCATGTTGGCGGCGATGGTGTTGAGCACGATGCCGATCGACTCGGTCAACTGCTCGAGGAAGGCGAGGTGCACCTCGCTGAAGCGGTGGAACGAGGCCAACTCAATCACGGCCTTGATATCGCCTTCGAACAACACCGGCAGGACGACGATATTGGCGGGGACCGACTCACCCAGGCCGCTCGAGACGCGGATATAGTCGTGAGGAACGTCGCTGAGGAGGATTGCCTCCTTCTCCAAGGCGCACTGACCGACCAGGCCTTCGCCGATCCTAAAGACGTTGGAGAGACCCTTCCTCTCTCGATAAGCATAGGAAGCGAGCAGCTTGAGGACGGTGTCGTCCTCGACCTTCTCAGCGATGTAGAAGACGCCGTGCTGCGCATCGACCAGCGGCGCGAGCTCGGACAGAATCACTTTTGAGACGGTCAACAGATCGCGCTGGCCCTGCAGCACGCGGGTGAACTTGGCGAGGTTCGTCTTCAGCCAGTCCTGCTCGGTGTTCTTCCGCGTCGTGTCCTTCAAGTTGCGGATCATCTCGTTGATGTTGTCCTTCAGGGCGGCGACTTCGCCCTGCGCGGACACCGTCACGAAGCGGGTCAGGTCGCCCTTGGTCACCGCGGTGGCGACTTCGGCAATGGCGCGAACCTGGGTCGTTAGATTTGCTGCGAGCTGGTTGACGTTGTCGGTCAGGTCGCGCCAGATGCCGGCCGTTCCCGGGACGCGGGCCTGACCGCCGAGCTTTCCCTCGATGCCGACTTCGCGGGCGACGGTGGTCACCTGGTCGGCGAAGACCGCGAGGGTATCAATCATTCCATTGATGGTATCGGCCAACTCAGCAATTTCGCCCTTGGCCTCGACCACCAGCTTGCGCTTCAAATCGCCGTTGGCGACGGCGGTGACGACCTTGGCGATGCCGCGCACCTGGGTCGTTAGATTCGTCGCCATTGAGTTGACGTTGTCGGTCAGGTCCTTCCAGGTGCCGGCGACGCCCTTCACGACCGCCTGCCCGCCGAGCTTTCCTTCGGTGCCGACTTCGCGAGCGACGCGGGTGACTTCCGATGCAAACGAGCTGAGCTGGTCAACCATGGTGTTGATGGTGTTCTTCAACTCAAGAATTTCGCCCTGCACATCCACCGTGATCTTCTTCGACAAGTCACCGTTGGCCACCGCGGTCGTGACTTCCGCGATATTGCGCACCTGAGAAGTCAGGTTCGACGCCATTGAGTTGACGTTGTCGGTCAGGTCCTTCCAGGTGCCGGCGACGCCCTTCACGTAGGCCTGCCCGCCGAGCTTTCCTTCGGTGCCGACCTCGCGCGCGACGCGGGTCACTTCCGAGGCGAACGACGAGAGCTGATCGACCATGGTGTTGATGGTGTTCTTCAACTCAAGAATTTCGCCGCGCACAT